>JBKPEA010000117.1:0-19292 GCA_046728175.1 Thermodesulfobacteriota bacterium | reverse complement strand
CGCCCGCCGCTGGAGCCGGCCAGGGCGCCTCGCAAGCGCGTCGAACTCGCGCGCGCGGCAGAGTGCTTCCGGCGCGCGTGTGACGCCGCCGATGCAATACTGCGATCGAACGACGAGCCTCTAGCCCGCGGCGAACAGCGGCTCTGGAGGTACAGTGCGGAGGTACTCGAGAGCTTGGTGGACTACCTGGACGCGAAGGGCAGCCGCGCTCACGACCGCGCGCAGCGTGGCGAGGCGGCGATCAAGAAGATTGCCGATGCGATTGAGCAAATTCGAGCCATCGAGCCGCGATTCAAGGGCACCTGGGGGACGTACGACCTGGAATGGATTCGCGAGCTTTGGCTCAACACATTGCGTCGCGGGCTTAAGGACAATTCGGAGCCGTGCGAGGAGATGATCTGATGGATCCAATCAACGGCTATCAGGTCCCCGCAGAGCTGGTCGCGCTGCGCGATCAGGTCGGCAAAATCATTCGCGACGAGATCATTCCCATCGAGGCGCGCATCGACCCCGACGCACCCGAAATTCCCGAAGACGACTATTGGCGTATCGCCCGCAAGGCGCAGTCGGCCGGAATGTGGTGTATGGGCGCGCCGCAGGAATACGGCGGCGGAGGGCTCAGCACCTTCGAGATGACGGTGCTGACTGAAGAAATGGCTCAGCATCGGATGGGCCTTTATAATCCTGGCGCGGGAGTCTTCGGCCGCACCCCGCCGCCAGTCATCTGGGCGGGCACACCCGAGCAGAAGGAAGCGTACGCGGGTGGCACGATCAGGAATGCCTGGTACACCTTCTTCGCGATCACCGAGCCTGCGGGGGGCTCCGACCCGGCGGGGGCAATCCAGTGCCGCGCAGTGCGTCAGGGCGATCACTACCTCCTTAACGGAACCAAGATTTTCATCTCGCACGCACACGAGGCGGAGTGGGGCGTCGTCTTCGCGCGCACCGATCCCAAGGCCGGTCGCCAGGGCGTCACCTGCTTCATCATCAAGAAGGGCCAGGCGGGGTTCACGCCGCGCCCAATTCGGACCATCCGCACGTCCGCGATTCCGAACGAAGTCGCCTTCGAAGACTGTCTCGTTCCTGTCGAACAGCGGCTCGGCGAAGAAGGCCAGGGTCTCAACCTGTGCCTGGATCTCCTGGCACGCCTGCGGTTTCCATATTCGGCCTGCAACGTCGGCGTCGGCGTGGCCGCGCTGCGAATGGCGATTGCGCACGCGAAGCGGCGCAGCACGTTCGGCGAGTTGCTCGCGCGACGGCAGGCGATCCAGTGGATGCTGGCGGACTCGGAGGTAGAGCTGCGCGCGGCACGATGGCTCACCTGGGACGGCGCGTGGAAGGCAGATCGCCATCAAGACTTTCGCACTGAAGCTTCGATCGCGAAATTGTATTCGAGCGAGGTGCTGGGCAAGGTGGTCGATCGCGCCGTGCAGATTCATGGCGGCTACGGGGTGAGCAAGGAGCTGCCGCTGGAGCGATGGTACCGCGAGGCACGCGTGCGGCGGATCGGCGAAGGGCCCTCGGAAGTTCATCGGATGGTCATCGCGCGCACGCTGCTCCGCTGAGTTAGCCAGCAGCACAGGGTGAGAGGACGAAACGGAAGAAAGGAACAATTAATGAGCCTACCGCTGGATGGCATCCGCGTGATCGATTTCGGCCAGATTTATGCCGCGCCATATTGCACGCTGCAGCTCGCCTACCTCGGCGCCGACGTGATCAAGATCGAGCCGCCGCGTAGCGGTGATGTTCTCCGCCGCCCGGATCTTCCTCCCGGCGGCGCCGGCTATTCCTTCCTGATGCTCAACGCGCAAAAACGATCGGTCACGCTGAATCTCAAGCTGCGGCGCGCCCAGCAGATCGCCCTTCATCTGATCGAAGGAGCAGACGTGCTGGTTGAGAACTTTCTCGATGGCGTAATGGAATCGTTCGGGTTGGGCTATGCGCAGCTGGCGGAACGCTTTCCGCGCCTGATCTATGCGTGCGGAAAGGGTTATGGGTCCGACAGCCGGTGGGCGAGGCTCGGTTCGATGGACAACACCATTCAGGCATCATCGGGATTCATCAGCATCACCGGATTTCCGGACCGCGCCGTGAAGACCTCGGCAACCTTCATCGACATGGGGACCGGGAGCCATCTGGTGAGCGGCATCCTGGCGGCATTGATTCAACGCGGGCGTACGGGCCGCGGTCAGAAGGTTGAAGTCGCGATGATCGACGTCGCCCTACCCGCGCTGACCAGCGCCGTCGCACCTACCCTGCAAGGACTGAAATTCAAACGGTTGGGCAATCGCCATTGGGGGGCTTGTCCAACCAATGTGTACCCTGCGCGCGACGGCGAAATTCTGATCTTCTGCCTCACCGAAGTTCACTGGCATGCCATCGCCAGGCTGATCGGACGCGAAGACCTGCTTTCCGATCCCCGCTGTACTTCCCACGCCACCCGCCTTCGGATGGCCGACGAACTGGATGGACTCATGTCTGCCTGGACCCACACTCGCCCGCGCGACGAGATGATCGCGCTGCTGATGGAAGCGGGCGTGCCCTGCGCCCCGGTGCGGCAGCTCGATGAAGTGGTCGCGGACCCCGAGATGATGACGCGCGGCACCCTGGTCGAAAGCGACTTCCCGACTCGTGGTCCGATCCGGGTGGCCGGTTCGCCACTCAAGCTGTCGGACGCACCACAACCGCAACCGGGGCAGCTGCGAAGGCCCCCAGAACTGGGTGAACACACGCCCGAGGTACTCGCTTCGATCGGAATCGGTCCTGAAGAACTTGACCAGCTGCGCGCCGCTGGCGTCATCTGAGCGCAAGCACGCGCCCCAGCAAAGCGGTCGGCCTCAACCCCCGCTGCGGCTGCGCCTTTCAGAATCAGCGACGATTCCCGCGTGCGATTGCGCTGCGGATTTCAGCTGTGCGTTGCAGGAGCGTACTTGGCAGATTCAGCGTCCCGGCGACGTTGGAATAAGGATAAAACCGCGCATTGAGGTGCGCGTGCAGCGGCAACCCCGGCCCCTGATGAATTTCGTAGTCCAGCGGCAACGACCCCAGGATGCGCAGAATTCGGTAAAGCGCGCCCGCAAAACAGTCCATCTCATCGCTCGACAGGTCGGCCAGGGTGGCATCGCGATAGTCCGGCATGATCACGTCGTAGCTGCGAGGAAATGCGCCGATGGGACTCGCATAGCTGACGACGCCGCCCCGATTTTCGATGACCAGACCCAGGCGGTCCATCAGGGTTGTGATTTCATCGAAGAGACCCGGCGTCTCGCGCTCGGCACGCGCCTCGGCCGCGACTGCGGGAAATGGTTCCGGCGAGCCGATTATCTGCTGGTGCGGATGCGGCTGCGAAGCGCCTGACTCGCGTCCCTGATTCTTGCGAACCACCACCGCGCGAATGGAGTGATTTTCCCGCGCCAGGCGCATGACCCTGACATCCGCTTCAAGTAGGCGGCGGAAGTGCCCGGCACCCAGCATCGCGGTCGAAAGCAAATCACTGTGGGAGCGAGGCGAATCGACATAGTGGCGCGGGTCCTCGACCACGATATACGACTCGTTACGGCCGGCGGTGAGCTCCGCGGGAATGCGGGGAAACAGGTTGTTGAACACCCGCACGACCCATTGGTCGCGCGGGCGGTTGGCCTTGCCGGTCCATTCCGGGACTTCGGCAGCGGTCATCCGGAAGAGTTCGGCGGTCGATAGTTGTTCGTTGCCGGGACAAAAGGGACAGTCCTTGGTCGCAGCGCGAATCTGCGCGTCGGTCAGATGGGGAGGTTCCACGGGTTCGTCACGCAGACCGAGGGTGAAAGCGAAGCTCTTGTTGCGCACGTCGACCACGTAGGAAACGACCCCGGTGATTGGGTTGCGAATCCAGACCAGCGCACCATCGCGGGTTTCGTGCTCGATCGGCATCGCGGATGCACAAACTTACCCACTGGCCACTTGAATTTTCAATTCGAAAGGCGGCGCCTGAGTTTCACGTGCGTGAACAGCCAAAACTTGACTCTCTATATGGGCTCCGTTATCCAGATAAAGAGGACGGGGACCCGGGATGTCCCGGGTAGAACATCGGGGTCTGGCGTTCCGCGGCCGCGGACACCAGGCTTTTTTTTGGCTCTTGCAGTCGGCCTGTCCCCACTGAAGATCAAGCGTGTGACACCCACGAAAAGATACCTGTTCACGCCCGGACCGGTCTCGGTGCCGCCCGAAGTGCTGCTCGAGATGGCGCAACCCATCATCCACCATCGCACTCCGCAGTTCAGCGCCACGCTCGATCAGGCGCGCGAGCGCCTAAAGCCGCTGTTCGGGACCAGGCAGGAAGTCATTCTGCTTGCTTCCTCGGGGACCGGTGCGATGGAGGCCTCGGTAATCAACCTGCTCGGCCCGGGCGATCACGCCATCTTTGTTAACGCCGGCAAATTCGGCGAGCGTTGGGGCAAGATGCTCGGCGCGTTCGGCATGATTGCGCATGAGGTGAAAGTCGCGTGGGGCCGCGCGGTAAAGACGGAACAGATCGAAGACGCGCTGAAAGCGCACCCCGACGCGAAGGCGGTCTTGACTCAGGCCAGCGAAACCTCGACCTGTGCGATTCACCCCATCGACCAGATTGGTGAGGTGACGCGCAAGCATGGCGCCCTGCTCGTCGTCGACGGTATCACCTCGGTGGGCGTGTTCGAGCAGAAGATGGATGAATGGGGTGTCGACGCATTCGTGACCGGAAGCCAGAAGGCCCTGATGCTACCGCCCGGACTGGGCGTCGTCGCCTTGTCTGAACGCGGGCTCGAGGTGGCCAAGAAAAATCGCACGCCGAAGTTTTATCTCGACCTGGTGAAGGAACTCAAAACGCAGCACGACGAGCACACCACCGCGTTCACGCCCGCGGTCTCGCTGATTTTCGGTCTTAACAAATCTCTCGAACTTCTCCACCGGGAGACGTTGCAACGCGTGTTCGCCCGGCACCGGGTGATGGCCGAGGCCACCCGCGAAGGCGGTATGGCGCTGGGACTCGAGCTGATGGCACCCGACGCACCGGCGCCCGGCGTCACGGGTTTAATCGCACCTGACGGAATCGATACCGGCAGGGTTGTAAAATTCATGCGCGAGGCGTTGGGCGTCGCCGTGCAGGGCGGTCAGGATCAGATGAAAGGCCGGCTCGTGCGCATCGGCCATATGGGAAACCTGGCTCCCTTCGACATGTTGATCGCGATGAGTGCACTGGAAGCGGGGCTGAAACACGTGGGTTACGAATTCCCGTTCGGAACCGGCGTGGCCGCGGTCCAGTCACGAATCGCCCGGAGCATTTGAGCGATTATGGCCCAGACGTTCCGCGTCCTGCTGAGTGACACGCTAGCACCGCAGGGAATTGAGGTCCTGAAGCGGCATCGCGAGCTTAAGTTCGAGACCAGGACCGGGCTTAAGCCGAGCGAGTTGGCGGCGATCATCGGACCTTACGACGCTTTGCTCATTCGCAGCGGGACCAAAGTCACCCGCGAAGTAATCGAGTCAGCGCCCGCGTTGAAGGTGATCGGAAGGGCCGGGGTGGGCGTCGACAATGTCGACCTCGAAGCCGCCACGCGCCGCGGCGTGGTAGTGATGAATAGCCCGCTGGGCAACAGTGTTACCACCGCCGAGCATGCCATCGCCATGATGATGGCGATGGCGCGTCAAATTCCCTCCGCGACCGCGGCCGTCAAAGCCGGCAAATGGGAACGCACCAAATTCATGGGTGCGGAGGTCTGCAACAAGATTCTTGGTGTCGTGGGACTGGGAAACATCGGACGGATTGTCGCCGACCGCGGGGTCGGCCTCAAGATGAAGGTCATCGGCTACGACCCGATTCTCACGACGGAAGCCGCCGCGCGGCTTGGGATCGAACTGGTTTCGCTGGAGGAGCTGCTGGCGCGCTCGGACTTCATTACCCTTCACACCCCTCTGACCGACGATACGCGCGGCTTGATCGGCGCGGCCGCCCTGGCCCGGATGAAGAAGGGAGTGCGTATCATCAACTGCGCGCGTGGAGGGATTGTAGATGAGAAAGCACTCGCCGATGCGATCACTTCTGGCCACGTCGCGGGTGTCGCACTCGACGTTTTCGTGGATGAGCCACCACCCCCTGACCATCCGCTGCTCAAGCTCGACACGGTGGTCGCAACGCCCCATCTGGGCGCGGCGACCGACGAAGCTCAGGTACAAGTGTCGATCGATATCGCGCAGCAGGTCGCCGATTTCCTGATCCATGGGACCATCACCAGCGCGGTGAACATTCCCGCGCTGTCCCCCCAGGAACTCGAGGTCATCGGTCCGCACCTCAGTCTGGGCGAGAAGCTCGGGCGGCTCTGTGCACAACTGATTTCCGAGGCTCCGAACACCCTGACCGTCGCGCTGGGCGGGGAAGCGTCGAACTTGAAACACGATGTCGTAACCGCGGCTGTCCTTAAGGGATTGATGAGCGGGTTTCTCGACGAAGAACTCAACCTGGTGAACGCACCCTTCATCGCGCGCGAGCGAGGCATCGGGATTGCCGAGACGCACTCGCGCGAGGTCACGGACTTCGTGAATACGCTCACGGTCGCCGTGACCACCAAGTCCGGGGAACACGAAGTTTCCGGCGCGGTACTCGGAAATCGCGCGCTCAGGCTCACGCGAATCGATGGCTACCGGGTCGAGTCAGTTCCCGAGGGATACTTCCTGATGCTGCACAACCGCGACGTGCCCGGAGTGGTGGGCGCGATCGGAACCATGCTCGGTCAGGCAGGCATCAATATCGCGGGGCTCGAGCTCGATCGCGACCGCGTCGGCGGTACCGCGCTCAGCCTGATAGAAGTGGACGGCCCGGTGCCGTCTCAAGTTCTGGAGAAGCTCAAAACGATTCCAGCTATCACGTCGGCTGTCCTGCTCAAACTGTAGCCGGAGAGGAGCCGCTGGGAGCACGTGCGGAAGCTTGCGCGGGCAAGGGAAGCGTGTGCGGTTTCATGGGGAAAGGAAATGAAGACAGTAGCGGTGGTAGGCACGCAGTGGGGCGACGAGGGAAAGGGAAAGATCGTCGACCTGCTCGCTGCTGACGCGGACGTGATCGTCCGGTTCCAGGGCGGTAACAACGCCGCGCACACCCTGGTGGTAGACGGCGAGAAATTCATTCTGCGCCTGGTGCCGGCCGGGGCATTGTATCCCAACAAGGTCTGCGTGATCGGCAACGGCACAGTCGTGGACCCCCTGGCCCTGCTCAGCGAAATAGACGATCTCAAGAAGCGCCGCAGTCTGGCGGGTGATTTTCTGAAACTCAGTTACGAAGCGCACATCGTGTTTCCCTATCATCGCGCTATAGACCAGGCCCGCGAGGCGCGCGCCGGCAGGCATGCCATCGGCACCACCGGCTTCGGAATCGGCCCGGCCTATGAAGACAAGATGTCGCGCGCGGGCCTCCGCTTCGACGATCTGGTCAACTTCCAGTCATTTACCGAGAAGCTCAGGCGCAACGTTGCTGACAAGAACGCCTACTTGAAGGCGGTGCTCAAGGGCAAGCCGCTCAACGGCGCGGACATACTTGAAGCCATGCGCCATGCAAGGCGCCGCCTGATGCCCTACCTGTGCGACACCGGCGAGTATCTTGCCCAGGCGATCGCGGCCGGTAAGCGGGTGCTGTTCGAAGGCGCGCACGGGACCATGCTCGATATCGACCACGGCACGTATCCATTCGTAACTTCCTCGAACTGCATCGCGAGCGCGGCGTTCGCAGGAACCGGCATGGCTCCGGGCAAACTCGATGCGGTGCTGGGAATCAGCAAGGCTTACACGACGCGGGTGGGCGCCGGCCCCTTTCCAACGGAAATCAAAGGCTCGCTGGCCGACTCGCTGCGCGAGGAAGGGGTGGAGTTCGGCAGCGCTACCGGACGCCCGCGCCGCATCGGATGGTTTGACGCGGTCCTGGCGCGGCTGGCAGTACGCGTCAATGGCATGTGGGCGCTGGCGCTGACCAAGCTCGACGTGTTGACTGGAATCGATCCAATCAATCTGTGCGTCGGGTATCAGTACAAGGGCAACCGCTACGAGACCATGCCTCCCGGACGGCATTCGATGGATACCGCGAAGCCGATCTTCGAGGAAATGCGCGGATGGACGGAACGAATTGGCGACGCGCGGTCACTCGAGGAGCTCCCCGCGAATGCCCGCCGCTACATCGAGCGGATCGGCGACCTGGCAGGTGTGCCGATCGCAATAGTCAGCGTCGGGGCGGATCGCGCCGCGACCATCGTCCTCAACAACCCGTTCGCCTAAGGGTGAGTCCCTTCACGCGATCGGTCGCATCTCCGTAGCCGTGTCGCGGCGGCCAGCTCCGGACAGACCGCCAAACCTTCGCTGCTCAATCGCGCGCCCGGTCGGTGCTAAACCCAATGCGACGAGGTGTAATGTCTGGCGGGCGGCGCTAGGCGGCGCAGACTGCGGCCAGACTTGAGATCGCCACGCCGCGGCGGCCCTGTCGCAAATCGTTGCGATCGAATCCGTTGGTGCAGTAGCCCAGCGAGATGCCGGTGCCCGGATCCGCCCATCCGATTTGCCCACCGGCTCCCCCATGCCCAAACGCAAGCGGTGAGTTGGTCTTGCCAAAGCCCCGATAGTTCGCGAGTCCATCGCCGCCGGCGACCACCACCCCCAGCGCGCGACTCACCGGCACGCCGAAGATGAGGTCCGTGTAGCCCTCCGAGCGTACCCGGCGCGCATCGTCGAGCACTTCCTGCCGCCAGATGCTCGAGCCGTCCTGCGCGCGGTTATGCAGCAGGCCCTGGTAAAAGAGCGCCAGATCGCCGGCCGTCATGATACCTCCGCCGCCTGGCACACCCGCCTCGCGCACGTGCGGACGATTGAACCCGAGGATCGCTTCCTCGGTCACTTCGGTCTCGGGCATCGGCGGAATGCCAAGCTTCTTGCGCTCTTCGTCCGAGAGAGGTTCACCGACGTAGACGAGTTCTGCCACGCGATCGTGAAATTCGCGCGGCAGCCCGACCCTCATTTCGGGAAGTCCCAGAGGAAGCGCGATTCGTTCCCGCACAAAATCGCGAAAATCCTTGCCGCTCCGCCGTTCGATTATCTCGGCAATAACCCAGAACCCCGACGTCGGATGATATTCGAACTTGCTTCCCACCGGCCATTCCAGCCGCCATCTGGAAAACCGTTGCAGGCGCTTGCTGCGATCGAGCCATTCGTCCTGCGGATAAGGCGCATTGGGAAAACCGGAGATATGGAGGAGCACCTGCTGGACCGTGATTTGGTCTTTGCCGTTGGTGCCGAATTCCGGAACGATGTCCGCCACCCGTTCATTTTCTTTAAGCTTGCCCTCGCCGATCAGAATCCACGCCGCCGCAGAAATGATCGCCTTGGTGCAAGAGAAAATAGTGAAGAGCGTCTCGTCGGTGGCGGGTTTCTCGCTCCCATCCTGCCGGGCGCGACCAAAGGTACGCATCGCGCCGATTTTTCCGTTGCGCGCGATCGCGATCTGAACCGCAGGCAACAACCCCTCGCGTACCTCGCGCTCGGCACGCTGAAAGAGCGCATCGACCTTGGCCGAATCGAGACCAACCTGTTCGGGCCGGTCGGCGATCAAATTCTTGGATGGCATAAACGTTTTCCCCTGGTTGGAGTTGCCTACGCATACCATAACCGGACGGATTTCTGTGAGGATCGGAAATGGGAGCCCGCCTCTGGGAAGGGGAACGCGCCATGGGTCTCCTTGGCCCGCGTTTGACCGGAACCGGAACCTCTACGACCCCTGGGCTGCTACCCATCCGGCGCGGCCGGGCACCTCGGTGCGGACGACCTGGCAAATGGGTAACTCCGCTCGATTCAGACCAGACGCCACTGCGTCCATCCGCACAAAACGCGCGCCGCGTTCTCTAAGTGCTCCAACGAGGGCGGCGAAGTTTTCCAGCTGGCCCATGCCCTCGGTTTCAGCGTGGGTGGTGTGCACGTTGAGTTGGTCAGGCTTGAACTGATCCAGGTAGAAGCGCAATAAGGCGGCGGCGTTCCCCAGATCGGCGCGCCCCATAACTTCATCCAGGGTCGGAACCGTGCTCGGGATCTCCGGCGTAGTCAGCACTCGCCCGTCTACCATGCAACGAAACGGCGTCCGCCCTCGCGTATCGCTGCGATAGTCGAGTCCCATCTCGTCGAGCGCACGCAACGCGACCCCATTGGTGCGCCACCCGGGAGCCGCGAATGCTCGTGGACGTTCAGCCATGATCGATCGATAGGCCTCAAATGCATCGTTCAGTTCGGCACGGATTCCACGCTCGCCCAGCGAATCGATGCGATCCTGCCATAACACGTGGTCGTAGCCGTGGACCGCGACCTCGAACCCGGCGGCCTTGAGCTCGCGCAGCAAATTGGGAAAGGCAAGCGCAATCGGACGCGCGGGCAGGAGAGTGCCGGACAGGATGGTCCGCAACCCGTACATCGAAACCGCTTTGGTCTGAAACATTTTTTTCAGGAACCCGCGATTGCGAAATACGCGGACTATCGCCCGCCCCGAATTGTCGGGGCCCATCGCGATGTAAAAACTTGCCGTCACGCGCTCGCGCTCGAGGACGCGGCGAAGGCGCGGCACACCTTCGGCCAGTCCCTGGTGGGTATCGACGTCGATCTTGAGCGCTACTTCCATGACGCAGGAACAATGCGGGCAAGGCTGTGCCAGGTGCGCTGCGGTTACATGTGCTTGTCGCTGCGGAACCAGTCGATCGAAAGTTTCACGCCGTCGCGCAGCGAGATCCTCGGCTCCACGCCGAGCAGCTTTATCATCTTGGTATTGTCCGGGACGCGGCGCGGGATGTCCTCGTAACTCTTTCCGTAAACATCGTCCTGCGTGACGAAACTGATCTTCGACGTGGTTGGTCCGAATAACTCGAGCATCAGCTTGGCAAACTCCAGCACGCTGGTTTCGACATCCACGCCGATATTGATGACCTGTCCTTCGGCTTCCGGTCTGATGCCCGCCGCGATCGTCGCGGCCACCGCGTCGGTCACATAGGTGAAGCAGCGCGTCTGCTTTCCATCGCCGATTACCGTCAAGTCGGCGCCGCGCAGCAGTTGCCCCATGAAGATCGTA
The DNA here is from genome assembly GCA_046728175.1 of Thermodesulfobacteriota bacterium. GTDB lineage: Bacteria > Desulfobacterota > Binatia > Binatales > Binataceae > JAFAHS01. The sequence continues at coordinate 8,200 of JBKPEA010000117.1, read as the reverse complement.
AACAGTCTCCCGACGTCGACCTTGTCGAGCCGCGGGCCATAGACGTTGAAGTAGCGCACCACGGTTACCGGCAGGCCGAGCTTGTGGTACGCAAGGCAGAAGTGTTCACCGACCGCTTTGGAGGTGGAGTAACACCAGCGGTCGATGGTGGTCGCGCCGAGTACCCGGTCGTCGTCCTCGCGCCAGGGAACCTTGGGATTGCGGCCATAGACCTCCGAGGTCGAGCTGAACACTACCTTTTTTCCATACTTGTATGCGGCGCGGAGTATGTTCTGGGTTCCGTTGACGTTGACGTTAAGAGTCTCGTACGGATCGCCCACGTAGTGCTCGACACCAACCACTGCGGCGAGGTGATAGATCAGGTCTGCCTTCGCAACCAGACTGTCGATGATCTCCCCGTTAAAGATGGAATCGTGGATATAGTGGAAGCGCGCGCTGTTCAGCAGATGGCGCACCTTGCCGATCGATCCGGTATCGAGCACAAACACTTCGTCGCCGCGCGCGATGAACCCATCGCTCAGATGCGAGCCCAGAAATCCCGCGCCGCCTGTTATCAAAACCCGCATGTATCCTCCGTCTACGCGATAACGACAGACCCCTGGAGCAGGTTCGCTCCCAGCACACTTCGCGCCTCGCCCTCGGTCCCCTCCTCAAATTGCGCCCGCAGCACGAGCACGCTCCCCGCGCCCGCCGCCACTTCGATGGCGCCGCCGGCGTGTTCCGCGATGATCTCGCCCGCCTGTCCAAGAGATCCCGATTCGACTGCGACTGTGGCTTGCCAGATAAACAGCTTGCGCCCTCCGAGCATACAGGTAGCGCCCGGATAGGGGTGGGTCACCGCGCGCACGAGGTTGAAAATTCTCCGTGCCGGCCAGCGCCAGTCAATCCTGCCATCTTCGGGCCTTCGGCGCCCGAAGTAGCTACCCGCCGCAAAGTCTTGCGGATGGCGCGGTGCACAGCCGGTTACAATCAGCGGATGATACTCGCGAATCAACTCGGCGCCGAGCGGTACCAGCTTGCGATAGAGGGTAAGCGCCGTGTCGCGGTCGTCGATGTTGACGGCCCGTTGCGCCACGATGTCGCCGGCGTCCGCGCGCGCCACCATATGATGAAGAGTGACGCCGGTTTGGCTCTCGCCGTTCACCAGCACCCAGTTTACCGATGCCCGGCCACGATACTTGGGGAGTAGAGCGCCATGCAGGTTGTACGCACCGAGCGGGGCGCACTCGAGCAGGCGCTGCGGCAGCAGCTTTCGATAGAAGAATGAATAGATCACCGCCGGCTTCAGGCCGGCGATCCGCGCGATCCATCCCACGTCGATCTCTTCTGTAAAGAACACCGGCACCGCATGGCGCTTGGCCAGATCCGCGCAGGATTGCCACCAGATTTCTTCGTGAGGGTTATCGCGGTGGGTGAATAGGGCCGCGACTGGCGCACCCATTGCGAGCAGCATTTCCAGACACGCATGACCCATTTCCTGGTACGCAAATAGAACGCAGGCGGCTTGCGTGATCGCCGCTTCGGTGCGAGGAGCTGGCGTCACGGGGCTACTTGCGGGCTTCGTCGGCTTCCGGGTCGCCGTCGCCGCCCGCCCCGTGAATTTTGCGGACTAAGTAAGTTGGCCGCCGCCGAACTTCCATATAGATGCGGCCCGTGTATTCACCCTGAAGGGCAAGCCCCAGAAACAGCGTGCCGACCAACATGAACAGGACCGCGAACAGCGTCCACATCGCGCCTTCCTGCTGCGGTCCATAGATGATGCGGTGGGCAAACAACACGAAGGCAAACGCCAAAGACAGGATAAAAATCGCGATTCCGGTCAGGCTGACCAGCTGGATCGGCAGAAAGGAAAATCCGGTGATAAGGTTCAGGCTCAGTGTCGCCAGTCGCAATAGGTTGTATTTCGATTCGCCTTCAGCTCGTGCGCTGTGCGCGACCCGGATCTCGGTGACACGCCGCGCGAAGGAATTCGCCAGCGCGGGAATGAAGGCGGCCTTTTCGTCACACTCGACTACCGCGTCCGTGATCGCACGGCGGTAGGCGCGCAGCATGCAGCCATAATCATGCATCGGGACGCCGACGACCAGCGAGGTGAGGCGATTGTGAAGCTTCGAGGCGTGCCGGCGCCAGCTCTCGTCATGCCGATCCTCGCGCCATCCGCCCACGACCTCGTTGCCCGCATCGATCGCCTCCAGCAGGCGCGGAATTTCTTCGGGCGGGTTTTGCAGGTCGGCATCGAGCGTAACCACCACCTCGCCGCGCACGTGGCGGAAGCCGGCGAGAATTGCCGAGTGTTGCCCGAAATTGCGCGCCAGCTCGACTATGCGCACCCGGCCATCCTCGGCCTCGGCGATGGTGCGCAGAATTTCCAGCGAGTCGTCGCGGGAGCCGTCATCGACGAGGATTACTTCCCAGGGGCGCCCCGTCCTTTCCAGTACCGGTTTGAGCCGCGACCACAAGGCGCGCAGATTGGCAGATTCGTTGTAGACGGGGATGACGACCGAGACGAGGCCATCCGCGCGGTCGGCGGTGGTCGGGGTGCCAAAAATGGGGGCTATTTTGCCGGAAGGACTCAACGCTTTTGCCGCGCGACAGCTGGGCCACTCAGCCTGCGCCGCACCAGTTGCTGCATTCTGACAAACGCGCGCGCCTCATTAAAGACAGGGCAGATCATTGCTCCCCCCCGGTAGCTGCGCTGAAAAACTTCGATGATCGCACGGTTGGCGCGACGTACCCCCTTCAACGAGAGTTGGGTAAGGGGTCGAATCCTCGCGCACCAGCCCCTGCATGAGAACCCCATTGCTTTTGGAGAAACGGTCCATGTAGTGGCAGCGGTGATAGCCGAGGATGTATGGCTGGGCGAAGGCCTCCTTGAGGTATTCTTCGTACGCACGCGCGGCGTCCGCCTCGCTCGCGCATTTTGGCCAGCCGGTTTGCGGATAGCGGGTGGTGGGAAAGCTGACGGCGTGGTCGCAGATCAGAATCGGTTTGCGCGCGATTCGATATAGACGGTCGAACCGGGCCTTCTCGAAGCGTGGCTCATACGGCTGGACGGCAACTGCATCTATCCAGGGTAGCGCTTCCTCGAGCATTTCGATGGGCATGTCGGTCAGCATGTAGCGATCGCCGAACACGAGATGCTTGCGGTCCTCACGCTCCATCGCCTCCCCGGCCGCACGATAATACTCGCGCGCGATGAGCCGCAGAAAAGCATAGTCGTCGCGATGCAGGACTGGATCATCCAGAGGCAGACCTGCGAAATCCGCGTGTAGTAGCGACGGGTCATACAGGTCCATCCCGTATAGCTTGCGGAAGGCGTCCGGATTCCCGTCATGGCGCTCGTGCAGGAAGGCGACATAGCGCTGCTTGCCGGGATAGATTGCCTGGGTGCGGCGAATTGCAGAGACCCAGTCGTCGTGTACCAGCCGCCGCGCCGTATCGAGGTCCCAGCGCGGCGTGTCGGTCCAGTAGTAGCCAATCAGATTTGGATTGCTTTTGACCGCCGCGCACATCTGATGAACCGCCCGGCGGGCGGCGCCGGCATACCCGCCGAAAACATCCGGATAGCGCGGCTGCGGCGCGAAGTACGGAACCCAGGCGATATAGGTATCCGCGAGGAACGGCATGTGATGGCGAAGTTCGGCCGGATGATGATAGCCAGCGGTATTGAATCCCCATTCGTGCAGATTCGTAGCAATTTTTTCGGTGAGCAGGACCCGCCGCTCGCCGGCCTCGTCGCGGAAGCCGGACACCGAGCCGGTGTGAACTACTCCCAAAGAAATGAACGGACTGCCGTCTGGCGCAATGAACATCCAGCGGCCGTGGCGCTGCGCGATTTGAAACACCGGACGCGGCTGTCGAGTTTTGTTTCTGTTCATCGCTCCGCGGTCTTGTTTTCAACGCGACGCGCACGATCGTCGCGCTGGCATCTTGCAGTCAGCGAATCTCCGAAGGTGCGGAACGGCATCGTCGCATCATGGTCGCCGCAGACATTTGCGATTCTCCAATCCGGATTTTATACGGCCTTTGCTCGATAAACGCTCTGCCGCACCACGATGCGCGGCTTGCTGCGACAATTAAGCGACGGCGCATGTAGAACGCTGGAATGCATCACGACGATGTCCCCGGCTTGGCCGGAAATTTCGACGACTTTGACCGGAACACCGCGCACCACCGCGCCTTCTTCCATAAACCGTTGTTTGCGGGTCTCCGAAAATTCTTCCGACCACAAGTCCCTCAGCCACGGGTGGGCTTCCGCAAGTAACCTGCGCCCATCGGCAGAGCGAATCTTCGCTTTGCGGTCTGCCGAAAATTCGTGAATCAACTATGGGTTCCGATAACCGCCACCGTTGCCCCGCCCTCGGAGCAGACCGAATCCAAGAAAGCGAAGACCGTGACCTCACCGAACGCATGCTGAACGCCAAGCCCTCCATAGACGTCAAGGTGCCAGGTTTGGTAGGGCACCTCCCACCGTCGCCCACGCAACGGAAAGGTGACCAGAGGAGTTCCCCAGTGCGCCGGCCGCTCCCATCCGTCCGGTGCAAAGAGATCGTCGAGCGCCCCGCACAGAGCGGGGCTCATCATGCCGGCGAATCCGCCCGCCCGCCCCAAGTGTTGCAAACCATAGACTTGCCCTTTTCGCCACGCTTCCGGTGCATCCGGCCGAAAGTGATATTTCTTTGCGAGCTCGGCCCATAAATTTTCGCGCATGGCGAACAACTGCGGCTCTGAGATCGCGTTAGGCAGATGCAGTAACCCAGTATCGTCAAACTCACGACGCTGTTCCGTGACTAGTCTACCTACGCTGGGATTGTTTCGATCGTTCATCCGATTCCAGCAAAAACGCCGAACGCTCCGTGCCGGTCCAGCCAACCTACAATTTCGGCCGGACGTGCGCGGAGCGTCTCCGTGCTGCTGGCGTGGCTCGATCGCTCGAACTCAGGCTCAGATATGACGGACCCAATTCGGATCGGCGCCATATCCCGTGTCAATCCGCCTCCGCGGGAAACGGAGCTCATGTGGAAAGGACTTCACGCCGTTGACGTGGCGTCCCGGCGCCGGAAGACTCGTGGGGTTATGCAACCGCCCACCAGGTCGTCTCGCGTCGCACTGGCGGCTCTGATCGCGGCGTTGCTCTACCTGCCCGGCCTGGGCGCTCCCGCACTCTGGGAACCTGATGAGGGCCGCTATGCCGAAATCGCTCGCGAGATGGTGGTTTCCGGAGACTACATCACCCCGCGCGACAACCTGGTCCGCTACCTCGAGAAGCCACCCCTGGTGTATTGGGCGGAGGCAGTTGCGATACGCCTGTTCGGAGCCAATGAGTTTGCGGTTCGACTCCCCGCGGCTCTGTTTACGATCGGACAGGTCGCAGCCACCTGCCTGATCGGCGAGGCAATGTTCGGCGCGGGTGCCGGGTTCGCAGGGGCAGTCGTGCTCGCTCTGTGTCCCCTGGTCTTCGCGTTCGCGCGGTTTGCCACGCTCGATCCGGCGCTGGCTTTTTTTCTGACCGCTGCGGTGGGAGCATTTTACTTCGCCGCGGGGTGTCCCGATTTTGGCGGTGGCATGGGTCGCGCCTGGATGTTGATTGCCGCGGCGATGCTGGCGCTGGGTACCCTCGCCAAGGGCCCGGTGGCGCTGATACTGGGCGGCGCTATTGCACTGATCTGGATCCTGGTCGAAAGGCGGGGACGCGAAGTGCGCCGCATGCCGCTGCTAAGTTGCGCCGCCGTGTACGCGGTTATCGTCACACCATGGTTCCTTTTGGCCGCCATGCGGAATCCTGGGTTTGTAGACTTCTTCTTCCTGCATGAGCATCTAGAGCGATTTGTCTCATCGCGCGAACACGGATGGGGACCGTACTTCTTCATTCCGGTCGCGGTGGCCGGAACTTGGCCCTGGTTTTTTTTCGTTCCGCTGGGAATCTCTACCGCCCGCGAGATGCCCGAAGCGCATCAGCAGAAGGCGCGGTCCGCGCTACGGCTGTTGGCGGTCTGGTTCCTGCTCATTTTCGTCTTTTTCTCGATTCCGCGCTCCAAGCTCGGCTCCTACATCCTGCCGGCGCTGCCTCCGATCGCCATGGTTTCCGGCCTGGCGCTCGCCCGTCTAGGCGCGATGAGCGGCGAGCGATGCATAAGACTCGCCGGCCGCTTTGCGCTGCTCAATCTGGCGATGGCCGCGGTGGCGATCATCGTGCTCTTCGCGATACGGGCCAGGATTGGAGTGACGACGGCATGGGATGGCACCGCCATCGCCATAGTGATCGCGGCCGGTGCAATCGCGGCCTGGGCGCTCGCCGCAAGAACCAACCATGCTGGCTGCGTGTTTGCGATCATCGCGTTGGCAATGGCGACGACGAGCTGGCTTGGACAGCGCGCAAGAATTCACGCGGGCGCGACGATCAGCTATCGCGATCTGGCTCGTCAAATCCGGCCCTATGAAGGGTGCGTGCTGGCCTCGTACCGTCACTTCGTGCAGGCACTGCCGTTCTATACGGGCCGGCGTGAGATTTTGGTCGAGTACTGGGGCGAGCTAGCCCCTTTTGCGCAGACTCCTGACGAACGCGCTGGATTCGCTGGCACGGCCGCCAAGCTCCATGAAGTGTGGGCTTCGCACCGCTGTGTCGTGTTGATCGCTAACCGCGGAGACTTCGAGGAATTGTCCAAAACGTTGGATCCCGCGCCGCGTATAATCGGATGCGAAGGTAAGAAGCTTGCGCTCTACAATCGAGAAGTAGCCCACGCAGTGGCGGGATGTGAGGTCCCAGACGCTCGCAAGGATCGCGCAGGCACGACGGGAAAGACTGAACCGCCGGCACTTGGATTCGGTGCCGCCGGCCTGTAGTTAGAAAGAGCGGATGTTTGCGGCAAAGGTCATACGCCCATGGCTCACCGCAATTGCTTTGACAATCGCACTACAGGGCTGCGCTCCGATAAACCAGGACTCCGCGCAACGAGCTCTCGCCGAAGGCCGACTTGATGACGCCGCGTATGATATCCAGGCAGCGCTAAGCCACGACCCCGACAACCTTACCCTGAAGAATCTCGCCGCCCAGATTTTTACCCAGCGCGGTGTCAAGTCCTATCAGAGCGGTGCCATGATCGCGGCGAGTGAAGATTTCCATCGGGCGATCGATTACTTTCCAACCTACGCGCCGGCCTACGACTACCTGGGCATGCTTTCATATCAGCAGCACAACTGGCAGGACGCGATCAAATACGGGAGCATGGGTGCGGGATACGCGGGTCAACCCGATCCGAGTTACGTGCGAGATGCGCGCGACAAGCTGCACAAGCTTGAGACTGGTGGAATTCCAGGGGGCACCGGAGCAAATGACCGATCGGGCAGCTAGTTCTCGGATAATCCTTGCAAAAGGCGGCGAGGCAGCAGGTGGCTGAAGCGAAGACGCAAATCGGGGGAGTTGGCGGCACCCGCGGTGAGACAAGTCTCGGCCAGTTTCTCACCGAGGCGCGCAAGAGCGGCGGCTATACGCCCGAGCAGGTCGCGGCCGAAACTCACATCCCTGCTCACTACATCAGGGCGATCGAGACCGATGACTACGGTCTCATCTCCGACCAGCTCTACCTGCTACCGTTCGTGCGCAGGTACGCCGTTTTTATCGGACTCGACCCCGAAGATGTTGCATCGCGCTTCGTGCATGACGTGCAAAAGGCAGAAAACACCGCCGCGAAGACCAGCGAACCGATCCCGATGATTACTATGGAACGAAAGTCCGGCCGCGGGCGGTTCCTCATTCTGGTGATTATCCTGATAGCAGGGGCCGTAACCGGTTTCCTGATAGTGAAGAAGCAGGCGCTCCCGCTGGGCCTCCTCCATCTCTCACAGCGGGGGTCCTTGAAGATTGAGCCCCTGGCGGCGGCTTCACCTCCCTCTCCGGGTTCCGCAACTCAGGTCGGCGTGTCAGCCGTCCCCTTCGACAGCAGAGTCACGCCGGCGGCGGCATCGGACGATTTCTCGTCGAACTCGCCCCGCGCCGCCTTCGCCGTAAGCTTCAGAGAACTAAATACTCCCGCAGGACGACGGGCAGGTTAGGCTTAGACGGAAGTTCCCGCTTGTCCTGGCCTGAAGGTGTAGGAGAAGGGACGAGAAGTCGGGGGGTTAGGGGTTTTAAAGCGGTGCAGAATGTAGCCATGTAGAGACGTATTGAAGTATTGACCTTTCAGCACCAACGTGTATGGTG
>JBKPEA010000116.1:0-8117 GCA_046728175.1 Thermodesulfobacteriota bacterium | reverse complement strand
GGAACTCACTGAACGAGTGCGCAAGTTCCGGCTGGAGCTGCACCCCGACAAGACCCGGCTGCTGGAGTTCGGCCCGTATGCGGCTGAGCATCGAGAGCGGCGCGGGGAGGGGAAGCCCGAGACCTTCGACTTCCTCGGCTTTACGCACATCTGCGGGAAGAAGAGAAGCAACGGAATGTTCACGGTGCTTAGGCAGACGATACGCAAACGGTTGCAAGCCAAGCTGAGCGAGGTGAAGGCCGAGCTCAAGCGGCGCATGCACAACCCTGTTCCAGAAGTGGGTAAGTGGTTGCGCACGGTGGTCGAGGGGCACAATCGATACTATGGTGTCCCTATGAACGGCCCCGCGCTCGTCCTGTTTCGGTTCCAGGTGGTCCGGCTCTGGCATCGCGCATTGTCGCGGCGCAGCCAGAACGGCCGGGTGCGGTGGGACCGGATGCTGCGGGTTGCTAACCGCTGGTTGCCCACTCCTCGCATCCATCATCCATATCCGCTGCGCCGCCTCGGCGTTATCACCTGAGGCAAGAGCCGGATGCGGCAATACCGCTCGTCCGGATCTGTCGAGGGGGTTATGGGCAACCACGATTCCTACTCGGACTGAGCGCGTCAGCCGGGCGCGTCGGTGATTTGCGTTTCGGGCGCCGCGCCTTTGACTACAGGTCGAACACGACCGGCTCTTTCCCGGCGGGCGCGTCACGACCAACAAGACACAGTAACTAGTCGTGGGGCCGCCGTTGATCAATCTGTCGGGCTTCGCGGACGGATACGGTTTTTGACGGGGTGACTGCGATTCGATCTATGCTAGGCAGCCCTGAGCAATCGGCCGATCATGTTGCAGCCCGCAGAAGACCTTGGCCCAGCCCCAACTGCCTCGCGCGCGGCGCGCGAACGGCGGCTCACCCGGCTCGCCTACGCCGCGATGGTGGTGCTGGGCGTGAACGTAGGATGGCTCGGTCCGTTCCTGGCGCAGATCTCGCACACGATTAACGCATCGCTTGATCGCACCGGCCTGATTCTCAGCGCGATCGCAGCCGGCTATTTCATCGCGCTGCCCGCCGCCGGCGAAATCGGCCATCGCCGCGGTCCGCACTTCCTGCTGACCCTCACGATGGGCCTGGACACGATCGGATTCCTGTTATTGGCTATGGCATCGACCCTCGCTTCCTGCATGTGGGCCGCGGTGGTCATCGGCTTTGGCCAGTGCGGCATCGATGTCGCGAGCAACGCGCTGGTTGCCGACCTCAACCGGGATCATCTGGCCGCGACCTTGAACTACCTGCACATGATGTTCGGAGTTGGCGCGATGTTCGGCCCCGCGATTGACGGGTTCGCCCTTGCAAATCACATGGGGTATGGCCCGACCTTTATCGGCGGCGCATTTGTGAGTGCGGCGATTGGCGCCGCTCTATGGATAACGCCCCGAGTCGAATTCGTGCGCGCGATTGAGGGCAAGGAAAACCTGCGTGCGCTGTTGGTACATCCGCTGATCTGGGCGATTTCCGCGGTGCTGTTTCTGTATGTGGGAGCCGAGGTTGGAATCGGCGCATGGCTCTATTCATATCTGCGCAGCGCCGTGGTGCCGCTTGCTATTCCAACCGCCTCCGCAGCGGTCTCGGTGTACTGGGCAGGTCTGATCTTCGGGCGATTGCTGAGCGGTGCAATTGCTCATCGCATATCGGCGCGGCGGCTGGCCGCGATTGGAGCGATCGTGTCAGCCATGGCATTGCTCGCGTTGGTTGGTACTTCGTCGGCGCCGATTTTGGCCTATCCCGTGGTTGCGCTGATCGGGTTCGGCTTTGGCCCAATCTTTCCCAACATGATCGCCGTCGGCGCGGAGCGATTTCCCGCCCGGGTCGCGAGCATGACGTCGATCGTGGCGGGCGGCGCCGCACTCGGCGGAGTCGCCCTGCCCTGGGCGATGGGCGTCATGCTCGTTACCCGCGGCCGGGTCGCATCGATCGGTACTGCCTTGGTCGCAACCATTGCGATGCTCGCCGTGCTGATCGGCCTCGATCTCCGGCACAAAAAGCCTGCGTCACCATAGCCTCCCAGGCGAAGGAGGTCACAAAGACGAGTCAGTCAGCTAGCTTGGCCTAAAAGGCATGCTCGCCAACTGGCTCCAGGACGGGGTCAACCGCCTTTATGCTCGTGCTCTTCGTGGTGCTCCAGCCATTCATGATGATGGGTCGACACCCAATCATGGTTATGACCAACCACCAGTCGCGTTCGTGCCATACATGATGGTCATCGTAATCGCCGAAGATCATCGCTGGGCCGGCGCTCTAGTATCCGGCAGCGGGATACGATGAATAGTGCTCTTCAAAACACGCTTGCCCGGCGAATGCCGCCAGAGCAAACAGACTTAGCTGAACGAATAGTAAGGTTTTGTGCCACATCGCCCGTAAACCTCTATTCCTGATCAGGAATCATAGGCGGTGCCAACGAAGGATGTTCAGATCCTGGGGTTTTGCGACGAACCAATTGTAGTTCTGCGCGAAACGTACCCGATTGCGTGTCGGGCGGTTTTGTCCCCGGCAATGTAACGAACGACCGCGTCGTTTAAGAGCTCTTCCGCCACGTTTAGAGAAGGGCCAGGTGGGCGCGACCTGAAATCGATTAACCAGGTACTCTGAACTACCAGGATACGAAGACAAAGAAGCGGGGACTAATGGAACTCGCGCGTGTCTCGTGAATTAGGGTCTCAATGTCTTAGCGTCGCGGTTCTCGCGTGCGATCAGTGTTAGCCGTTCGGGCGGTATTCTTCTTTGCGCCTTTCGGAAGTCGCTACTGCCAGCGCCGCGGCACCGCTTTCAGCCCTACAGCACCCACCTGATCGCACCACTGCTCAAAATCGCGCCGCGGTACCCCGCGAAACTCCAAATCAGCCAACCCGCACTCAAGCTCGAGCGTATCAACCAGCGTTGCCAGGCGCCGGAAGAGCAGTGCGTCCGAACGGTGCTCGACGAGGCTCGCAGCGAGTTGCGAAGCCCCACGCGGTTTGACCTTCCACCGATTGGCGTCCGCCGGGATCCGCTCCAGGTGCTCATACGCTCCGATCAACAGCGACGTAGCCTTTTTCCCGAAACCCGGCAGGCCGGGAAATCCATCTGCGCTGTCGCCTGCCAGGGCCAGAAAGTCGGGCATACTCTGCGGGCCGAAGCCGCGTTCGGCGCGAAATCGAGATTCGTCGATCAGTTTGCGCTGGCGCCGGTCGACCTGGACTACTCGATCGCCGTGAAGGCATTGCCCGAGATCCTTGTCCGGCGTGAGTATCCGCACCTGCTCTACCTCGTCGCGAAACCGCCGCGCCCCGGTCGCAAGCCCGTCGTCCGCCTCGTACTCGTGCATCGACCAGACCGTCACGCCGATTGCACGGACCGCATCTTCTGCAGCATCGAACTGCGAGCGCAGTTCCTGTGGCACACCCTCATCGCTCTTGTAGTACGGAAACAAATCATTGCGAAACGATCGAATGGGATTGTCGAACGCGACCGCCACATGGGTAACCGCCTCGTCCGAATCATGCAGCAGCGCCAACAGCGACTGCACGATTCCCACGGTAGCCTTAGCATCGCGTCCGGAAGGATCGAGATGGCCGGGACGCGGCGCGTAGTGCGCCCGGTACAGCTCGTAAGTGCCATCGATAAGATGGAGTCTCACGGTTTCCTGCCACCTGTCATTGCGAGTTCGAACAAATCCGCGACGTCAAGAGCAGGCTTGAGCCTATTTTGCCCTGCCGATAAATAGCTTCTGCGTCCTGCACATTGATGAATCGCTTCTCGGAGAGGAATTTCTTCCACACGGCAGTAGCTTTGGGCCATTGGCGGATTCGGGTATCGGGCCATCCGGTGCCCGGCAGAATCGAGTGCAGTCGCCGCCAATCGACCGAGATCACGGCTACCGCCTGAATCTGTGGATGCTGGCTGATGAGCTGCGTAAGCTTTTGATACCACGCGGCCGCCTGGGCGTCAGACTTCGGCCCGCGTAGTTGTCCCGGCGCCGCGCCCTGGAATACCGGCGATGCTTCACAGATGACCACCGGCTTTTGGTGCGAGGTGGCCTTTTCCAGGAACTCGGCAAGCTGCGGCTGGTCAAAATCCCTGCCATCGAACAGGTCGACGCCCCACCAGTCCACCACGTCGTCGCCCGGGTACCATCGCATGAAGTTCGTACCGCCCAATCCGCCCGCAGTCGCGTTCCATACCGTCGCGACATTTTCGAGCTGCGCCTCGCGGATCCGTTGTGCGACGCCGCGGAAGGTCTGGATAAACAGACTCGGATCGTACGGTGCCGCGGGGTTGTTGAACTCATAGCCGATACGCATCAGCACCGGTGTGCGCGCGGCGCGAATCGTGTCCAACAGCATCACCATTTCAGGATCGCGCATGCCCAGTGAAGCGTCGCGTTGGAAACTCTGGAAGTAGATCGCGAGCTGGGCGACAAATAAGCCGCGCCGGACGGCCAGCTGTTTGTAACGCTCGGCGAATTGCGGCATGAGGGATTCGTCGAGCGCGGTGTAGAAGGAGAGCAGCGCCGGACGATATGGACTTACCGCGCGTTCGTATGATGCGAGGTCCGCGTCATCGCCTGCGCCCTCGCGCGCGCCCTTGTCCCATTGCGCGGAGAACTGACCCCATCCGTGGAGCACGCGGCCCGCGGGTGGCTGCAACCGGGCGTTGTAGAAGCGCGCGGTCGAAACAGACTGAGCGAGGGGAGCAACCGATCCGGTTGCGACTATCAGGAGGGTGGCCGCGGACAGAGTCCGCACCAGCTGCGCCGGCCCGAACTGAATCATGTTGCCGCTAGGGTTTCCGACGAGCGACGTGGAGGATTGTCAGGTTGTGCCTGCAGATGCGGCCGCCGGGACGCCTGTCTATCAGGCGACGCATTTCCGCAAACAGGTGGGCGCGCTTCGCGGATTCCATCAGCCGATGGTCCGAAGCGGTGCTCATCATCGCGACATATTCGGTCGCGGTAAATTCCTCGGTCCAGACCCAACGAGCGATGCGTACGTCGTCGAAGTGATTGCTGCGCTCGATCTCTTCCCGCACGTCGGGGATCTGCTCGGGCGGCGGGGGTGGCCACTTCATCAGTCCTGCGCCGATCGCCTCGTAGCACTCCTGGATCTCTGTGAAGAATGGGTCGAAACCGGCCGGAAAGGCGTGGGCTCCGCTCGTGAAGGCAAGCACGCCGCCGGGGCGAAGCGCCGCGGCCGCCCTCGCATAGCGGACCGTGGGATCAAGCCAGTGCCACGTAGTGGCGGCAAAGACGATATCGAACCGCTCGCCGCCGGGTTGCCATTCCTCAAAGGGCGCGGTGACAACCCGCACCAGGGGAAATTGCGCGAGCTTGCCGCGCGCGATTCTTGCGAGGTTGGCGCCCAGCTCAACGCACGTTACCCGGCATCCGCGCCGGGCGAGCGGCAAAGTCGCTTGCCCGGTGCCGCACCCAATCTCAAGCACTCGCGCGCCGGCCGGTTCGATTTCGGCGAGCGCGAACAGATCGTCGAAAAGCTGCTCCGGGTGTTCGCGGCGCCCCCGATCGTAAAGCTCTGCGATCTCATCGAAGGTACGGGCGCGCCGAAGCCTTCTCTCCTCGTCCATCGGATCAGCTAAAGCTCTGCGCCCGGATTGCCCAGGGCGTTCTCGGTGAGTTCGTGGGTGATGATTTCGTAGGCCTCGTCGACCGAGTCGGTTCGGTGGAAGAGGCCGACGTCGCCGGGGCTGATGGTACCGTATTTCGCCAGCGCGTCGAAGTTCAACACCTCGTCCCAGTAGCGCGTGCCGAACAGCACGATGGGCATGCGTTTCTTCATCTTGCGCGTCTGCACCAGGGTGAGCATCTCGAAGAACTCGTCGAGGGTGCCGAAGCCGCCCGGGAACAGCACGACCGCCTTCGCGAGATATACGAACCAGAACTTGCGCATGAAAAAATAGTGGAAATGAATGTGCAGCTCGCGACTGACGTACGGATTGTCGAACTCCTCCGGGATCGATATGGTCAGGCCGATATTGAGTCCCTTCGCCTCCGAGGCGCCGCGGTTCGCTGCCTCCATGATGCCCGGGCCACCGCCGGTGCAGACGACAAAGCGGCGCTCATTGTGGTCGAGCTTCTTCGACCAACTGGTCAGACGATTGGAGAGCTCACGCGCGGCCTCGTAAAAGCTCGATAACTCGAGTGCGGCGCGTGCGGGCGCCACGCCACTTCCTGCCTGCTCCGCCGCGGACAGCGCGGCCTCCGCCACCTCGTGCGACAAAATTCGCGCCGAGCCCATGAACACGATGGTGTCCTGCACTCCGTAGCGTTTGAAGCGCGAGAGTGGCTCGAGATACTCGGCCAGGATGCGCAAAGCGCGCGCATCCTTGCTTTCCAAAAAACGTTTGTCTTCGTAACCCTTGGTCTGGCGATGAAATAGTTTGTCGATGTGGGGTTTGTCCAAAATTCACCTCTCGGGCGAAGACGCAAGCCTGATGGCAAGAACCTGAACGCCGCCCGAAAGAGAGCGGCGCGCCTCGCTTCTCAGCGCAATTCTTCCGCACCACGACAACTTTATCATCCCAACGAATTTCGCGCAGAGTGCCGCAGATGGGGGAGGCGAACCGCGAACGCAACGAATTGGCAGAAACTATTAATCGAATCGGAACTGACTTTCGCGTGATCGAAAAAAGGGAGGGTGTTTGCTTAGGAGCCGCGACTGGGGGGTCAAGGCACAACTACCAGTTCGCTCAGCTACGCCCTCGAAAAAAGCGGGCTCCGATGCGGCGGGATACATTCTAGCGGTGAAAAAGCGCTCGGCGGATCGCCGGCAGTACTTCACCATCATAGCGCTCCACATGAGAGTCGAGAATTGCAGTCAAAGCCAGCAACGTCGCCCGATGGTCTTTAAGAATTTGTGGTTCCTGGTTGGCGCCACTCGATAACTCCGGCAGATCGGCCAGCAGCTTGCGCATTTTCTCACGCTCGCCACTCAGGGCAGCGAGCAAAGAGCCCGGGAACGCGTGATGGCTTTTGCCCCACGAGTACACCAACTCGTCTTCGATTTGCAGATGCGACCAGAGACTGCGCCGTATCTCTTCCCATATTTCGAGGGCATCGTGGTTCGCGGTAGTCGCATTTTGACTTTCGACGGGTCTGCTGGCGATCAGAGCCAACCGGGTGATAAGGCCGCTCAACTTTTTGTGTTCGCTGCCCAGACAGGTCACGATCGTGTTAATCATCGGGACTTCCAGATCAGGCAGCGGCTCCGAGCACGGCGTCATCTGGGTCATAAGCGGTGCGGCTTCCACGTTCTTGGCCTCCGCTAGGGACTAGAGCAAGGTCGGTGCCACGGATTGATACGCCCGAAAGTCGGAACTATCTGGCGCCAGGCATTCGGTTTCTGCGAATGAGTCGCCAAATGCGGATGTCGCCATCCCCAAAAGCTGGTCTTCCGGTACGCTCCTTGCGTCTCTCGCGGTCGCTTCGCAAAGTATCAAATCAGAAGGACTCGCAATCCGATCGACCCGCCGAGAACGCTGGGTTACGGAGGATTGGAGTCACTAAAAATGGACAACCTGTCCGCACTCATCATTGACCACGACCCCGGGGTTCGCCAATCGATGCGTCTGTCCCTGGAGGCAGACGAAGCCCGCGTGACGACGGTCGGGACCTCCGCGGGTGCATTGGAAGCACTCGACCGAAGCTGGTTCGACGTGGTGTTCCTGGACATGTGGCTTCAGTCGGAATCGGGCCTTACCGTGTTGGCCGAGATTCTGCGTCGACAATCGCAACCCCCGAGTCCCTCACCCCTGTCGAACATGTGGTGATTATCTTTCAGGAGAATTAGTCGTTCGATCAATTCGTCCAGCTGCTGGGTCCGATTCCGGAATTGGCGTCATTGTTATTACTGCCTTTGCTTCGTTCGAAAGCGCGGTCCAGGCAATGAGAGTGGAGCGCGGTCGACTACCTTCTGAAGCCGTTCACTCCCGAACAGGTGCGCCACGGGCCCGGCGGGTGGTGGCTGCCAACGCGCTGCGGCGCCAGATGTCCGACTCCAGGATCGCCTCGACGAAAGCGAAGGCGAGCGACTTTCGAAACCCAAATCTCGAGTTACGCCGCCTTCCTGCAGAGGGTTGCCC
>JBKPEA010000115.1:0-11122 GCA_046728175.1 Thermodesulfobacteriota bacterium | reverse complement strand
GGCCAGTGTCGCGCAGCAGCCGAGCGAGGCTGATGGTCGCCCGCAGCTCCCACCACTTCCCCGATTGGCCTCTCGCGATCTCGATGGACTTGCGAAAACAGTTCTCCGCCTCTGGGATCGCCGAAGGATCGCGTATAAGGAGCGCTCGGGCCTTGAACCGATATAGCTCTGGCACCCCGATATACGCACCCGCATGTTCGACTCTGGCAAGTGCTTCATCGAGCATCTCGAGCGCCCGATCCGCACGGCCGGCACGCACGTAGGCCGACTCAAACATCATCTCCATCGGGAAAAAATAACTTGTCGTTTTCGTCGCTGACATGAAGCCTGCCTCCAAAGCGGAGAGCCCCTGCTCCATTTGGCCAAGCTCGGTCATCGCCCACGCCGTGAACATGCGAGCCGTCGCCAAGTGTTCCCGAAAGCCGTATTGCTCAGCCAGAGCGATGATCGCCTGGGCCAATTCGCGGGTGGCCCCGGGCTCGCGGCGATGGTAGCGCAGGATTGCGGCGTTAATGAGCGCCTGGGCAAGCATGAAGGGGTGGTTGAGTTGGCGGGCGCGGCGCAAGGACTCTTCGCTGAGCTTGATTGCCTCGTCGGGTCGGCCCAGCGCAAGCTGGGTCAAAGCGAACACCCCGGGGGCGACGATCCACGGATCGGTGACAATTCCAGTCACAGGTCGGTGACGCACAGACACCAAACCCGCCATCAAATCACCGAGTTGCGAAGACGCTTGAAGTAATTCACCAGAGCCCAAGGCGCACCAGGCAATCAGGAAATGAACGTATCGAAGGGTCTCACCGTCCCGAGCGGGCTCGGAAATGCCTAGACATCGGCTGGCGACCTCTTGGGCGCGCACTGCCTCCATGCGGTTTGAGTACACAAACCCGACATTAACCAGTCCGATGAGCAGCGTTGAATCATCGCCGAGCTGCTCGCTCAGTTCGCACACCCGTTGGAAGGCGCGTAGACGCTCCGCCGAGCCTATTCCGTAAAGAACGGTCACAGTCCTCCCCTCCATCAGGCGCACTCCGAGCTCGGCTCGCAGCTTGTCGGTTCCTTCGGGAAGGCGTTCGATCAATCGCAGGGCCGGTTCAAGGTCCGCCAGCGCTTGTGCGTAGCCACCGCGATCCACCGCCTGCTCACCTGCCAAGCGCAGATAATCAACCGCCTTGGCCGCGTCGTTGCTTGAGCGATAGTGATAGGCGAGACTGACGTAGTGATCCTCGAGCCGCTCACGGTACAGCGCCTCGATTGCCCGGGCGGCTCGCTCGTGCAACAGCTTACGGCGGTCGGTCAGTACTGATTTGTAGGCCTCGTCATGGGTCAGGGCGTGCTTGAATCGAAATTCGACATCACCCACCGCTGGCTGCTCGTAGACAAATTCGCCCGCTTGCAGAACATCCAGCAGCTGATCAAGCCGCTCGGCCGGCAACTTCACAACCTGACGGACCAGCGCGGATGGAAACTCTGAGCCGATTACTGCCAGCGTCTGGAGCAGCTCCTTTGCCTCCGAAGGAAGGCGGTCGATACGAGCGGCTAGGATTCCTTGTACGGTGGGCGGTATCTTGAGTTGAGTGAGCGGTCTGGTCACCTTGACCGCGCCATTTCTCACCAGCACGCCCTCATCGAACAGCGCCTCGACCAGCTCTTCAATGAACAAGGGATTGCCCTCGGTGCGTTCGAGCACCAGCTGCTTGAGCGGAGCCAGGTCCGGCGAGTCGCCAACTCGAGCGGCCAGCATCTCCGCAGCGCTCTCAATACCCAACAGGTCAAGCCGAAGCTGCGTGTAGTAGGTCTTGCTGCTCCATTGGTGGGTGTACTCCGGTCGGTAGTTGACCAGCATCAGCACTGGCGCATCGGCGATGCCCTCTGCGAGCAGATTCAAGAACCCCTGGGTCGCGTCATCGATCCAGTGCAGGTCCTCGAATATGAGCATCAGCGGCTGGTTGAGGCTCTCACGGAGGAGAATGCGCTTGACGGCGTCCCGAGTGCGCCGCTGGCGGACCTCCTCATTCATACCCGCTAGCGGATCTACGCCCTCAACAACGCCCAGCAGCGCGAACAAATGCGGCAAACTCTCCTCTTCCAAACTCCGGTCAAGCATCGCTACCTTGCCTGCGATTTTTTCGCGCCGGGTCCGCACATCGTCGTCCGGCATAATGCGGAAGTAGCCATGAAGAAGGTCGATTAGCGTCAAGTATGAGGTGGCTTTAGCGTGCGAGAGAGGGAGCGCGTCGAGCACCAGCCAACCCCCCTGTGATGTCGCCTTGAACTCGAAGAACAGACGCGACTTGCCGACACCTGGGTCCGCCATCGCGGCAATGATCTGGCCGTGGCCCGCCTTCGCTCGCTCTGCCGCGTGCCTCATCACGTCCATCTCGCTCTGACGGCCCACGAACTTCGTGTAGCCGCGACCCGCGGACCTTTGCAGCCGCGTACGGATGGGACCAAGCCCCATCACTTCATAAACGTTAACGGGCTCACTGATGCCTTTAACCTTGCTCGGACCAATCGACTTGAGCTGGAAGTATCCCTCGACCAGCTTTCGGGTCGATTCGCTCGCCACTACCGTTCCGGTGCGCGCGAGCGCCTGTATCCGCGAGGCAAGATTCACGGCATGCCCAATAGGCGTGTATTCCGTGTGCCCTTCGCGGGTGGTTATCGACCGCATTACCACTTCGCCGGTGTCAATTCCGACGCGAATTTCGACCGGCGCCGTGCCCCGCTCCTGAAGGTCACCGCCATAGCGGCGCAAGTCCTCCTGCATCCGCAGGGCGGCGTGAAGTGCCCGCCGCGCATGATCCTCGTAAGCGATGGGAGCGCCGAATAATGCGAAAATGCCATCCCCGGTGCTCTGCACGAGGTAGCCACCATACTGATTGACCGCATTTATCATCAGCCTCAGCGCGGGATCGATAATCGCGCCGGCTTCCTCGGGGTCGAGCTCTTGCTCAATTTCCGTCGAGCCCTTGATATCGGCAAACAGGGCTGTGACTGTCTTGCGCTCGCCGTCAGCAGCACCCGTTACCACTTCTTCGGGCAGCAATAGCATCGCGGGCGTCGGTTCAGTCTGACCTTTTGATTTTCGAGCGGCGGCCGTGACCGGAACGCCGCATTCATCGCAAAACTTTGATCCCGGTTGGATGGTTGCGCCGCAATTCGAGCACTTCGTAAAGAGCGGCGCGGCGCAATCCTTACAGAACTTTGCGCCGTCGCGATTTTCGGTTCCACATTTTGCGCAGCGCATGTCCCCCGCAGGCTTAGCCTAGGACTTCAATTCGTCGAGCAGAGCCTTCGCCTCCTTGAGGTCGGCGGTGTCGAAGCCCTCGGTGAACCAGCCGTAGATTTCGGAGAGCTTCGCGCGCGCTTCATCGCGGCGATTAGTGTCGCGCAACAGCCGAGCGAGGCTCAATGTTGCGCGCAGTTGCTCAATCTTCGCGCTCTCGGCCGCACTTATGTCGATCGCGCGGCGGAAGCTGGTCTCCGCCTCAGCTATGGAGCTGCGTCTCAGCAACAGATCGCCGCGAATACGCTGGTATATCTTGTCCATGGAAGCGAGCGGATGCCTCGCGCGCACCTCGGACCACTGTTGCAACGCGGCAAAGCCGAGATCGAACTTCCCGAGGCGCCCGTACGCCTCCGCCAAGAATGGAAGCAGGAAGAATCGATTCATCTCATCGTCATCGTCGCTGCTGGTCGGCACGAGTTGCTGGTTCATCATGTGGGCGGCTTCGTCCCAGCGCTCTTGCCGCGCAATCGCCAGAAAGTGCAGGCGTTTGGCGAGTGCCAGCCAATAGGGAAAGCCGCAACGGTCACACAAGTCCATCACTTCGCGGCACAGCTGCTCGGCCCGTTTCGCTTCTCCGCGTCCGCAATGCGTCGAGGCGACGAAGATCATCGCCATCGCATAGCTGAACGGATCGGATTCGCCCCTCACGGCGTTCGCCGCTTCATGGCTGCGTTGCAGCGACTGGTCGGGATAGCCGAGCGCGAGCAGCACGTCGCTCAGCGTGGTGAGGGAAAGCACAACCGGGTCGGGCCCGAGCAAGCGGCCACCCCAGAGCTTCGGGGCGGTGCGATATGCCAATGCCCTCTCGAGGTGTTCACGCGCCTCGTCGAGCTTTCCGGACTGCGTCAACGACGCGCCAAGCGCGTAATAGGCGTATTGGAACAGGGCCGGATCGTTGAACTTCTGCGCAACCGCCATCGACTCTTGCGCAACGGGCAACGCCTGGGCATCGCCCCGGGTGTAGTAAACTCCCCAGAGACCCTGGAGCGCGGTGAATTCCTGGTAGACGTCCTTGAGCTCTCGCGCGAGTTCGCGTGCTCGAGAGAAAGTCTCCGCGACCTCTTTGGAGGCAAATCCCTTCGCCGCCATTAGCGCGGCACCCTTGAGGCTTTGCAGGCCAAGCTCGTCGCGTGCGCGCGTCGCGCTTTCCGGCATCGCGCCGAGCAGGGCTAGCCCACGGTTAACATAGCCGAGCGTCTCAGAGTAAAGCGCGCGCTGCGTGGCTTGATTCGCAGCGCGACCAAGATAGTCGATCGCCTTCGAGATATTATTGCTGCGGCTGTAGTGATGCGCCAAATCGCCGAGATGTTCGTCCGACACGTCGGCATACAGAACCTCGAGCGCAGCGCCGATACGATCGTGGAGCTCCTTGCGCCGCTCAGTCAGAATCGAGTTGTACGCGACTTCTTGCGTGAGGGCGTGCTTGAAGGTGTACTCGACACCGCCACTGGCGGGCTGCTCGTAGACGAACTCGGCGAGCTGCAGGTCGTCGATCATCTGGTTCAGCCGATCATCGGGCTTGCGAACAACCTCGCGCGCGACCGCCCGCGAAAACTCTTGGCCGATCACCGCGAGGGTCTGCACCAACTCCTTCTCATCCGCCGGCAGCCGGTCAATGCGCGATGCTAGTATCGCCTGCACTGTTGGCGGAATCCTCAACGCATCGAGCGGGCGCACCACTCTGACCGCGCCGTTGCGCAACAGCGCGCCCTCCTCGTAAAGCGCCTGCACCATTTCTTCCATGAAGAACGGGTTGCCTTCAGCCTTGTCGATGATGAGGCGTTTTAGTGGGTCCAGTTCTTGACCGTCACCGACCAATGAATGCAGCATCTCGTCGGCGCTCGCGGGGCCCAGCGGATCGAGCCGGAGCTGAGTGTAGTAGGTCTTGTTTCCCCACTGATGGGAGTACTCGGGGCGATAGTTGACCAGCAGCAGAATCTTGGCAGTTCCTATCGAATCGGCGAGCAGGTTGAGCAGCGCCTGCGTCTCGTCGTCGATCCAGTGCAAGTCTTCAAACATGACTATCAGCGTCTGATTGAGCGACTCGCGCAGCAGGACGCGCTTGATCGCATCAAGCGTCCGCCGGCGGCGGACTTGCGCATCCATGCCCGCAACCGGATCGTCGCCCCCGACAATGCCGAGGAGGCCGAACAAGTAGGGCAGCGTGTCCTCCAGGGCGCGATCGAGCATCAAGACCTTGCCTCCGACCTTTTCGCGCCGCGCCCGCGTGTCGTCATCCATGGTGATGCGAAAGTAGCTGTGTAGGAGATCGACCAGCGGCATGTACGCGCTGGCCTGACCATGCGAAACTGAAAACGCCTCCAGCACCATCCATTCGGACTGCGATACCGCCTTGAATTCGTAGTACAGCCGCGACTTGCCGACGCCGGGCTCCCCCACCGTCGCGACCATCTGACCGTGCCCGGTTTTGGCGAGTTCGGCCGCTCGCTTGAGCGCTTCCATCTCGGCGTGGCGCCCGACGAACTTCGTGTACCCGCGGGCGGCCGAGCGTTGCAGCCGCGAGCGCAACGGCCCCAGACCGGTCACCTCGTAGACGTTGACTGGTTCACTTACCCCCTTGACCTTGGTTGATCCAAGCGACTTGAAGACGAAGTAGCCCTCACATAGCTTTCGAATCGGTTCGGTTGCCGCGATCGAACCGACAGGCGCTAGCACCTGCATTCGCGCTGCGATACCCGTTGAGTGACCGATGGGCGCATATTCGGTGCGACCTTCGCCGGTGGTGATCGATCTGACCACCACCTCACCAGTGTTCACTCCCACTCGTGCCTGGACCGGAAGCCGTCCTTCGGCGCGGGTGCGATCGGAGTATCGCTTCAGCTCCTGCTGCATCCCGAGTGCAGCAAGCAGCGCACGCTGCGGGTGATCTTCGTGTGCGACGGGTGCGCCGAACAGGGCGAACACGCCATCGCCAGTGGATTGGGCAACGTAACCGCCATAGTGATGGACTGAGTCCATCATCAGCTTGAGGGCCGGATCGACGATGGCCCGAGCTTCTTCGGGATCGAGGTCTTCTATCAACTCCATCGACCCCTTGATGTCTGCGAACAGCGCGGTGACGGTCTTGCGCTCGCCCTCGCTGGTTTCGGGCGCGGACACGTAGGTTATCAGGACGGGAGCGGGTGCGGATTGCCTGTCGCCGATTGCATGGGTTTCGAGCGCGGTGCCGCATTTTCTGCAGAACTTTGAACCCCGCGGATTCGCGACCGCGCACGACGGGCATTTCAGGTCGAGCCTGGTCCCACACTCGGCGCAAAAGACCGCGTCCGCGAGATTCTCCGTATTGCATTTGGTGCACAGCATCGCGGTTCAGGCACTCAATTCGCCCAGCAGCGCTTTGGCGTCCTTCAGATCGGCGGTGTCGAAGCCTTCGGTGAAGCAGTTGTAGATTTCGGTGAGCATCGAGCGCCTCGGGGCCAGTGTTGCGCTGCTATCGCGCGAGTCTCACGGTGTCGAACAACGGTGGGTCAGGTCCAGCCCAGCTCTTTCATTGCGAGACCCGCATGCCAGATCTTCTGCATGTGCCTGATTTTGTCTCCATCAAAGTACATCACGTAAACGTAATCGGATTTGAGAGCCTTCCCTGTCGGTGGGCAGGGGCCCCCTTGACCTGTATGCGTTCCCATAAAGACCGCATACGCGGAAACGTTCCTACGTTCTTCGTCGGTAGCAAACGATCTCAAGTCATATCGTCCGTCCGGTATAAAGGTGAGCAAATCCTTCATCCATTCGGTGTACCGTTCAAGCGTACGAATTTCGACGAGAGGCTCGGCCTGCGCCGAGAAAGTGGCATCGGGCCTGCACCACTCCTTGCAAACCGCCCAGCCTCCTCCTGCCTCGCACGCATCGAAGAAACTTTTGGCGATAGCTGTGATCGACGACATTTTCTTTCTCCTCTCCTATCGGAGTTGCGATTGCACCGCATATTCCTCTGCTTTCGCGGGATCTTAAGATTGAAGTTCATCTAGCAACGCCTTGGCGTCCTTCAGGTCGGCGGTGTCGAAGCCTTCGGTGAACCAGTTGTAGATCGCCAGCATCGGTCGTGCATCGTCATGACGATTTGTGTCACACAGCAGGCGGGCTAGGCTCACGCTTGCGCGTAACTCCCACCATCTCGCAGATTGGCCGCGCGCAATTTCGAATCTCGCTGCTCAGGTCCTGCTCCGCAAGCGCAACGCATCGCCGCGCGATCTCTTGAGCGCGTAGTGCCTCCAAACGCATGCCGTGTGCAAACCGCGCCTTCGCGCGGGACAGCAACGATTTCATCGGGGCGGATATTTCTAGTCGCACTTGTCCCGAGGCCAGACCAAGCTCAACTAGGGCGCCACGGCGTGCCGATTCTTACCAAGGCACCAGACGTTGGTGTTCCGGGTCTTCTAGCACTAAGTCAGCCACGCACTGAACATCACCCTGCGCGCTTCAAGGCGGCCACCGCGCGGTCCATCTGTTTGGCAAAATCGGCCAATGGTTTCACCTGAACGTCAGCAAAAGGTCCTGCAGGAGCCGCCATCATGATGTCGCTTAAGTCCTCCGGGCTCTGAGCATTGATGATACACATTCCGTCGTTGGACCCAGCGAACGTATACGGCACCTCGATAGTTCCTTTTTTCACCTCTTGTTGGACCCATTCCTTGTGCTTGAGGAAGGCTTCGGGCGTTGGTTGAGCTCCGGGCTTAGCGCTGATCAGCAAAAGATATTTCATTCGCTTTCTCCTCTCGCGTCAGTTGATTTGGAGTCCCGTTCGGATAAGCAATGGATTCAAAGACAGTCGCTTCATTTGGTGCTGGTTTCATGACCTAAGCGCAGGTGTTCGAGATTAGTAGTAGAGGTGCTCTCGCTCTCAATCGGGAAGCTTGAACGCCGTTCTCAGCGTCCAAAGTCGAAGGCGCGGAGGCATGGCCGCAATACCACGGAACATCAGGGCGTCCAGTCCGATCCTGGCGGTAAGTCTGGGATGTGCGTCTGAGAGGGATCGTTCTACTGCCGCCGCAACCCGTTCAGCAGGGAGTCCGCGTCCGGCCATTTCTCCTACTATTTCACGTACGCGCTTGAGTTGTTTGCCATACAGTGCTGTTGCGTCGTCTCCCATAGAGGAAACGGTTTTGTCGTAAGAAGCGAAAATTCGAGGCCATATAGGCGTCGCGATGCTTCCGGGTACCAGTAGTATGACGTCGATATGCTGGGAATGAAGTTCGGTACGGAGTACTTCGCTGAGCGCGGCCAGACCCCACTTGCTAGCCGCGTAAGCACCCATAAATGGCGCTGGGACGGTGTCCTGGGAAGATGAAATATTCACGATTCGGCCATGAGCCCGGCGCAGAAGGGGAAGAAAAGTCTGAATCACTGCCACAACACCGGTCAGGTTGGTTTCGAGGGTCTTACGGAATTCTTCCAGCGGAAAGCATTCAAGAGGCCAGACAGATCCGATTCCGGCGTTGTTGACCAGCCCGTGCAAGCCGTCCTTGGCTTGCTCGGATATTCTGTCGAACGCCTGCCGTATCGACGTCTCTTCCGTTACGTCCATCATTATGGGGGTGAGACCGTCTCGCGCTTCGCTCTTCAGAGCGGCCCCGTCCGACTCGCGGCGCACGGTCGCGAACACTTGAAAGCCGTTGCGTGCTAGGCGAAGCGCGCAGGCTTTCCCAATGCCGCCGGAGGTTCCCGTCACCAACACGACTTTTCGTGTGTTCATTGCTTGACCAACTCTCAGGTTTCACTCTTGAGTGCCGCGGCGAGCCGGTCCATCTCTCCCGCGAAATCGGTTAGTCGATGGACTTCAACGTCACTGTAGGGTCCCATCGGAGCGGCAGCCGCCAAGGCATTCAATTCTTCGGGCTTTTTTTGGTTCAAAATGCACATGCCGTTAGAAGACCCTTCGAATGCGTATGACGCCTCCATAGCGCCGCTCTTCACCTGCTGGAGTACCCACTCCTTGTGCTTGAGGACCACCTCGGGAGTTGGCCTCGCGCCCGCCTTTACCGTGATGAGCACCAGGAATTTCATACTGTGGACCCCTCGAAGTTATTTATCTCCGGTTCGTTACACGGACAGACTCACTGTTGTGCACCGTTCACGACTCGAATGCGGCGACTGCGGCGGCTCTCCAACCGGCGCGATAGGCGTAAGCCAACCACTGGTTTTTCCACACCATCGTCTTCGATTAGCTTTACTATGCCGCCCTTTAAGCAACACTTACGAATCTAGCGTTCTGTCGAGTTAATGCAAGAAGTGCCATTCTACGAAGATCTAATCTAAGCGATTCCAGCTTTCGCTTGGCTACCCCGCCACAGGCCGAGGTCCTCCCTGCAGCTCCTCGCTTAAATCCTGAGCCGCGGCCCCTAGAACTCGTTCAGCGTAGTGCAGTGGGGGCGCTCGCGACGCTGATTGAATGGCTGATCGGTACATACTCGGTGTGCGCTTCACCGGTCGTGCGGACGACGACCTCACCGGTGTTGACACCGACCCGAATCGATAGCGGCGCTTGGCCGCGCTCGCGCAGCTGGTCAGAGTAACACTTGACTCCCGCCCGCATCCTCAATGCGGCAAACAATGCACGCTGCGGATGGTCTTCGTGGGCGATGGGAGCACCGAACAGGGCGAAGATCCCGTCGCCGATGGATTAGGCGACATAACCTTCATAGCGGTGGACGGCGTCGATCTTCAGCTTCAGTGCGGGATCGACGAGGGCGCGGGCTTCCTCGGCGTCGAGTTCCTCGATCAGGTTCATCGAGCCCTTGATATCGGCGAACAGTACCGTGACGGTCTTGCGCTCGCCATCGAGATTTTCGGGGACGGGCGCGTCTGTCAGGCGAATCTGGGTCTGGTCGGATTTCTTTGGCGAAGCCGTTCCCGCGGGTACTCCGAGCGCTGCGCCGCAAGCACCGGAGAATTTTTCAGTAGGCTCAATCGCGGCGCCGCATCGCGGACATTTAGCCGCGAGCGAGAACCACATTGGGTGCAGAATCTCCGCCCTTCGCGATTGTCAGCTCCGCACTTCGAGCACCGCACGTTCCCCCTTCGCTCTGGACCTAGTTCCTCAACTCGTCGAGCACGCCTTGGCATCCTTGAGGTCGGCGGTGTCGAAGCCCTCGGTGAACCAATTGTAGATCTCGGCCAGCATCGTGCGCGCCGAGTGACGGTGGCCGGTGTCGCAGAGCAATTGCATCGTGCCTCTGACCCCTAGTCGCTTCGCATCAGTCCCGTCAGCCCAGCCACGAGGACTGCGCTCAGCAACCATCCCCATCCCAATATCACCTGAAGCCACAGTAGTGCCGCACCAGCGATCCGCTCAGCCTGAGCTGGTAGCCGAAGAGCGTACATTGGCCAGAGGTCTCGGAGTCTGGCCACCAGTAGTGTTCCTGGTGCAGGTTGACGAACGGGAGGAACACGTCGAGCGAATACAGGAACGGATGCAGGTCCTCGTAGTGCGGCTCCGATGCGGTAGGAGCGTTCTCCGGCCACGTGGCGCGCATCACGCCCCTCGCTTGGCCGTTGCCAGCCCACCGCCGCAGCGTCGGTTGGCGTACGCCATGCGAACCGCGACCAAGGCTATCGCCTCTCTCCGCTCAATGAGAAAGAGCCTTCGCCATGGAGAACCCACCATGAAAGTGGAGCTAAAAACGAACGCCTGCATTATCTGTGGACGAAAAGTTCAACTGACAGAAAACTGAATGAGATGCCCCTCTGGGGCGGCTTCGCAAGCTTCCACTGATGGTATGGACCGCTCCCCGCTTGGATAACGGCCTCGATGGGCCACGATGGTACGTTCGACCATCACCAACCAAAGCGAGGAGGGTCCGCGATGAAGATTAC
>JBKPEA010000114.1:0-13200 GCA_046728175.1 Thermodesulfobacteriota bacterium | reverse complement strand
AGGCGTGGCAGTGATAGTCGCGATGGGCGGCTAGGCGTTCGGGGTCGCGCTCCCCGTCCAGGATGCCGCGCACGATTTTGAGCCCGGTTTGTCCGGTCAGATCGGTGAGTACTGCGACGGGTTTCGAAAATCGTACCAAAGACCAAACCTATCGTCCGACTGTCCTGAATCATGGACTTCATCCCTATGAGATTCTCCAGGCGATTGGGCAAAAGAAAAACTTCATAGCTTGATGCTCTTGCCCCAACTTTCGCAGAAACAGACATTGCGCATCTCGTGGCGGCCCGCATAAGGCTTGTCCGGTCCCTTGCGCCTGCCGATGGCTAATAGCGCAACGACACGTATATGGCCCGGGATGTTGAGCGCAGACTTTACTTTGCCTTCGAAGAATCCCTCCATGGGCGCGGTGTCGTAACCGAGGACTTCCGCCATCCACATCATGGTCGTAAAGGCAATCATCACGTGGCGGTCGACCCATACGGCCTAACTCGGAGTAAGCGCGAAGGTCTCGCCGGGCTCGGCGCTGAACAGCTTACCTATGGTCTCTCTAGCAGTCTGATTTTGCTCCTGGGTAAAGCCGTGCTTGGTGGCCTCCGCCAGCATGTCCTCCAGACTTGTGCCACGCGATGCCTCAGGATCGCCGCAACACACGATGATCGCGCCCGCCTCTTCGACCTTCGACTGACCATTGCAGCCTCGCGCAAGCGACGCTTCTGTTGAGCACCGCGCACCACGATAAATCGCCAGGGCTGAAGGTTGAAGCTGCTCGGTGCTTCGATGCCAGACCAGAGAATTGTCTTTAGCACCTCATCGAGCATCGGCGATCCGTCGAAACTGGGTGTTGAGCGGCGTTCGACGATCGCTTCGCTCAATGTAAATTCTCGTTCCTGACTTTGTATTTTCGGAATTCCCATGTTTTTAGCCTCACTACGTCGAGTCCGAACTTGATTCTTGTTTCTCTCTATGCGGATTTTCTCAAGGTCCCTGCAGGAGCAGAGAACCCGTGTGAATCGGATACGCCGCTGCTCTGCAATTTTCCGATCGGCAGTCTCAGCAGATCCTGCTTGAGCAGATAGGTGGACACTGCAAGCAGAAGAAAGTCCTTCATCAAGAATGCAACGTTCCCCTGCATCGCGGGGAACCCACCGGCGGAAGCGTTCCAACCGTCCGGCATGAAGGGAATTATGGTTATGGTTGAGACGAACGACGCGATTCCACCGAGGGCGCCAAGTGCTCCGGCCTTCTTGTTCCAGAAACCGGCAAAGGTGAGGGCGCCGAACAGCCATTCCGAGGCTCCCAGGAACCGGGTCGCCCCGCGGATGCCGAACACCGGATACATCCAGAAGATCAAAGGACCATTACTGATAAACGGGATTAACGTCTTAGCTTCGTATTCGAACCACTTCTGATACCCGAACATCAGCAAGATCAGCACCATAGACGCGCGGACGAGCTAGTAATCAAGATCATTCTGCAGAAACCTGCATCGGTCGCAGAGTTTGAGTAGATAGTTCATCGCGCGATCCTCCGGTGACCGAAAGCGTCAAGCCACAATGGCCTTGAGAGACTCGCCCAATGACCAGACTGAGGCGCCGAACAGCACGATGTCCTTCAGCAGAAACTGGCCGGGCATCGCGGATAACGCAGGGAAACCGAGGGTCGGTTCCCATCCGGGCGTTGTAAGGAGAAAAGAGAGAGTCGTGGCGAACAGTCCGATCGCGAGGATGCTGCCCGTGGCGGATGCGATAGGGGAGACATATCGCAGGCCCAGCAACGCGGCGGTCCCGATCTCGATGCATTCGAGCATGGCCGAGAATGATCGGACGCTCAGAAAATCATACATCCAGCTGATGAAGAGGCTGTGTGCGACCAGGGGTTGGATGCCCATCGCTTCGTAGGCGGTGAATTTCATTGCGCCGATCCACGCGAGCACGATGACCAGGCCCCATCGGACTATCTCCCTGCCCAGATCTTCGATGGTCATCGGTTCGACCACCGTTCGTACGCTTGTTATTGCAATTGATGAAGAGCTCATAATTCACTACTCCTTTGGCGCCGGTCTCATCGCGCCGGAACGGTCGCCAATAATTGTTTCAGCCCTTCGGATATCGTCGGATGGGCTAGCATCGCGTCGCGCAGAATGGTGTAGGGCAGATGACCGAGCATTGCGGTCTGCATCGCGGCCATCAGCTCGCTCGCTTCGACGCTGAACGCGGTGAATCCGAGAATCTCGTCCCTGTTTTTCGCGATGAGTACCTTCATAAAGCCGCGTGGTTCCGACACGGTCTTGTTGCGCAGTACTTCGGCCATCGGCAATTTCGCGAATCGATAGTCGATGCCGGCACGGCGCGCCTCCACCTCGTTCTTTCCCACTCGCGCGAGCTCGGGATCGGTGAACATACAGAACGGGATCAGGCGCTCAGTCTTGGTTCTGTCCTCGCCGTTCAGGTTGGCATTCACGATTAGAAAGTCATTGACCGAGACGTGCGTGAATTTGGGACTGCCGGCACAATCGCCCATCGCCCAGACGTTGTCGCAGGTGGTCAGCAGCCGTTCGTTGACTTTGATGTAGCCGTGCTCGTCAACCTGGACATCGGTCTTCTGCAAGTCGAGAGCATCGGTGTTCGGAGTCCGGCCGGTCGCGACCAGGATGTCGGTGCCCGCCAGAACGTGTTGGTCCTTCCCGTTTTCGACCTGAACCGAAATGCGCTGCCCCGAACGCCCCTCCACCTGGCGAACGCGCGATCCGAGCAGCACATCGATTCCTTCGTCATGGAATAGGTCCAGGAGCGCCGCTCCGACATCGGGATCTTCGTGGTCGGCGAGTTCTAGACTCTCCTGGACAACGGTTACGCGCGAGCCGAAGCGACGAAACGCCTGCGACAGTTCCAAACCAACAAATCCACCGCCGATCACGATGAGGTGTTCGGGCAAACGGTCGAGGTCGAGGGCCTCCACATGGGTCATCGGCTTGACTTCAGCCAATCCGGAAATAGCGGGAATAGAGGCGCGTGACCCTACGTCGATGAAGACCCGCTCGCCCGCGATGGTTCTGGTACCGCCACCACGAGGAGCGACTTCGAGGGTACGCGGACCGGTGAATCGAGCGTCGCCCCGGAACAGATCAGCACCGCTCGTCGCGGTTTTACTGAGATGGAATTCCTGAAGATCGGCGACCATCGTTCGTTTACGTCGCTGAACCGTCGCCATATCGACGCTCATCGAATTGAATTTGATTCCGAACTCTGCGCCCCGCCTGGCGAAGGCGGCGACTTTGGCGGAGTGGATGATGTTCTTGCTCGGCAGGCAGGCAACGTTCGGGCATGCTCCGCCGAACGGTCCGCGCTCCACGATGGCGGTGCGGTGGCCTGCACTCGCCAGGGTCCACGTCAACAACCTGCCAGCGGCGGCGCTGCCGAGGGTTTTCGTATTGTTCAATGTTCGGCATGGTCGGTCTCCTTCTTTCAAAAACTGCGGCGCCTGTTACTTGGCGCTGCCAGACGATTTGACCTCCGGAAAATCTATCGGCGTGCGGGCGACGTGGTTGAGGTAGTTGGTGAAGATATTCAGCGCGATGTTGGCGACGGTCTCCACCAGCTCGCCGTCGGTTCAAACCTGCTGCGCGAGCGCGCTCGAGTTCCGCATCGCTGACCTCACCACGTTGAACGATGATGGCACGCGCGAGTTTCAGAACCGCGTCGGTACGAGGATCTGAGGAGCTGGCGCGGACGGCACTTGCGATCTCTTCGGGAGAAAGGCCGGCCTTCTCAGCCAAAAATGCGTGGGCACTCAGGCAGTAATGGCACACATTACTCTCCGCAACTGCAATGGCTATTTGCTCACGGATTCTGTTGTCGAGGCTTCCGCCCGCAAGCGCGGCACTGAAATTCAGATAACCCTCCAGCAGCTTCGGAGCATTTGCGAGGACGCGAAAGAAGTTGGGGACCAGGCCTAGTTTCCTTCGCACCTGTCCAAGCAATCGCGTGGTTTTTTAGCCGTACGCTCCGGGTCGATATTCGGGATGCGGCTTTTGTCTGCTTCGCCCATCAGTTCCTTTTCCAGTAAACAGGCTGACAGGCAGAGAACAGGTTTCGTGCCAAGAATCGGAGTCCAAAAACCACGATCAAAAAAGGACCGCCGCACCGAGAATAGAGAGTCCATTTACGAAAATCGGAAACCAACGATTCGTCGTTGTTGTTGGAGTGGGGGTCACGCTCTGAATCCAGAGATGGATTCCGCGCTCCTCAGCGTGATGAACGCCGTGATCGCCGGCGCTCGCCTTGCACCTTGAGTGTCCGAATCGACGGACGCCGGATCATCTTGGGTCTGCCCCCCGCCGATGCCTGTTTATCGCCATCGCGCAACTGCAGCCTTATGTGGTCGGGCAAGAGTCCCAGTTCGCTGCATACGTTGGTTAAGGAGAAAGAGAACTCGGTATAGCTGCCGAAGATCAAGACGCTGGCCTCCAGCGCTTCTGTTCCTTTCACGGTCTGCCGTTGTCCCGCTCGGTAGCACTGGACTGCGTCAACCAGAATCGCGGTCATCAGCTTCTTTATAGGTTCGGTCGGGGCCACGTCACGGTGGCCCGGATAAAACTGCGCGGGGAGGATTCCGGTGTCGTGGAAGAGACCTGCCTCGATCGCCATATTGGTGAACTCGAGTCGTGCCAGTAGATTGTCCATCTGTCCGTCTCCTGTGGGCGTGGTTAAGTGAAGTGTTCGTGTCTGATGTCGGTGGGGTCGTATTCGGGAGAGAGACCGGAAGGATGGACAGTGGCCACCACCGCCAGAAACTGTTCGAAGGTCATTTCCAGACTCGAAAATCCGCGCTGATGAAAAAACCCATGCGTAGTAATCGAGTCTCTCGTCGGGAATCGCCGCTGGCAGCCTTGGTTTCATCACGACGATAGTTTTCAGGGGCGCGCGGGTTTCGCGCGCCGCAACAGTGACTTGCCCGCTGGAGGATGAGTCAATGACGCTCTCTTCTTCTGGGGAGATGATCTTTTTCTGCGTGCGGGTATTCATGGCGGCTCGATCTTCCGGCGCTCAAAATGCGCCAGTGGAACTACTCCGTTGCTGATTTATGTGGTTCGATTCTCACGCTCTTGTCTTCACAGGTGAAAAAAATGGGAGGTGCCGGGAGCTCGAGGGCGGCGTTGTCGGGGAGTACAACGCTGAACCCGGCACCTTCCCTGGGAGGCTATTTAAACGTTCAGAAACAATTCCGTGTCCGTTCTTTTTTTATGGTTGAGGTTTTCCGCCCTAATAGTTCAATTCTGTTGCGTGAGAACTCGCGTCACGATTGCCTGAAACAGGCAGAGGACAGGTTTTTTCGTCCACATCGTCCGGGAAGATGATGCAGTCGCCACCTGCCTCCCACCGCACCTTGAGCAGAGTGCGATCAAGGTTCTGAGTGATCGCCAGAATCGCGACTCGTTCGTTTGGAACATGGACTTCGCCGCTGCGTGGGTCCCGGACGATTCTCACTAAAGTTGTCGTCTGCATATCGATTCTCCAATTCGCCACGATGACGCTGACTAAACGCCTCAAATCTCGACGCGCATCCGTGACGTAGCGACTTCAGAGAGAACACATTTCATGCCACGCCCTTGGTTTGCGCCAAGCGAGGAAAAGGATGAAGATCTTTACGGCGCGCTGCGAAGAGGGCATCGGCGCGCGATCGCGATTACGACTTGTCGTTGCGATCTGCTGCGAGAAATCGTCGTCGGGGGGGGCGTTTAGCAAATGGAAGCGGTGCTCCCAGAGAACGAGGCGCAGCGTCTGCACGCGCTCCGTCGCTACAAGATCCTCGACACTCCTCCAGAACCCGCATTCGACCAGATCGCTAAGATGGCGGCGAACTTTTTTCGCGTGCCGATGGCCGGCATCAGCCTCGTCGACGCAGGTCGTGTCTGGTTCAAGTCGCGCATCGGTATCAATGTCGAGCAAGTGGCTCGCGATGCGGGGTTATGTCAGTCGGCGATGCTGTCGGATGGGGTTTACCATGTGCGCGACGCCGCACAGGACGAGCGTGCACTCGGCCGTTCATTCGTCGCAGCGCAGGGCATCCGCTTTTATGCGGCTGCTCCGCTGCGCAGCCGCGACGGATTCAATCTTGGAACCGTCTGGGTCCTCGACCAGAAGCCCCGTGACCTCGCGCCGGGCGAAGCAGAAATGCTCCTGGGATTAGCGGCGCTCACGATGAACCAGATCGAATTGCGGCGGTACGGCGATGAAGTCGCCCGGTTGGAACACATCCATCGAACAATTACGGAGGGGGTGGAAGCTGAAGTCGGAGACCGTTTCTTTTCAACGCTGGCGCGCAGTCTCGCCCAGGCGTTGGAGGTGGCATACGCCTTCGTCAGCCGCCTCTCCGACGACGGTAAGCATTTTCAGATACTCGCCCTGTGGGAACGCGATCACTTCGGCAACAAACTCGAATTTCCGCTGAGAGGAACTCCATGCGAAAGCGTGCTTCACGGAGAAGTCGCTTACTATGTGGACAACCTGCAGCCGCTTTTCCCCGAAGATCGGCTGTTAGTCACGTGGAACGCGCAGAGTTATTGCGGAGTGCCGGTGCTCGACGGGCAGGGCCGAATTTTCGGTCATATCGCGATTCTTGACGATAAACCGATGTTGGACGGCCCGCTCGGAATCGGCGTGATGAAGGTCTTCGCCGAGCGGGTGCGCGCAGAAGTGGAGCGTCTGCGTTTCGAGGGAGCGCTGCGCGAGGCGAACGTACGACTAGGCAAGAGCGAGGAACAATTCCGCGACCTCTTTGAGGAAGCTCCTATCGCGTACGTTCATCAGGCCGCCGACACCCGTATTCTCCGAGCTAATTCCGCCGCGTTAAGAATCCTCGGCGTTGAGCACGGGGAGATTGAAGGGATGATCGGGAACTCCTTCGTTGCCGATACGCCAGAGGCTCAACGCCGGCTGCGCGACGCGCTCCCATTGATGGCATCGGGTACAGACATCGACGGCTTGGTGCTCGAACTGCGGCGCAAGGACGGCCGTCCACTATGGGTCAGGTGGTGGGCAAGGCCGCGCGCCGAGGGCGATTATTTTCGCAGCATGTTCATCGACATCACCGATCAGGTGACGATGGAGCGGGAAAACGTGCGCCTGGCGGAGTCGGAGAAGGAATATCGGACAATACTCGACGCCATCCCCCAGCTAATCAGTGCGCTCACTCCCGATGGCCGACACATATACGCGAACCAGGCGTTGCTGGATTACACCGGCCTCACTAGAGAAGAGCAGGAGAGGCGTGACTGGCTGGCGGAGGCGGACTTCGGCACCCGCATCTTTCATCCTGAGGATCTCGAGCGAGTGCGTGAGGAGCGGAGCCACGGCTTTTCGACGGGTATCCCGTTTCAAAACGAGCAGCGTGCGCGCCGCCATGACGGCAAATATCGATGGTTCCTGATTCACTACAGGCCGGTTCGCGATAAGAACGGACAGTTGGTTCGATGGTATGCGACCGGTACCGATATCGACGATCAGAAGCAGGCGGAGCTACGCCTTCAGGCTGAAAACGCCTACCTGCTCGATGAAATCCGCAGCGAGCGGAACTTCGGCGACATCATCGGGGCCAGCTCAGGCCTGCGCAAGGTGATGCACCAGGTTAAACTCGTCGCGCCGACCGACGCTACTGTCCTGATCACCGGAGAAAGCGGAACGGGCAAGGAGCTCGTCGCCCGAGGTATCCATGAGCAAAGCGCGCGTCGCGAACGTCCGCTGGTCAAGTTGAATTGCAGTGCGGTTCCCGAGGGTCTGTTCGAGAGCGAATTCTTCGGGCACGTGAAAGGGGCTTTTACCGGGGCGCTCAAGGACAAACCCGGCCGCTTTGAACTGGCGGATGGCGGCACGCTGTTCCTCGATGAGATCGGCGAAGTGCCGCTCGCGATGCAATCCAAGCTGCTCCGCGTATTGCAGGAACAGGAGCTGGAACGCGTCGGCGATACTCATACGCGCAAGGTTAATGTCCGAGTCATCGCAGCAACCAATCGCGACTTGAAGAAGGAAGTAGATGAGGGCCGATTCCGGCAGGATCTTTTTTATCGCCTGAGCGTGTTCCCGATTGAAATGCCTCCCCTACGACAGCGGCGCGAAGACATCGCTCCCCTGGTCGCGCATTTCGTCAGACAGAGCGCGCGCCGGATGAATCGCCCTGAGCCTCAAATCAGCAAGGTCGCGCTCGAGCAGCTTTCGATCTATCAATGGCCCGGCAACGTGCGCGAACTGCAAAACATGATCGAACGCGCGGTCATCTTGTGGCGCGATGGTCCACTCACTTTCGATCTGCCCGACTCGTTGCCACTCGGGACCAGCGGCGCAGCGGCGACTCCAGTAGCAAATGCGGCAGTCCTTACCCGCGACGAACTGAAGCGGCAGGAACGCGACGCGCTCATCAAGGCCCTGAAGCAGACCAATGGCAAAGTCTCCGGTCCAGGCGGAGCAGCCGAGCTGCTCGGGATGAAACCCACCACCCTGTCTTCACGCATCTCCTCGTTAGGGATCGATCGCAGAACCCTCAGCTGAAACGGTATCTTTCACCGGCTCTCGCAGTTGACGAGGAAGTCGGGCCGGTAGTTCGGCTTCGATCGTAGCCCTCCTCTTCGATGGCGTCCGTAATCTGTGCAAGTGATGGGTGAGATTTGTAATTTCACCGCGATCGAGCCAGCGTTTTTCGCTTCGGTACAAAACAACAGCCAAGAGCCGTAATTCTACGACCTTTCGTAAAACGCGTGTTCGCGAAAACCTTCGTAGTGGACGCGCCTTTTAGGACCCGCCGATTGGCACGAAAGGTGCCTTGTGTCTGTGCGTCTAAAGAAAGACGTCATATACAAAAGGTCGACCTCGAAGAGGAGATTGCAATGAAGATAGTAGTCATCGGAGGTACTGGCCGCATTGGAACGAAGACCGTCGCCATTCTGCGGCAGAAGGGACATGAGGCCGTTGCCGCCTCAACCAAAAGCGGTGTCAACATCATCACCGGCGAGGGGCTCAAAGAGGCTTTGACCGGCGCGCGGGTTGTTATCGATCTCGCCGATTCGCCCTCGTTTGAGGATACGGCAGTGCTGGAATTCTTCGAGACCTCCGGCCGCAACCTTCTCCAGGCCGAGACCGCGGCCTGCGTTCGGCACCACGTCGCGTTATCCATCGTCGGAATCGATCGGACCGACAGTGGCTATTACCGCGCCAAGCGCGCCCAGGAAAAACTAATTGCGGCCTCGGGCATTCCCTACACGATCATCCGCTCGACGCAGTTCCTGGAATTCCTCGGTGGCATCGCCGACTCCAACGCACATGGAAAAACGGTCCGGCTCCCTCCCGGCCTATTGCAGGCCATCGCGGCGGACGATGTTGCTGCAATCGTTGCCGATGTGGCGCTCGGAGCGCCGCGCGACGGCATCCTCGAGATCGCCGGCCCGCAACGAGCACCGCTCGACGAGATCGTCGCCCGCTATCTGAAGGCGGTCGGCGACCCGCGCGAGGTCGTGAGGGACCCAGAGGCCCGACACTTCGGCGCTCGGATTGAGGAGCGCACGCTGGTACCGCTGGGCGAAGCGCGGCTCGGGCGCATCACTCTCGACGAATGGCTCCGCCACACGCGGGCCGCTGCCTGATCGGATCCGCCAACCGAAGGAGAAGCTCCATGAAACGCATCTTCTGTTCGCTGCTTGTCTCTTTGCTCGCCGCCACGCTGCCGCTCGGCAGCGTGGCCACGGCCGAGCAGGAATCGAAGAACGCCAAGGCGACCCTCGTTTACCAGCACCAGCTGCCCAACTGTCCCGGCAAGAGCATCAAGGGCGTACTCGTCGAATACGGGCCGGGCGGTTACTCACCTGCTCACACTCACGCCAAA
Source organism: Thermodesulfobacteriota bacterium (assembly GCA_046728175.1). GTDB lineage: Bacteria > Desulfobacterota > Binatia > Binatales > Binataceae > JAFAHS01. The sequence continues at coordinate 3,330 of JBKPEA010000114.1, read as the reverse complement.
TCCGCCTTCATCTACGCGACCGTGCTCGAGGGAGCGATCCGCAGTCAGGTCAACGACGGACCGGTGACGACCTATAAGGCTGGAGAGAACTTCTCCGAGCTGCCCGGCGATCGCCATGGCGTCAGCGCCAATGCCAGCGAGACAAAGCCGGCCAAGCTCCTCGCGGTGTTCGTCGTCGACACAAACGAGACGGAACTGACGATCCCATTCGGGAACTGAGATTTAATGCCTTTCGTGCCGAGGTATTGCGGCCTCTACGTCCGAGCCAATAGGTCGGCACTAGCGGAATGATGAGGAAGGAAGCGCAAGGGCACCGCCGCCACGTGGCTTCAAGGAGACTTTGCGATGAACGCTGTTTCCAGAACTCTACTAAATGAACGAAGTCAACCATTATTCGACCTGGATCCAGACGCCAATGAATAAGCGGCGGTCGACGAGATTGGCGGAATTCAGCTCAGTCTTTCTGCGAATCGCTCTTGGAGGGTCGTTCCTTTCTGCAGTAGCAGACCGCTTTAGGCTCTGGGGCGCTTACGGATATCCGAATGTGGTGTGGGGCAGTTACCCCCGATTCGTTGCCTATACCGCTAAACTCCTTTGGGTTTTGCCGCCGACGACAGTTCCAGCGTTGGCGCTCGGAGTAACGGTGGCCAGAAACTCTTTCCGGTCTGCTCTTGATTTTCGGTTGGAAAACTCGGCTTACGTCTTTGTTGAGCGGAGTTCTTCTGACTACCTTCGCACTTTGTATGACGCTGGCGTTGGGAGTGAAGGCACATCTTAACTACTCCGTCTTTTCTGCTGCGCGAGGCGCGCTGCTCCTGGCGACCTATACAAGGTTCCCGTTAAGCCTGGACGAATTGTTCCGGCGCAACGGTTTGTCGGGTGATCCACCTATCGCAAATCGGTCGCGAGACGATCACGATCGCCCCCGGTGAAAATTCGCGAATCCAGCGTTCGTGCAGTCCCGTTTTCGCGCCTATGAAACTCGGCAAATTAATTGACCTCACCGCCCATGTGTTCCGCGCTCTCGCGAGTGATTGGATTCCGAAGCATCCTGGGATGCAGCCGTATGCGAGAAAAGCTCGTTTCATTGTGATGATGTCTGTTCTCCTAAAGGAAGCATGTGATGAAACTCGGCTATTTTGACTTCAATCCTGATTATTCGATTCGGCCTGACGACCTAGCTCGCGCGTGCGAGGAGCGCGGTTATGATTCGCTGTGGCTCGGGGAACATATCAATATTCCCGTCGGCCGACTCCCTACCCGTTGGGCGGCGAACTCCCCAAATACTATTCACACATGCGCGATCCTTTTATCTCCCTGATGGCCGCCAGCGCGGTTACGAAAAATCTCAAGCTTGCCACTGGCATTTGTCTGATGATTGAGCGGGATCCGATAACCACCGCGAAAGAAGTCGCTACCCTCGACACCCTGTCGAACGGCCGCGTCATCTTTGGTGTCGGCGGGGGGTGGAATGCGGAGGAGATGGAAAACCACGGCACTCGTTTCGAGCGCCGGTGGAAAGTGCTGCGCGAACGTGTACTCGCCATGAAAATAATTTGGACACAAGACGAACCCTCATTTCATGCCGAGTTTGTCAATTTCTATCGACTCTGGTCCTATCCCAAACCTGTCCAGAAGCCCCATCCGCCGATCGTCATGGGCAGTATCAAGCCACGGGGCCTGCAACGGATTGTGGACTACTGCGATGGCTGGTGCCCAGCCGACATGGCGATTGAGGATTTTCGACGAGTGATGGCTGAACTCCAGGAACGTTGCAAAAAAGCTGGACGTGATCCGCACTCGCTCTCGCTCTCGATCTTTGCCGCCGGGGATCCGGAGGGGTCTAAACTGCACCGCTATCGAGAGTTAGGCGTCGAGCGAGTAGTCCTTGGTATCGGACGTACAGATGTCGATGTAAAAGAAAAGGTGCTGCCATTTCTGGATCGTTACGCCAAGCTCATACCAAAACTCGCATGATCGCCTGTATCTCGCGGGAATCTCGCGGTGTGACCCCGACCGGGTTCTCGCGACTCATGCGTCGCATCTACATATAAGGCTCCTGGGCGATTATTGGTCGACCAGCAAGGTTCTGAAAATGGCAAACATCTGCAACCCACCGCGGCCGACCCATAATAGAGTTCGATGCGACCACCTTTGGCGACGGTGTTTCGGATTACCGCCTCGACCACCTCCTCTGCTTCGGGCTGAAAGCGGAGCTCTTTGAAGAGGGCGGCAACGTATGATATCGGGAACTGCTCGAACTGTTCATAGCGCAGAAGCCGGCTGAGCACGGCACGCAGGAGGCTGCGGCCGTAGCGGAATGAGCTTTGCTGCGGAAACCCTTTTTGATCATTGAGGAACTCACAAGGAACTCAAATGAACGCGCCAGTCCGCATTGACCCCGAGACAAGCCTCAAAGTCTTCAACACGCGAGCCGCCAAGGCGTCCGATAGGATTACCGGCCAGGGCTATTCCGTCGTCACTGATCAGAAGCTGACGGAACTGCCGAAAATGCCGGCCGGCGCGACCTTTAACGCAGAAGAGCAGGCCAAGTACCGCGCGTTCAAGGAAGCCCGGCTCGGCGCCGCAGACTACATGGCCATGGAAGGCGAGTTCAAGAAATATCTGGACGACGTCTATTCGGAGCCGCCGATCACGCGCGAAGTCCTGACCGGCGAATGCGAGATCCTGGTGGTCGGCGCAGGCTTCGGCGGACTGCTGCTGTGGCACAAGCTGAGCCAGGCGGGCTTCACCGACGTGCGTTTCTGCGAGAAGGGCGGCGACGTCGGCGGCACCTGGTACTGGAACCGCTATCCCGGCATCGCCTGCGACGTCGAATCCTACAGTTACCTGCCGTTGCTCGATGAAACGGGTTACATCCCATCAATGAAGTTCGCGTCGGGCTTCGAGATCCTCGAACACTGCCAGAGAATGGCCCAGAATTTCGGGTTCTACGAGCATTGCCTGTTCCACACCACGGTTGAGGCGACGACTTGGGACGAGGCATCCGGCCGCTGGATCGTCAAGACCGATCGCGGCGACCGAATGCGTGCGCACTTCGTGATCCTGGCCAACGGCATCCTGACCACGCCGAAGCTGGCGCGCATCGCCGGCATGGAGAAGTTCCAGGGCGAATCCTTCCATACCTCGCGCTGGAACTACGACATCGACCTGCGCGGTAAGCGGGTCTGAGCGACCCGACACATAGGTGACAGATCGTACCGGACACATGGGTTACACTTTCTCGCCTTTTCGGGAGGAGGTGTTGGGATGCCATGGCAGGAGTGTTCGGTGATGGACGAAAGGCTGCAGTTTGTAGGTCGGCGACTG
>JBKPEA010000113.1:0-26766 GCA_046728175.1 Thermodesulfobacteriota bacterium | reverse complement strand
GGTGAAGTGTGGCGATGGTCACTGATAGTCGCAGCTCTGCTGCTAGTCTGCGTCTTTGTACGGCTCGCGAGCACCGCCCGGGCTGTGGTGCTGGTGTGCTTCAGCGCGATGCTTTTGTTCTGTGAGGCGCAGCTGAGTCACGCGGTTGACCATGGCCGCGTGGCCATTCTCATCTACCTGGTTCATGAGGCCGCGGCCGGAAGCTGGATTGGTGCGTTGCTCGGACTCTGGGTGGTTTCCCGGCGCGCGCAACCTTCCTCGGACTGGGTAGCGCGAGCAGCACGCCTGGTCTCGACAATGGCTGCGTGGAGCGTCGCGGCGGTGGTGCTCAGCGGAGCTTACACGGCGTACCAGGGACTGGGCCTGAGCGTCGACCGTCTGCTGTTTTCCAGTTACGGGCGAACCCTGATGGTCAAGGTGGTAGTGTTCTGTGCGGTGCTCTCAATAGGAGCTTACAACCGTGAACGTCTCATCCCGGACGTCGCCGACTCCGGTACCCGGCGAATCCTGTTGCGTAACGTGGGAATTGAATCGCTGGTTTTGGGGTTCGCGGTGGTAGGCCTTGCGGCACTGCTGGCAAACACACCGCCCGCAAGAGGTCACATGATGTCGCATCCCGGGATGGCGCTGGATACTCTTTACTCGACCGCCACGGGAATTTCCATGGCCACCAAGAAGTAGAAACCGTGATGCACCATTCAACTCGATTCTCGACACGTGTCGGGCTGGTCCTGGTAACCCTGGTCGTTGGGGCGGAATTGGTTGCGGCCGGATGCAACCGTGGGGTGGAGCGGACCGGAGCGTATTCGCCTTCGGGCACCGGCGACTGTCTGCCACATCTCACGTTGACCGACCAAAACGGCAAAAAAGTCTCGCTGGCCTCGCTCAGGGGAAAACCGGTTCTGTTCGATTTTATCTACACCAGTTGCCCGGGGCCGTGCTTGATGCTGACGTCGCGGATGCGATTGATTGCAAATCGGCTTGGACCGATGCTCGGCAGCAAGGTCTGGTTCGTCTCGGTTACGGTCGATCCGGAGCATGACGGACCCGGCGAGCTGCTCAACTACGCCAAGCAACAAGGGGCCGATCAGAATGGGTGGCTGTTTCTGACCGGCTCGCCCGCGGATATCGAACAGCTGATGAATCAATTCAAACTCGTTCGCCAGCGTGAGGCCGATGGTACGGTGGACCATGTGCTGGAGTTTTTTCTGGTCGGACCGGACGGGCGACAGCTCTATCAATATGCCGCGTCGCACGCGGAACCGGCGCTGGTGTCAAGCGACATCCGGCAAGCGGTGGAAACCGGATCGGCTTCGGCGAAAGACCACGCCCAATGGAAAGTGCATCTCTGACCGACCAGCATCCTCCTAAACCTGGTCCGATCATGACGGAGGGTGGCTCGAGCCCGCTCAGGGGCGGGACCTTCACCCGCGATATTGTGGGCGTGATCTTCCTCGCAGTGGCCTCACTCCTGGCCGGCCTGGCAATCAATCACTTTCGCGCGGCACCGCTGGCGCTCGTCTATCAAACGCCGGAGCAGCGCCTGGCGGCAGAACTCACCTCGCTGGTCGAGGCACCCGCGTTTCGCCTCACCGACGCGGATACGATTTCACTCGATCAGTTGCGCGGCGTGGTCGGAGACCACAAGACTATCGTCCTGGATGCGCGTGCGGCGCCGTTCTACCAACAGGGACACATTCCGGGTGCGCTGAATCTGTCGCGTGATGATTTCGCTCGGGACTATCGCCGCGTGCGCCCGACGCTGGACTCAGCAAAGGACAAATCAATTGTCGTCTATTGTTCGGGCGGCGATTGCCACGACAGCCGGATGGTCGCCAGTGCCTTGCTAAGCCTCGGGTTCTCGCAGGTGCGCGTGTTCACCGGGGGATGGTCGGGATGGACGGAAGCCGGACTACCAGTCGAGAAATGACGGGACGATCTTCAAGATACCTCGAGTGGGTGCTTCGCCTGGTAATCGGTGGGGTCTTCATCTATGCCGGTTGGGCCAAGCGCAATGACGGCATCGAATTCGCGGACAGCGTTGCATCATTTCGGATCCTGCCCGGCGCGGTGATCATCCCGTTCATGCTATCGATTGCGCCCTTCGAGATCGGGGCGGGAGCGATGGTGCTGACCGGCTTGCAGAAGCGTGTCGGCGCGCTGGGGCTGCTCATAATGGCGAGCATGTACTGTATCGCGCTTTCCCTGGCACTGGCGCGGGGGATAACCGTCAATTGCGGGTGCTTCGGAACCAGCACGGTGGGCGCGAATCCGTGGGTCGACCTGGGGCGCGACCTGCTGCTCGCCGCCGGCTGCGCTGTGCTCTACCGAATCACCGCGCGAAGCGTGGCCCCAAAGCCAGCTCTGTGACACGCAGTCGTTCGAGGTTCGTCAGCAGTGCAGGAGCGCTCGATGATTCCGGGTCGCGACCAGCTCGTGCTCCGCACCGCCAATGAGCGCGGCCGGCCAGAGAATGCGGCTTGGCCGACAAGACCGCTTCGACTTGAGAAGCGCTTGCAAAGCGGACGCCGTCGTTGAGCCGTAGTAATGAACTGGCTACGCTGTCGCCGATGGCAAGGACACCTCGCATCGGAGCAGATCGGATTGTTCGTTCGCGTTTTCGTGAGCCGCTGCATTTTCAGGATTTGACGGAGCGGATGACGATTCGCCTGTCGGCTGTCTCTGCCTATACCGGGCGATCGCACTTTGCTCCGTGGGCGCGAATTTTGGCCGGTGTTCATGACCATTCGGATCGAAGCGGTATCTTCGCGCCGCTGGTCTATGTCGAGTACGAAACCGCTGATGTTCCGTGCGAAGCATCCGAGCGGATTGAGGTAACCGGCGAGTCGTGGCTAGCGAGAAACGTCGACCCCAGCGGTGAGACCCGCAATATCGCGCGCGAGGGCCGTCACACGCTGCGCAAACGCGAGGGTACGTTTCTTGGCAGCGCGCGCATGGTCAATGTGTTCACGCGATACGATCCTGATCCGGCGCGCCGGCGGGTGACCGAATTGCCGGCCGAGCTCGGTCTGGGAGCCCTTCCGTCTCGCGAAATCACCATCCCCGTTGTCGAATCGATGGCGGATTTCGCACGCAAACCGGATTTCGCCGATTCGGAGAGCCACGTATGGCACTACGGTCACACCGATCCGAACCGGCACGTGAACGGGACCGCCTACCTGCGCGCCATGGAAGAATTCCTGGCCGATTCACTGAAGCGCGCGGGTCACGACCTGGCGCGTCTCTATTTCGCACGCGTGCGGGTCGTTTACCGAAAGCCGTGCTTTCGCGGCGAGGGATATCGACGCGCGGCCTGGTTTCGCAGTGAAGCACCGCTGACCCTGACCGGTGCATTCATCAAGGAAGACGACCCGACCAGATCGCCGACCACGGCAGTCGAACTGACGCTGCTGCAACACAGCTAGGAAGGCCCGATGTCTGCGGGAGTCCAGAAGAAGGGCAGACGCCGTAGTTCCCGCCTGGGCGCAGCATTTTCCAGTCTGCGCAAACCCGGAAATGCTGGGCATGGTCTCCGGGCTAGACCGCCAAGCGCACGGACGAGTCCGTCATGGCGCGGCTCGAAGGTTCTTCGGGCTGCATCCGAAAATGCGCCATGTAAGCGCTGTGATGTTTGCGTTCGGCAGCCGGATTGAGGCCGTAATCCTCGAAGCGATACGAATTGCGGCCATAGCCGCCGTCGGGCCGCTCCGCAATCGAGCGTTTTAGACGATGCTCGCCCTGGCCGCTCAAAGTCATTCCAAAGTGGCGATACAGGTCGGTCACGATGCCGAACGGATCCCGCACCAGATCCTTGTAACGAACATGCACGATGCGCTCTGGCGAAGATTTGAGCCAATCGGCTGCATCGATGAGCAGTTTCGAACCTAGCTCCCAGCGATTGCTGATTTGTCGCCCGATTTGCAGTCGATCGATTCTGCGGGTGAAGGGCTGGCGGAGGATTTCGGTCAGGCGCGCGACTGACGGCAGGACTTTCATGGGATCCCGATGCACGAACACGAACCGTGCGTCCGGATAAACCTCGCACAAAGCCTCGAGAGCGAAAATGTGATCGGGGCTTTTCAGGATCCACTGCCCGCCGCCGTTCTGGTGCTGAAGATGCTGCAGGAAGCGCTTATGAAACCGATACGCCTCGAGATGCCCCGCGTCTTCGAGCCATTGCTGGAAGGACGGTATGTAATGAGTGGTATCGAAACGGAGGCTTCGAAATACGTGTCCCGTGATTTCGATACATTCCTGGGCCGCGTGGGCGTCGAGTGGGTGCAGGCTCGGGAGTTCCGGCGCCAGCATCAGAAACTGCGAGTACTGCCGCGCGGTCAGTTCCGGCCGTCGGTCGCGCGAGCCGTTCTTGTGCGCTCCGATCGGATAGGGGAAGACCGTCTGCCAGCAACGGGGGGTCAGATTTCCCGGGTCATCCGCCAGCAGATTATGCAGGAAGGTAGTCCCGCTGCGCGGCAGCCCCAGCACGAATATGGGTCGATCTATCCGCTCGTGGAGAACCGCGGGATCTCTTTTCTCCTCTTCTCGGAGCCGGAGCAGATTGGACAGAAAACGCAACATGTCCCATCGCACCGCGATCCGGCCAAAGGTGCTGAGATTTGCTTCTTCATAGTAAGACCGCAACAGTACCGCGAGCGGTTCCTCGAACGACCATCCCCCGAAATCGTCGAGACCGGACCGGCGACGGGCCAGGTCGACAAGCTTTTCGGGCGGCACCGGCCGGCGAAACAACCCGAGACGATCGGCAACGCGGTCGAGTCCCCGAAATAGTCGGGCTGGAAGATTGAAGGAAGCTGAGGGAAGAAGCCCCACTTTTCACCAAACCTTTCTCGCGATCACCTCGATACGGGCCATTGCATTATGTATTGACTGACCGAACGCCCCATCTCGGTTGGGAGCTTGAGAGATTCAGTACCGTGCTGGTTTTGCGAAATTTGACCGAAACTTCTGTTTTTGCCGCAATTGATAATACTGGTCCTAGTGAGTCAAAACACCCCTCGATTGGTTTAATAAACCAAATCCCATTACCTCAGCATATCCAGGTCGGCCCTGCTCGGAAAGTGGCCTTTGGGGATCAATTGTTCACACCTCGAAGAACACGCTGAGCTTGTTTCAGATGCGGCATATCTAGCATCTTGCCGTCCAGTCCGACGGTTCCGGCCCCGGACGAGAATGCTTTCACGACGCGCTTCGCATACTCAATCTCGTCCGCAGATGGAGTAAAGGACTGGTTTATGGGTTCGACCTGGTCGGGATGGATTGCGATTTTGCCGGTGAAGCCCGCACGTCGTGCGGCCTGAGCTTCCCGCGATAGACCCTTGGTATCTTTAAAATCGGTAAACACCGTATCGATGGGCTCGACCTCGGCAGCCACCGCGGCCAGTAAACAGAGGGAGCGGGCGAGTCGATAGGTAAATTCCAACTCCCCCGATTCGTCGCGATTGGTGGTGGCGCCCAGGGCGGCGGGCAGATCCTCCGCGCCCCATGTCATCCCCCATAACCGTGCGGTTATCTCACCAAACCCCCCGAGATTGAACATCGCGCGAGCTGTCTCGGTCGCCACCAGCAAGACTCGGATCGAGCCGCGCGCGACTCCTTCACGAACTTCCAGCGCGGTCAGATAGTTGTCGAGCAGTGCCAGCTCGGCAGCACTATTGACCTTGGGCAGCATGACTCCATCGGGGGCGCCAGCGACTATCGCGGCGAGGTCGGGGAGCGCCTTTTCGGTGGAGAGCGGATTCACCCGCACCCACAAACGAGTGCGGGAGCGATCGCGATGGCCCTGCAGGTAGTCGCGCACCATCCCGCGCGCGATCTCGATTCGATCGGCGGAAACCGCATCTTCCAGGTCGAGCACCAGCCCGTCGGCACCCGCGGTCTCGCCCTTGGCGAGCTTGCGCTCGCTGTCTCCGGGAACGAACAGTAAGGAACGCATGATGAACCTACTTCGCCCTCTTGCGCATCAGCGCCGATCGCTTGCAGTAGCCAACTTCCTCATCGCGCTGGTTAAGGCACTTATGCTCAAAGACCACGACGCCGGCATCGGGCCGCGATTTGCTCGGGCGCATCTCCAGCACGGTGCTTTGCGAGCGCAGTGTATCGCCGATGAAGACCGGGTGGCTGAATCGGACATCGGTCATGCCGAGGTTCGCTATCGTGGTGCCCAAGGTGGTATCGCCGACCGAAACCCCGATCATCAGGCCCAGCGTAAAGATGCTGTTGACCAGCCGCTGCCCGAACTCCGTCTGCTTGACGAACTCAACATCGAGATGCAGGGGCTGCGGATTGTGGGTCAGCGTGGTGAAGAGCAGATTGTCGGTTTCCGTAACCGTGCGTGTGATGGCGTGATGGAACACCTGGCCAACCTTGAACTCGTCAAAATAAAGTCCGCTCATTTCATCTGTCTCCCATGGCTCTAGTAACGGAGCCCGGAACCTCCCTCAAGCAGGCGGAGCCTTGCAGAGGGCCAACGTCTTGCGCACCTGGGCGGCGGTTGCCGGCTCGCCGCCCGCCCTCTGGATGGCGGCGACGGCAGCGTCCACCAACTCCACGTTCGAACGCGCGCAACCATACGGCGCATCCTCGAGGCCAACGCGGACGTGACCACCCATCGCGACCACCGCCGCTATCAGGGGAAGTACGTCGACCCCGAGCCCGGCCACCATCCAGGGTGCGCTAGGCGCGGCCTTCTCCGCGAGCTTCACATACGCTTCCAGAGCCCAGACCTCGGGTGGGAAGCTGAAGGTAAACGCGGAAGACAACATGAATCGGTAAATCGGCACTGGCGTGCGCGGGTGTCGCCGATGGAGCATCGCGCCGTGCCGCACGAATCCCGGCTCGTAGCAGGCAAAGGCAGGATGGAACTGATGCTTTTCCGCGAGCTGCATCGCGTATTCGACGAAACCTGGTGAATTCGAATAAATCGCGCGATCGTCGCCGTACGCGGGGGCGGCTTGAGTATCGGCGCGCCAGAGATTGACGGAGCCCGGATCAATGAAGCCCCACTCCGCAAGGCCACGCCTCGCCAGTTTGACGATGGTTTCGTAGCGTTGCTGCCAGTCGGTGCAATTCGGCGGGGGAACCGCCGTCGGGTAAACGATCGCATCGACCTCCGTCCGGATGCCGGAGATGAAGGCGGTACAGTTGTCGACGTCGTTATTCTGACGGCCGGTCTGCGGGTCGAGGGTATGCGCGTGCACGATCGCCGCACCGGCGCGGACGCAATCGATCCCCTCGCGCACGATCTCGTCGGCGGTGACCGGAATGCGCGGTTGCAACCGCCGGGTCCACGCTCCATTCAAGGCGACTTCGATCCAGGTCTGGTTAGCCATAAAACACCACGGTCGGGACGGTGCCCGTTTTTGCCGGTCCGATGCTACAATCCCGCCGCGCACCAGTGAAATGCGCGCGTCTCTGATCCCAACCTATGAACCAGTGGAGGAAAAACCAATGAAAAACAACGATGAGCTGTTGACCGAACTTTTGGATCGCGAAGCGATTCGCGAATTGCCGGTCCGCTATTGCGACTGCGTGTGGCGCAACGACATGGCGGGAATCGTCAAACTGTTTGCGGAGGACGGCAGCTTCACGGTGAAGGGCCACAAACGATCGGTGACCCAGAAGGGACGCGCCGAGCTCAGGAAAATGTACGAGGGTGCGCTGAGCAACGTGAACCCGCGGCCCTATATCCACAATCACGTAGTCGATCTGACCGGGCCGAAAAGCGGCGTGGGTCGCTGCTATGTGGAACTCCGCAGCTTCTCGCGAAATATGGACTGGATCGGCTCGGGCTACTACGAGGACGAATACGTTAAGACCAGCGATGGATGGAAGTTCGGATCACGGACTTTCACCAGCGTAGGTCCGGCCTTGGACGCCGAGCGCAGGTAGCGGATGAGAGCCAGACCGCGGAGCAGAAGAGATCAGGGGGTGTAAACCGATGAGTGTAATGCTCGAGGGAAAAGTCGCAATCATTACTGGCGCGGGCTCCGGAATCGGACGCGCGGCGGCGCGGGTCTTCGCGCGCGAACACGCGAAGCTGGTGCTGGCTGATTGGATCGAGGAAGGCGGCACTGAAACCCTGCGCGTGGTGCAGGACCTCAACGCCGAAGCAGTATTCATCAAGGCCGACGTTTCCAACTGGGAGGATGCCAAATCGATTGTGTCCAAGGCGGTCGCGTCCTATGGGCAGTTGGATTGTGCCTTCAACAACGCAGGAATTGAAGGCGCCTCGGCCGTGACCCACGAATGCAGCCAGGAGAACTGGGACAAGGTAATCGCGGTCGATCTCACCGGCGTGTGGCACTGCATGAAAGCGGAAATCGAGCAGATGCTGAAGCAGGGTCACGGCGGCGCGATCGTGAACACCTCATCGGGCGCGGGCCTGGCGGGGGTCCGCGGCATGCCCGCCTATGTGGCCGCGAAACACGGAGTCGCGGGACTGACCAAAGCGGCCGCGGTCGAATATGGGCGCGACCGAATTCGCGTGAATGCGGTGTGCCCGGGCCCGATCCGCACGCCGATGATGGCACGGCTGCTGGGCGAGCGGCCCGATGCCGAGCAGCGTTTCGCTCGTGGCGGTCCTCTGAAACGGCTGGGTGAGGCCGAGGAGATCGCCGAAACCGTCGCATGGCTATGCTCCGATCGAGCATCGTACGTAACTGGCGTGCCGATGCCGGTCGACGGTGGCTTCATGGCGCAATAGGAGCTGGGTGGCCGCGAGTTTCGAACCGTCGGCACGCCCCTGAGGCTCGGCAGAAGCCCGAGGTCCGCTGATCTGGAAATTTCCTTATTCTTCAAATCACACCGAATGGCGAGCGCAGCCAAATGGTCTCTTTCCGCAGGCTGCTCGCGCGCTCCTTAGGTAACAGGGAATGGAAGCGAAGTTCTTCGAAGACTGGAAGGTGGGCGAGACCCTCGAGACCATGGGGCGAACCATCGGTGAGGCCGAGATAGCGCAGTTTGTGGGACTGGGCGGATTCTTCGAGGAGCTCTTCATCGACCGGGAGTACATGGCCAAGTCGGGCCCCTTTCCGGCGCGTATCGCGCCCGGAGCAATGACCTTCGCCCTGTCAGAGGGATTGATCATCCTGACCGGATGCATCCATCGGGTCGGGCTCGCGCTTCTGTCAGTCGAGAAGATGAGCTTCAAGCGGCCGCTGATGGCCGGTGACACGATTCATGTTCGAGTCACCGTTGCCGAAGCGACGCAGACCAGCAAACCGGACCGGGGTATCGTCACGTTCGCGCATTCGGTGATAAATCAGCGCGGCGAGGAAATCATGGAGTGCACTGTAAAGCGCATGCTGCGCCGGCGATCAGCGTGACCAGAACCGAAACCGTCCGGCAGAGGGACTCCAGCCGAAACCGACTTGAGTCAGCTCCCCGCGCAGGGTACATCTTGCGCGTCGCGTACGGTGTAGCATGGCAGGCAGGACACTCATCTTTCCGTGATACTTTCCAGCAGGAAAGGGGGGTTGGTGGTCGCAAGTTTGCTGCTGGTCGTGGCGATTTCAAGCCCGGCGCGGGGGCAGCAGGGTCTCACCACCAAGACCGGGCTTCTGACCTGCCACGTTGCGCGGGGTTTCGGATGGATCGTGGGCTCATCACGGACGGCGCAATGTGAGTATCATCCCACCGGGGGAACCGTCGAACAGTATTCGGGCACCATTTCAAAGATCGGAATCGACATCGGCTATCTGGCTCCCATCGTTATGGTGTGGGCCGTGATCGCGCCGAGCAGTGTTCCGAGCACGGGAGCGCTGGCGGGCAACTATTTCGGAGGCACCGCGCAGGCGGCAGTTGGGATCGGCGGCGGAGTCAACGTGCTGCTCGGAGGATTTGATAAATCGATTGCCTTGCAGCCAGTAAGCGTAGAGGGCGACGCGGGTCTTTACATTGGGCTTGGGATCGCCGCGCTGAGCCTCACGTTCGACGAGCAGGACCCCAACCTGGAAACCAGCCAGCCACCCGCGACGGAATAGGCCGCTTCACTCTCCTCAAGCGTAAGGAAAAGCGGCGGGCTAGGCTGGCAGCTGCTCGCCGGGGATCCAGAGAGTGTGGAACCCCACAGGGACACGCTGCGGAATTTTGACTCGTCCGATCGGTCCTGCGGCGATGTCCTTGGCATTGAGGATTACGACTTCACCTTGATCGCCGCCGTTCGCATCTGAAACAAAGGCCACGAGGTAGCCGTCGTCTTCATCGGATGCACCAACCCGAGGCGCGAACGGGCACTCGTTGGCCGCGCGGCCGGGGCCAAACAGGTATCTCTCGCTGGTGTTGCGCTCCAGGTCGTACTTGACCACTCCCTCAAAATGCGGAACCAGAGAACTATACGCATAGCGAGTCCGTTGGCCCATTTTCCCGCGATGGATGGTCGGCCATTCGGTGCGCTGATCGTCCAGACGCTTTTCGTGGGCCGCGCCGGTCGCAAGGTTAAAGCGCCATCGATAGAGCTCAGCTTCCAGTCGCAGGAACGCTCGCATGCGCGCCAACTCGCCTTCGCCCCTGGCACTCTTGGGTTCGGGACCGACGACACGGCACGCATCCATCACGATCTCGTCGCCGTCCTCCCACGCGTTGACCACGTGGTAAATGTAGCAGGGCGAGGTCTCGAACCAGCGGACCTCCCCAGCCGTTCCATAGCGCGGGACGATCGCGAAGCGGCTGGGCAAGTTGGGAAAATAACTGACCTTGTGGATGCCGCGCGCGAGAAGCTCGGGTTCCCAAAAGAGCGGCAAATCCATCAACAGCGAGTAGCGCGGGGTAAATGCCATGTCATGCGGCAAGCGCGGACCCGGCACGTCGATGGGAATGTGGTGTTTCAATTCGCCGCCGGCCGACACCACGTTGTAGGTCAGCAAAGGCGGCCTGGTCGAATAATCGAAGAACAGTAGTTCCCCGGTGAGCGGATCGACCTTGGCGTGTGCGGACACGGTCCGCTTCAGGGCGCCGCGGAAGTTTTCGATGCCGAGGGTCTGCAGGGTGCGCGCTTCGATCTTGTAGGGGAACCCGCACTGGTACCACAGCGCGAGTGCGTAGCCGTTGTGAAATACCAGGTCGGTGTTCGCGGTATCCTTGAGCCATCCGTCGGAACCCGCGCCACGCGGCACCGTGGGATCCGGCTTGTCCATCAGTCCCGGCCAAATCGCGCGCTGCGCTTGTTGTTCGGCCAGGAAACCCTCGGTGGTGATCCACCGGTTGCGGTAGGTCGCCTTGCCCTCGCGAAACTCGATCGCGTGAATCATCCCGTCGCCGTCAAACCAGTGATAGCGGTCGCGCGGCTGAAAGATCGGGTTGGGCCCGTTGCGCAGATAGAGCCCGAACAGGTCCCGCGGAATCTCGCCCTCGACCTGGAGATCGTCGGCGGTGATTTCACGTGAGGTGGGAGCAAACACGCCACGCAGGAAAAGGTTTTCCGTGGGACCGATCCGGATTGGAATTTCGCGCTCGACTTTGAGCATGCTGCCCTCGCCCGGCGCGCTCAACCCTAGCATATCGAGCGGCGCGGCACTCAAAGCGCGGCCCGCTGACCCAGGCCAGCTTCCCGGTTCTTTGACGGCGAGCGTAGTGGAGTCCTAAAATCAGGTGGAACTACAGTCGCATTTGCGATCGAAACCATTCGGGGGTTAAGCGATGAGCGAACCACTCATGAACCAGATCGATGAGCCCAATCGATGGAGGCTCGGCACGCCCGGACATCCAGGATGGAAGCGGACCGCGCGCCCAGATGATCCGAACAAATTTTTCATGGTCTCGGCAGATTGCCACGCCAACGAGCCGGCCAATCTTTGGGTCGATCGAATAGACAAAAAGTACAAGGACCGGCTGCCGCGCGTCGAAGTCGATGCCGACGGAGTGAAGTGGCAAATTTCCGAGGGCTGGGCACGGTCGCGGCTACTCGACAGCAATCTGCAGGGAGAAGATCAGATTCGCAATAAGGCCGGCGCCACTGCGGAACAACGGCTGCTCGATCACGATCGCGATGGGGTGGACGCGGAAATCATTTTTCCAAACAAGGGACTCACGATGTGGGCGACGCCCGACCCGCTGTTCGCGCAGGCACAATGCCGCATCTATAACGATTGGACGGCCGAGGCGTACGGTCCTTATCGGGACCGGCTGGTGCCGATGGCGGCGCTGGCGACCGGCGACCTCGAGGGATCGATCGAAGAGGTCAAGCGCGTCGCGAAGATGGGATTTCGCGGATTGACCCTGCCCTGCAAGCCGATTTTCGGGGCGCATGACGCGCGCCATCCGAACTACAACATGAAGAGCTTCGACCCTCTGTGGGCGGTAATCCAGGATTGCGATTTGGCGATCACCTTCCACGTCTCGACCGGACGCGATCCGCGGGCGGCGCGCAAAGACGGCGGCGCGGTCATCAACTATGTCTCGCACTCGTTGGCGCCGACCATCGAACCAATCGCGAATTTGTGCGCCTCGGGCGTCATCGAAAAATTCCCGCGGCTGCGGTTTGGCTCCGTCGAAGCGGGAATCGGCTGGGTTCCGTGGGCCATGCAGGCGATGGATGAGGCGTACCATAAGCATCACATGTGGGTGTTTCCGAAGCTGAAGAAGTTGCCGAGCGAGTATTTCCGCTCCAACGGTTTTGCGTCATTTCAGGAAGACCCTCCCGGACTCGACCTGGCGCAGAAGTACGACCTGTGCCGGAATTTTCTGTGGGCCAATGACTATCCGCATCACGAGGGTTCCTGGCCGCATTCGGCGGAGGCCATCGAGCGGCAAATGGGTCACCTGAGCGAGGACGAGCGTGCACAGATTCTTGGGTTGAATGCGGCGCGCGTGTTCAAGCTGGAGGTGAAGCGACTGGCACGGATGGCGGTTAATTAAAGAGCGCCGAGCTCACGGGCTCGGGGCCGGGCGCGGAGAAAATTCGCTCCGGCCCTTTTTACATGAGGGCGGTCCCGACTGTCTGATCGCGCCCGTGGCATCCGGATACTTTCCGGACTCTCAGTACAGGCGGCTGCCGAAGAAAAAATCGTTGATGTCGCGTTTTGATTGCGCGATCGCGGTCGCCGACTTTTTCGCAAGCGACTCTGCCAGCTCACGCGCCGCGGCCAGCAGCTCGGCGGGCTTTACGACCCGATTTATCACGCCCATCGCGAGCAGTTCTTCGGCTTTGTAATGGCGGCACTCGAGGATTGCTTCACGCGCACGCCAGGGTCCCATGCTTGCAGCCATCAATTGTGCGGGCGCACCCCGATAGGCAACCCCGATGTCCACTTCCGGCACCCAGAATTCCGCGTTCTCCACGGCGAGGCAGAAATCGAACGCGAGCGCGATCGACCATCCGCCGCCGACCGCGTGTCCGTTGACCGCCGCAATCGTGATGCACTCCAGATGGGAAATCGCCTCGAACACGCGGCCGATTAGGCGCGGGAGACGCCGCCCTGCTCTTTCCCTGACGATTACAGCGCGCTGGCTCGGATCTTCGGTGCCTCTGATCGCGGACAGGTCCGCGCCCGCGGAAAAGGCGTTGCCGGTCCCGGTCACGATCAGCGCGCGAGTCTCGTGATCGTCGCGAACGTCGTAAATCAGTCGTTCCAGCTCCAGGATCACTTCGTTGTCCAGGCAATTGCGCCGCTCGGGACGATTGAAGGTGATGGTGGTTACAATTCTGCTCTTTTCGAAGAGGAAATATTTCGGCATGGATAGCCCTCACTCACCCGCGCTGGCGATCCCCTATAGCGATGCTTTGGCCTCCGGAGCGGGCGCTTCGAGGAGGTCCCGCACCGCCCCTTCCAGCACCGTGCCCTTGAAGAAATTCGGATTTGCACCGCAGAAGAACTGCGCCGGATTGGTAAACAGGAAGTCGCGCAGGTCGGCTTCACTGACCAGCCCGTCCTCTACGAGCTCATATGCCTCGCCCAAGACCTCGGCCATGTTCACCACATCGAAATGGCCGATATCCGAACCGAGCAGGGTTTTCAGCCTCGCGCCGTACGGATTGGCCCCTGCGCGGGTCGCCCACGCGTTGAGCGGATCGTCGGCTTCGCAGCCGAAGTAGAAATTGCGGGTGAAAAGATCACGGATCTCTTCGGCACGCTTGATGCCGCACGCCGCGTAGTCATCCAACTCCTGCGCGTCGGGTGGGCGCGGCGTATCAAAAGCCTCGAGCTTGACATCGTTGGCGGCGTAACGATCCGCCAGCTGTTTACCGCCATAGGACTCGATCAGATCCCGGAACATCGCGCGGTCCAGGTTGGCCGGGTTAACTTCCTCGAGCGCGGCGCGATTGCGCTTTTTCCAATGCCCGATCAGATCGCTATACAGCGCACAGGCCCACGCGACACCCCCTTCAAGAAACGCCATTTGCAGCTGCGGAAATCTGCGGGTTACCCCGGCCAGGAAAATCGATTTGCAGAGTGCTTCGAGCGCGGCGGCGAAATGGCCGATGTGGTTGTAGGTGAAATTGCTGGGCGATGCACGGTAGCCAAAGCTGCGCGACCCCGCGTGAAAAGAGGGCGCGACCCGCAGCTCGAGGCACTTTTCCCAGACCGGGTCGTAGTCGTAGGCGCTGTCGATTCCGAAGGTGTCGATCCAGCGCGCCCAGCGGACTGCGCCCGGCTGTGTGCGCTGCACGTCGGGAATCGGACGTCGAATCGGATGACCCAGCATGGCGGCTTTGAGTCCGAGCGTTCGCACCGCGAACTCGAGTTCCGCGATGGCCTCGGCGGGCGTGTACATGGGGATGACGGCGGCGGGCGTGATCCGATCGGCGTAGGCGCGATATTGATCGGCGACATAGCAGTTGAAGGCCCGGCAGGTCGCCCGGCGTAACTCTTCGTCTTCGATCGGAGTGATCAGCAGGCCGGCCGACGGGTAAAGCACGGTAAAGTCGAAGCCGAGTTCATCGAGGCGGTCATAAAGAAGTCGCGGCAGGATGGCGGTCGCGCGATCGAGCGTGTTCTTCGCCGGGATGACCCAGAATGCTTCCTGCGCAATACCCGCTTCGCGGCGCTCCGCGGGAGTCATCCGGATGGTGTTGCCGACCCAATCGTTGGACCGCTTGAGTGCGTCGGCGACGCGCTCCCCAGCCACCTCTCTCAGGTACTCAAGTATCGACGGACCGAACTCGACGTAATGGCCGTCCGCATCGATGACCGGATATCCGAGACGATCGTGAATCGCTTTCGCGGACAGATGTCGATCCATGATTCGAACCTCCCCCGCGTGGTGCGCCGCGCCAGGATTGTAAGTCTCCGAATACGTTGAGTGCCAGTGCTCGAACCAATCTCGCGATAGCCGCGGATGGCTTTTTCAGCGGCCGCGGTGAATGCGCAGCACAAATCGCGGAGATCGCCATTTCCGGAAGTGCGCCTTCAAAACAGGTACAACTTCAGAGCGAGGCAGCTTGCCGGGGGGAACGGATTTTTCGTAGGGTCAGCGCAGGACGAGGTTGATTCTCATGAAAGGTGCCATCAGTTTTATCCCCGAAGGACACAAAATCGAATTCTTCGAGTATGAAGTTCCGGAACCGCTGCCCGGCGGGCTGGTGGCGCGGGTCACGCAGACCAATGTGTGCGGGTCCGAAGTGCACATGTGGAAGGGCGAATTCGGACGCCGTGGGATCATGCCAGGGCACGAGATGGCCGGAGCGATTCAGTCGCTCGGGCAGGGAACCACCAAAGACTGGGCCGGGGTCGCGGTCAAGGAAGGCGACCGGATCGCGCCGGTTTACTACACGGTGTGCAATCGTTGCGAGAACTGTGTGGCCGGGAATCAGGCCGGGTGTCTCAACCGCGTGATGGGCGCATCCCATCCCGACAAACCACCCCACTTCACCGCCACCTTCGCCACACATTATTTCGTCAAGCCGGATCAGCATTTCTACAAGATCCCGGACAACGTGCCCGATCTGATCGCCGCTTCGGCGAACTGCGCGATGTCGCAGGTCTACTGGGCGCTCGATCGCGGACGATTGTCATACGGCGAGAAGCTGCTGGTGCTCGGGGCCGGAGGACTCGGGCTGCATGCCGTGGCGATCGCGAAGGCGCGCGGGGCGAGAGTGATCGCGATAGATGGGGTCGAGCTGCGGCTGTCGCAAGCAAAGCGTTTCGGCGCCGACGAAGTGATCGATCTGCGGAAATTTCCGGACTTCAAGTCGCGTCAGACGCAGATCCGTGAGCTCACGGGTGGTGGCGGGCCGGACGTGGTGCTGGAAGTGGCGGGAATTCCGGAGGCGTTCATCGATGCGGTCGGCTTCGTGCGCAATGGCGGCCGGGTGCTGGAACTCGGGAATATCTCGGGAGGGATGACTGCACCTATTGCGCCATCGATGGTGACGTTCAAATCGATCGAGATTCACGGCATCGCGACTTATCCGCCGCATTATTTGAAGAAGTCGCTCGACTTCCTGGCCCGACACATCGAGCGTTATCCGTACCTGGAGCTGTGCGACGCGAAGTTTCCGCTGTCCAGGGCGGCGGAGGCGTTGGACAGGAGCGAACGCAAGGAAGTCACGCGCGCCGCGTTGATTCCGGGATGAGAGGAGGAGTTGGACCCTCGGCTAGAAGCCCTGCCTCAGTTTCGGAAAGCAGTCTTCAGATGGCCCCGGCGACACGGGCTTCCGGGCCGAGCCCGCGCCGATTCCCCGGAACCTGCAAAACTCAGATCGGCGAGCGCTCTACCCTACAGCATATAGCGCCGAACTGGTGCCGGCGAGTTTGCCGAATACTGCGCCAGCCATCAGGCCGGAGCCGCCGGCGTAGTTGAAATAGAAAAGCCCGCCGACGAGTTCCCCGGCTGCGTACAGGCCGGAGATGGGTTTGCCTTCGGTGTCTATTACTTCGCCTTCGCGCGTTATTTTCAGTCCGCCGAAGGTGAAGGTGATACCGCAAGTAACGGCGAAGGCCGTGAACGGAGGCTCGTCGATCGGGTTGGCCCAGTTGCTCTTCGGTATGGTGAGGCCGCGGGTGCATCGACCATCCTTCACGTTGGGGTCGAAGGGGATGGTGCGGTCGACTGCCTGGTTAAAAGCGCTGATCTCCGCGTGCGCGGCTCCGGCATCGACGTCGTCGAGTTTGCGGACCAGCTCGTCGAGGGTCTCGGCAGTGACCCTGGTTACCTGCCGGATTCGATATTCGTCGCGCAGGAGATGCGCAACTTTTTTGTCGAAGATCTGCCAGGCGAAATGTCCCGGTTGCTCGAGGATTGCACGCCCGTACTTCGCGTAAGTGTAGTTGCGGAAGTCCGCGCCTTCATCGACGAACCGGCAGCCGCGAGCGTTGAGCATGATACCGAGCGGATAGCTGTGTTTCTGAAAGCCATCGCCAACCGCGAGGTCGCCGAATTCGGGAGCGTTGCGATCCCATCCGACGGCGTGGCATCCGGACCAATGTCCATAGGGCATCGCGCCGGCGTCGAGCGCCATTCGAATTCCGTCACCGGTGTTGAAGCGGGTCCCGCGCACGCGGGCGAGGTCCCAGTTTGGCCCGAGGTAACGCGCCCGCCACTCAGCATTCGCTTCGAAGCCACCGCTGGCCAACACGACCGCGCGGGCGGCGACGTCCATGGTCTTGCCGTCGACGCGGACGCGCGCACCATGAACGCCGGTATCATCGGCAAGCAGAGCGACCGCGCGCGCCCCGTAGCGTACTTCGACCTTCTCGCGGCGCGCGGCTTCGTGAAGCGTGTCGATGAGGCCGCGACCTCCGCCCCACGCCTCGACCGTCAGGCCGCCCCAGAATTTAAAACGGCCGTCAACCTTGAAGGCCTGGCGACCATACATGGGCACCCAGCGCACGCCTTTGGCGCGCATCCAGAGCAGCGTGGGGTGGCTACGGCGCACTAGCAGTTCAGCCAGATCGGGATTGGTGCGGTATTCGGTGACGCGTCCGATGTCCTCGAAGTACTGGTCCTCCGTATAGGTGCCAAAGTCGGTGTTGCGCTTTTCCTCGTCGGAGAGGTCAGGCATCAATGCGATCAACTGATCGAGGTTGTTGTAGGCGACGCGAAATCCACCGGCGGTGAAAGCGGTGTTACCACCGCGCTCGTTTTCGGGCGCGCGCTCGAGAACCATGACTCGCGCGCCCTGCTCGCGCGCGGCCAGTGCGGCACAGAGAGCGGCATTGCCGGCCCCAACAATCAGGACATCGCAAGCAGGGTTCGATTTCCTGGGCATCTCAGGGCTTCATGGTAGCTCTTTGTAGCCGCGGTTGCCTGCCCCCCTTTACCTCGGGCAGAACCTTGGAACGAGATGCTATTCACACGATAAGCGCCGCGTACGTTCGCCGCCGCACTCGAATGTTCACTTCGCGATTTTCGCCTAGTGTTTCCTGCGCGAGATTTTCAGTAGCTATCCAGTGCCCAAGAATTGCCTCCCAGATAGCTAGCGACCAACCGCGAGTGCTGCGGTCAAGAGACGATGTAATGAGAATTGGTCATCGATCCGCTCTTCGGTCTCTGCCTCCCGGCCCCTTCCGCCTACGTTGCAGAACACTTTCCGGTTTTCGGATTTCTGATGATGTCGCCCTTATACCCTGCAATTTGCACGACTCTTCCGACTCTCTCTCATTTGCGTCAATTTTGACGCGATCTCTCTTTGTACCCCTGCTCTGTGCCAAGTCGAGGGTCGACGGGCTCGGCTCGGGCGCGAAGATGTCACGATGATGCATCCGTTGCATCGTTTCGATACCCTCATGAACTCGCCAGCGCCCAAATCCAAAGGTTTCGGGCGGCGCGCGGCAGGCATGCGGACGTGTATTACACCAGAATCCCACGAGTAGACTGCGACGACTTCACACTACGCTGCCCAGACAGGGCTACAGTGGTGCTACCCTGAGAGTGCTCGGCATCTGCCCGGCGCCGAGAAACATTTTTTTCCCCGCCATTCTGAAAAACCATCTTTAACGTACAGCTGCCGATTCGCTGGTTAAGTGAAATGCGGCGACCCGGTTGTCGTCGCACGCCACGAGGCCACATTTTCGACAGCGCACCCGATGTTCCCAAAAGCAGATTGAACGCAGAAGTTCAGTCGAACGGGCTTGTCTGCACCGCGCTGGCAACGCATCCGAGACCGCGTAAAGAAAGAAATGGCTTCGCAATCATCCACTCATTGGAGGGCTAGCTCGGACCGTCCTGTGGAGATGGAGTCCCCAAACATGCGGCCGGTTTGCCGGACATTTCCTCCGTTTGCGCTCCGCTGGGAAATACCCACAGTTAAGGCCGGTTTACAGCGTATTCGCAGGTTAACTGCGGGAGTTAACGAGAGCATCGATTTTCCTCGTGAACCGGTCGTTTTCCAACGGCACCACCCTTGCTGATGCTGTTTTAAGAAGGAACGACGCAAAAGGAGACACCCAGATGTCAGTCAACACCAAGGCGCCTAGCATTCTTCGCATAAAGCGGTTCGCTGAGGAGAGGCAAGTTAGCGAGGCGATGCGATTCACGCAGTACTTTTTGCTCGATGAAATTCCGGGACTTATTTTCGGGCTGATGACTATCGCTTACATCGTGACCTCGTTGTGGTCACTGACATGAACTCAATCTGCAGGACGTAGCTCCTGACCTGCCGTCCGCCCCCCCATTCAAGCGCCCTCGGCCGACTCAAAGAATCCAGGTCGTGGCTTCATGGCTCACGGTCAGGCGCCTCTTCCCAGACCGGAAGGAATTGCTAGATCTGAAACCCGATTGCTGGGGGGCGTGCTCAAGCAAGCAAGATAAGAATATCAGCGTTTTGTAGGAGCGTCTTCGAAACTGTTACTTCCGAGCCATCCGTTTCGCATTACCAAATGTGAAACACAAAGAGCGATGACCTCGACCAAAAAATGGAATGATGCGCTGCTCGATGAGATGCGAATGGTGGGAGATAGTGATGCCGATGAAATCGTCAAAGATTTAGTCGCCAGTGGCAAGGTTGAGTCCGCTAACTACTTAATGAGGACGCTTGTGCGATACGACGCGCCGCCTCCCGAGGGACTACCACACGAGCTGATAACCTACTTGAACACTAGTGGAAAGGTGAGCGAGGAGGACCTCAAGACTCTCAAGAGCGGTCAGCGGCTTTTCAACCGGTACGGCCACTTGATTCTGTTGACCTTGGTCTGTGGTTCATTGCCCACAACCTATGCGGCGCGGAAGGGAGTGAAGGTCCTAAGGGGGACCGGCCGGCTGCTAGTCGATCCGAACCGGCGATTGTGGGAGACGGCACAGATGATGGTCAATATCATGGGTCCGGGAGGTTTGTCTCGCACCGGTAAGGGTATTCGCACGGCTCAAAAGGTCCGATTGATGCACGCCGCAATCCGTCATCTCCTTTCGACTGATCCAGCGTGGAACACCGAAGAACTCGGCGTGCCGGTAAACCAGGAGGACCTTGCCGGAACGTTGCTGGTGTTCTCTTACTCCGTTCTCGAGGGTCTTAAAATGCTTGGGGTCTGGATCGATCCAAAGGAGAGATCGGGATACTTTAGGACGTGGCAGATCGTAGGTCGGATCATGGGCGTTGTACCGGAACTCATCCCGGCAGACCTCGACGAGGCTGCCGAGCTCAACGCGCTGATCTGCAAGCGGCAATTTGGCACCTCGCAAGAGGGTCGCGATATGTTGTTCGCCCTCCTGTCCCTGCTGAAAGAAAATACCCCAAAGCCCATTGTGTGGGCGCCGGCCGCGACCATGCGCTACCTTGTGCCGCCGGATGCCGGGAAGATGATTGGGATTCCCCGCGCTCGATTCGGATCTCTCACCGTCCGGCTATTCGCAACCCTCAACAAGCTAGCGAGCCGGGGGCTTGGCCTTCGACAACCACTGTTTTTTCGTCGTTTTGGACTAAAGGTGGTCGAATGGTTGATCCGCGTCGATCGCGGACATGCGCGCGCTCGCTTCTACATCCCAACTCATCTGCGTACCTATTGGGGAAGTCCACGCCCCGCAGAGAGACGGACTTTTTGGCAGCGCTGGTTCGTCCGTCTGCTCTGAATCTGCCGGACCTGAGGGGGAGGATAAAATTTAGCGGTCGCTGCTCCAATGTCGACTGCTCCCGCAACAACCCGGTTGACTTGGAATGGGCGGCGAAGAGGGCAATGCCGTTTGTGGTCGTGGATCTTTCGGAGAACCAGGATCGCGTCCCTTATTTGCGGCATTAACCCGGCGGGAGTAGGCTCGCCAGCACGGTTTTCGATCGATGAATAACCAGTTCCGTGGTGAAGTGCTGGCCGGAAATCCGGACAGCGGTAAAGTTTGACGCACGTGTGGACCGCCAATGACCCGATGCCCAGCATGTCGTGCGGACATCGCGCCCTCCTCAAAGTTCTGCAGTGAGTGCGGCGCCCGGGTACAGGGATTACAAGAACAGGGAAGAACCTCGCAGGCGTCGAGCGCGATCGTCACTGAACCGGAGACCTCGCGAAAGAATGCGGCCGAAGTCGCCGCATTGCACGGGGAGGGCGAGCTCAGGCATCTAACTGTATTGTTTTGCGACCTTGTCGACTCGACTGGGTTAGCCGGTCAGTTCGATCTCGAGCAGTGGCATGAGATTGTTGCTGCGTATCAGAAGGCCGCGGCTGATGCAGTCATCGGGTTCGATGGCCATGTCGCCAAGTATCTTGGCGATGGTCTGCTGGCGTTCTTCGGCTGGCCGATCGCACGCGAAAACGATGCTGAAAAGTCCGCGCGAGCGGGACTCGCGATCCTTGACGCATTAGCTCGGTTAAGTCGGACGATTTCCGAAGCCGGTTTAGTAGTGCGTGTAGGTATTCATTCGGGTCCGGTTTTCATAGGGAGGGGGCCGGACCGTGAAGCCGATGTCTTTGGCCAGGTCCCGGCGATTGCCGAGCGAGTCCAGGCCCTGGCTGCGCCCGGCACGGTGGTAGTTACCGGTGCTACCCATCGTCTCATCGCAGGGCTATTTGCGGTCGAAGATCTCGGCGAACGAGTTCTAAAGGGTCTCGCCGCACCTATCGAATTATTCAGGGTTCTACGAGCGACAGGAGTCCGCGGACGTATCCATGCGGCGGCGGCGCAGGGGCTCACTCCTCTGGTCGGGCGCGACGACGAACTGCAGATGATCTGGAGACGATGGGAATTGGCGCGCGACGGTGATGGGCAGGTCGTGCACATCACGGGCGAAGCCGGGATCGGCAAATCCCGCCTGGTACAGGAATTCCAATCAAGAATCGCTTCGCGTCCGCACACCTGGTTGGAATGTACGTGCGACTCGGATTTTCAATCGGTACCGTTCTTTCCGATCGTCGAGATGCTGCAGCGAAGCCTTCATTGGGAGAAGCAATCTGCTGCGCAGCGCACGCAGACCGTCAAACGTCGCCTCGAGTTGGCGGGCATTCACGAGGGGGAGGCGCTGGAAGTGTTCGCGGAGCTACTGGATCTGCCCCTACCCGATAATCGCAGAGCAGTAGCCGCGTCGCAGTTTGAATCGCGCAAGCGATTGCTCTCCATGCTTGCAAACTTCTATTTAGGTTCCTCGCGAGTTCAGCCAATGGTGATCGCGGTGGAAGATCTGCAGTGGGCGGATGCCTCGACCGTTGAGTGGATTGAAACCCTGGCCGAGCAGGGGGCGAACGCGTGTCTGATGCTCCTTTGCACCTCACGACTGGACTTCCGCGAGCCACTGCGAGCGCATCATCTCCAACTCACCCTCCCCCGGTTGAGTCGTGCGGAAGTCAGTAGAATAGTCTCCGAGGTCGTGGGCCAAGGACGTCTTTCTGCCGAGATAGTGAAGGCGATCGTGAAACGCTCGGCAGGGGTTCCGCTTTTCGTCGAGGAATTGGCCCGTCTCGCGATCGAGTCGGGAGAGAGTTCAGCCGAACAAATCCCGGCGACCCTTGCCGACTCTTTGATGGCGAGGCTGGATCGGTTAGGAAGGGCTAAGGAAATCGCGCAAATCGGCGCCGTGATCGGGAGCAGCTTCTCGCATGAACTAATCGCCGGCGTCTACGACGGTGAACCAGACGAGCTGCAGGACGCACTTCAACGGCTGATCGATTCGGATCTCCTGCACACAACTGGAGCCGCGCCAGAGGCCGTCATCTATCACTTCAAACACGCGCTGGTGCAAGATACCGCTTATGCGGCGCTCCTCAAGAGTCGCCGCCGTGAACTTCATCGACGGACCGCCACTCTCATAGCGGAACGCCTTCCCCAAACCGCGGCAGACCATCCTGAAGTTCTGGCCCGACATTGGACGGGTGCCGGCGAACTCGAGAAGGCGCTAACCGCATGGAGCAGTGCTGGTCGAGTCGCGCGCAAACGTCGTGCCTTCCGCGAGGCAGAGCGCGCCTACCAACGCGCGCTCGAGATCATAGGTAAACTTCCAGAGTCGCCGGAACGCGACGCCTTGGAGCTGCCGGTCGTAGCTGCCCTCGCCCAAGTGAGCGCGTTAACCCATGGTTATGCTGCTGCGGCGACTAAGAATGCCTCCTCGCGCGCCTTGGCCCTGGTGAGAAGGATCGGCAATGTCGGACAGCTCTCAATACAACTCAGCGGAACTTGGGCAGCCGCTATCAATGGTGGCGACTACCGCTCAGCCGATGCGCTGAGCAGAGAGTTTATCGAGCTGGCCGAACGCGAAGGGAATCCAATCAATCTGGCCCTCGCGCATATGGCGCGAATAGAAACGCATTTTTATCTCGGTGAACTAGCGGAAGCCGAGACCCGCTTCGAGCGCGGCCGAGCGTTCTTCGATGAAAAAGTCTTCCAGCAATTCCCCGGCGCGCTCGGCACAGCGCTGGCTTTTGCAAGTTTGACTGCATTCGCTAGCGGTCGCATCGAGACAGCTTTAACCCGGATTGACGAAGCCGCAAGATTCGTTCAGCAACACAACAACCCCTACGACCAAGCATATATAAGCTACCAGACAGGAGCATTGAAGTTGCTCATTGGAGAGCCAACCGAAGCCGTCGCCCCGGCGCGTGAGGCGATCAATTTGTCCGACGAGCACGGCTTTCCTCACATAGCAGCGGCTGCCCGGACCACGATGGGCGCAGCCCTGGCGAACTGTGGTGAACCGGGACAAGGCGTTCAGCTAATCGAGGAAAGCCTGAACGCGTTCGGAGAGACTGAGACCCGCATGTCTGTCACCCTTTCGCTGCTTTACCTGGCGCAGGCGCAGGCCCTGCAAGGAGCGACCGACAAAGCTCTCCACACGATCGAGCGCGCACTCGAAGCAAACCCGGATGAAATCATCTACCGCCCGGAGGTACTCAGGCTTCGCGGCGAGTTCCGGCTGAGAGTCGGTGATCGCGAGCAGGCATCGGCAGATTTCGGCGAGGCTATCACCTGCGCGCACGGCATGGGCGCCAAGTCGTTCGAGCTGCGCGCCGCGCTGAGCAAAGCGCGCCTGTTGCTCTCAAGCGGCGATCGTCCGGGCGCGCTTAAGCTGCTCGCGCCGATATACAAAGGCTTTGCGGAGGGACTCGATTCGCGCGACCTCGTCCAGGCAAGAGTCGTCCTTCAAGGAATCGGCGGTAGGGTAACCGCAACGGAACGGTAAGGAATGTCGCCTCCTCTGATAGACCCTGCTAGCTTTCCCGCGCTTCAGGATATCGAAAATACCGTCGCGCTGAACGCCGACCTAATTCTGCGCAATCTCAAGATCACTCAGGATTATTGCGCCCTGAGCAGGGCGATGAGCGCGATGGTAGGCGGGGCCAACGTGAGTTGGTGCGGATTTGCGTCGTGGTCGTCCAAGACCATTGGCGTGTCCATTCGCGAAGCAGACATGAGGCAGCGCGGGCTGCTGGCGATTACCCAATCGCGGATCTATCAGGATACGATTCAGCGCGTGGTGAACCTCCTCGAGGCGGCGGGCGTGATCGGAATTGGTCCTTTTGACGGCGTGATCACGCAAGCTTTGGAAGATGGGATCGATAACCTCAAACAAGGAAATGCCCAGGTCTACGGCGAGATCGGCGCTCTCTATTCCAGACTAATCTCAGCTCTAGGCAAGGACGTTGACCTCGACCTAACTCGCCTTGTTCCGGTGATCGCGTATCTCGACAACAAACCTTCAGAAGAAGGCGGCCAGCAGCTGCTCAGACAGGCAGCCGAGAACTATTATCGCGCGCGCTTCGAAACCGACCCAAGTCTCAAGGCGCAACTGGTACTTCTTGCGAATGCCCAGGTTGGTAAACACGAACAGATGCGACTTCAAGGATGCCTCGAAGAGTTTCTCGGGGCTTCACTCGAGCAGAGAATTGTGGAGCATGCGCAACAGCAATGCCGCGGGATAGTCCCACTTGAAATCGCAGTCACTCCGATCGCACGCGCGGCGGGAAAATTGGCCAAAGAGGAATGGACGAAACTCCTGACAGATTTGGCTCTGCATTTGAGCCTTCCCGGCAATCAGACGTTGCACCTCCGGTCCGATGTGCCGCCGCCGCGAGGCAAGCCGCTCTATCCTCCCGAGCTGCGCGACCTGACCAATCCGGACGCGCTTGCCATCTTAAAAGAGTTCGGCGCTGACACGCCGAACGCCATTGGCACCGGTGCGACGGACTGGAGCAATCTCGTCCAGCGGATGCACTATATCCTGGTTTTATTCCGGTCGCGTCAACTTGAATCGATCCTATTGAGTGAGGCCTTCAGTCCCGCCCAGCAGTCCGATTTAGCGGCTGGACGTATGCCAAGCGCGCCACCGCCGCTCTAGAAGATCAGACCGTCCAGGAAAATCGCGCGAAACTCGTCGGCCAGAATTTCAGCGAACGCCGAGCGATCAACTGCGCGGATAAGTGTTTTCGACGACCGTTCCAGTCTCCTTGCTCATCGGTGGAAGGGTTGTAATCGTCCATCTCGGTTCGTGGTTTCCAAATGCTATTTAGGTTCCGGTTTGCGACTATCAAGTTGATCGAGCAGCGCCTTGGCGTCCTTCAAGTCGGCGGTGTCGAAGCCCTCGGTGAATTTCCCGTAGATGTCGGCCAGCATGGTGCGCGCTTCCTCGTGGCGATTGGTATCGCGCAAGAAGCGTCCTAGTCCGGTAATCGCGCGTAGCTCCGGGAGCCTTGCTGACTGTTTTCGCGCCGTGTCGATAGCCGCACGAAAAGAGGCCTCCGCTTCGGCACCGTCGGTAGGGTGGAGTATGAGCAACAATTCGCCCTTAAGTCGATGTAGTTCTGATTTGGCTGCTACGTCGCCCGTGCGATCCCCAAGTTCGAGAGCTCTTTTC
This sequence comes from Thermodesulfobacteriota bacterium, assembly GCA_046728175.1. GTDB lineage: Bacteria > Desulfobacterota > Binatia > Binatales > Binataceae > JAFAHS01. Next base: position 605 of record JBKPEA010000113.1, on the reverse strand, counting down.
ACGACACTCAGCCCTTCCGCGGGCCGCTGGGCAGCCAGATATGCGAACCCCAGGGCGCCATACAACCAACCGGGAACCAGCGCCCCAGTCGCCTCAAAGGTGTCCATCGCATCTTTTATCTCGGCTATCGCTTCGTTCGTCTTTCCCAACATCGCAAGGGCCTGCCCGTGCAGGAGTTGGGCGAACGAGTGCAAATTAGTGAAGCCGTGCTCAGCCGTGAGCGCAAGCATGGATTCCGAATATCTCAGGGCTTGGACGCCGTCCCTGCGCCACACGAACAGCGTCGCAACACAATTCAGGGCGAATGCCAAAGCGAGCGGTCGAGGTCGCCTTCGCGTCAAGGTCAGAAACTCCAGTGACTGCCGCAACGCATCGTCTGGAAATCCGAAATTGAGGGTACAGAGAGGCGCATAGAAACGGCACGCCGCCAGGAAGTGCTCTTCCCCCGGCCGGAGATGTTCCTCGTGCTCGTACAAGCCGATGGCCTTCTCGGAGTGTGCACGCGAGCCAATGAAATCACCCATCGACCAGAGGGCGTTGACCACCGAACCATGGGCGTTCAATTGCATCCCGCGATCCGAGGCCTGGTCCGCGATTCTGACTAG
>JBKPEA010000112.1:0-12299 GCA_046728175.1 Thermodesulfobacteriota bacterium | reverse complement strand
GCTAAAGCCCATCGCCGACCCGGATTCCCGGCTCCAGGTCGAGATGATGCGCAAGAATTGCCGGGACTTCGGCATCACGCTCTTCGATTTGGGCTCGCGCGAGCAGGGCATCGTGCACGTCATCGGGCCCGAGCTGGGAGTTTCGCAGCCCGGTCTCACTATCGTGTGCGGCGACAGCCACACCTCGACGCACGGCGCCCTGGGTGCGCTCGCATTCGGAATCGGCACCAGCGAGGTCGAGCATGTGCTTGCAACCCAGTGCCTGTGGCAAGCGAAACCAAAAACCTTCGAGATCAGAGTCAATGGCAAGGTGGGGACCGGAGTGACCGCGAAGGACCTGATTCTGGGGATTATCGGGCGCCTGGGCACTGACGGCGCCACCGGATGTGTAGTCGAGTATCGCGGCGACACGTTCGAGGCGTTGTCGATCGAAGAGCGCATGACGGTCTGCAATATGTCCATCGAGGCGGGCGCGCGCGCGGGAATGATCGCCGCCGATTCGAAGACCGTGGAATATTTGCGCGGCCGCCGCCACGTGCCGCAGGGTGCCGGGTTCGATGCTCTGGCGAAGCGCTGGCTCACCATGCACACCGACGAAGGCGCAAAGTTCGATCGCACCATCAGTTTCCCGGCTTCCAGTTTCGTGCCGCAGGTGACCTGGGGGACCAACCCGGGAATGGTCACCGAGGTAACTGGTCGGGTTCCCAGGCCGGATGCTTTTGCGGATGCCACCGAGCGCGTGACCGTGGAACGCGCGCTCGAATATATGGGGCTTCGCGGGGGCACGCCGATCGAGGAAATCCGCATCGACCGCGTGTTTATCGGCTCGTGTACCAATTCCCGGCTCAGCGATTTGCGTGCGGCGGCCGGAATCGTCAAGGGCAAAAAGGTCGCGCGCACCGTGAGCGCGATGGTGGTTCCCGGATCTCAGCAGGTCAAAGCCGAAGCCGAAAAGGAAGGACTCGATCGGATCTTTCGCGAGGCGGGCTTTGAATGGCGCGAGGCGGGATGCTCGATGTGCCTAGGCATGAATCCCGACATACTCAAGCCCGGCGAGCGATGCGCGAGCACCTCGAACCGGAATTTCGAGGGCCGCCAGGGCAAGGGCGGCCGGACGCACCTGGTAAGCCCGCAAATGGCGGCCGCGGCGGCAATTGCCGGACATTTCGTGGATATTCGCGAGTGGGCGAAGTGAGAACGCCGCCAGCAGCTGCTCGGTCGCGCCGAAAAATACCAAGCGACCACAACCCTATCCGGCTTCTCCCGCGGCGGGAGCGGCCCCTGTGGAGAAGCTGATGCAACCTTTTAAAAGCTTTACCGGCTTGGCGGTACCGCTGGATCGCGCCAATGTTGATACCGACCAGATCATTCCCAAGCAGTTTCTCAAGGCGGTTGTGCGCAGCGGACTGGGGAAGGGTCTGTTCTTCGATTGGCGGTTCAATCCCGACGGCTCCCCCAATCCTGACTTCGTTCTTAACCAGCCGCGCTATGCGAGTGGCTCGGTGCTGGTCGCGCGGCACAACTTCGGTTCGGGAAGTTCCCGCGAGCACGCGGTGTGGGCGCTGATGGACTTCGGCATCAAAGCGGTCATCGCGCCCTCGTTCGCCGATATTTTCCGCAACAACAGCATGAAGAATGGGCTTTTGCCCGTCGTGCTGAAGCCCGACCGGGTCGAAGCGCTGCTGCGCGCGATCGCGAAATACCAAGGTTACCATTTGCAGATCGATCTCGAAGGCGAGACCGTCACCGACGATTTCGACTGGTCGGCGAAATTCGAGATCGAGCCCTTTCAGAAAAAATGCTTGCTCGAGGGCCTCGACGATATTGCCTTGACGCTGGTCCACGAAAAGGAAATTGCCCGCTTCGAAGCCGGGCATCCGATTTCCTATCGTCCCTGAATGAGTCAAGGCAGCGGGTAAGCGCTGATGCCTCGGTGACCGGGTGGTAAAATAATCTGGTGCCATGAGCTCGGCGGCGGCCACCATCACAGCCGACAGTAGCTGCACCGGCATGCGGCTCGATGTGTTCGTGTCGGCGCACCTCGCGCCTGAATATTCACGGTCGCAGGTGGCGCGAATGATCAAGGCAGGGCTGGTGACAGTCAACGGGCTTGCCACCAGAGCATCGAGCGGAGTCCGCCTCGGCGACCGCATCGAAATCGCATCTCCCGCTCCACCATTGGCGGCGCGGTCGGCCGCCGACGCACCCGCGATCGAAGTGCTCGCCGAGGACCCGGAATTCATAGTGGTTAACAAAGCCGCAGGAATGACGGTGCACCCCGCGCCTGGTCACCCCGATGCGACCCTGGTGGATGCCTTGCTTGCGCGTTTTCCCGAGTTGGCCCGGATGGCCGAGCCCGACGGGGTGTTGCGCCCTGGCATCGTTCATCGCCTCGACCGCGAAACTTCGGGCGTGCTGATAGTGGCGCGAACGCCGTTCGCGCGAACGGCGCTGGCACGGCAGTTCAAGGATCGGGCGGTGCGAAAAACCTATCTCGCGATTGTGCACGGCGTGGTCGCGCGCGAGCAGACGACGCTCACGCGAGCGATCGGACGTCATCCCACTGAGCGCAAGCGGATGTCCATCGTATCCCGCACCCCGCGCGATGCGGTGACTCACGTCACCACCTTAGCGCGCTTTACGAGCACGGCGCGCGACGACCGCGGAACAACCCTGGTGCGGGTGCGGCCGGAGACGGGCAGGACGCATCAGATTCGTGTGCATCTGGCATCGATGGGCCATCCCTGTCTCGGCGACCAACTGTACGGACGGGGCACGGATAGCGTGGCACCCGGGTTCAGACGCCAGGCCCTGCACGGGCTTGCCCTCTCGATCGCACATCCACGATCGGGTAAAAGGCTGGACTTCGTGGCGCCATTGCCGGAGGACTTCAAGCAGTTCTTGTCTGCTCGTGGAATTCCGGTGACCAGTGAGGTGCTCCGCGAGTGGATCGATCGGAAGTAACCCGTGTCGAGCAAGGAAAACCGCCTGCGACTCATCCGACTCGCGTTGCTCGTGCGGCTTAAGAAGAAAAGGCGGTTTTGACCTCCTTGAGTGGCGTCTCCTGAATTGCAAAGGCATGCTAAGGTATCGCGCTTCGATTGCTGGCGCCGGACCCCTGCGGCTTTTTTTTCCTCGACCATCGCGGCTGCTTAAACTCCCGTTGACAGAACTCAGCGGCTCGGTTACGGTTTTCAGTTAGCTTCCACACCAAGGACGCTGTGGCGGGGTTGAGGGAGATTGTTCCCCGTCCTCGAGCGGCCCGCTATTCCGAACTCAAGGCGTTTTCGTTCGAATCCCGACCGCTTGGGGCAAGTGACTGTATAGAGATTTCCTGTTTGCGGACTCCGGTTCGCAAAAACGTCGCTAACCTGCGGCACGGACCTTATCCGCGCGGCAGAGATCGTAGAATAAAGTGAGATTTTAGTTTGCGGGGAAGGCACATGGCTAAAGGCAGAGGCGCCGCGCGCGAAAGCCACGATCATCTCGAGGTGGCACCGCCGCGTCAGGTTCAAACCGTTCAGACTCAGCCGCTCATCGTGATCAACGATCAGGGCGATCTGAACCTGAAAGCTCTCAAGGGATCTAAGATCACCGAATTGGCGCAGTTGGCGCGGGATTTCAGCGTCGACAATGCCACCAACCTGCGCAAGCAGGAGATGATCTTTGCGATCCTGCAGGCGCAGGCCGCACGCAACGGCTCGATCCTCGGTGAAGGGGTGCTGGAAATCCTGCCCGACGGGTTCGGCTTCCTGCGTGCACCCGACTACAACTACCTGCCCGGGCCAGACGATATCTACATCTCACCCAGCCAGATCCGTAAATTCAACCTGCGCACGGGAGATATCGTCTCCGGCCTGATCCGGCCGCCCAAGGAGGGCGAGCGGTATTTCGCATTGCTCAAGGTCGAATCGATCAACTTCGAGGACCCGGAAAAAGCGCGCGACAAGATCCTGTTCGACAACCTGACGCCGCTCTATCCGCAGGAGCGCATCAAGATCGAATACGATCACGAAGACCTGACCACCCGCATCATCGACCTGGTCGCGCCGATTGGCAAAGGCCAGCGCGGATTGGTGGTGGCGGCGCCGTTTACCGGCAAGACGATGATGCTGCAGGCGATCGCTAAGGCGATTTCACATAACCATCCGGAGATCGTGCTGATCGTGCTGTTGGTCGACGAGCGGCCCGAGGAAGTGACCGACATGTTACGCTCGGTGCAGGGCGAGGTGGTGAGCTCCACTTTCGATGAGCCTGCGACTCGGCACGTGCAGGTGGCAGAGATGGTTATCGAGAAGGCGCGGCGCCTGGTCGAACATGGGCGCGATGTCGTGATTCTTCTCGATTCGATCACGCGACTGGCGCGCGCCTACAACACGGTGGTCCCGCCTTCCGGAAAAATTCTCTCCGGTGGCGTGGACTCCAACGCACTGCACAAGCCCAAGAAGTTTTTCGGCGCTGCGCGCAACACCGAGGACGGCGGCAGCCTCACCATCATCGCGACCGCGCTGGTCGATACCGGCAGCCGGATGGACGAGGTGATCTTCGAAGAATTCAAGGGCACCGGTAACCAGCAAGTGTCGCTGGACCGCCGTCTGCTGGAGAAACGGATCTTCCCGACCATCGACATTCAGCGCTCGACCACCCGCAAGGAAGAGCTGCTGCTCCCGCGCAGCACCCTCAACCGGGTCTGGATCCTCCGCAAGCTCCTGTCGCAGCTTAACGCGGTCGAAGCGATGGAATTTCTCATCGACAAGATGCAAGGCACCAAGACCAACGAGGAATTCCTGGAATCGATGAACGCCTGATCTGCTAAGCCGGCCGCGCGCGGTTTGGACCCGCGCGAGGCGTCCTGCTAATAATGCACGATTAACCAAAGCCGTTATAAGAGGTTGCCAATTACATGACCGAAATCAGCATGAAGCAGCTCTTGGAGGCGGGGGTCCATTTCGGCCACCAGACGAGCCGCTGGAATCCGAAGATGAAGCAGTACATCTTCGGCGCGCGCAACGGAATTTACATTATCGACCTTCAGCAGACGGTAAAGATGTTCCGCGACACCTACGACTTCGTGCGCGACCTGGCCGCGCAGGGCGGAACCATCATGCTGGTCGGTACCAAGAAGCAGGCCCAGGATATCGTGAAAGAGGAAGCCGAACGCTGCGGGATGTTTTACGTGAACAACCGGTGGCTGGGCGGCATGCTCACCAACTTCCAGACCATCCGCGCTTCGATCGAGCGGCTCAAGAAGCTTGAGGAGATCATGGCCGATCCGGAAATGATCCGCGCGCTCACCAAGAAGGAAATGAGCGAGAACGAGCGCGAGCATGGCAAGCTGATGGCGACCCTGGCCGGTATCAAGAACATGCGCAAGCTTCCGGACGCGTTGTGGGTGATCGACACCAAGAAGGAAGATATCGCCGTGGCCGAAGCAAACCGGCTCGGAATTCCGGTCGCGGCGGTGGTCGACACCAACTGTGATCCCGACCTCATTTCGTATCGCATTCCAGGCAACGATGACGCGATTCGGGCGATCAAGCTGTTCACCGCGGCGATTGCGGATGCGGTGCTGGAGGGCAGGCAGCTTGCCGAGGAACGGCAGAAGGGCCAGGACGACGGCGGTCCCGTCGGTGGTGGGGGCGGCGATCGGAGTGGACCTGCTGAATCACCCAGCGCGGTCTAGTTCGCGCGGCGCATCATGATTCTCTGCACCCGGCCCCCTGCTCCGGATCCGCGCCCGGACGGATGCGGGAAAATGCGACGATCTGGTTGGATATTCTCACGATGGAAATAGACGCGAAAGTGGTTAAGGATCTGCGCGAGAAGACCGGTGCGGGGGTGATGGATTGCAAGAAGGCGCTGGCCGAGAGCGGCGGAGACCTCGAAAAAGCCGCCCTCTGGCTGCGCGAGAAGGGAATCGCCTCGGCGGCCAAGCGCTTCAGCCGCATCGCCTCTGAAGGCACGGTTGGTTCCTACATTCATGCGGGCGGAAAACTGGGGGTGCTGGTCGAAGTGAATTGCGAGACCGACTTTGCTGCCAAGGGCCCGGATTTCCAGACCCTGGTGAAGGAAATCGCCATGCAGATTGCAGCGACCAACCCGCGCTGCATACGCCGCGAGGAGCTGGCCCCGGAGATTATCGAGCAGGAGCGCCAGATCTACGCCCAGCAGTCGGCGGGCAAGCCCGCGAACGTGATCGGCAAGATCGTCGACGGCAAACTGGACAAGTTCTACAAGGAAGTCTGTCTGCTGGAACAGAGTTGGGTGCGCGACCCGAATCGGACCATCACCGATCTGATCGGCGAGTACACCGCGAAAATTGGTGAAAAGCTCGACGTGCGGCGCTTCTCGCGCTTTCAGTTGGGCGAAGGTATCGACCAGAAGGGCGCAGCCTAGGCCGGCTAATATTAGCAGACACGGATTCGGCATCGTGTAAGAAATTTCTGCAGGATGCTGAAGGGGACTGAGTACGGAGGCGCCCGAGAGGAAACCATGGCGATGGTCGAGAGCGTTCCCGGAAGGAAACCCCGCTTCAATCGAGTCCTGCTGAAGCTCTCAGGCGAAGCGCTCGCCCCTGCCAACCAGAAGAGCGGCGTTGACCTCGACGCGCTGGCCACCATCGCCCTCGAGATCAAGGAGATCAGCGCGCTGGGCGTCGAGCTCGCGATCGTGATCGGCGCTGGCAACTTGATCCGTGGCAGCGAGTACGAGCGGCGCGGGATGGATCGTTCGACCGCGGACCAGATGGGCATGCTCGCCACCGTAATTAACGCACTCGCCCTGCAGAACGCGCTCGAGCATGCCGGCGTGAGCACCCGAGTATTATCGGCGGTCGCGATGCAGGCGATGTGCGAGCCTTACATCCGCCGCCGGGCGGTGCGGCATCTGGAGAAAGGCCGGGTGGTTATCTTCGCGGCCGGAACCGGCAATCCCTACTTTACGACCGACAGCGCGGCGAGCCTGCGCGCGCTGGAAATCGGTGCGGAAGTCATTCTGAAGGCCAGCCATTACGTCGACGGGGTCTATGACCGCGACCCGATGAAGGATCCCAGCGCACAGAAGTTTGACCGCCTGACTTACATCGAGGTTTTGCAAAAGAACCTGAAGGTGATGGATTCGACCGCTATCTCGATGTGCATGGACAATCAGCTTCCCATCATCGTTTTCAATTTGCGCAAACCGGGTAATATAAGGAGAGCTGTGATCGGAGAGACCATCGGCACCCGGGTGGACAGCGCAGCCTCATGACCGACGAAGTCATCGAGATGGCACGCAAGGAGATGGAGAAAGCAGTCGAGGCTTTCAGGCACGAGCTTGCCCGGGTGCGCACCGGGCGCGCCTCCACTGCCCTAATCGAGAATCTGCCGGTCAATTACTACGGGGCCAAGACCCCGCTGCGTCAGCTGGCTGGGCTGGCCGCGCCCGAGGTGCGGCTGCTGGTGATCACCCCTTACGACAAGTCTTCGCTCCACGATATCGAAAAGGCCATTCAGATCTCGGATCTGGGCCTCAACCCCATGAGCGATGGCAAGCTGATCCGCATCGCGATTCCGGAGCTGACCGAGGAGCGCCGCAAGGAGCTGGTGAAGCACGTGCGCAAGATCGCGGAGGAATTCCGGGTCAGCGTCCGCAATCACCGCCGCGACGCGAACGACATGGTGAAAGATTTGCACAAGGAAAAGCAGGCTACCGACGACGAGATGCGCAGCGCGGAAGCCCGGATTCAACAATTCACGAGCGAGTTCACCGAGAGGATCGACAAAGTGCTGGCGGGCAAGGAAGCCGAGATTATGGAGGTCTGAGCGGCCGGCGTTTTGCCGCCAACTCCCCGGCCGCCGATTTTAGCCAAGTGGCCATCACTCTCCCACTTAACGATTTTCCCGAGCTCTCGCTCGACCCCTCACGCCTTCCGCGGCACGTCGCAATCGTAATGGACGGCAACGGCAGATGGGCGCGGCGGCGCGGGTTGGGTCGCAACGAAGGCCATCGCCGCGGCAAGGATTCGGTACGCGCGGTGGTCGAGGCGGCGCGCGAGCTGGGGATCCCATACCTGACGTTGTTCGCGTTTTCAGCAGAAAACTGGCAGCGCCCTTCCAGCGAAGTGAATTTCCTGATGCAGCTGTTCCATCGTTACCTGGTCACCGAGACCAAGCGTCTGATGAAGCGGGGGATCCGCATTTTGGCCCTGGGAGATACCGAGCGGCTGCCGGTGCGGCTTCGGCAGGTGCTGGCGGAGACCGTGGTGGCGACGCAGGACAACGGCGCCATGACGGTCGCGCTCGCCCTCTCCTATGGGGGCCGGCAGGACGTTATCAACGCGACGCGCAAAATCGCGCAGGCGACGGCTGCCGGCGAATTGAATCCTGACCAGATCGACGAGGGAGTATTCGCGCGCGCGCTCACCACGGGTGGCATGCCCGATCCGGATTTGTTGATCCGCACCTCGGGTGAACTGCGGGTCTCGAATTTCTTCCTGTTTCAGGTTGCCTACACGGAGCTCTATTTCACCGACACGCTGTGGCCCGATTTCCGCGAGCGCGAACTGTTGAGCGCGCTGGCCGCCTATCAGATGCGCGACCGCCGCTTCGGCACGCTGAGCCCGGGTTGATGTTCGCGCCGTACCCAGCTGCCTCCGAATCCGTACCGGGCTGCGATGATGTGTGACGGAAGTCGCTGCCCCGCCGGCAGGGCAATCCCTCACCGCGCGCGAGAAAATGGGTGCTGAGAGCGGCGTCCCACCCTGCCTCTTTCCAACCAGGAAAGGGACCGCACTACCGAAACCACGGAGCATCGGTGCTGCGCGCTAGGCTGTGGACCGCAGCGGTCGCCCTCCCAGTGGTGCTGGCAGCGATCATTTTTCTGTCGAGCGCCGGATTCTCGGTATTCATCGCGCTGCTGGGCGGATGGGGCCTGTACGAAGTCGTGTCGATGACTGCGACCAGCGGGCTGATTTCGCTTCTGGTGTTGGCCGGACTTGGGGTTGTGCCGCTGCTGGCAATGCTGGCCGCGGGTGACGGCGGGTTGTGGGTGCTACCGGCGGCGGTAACCGCGTTGATGTTCGCGCTGGTGGTTCGAGTCGGGATTTCGGGTGCCGAGAACACGCCCAAGGGTGCGCCCCTGGAAATAGCCGGAGCGCTGTGGGTGGGAGTTCTGTTCCCCTATTTTGCGCTGCTTCGCAATCTGGGTGGCGGGATCGCCGCGATCATCATGATGCTGCTGGTCGTCATCGCTAGCGACACCGGTGCATACTTCGGGGGCGGCGCGTTCGGCGCCCACAAGCTCGCTTCGCGGGTCAGTCCCAACAAGACCATCGAAGGCTCCATCGCCGGATTGATCGCATCGATTGGCGCCGCTCTAATTCTGCGTCGGTGGGCGATGCCGCACTGGTCACTGCCCGCGACCGCGGCGTTTTCCGGAATCATCGGGGTGCTGGCGCAGCTGGGCGATTTGGCCGGATCCGCGTTCAAGCGGGTGGCCGGAGTAAAGGATTCCGGCCGGATTTTTCCGGGACATGGAGGATTGCTGGACCGCACTTGCAGCCTAGTGTTCGCGGCGGCCTTTTCCTATTATTGTTTCAAGTGATGCGGCTGATTTGCGGGCCGCATCACCGTTTCCAGCCACTTCGGGAGAATTAATGCTGACATCGATTATTTCCGCCATCTTCATTCTCGGCCTGTTGATCATCGTCCACGAGGCAGGCCACTTCCTGGTGGCTAAGCGGCTCGGAGTTCGGGTGCTGCGGTTCTCGATTGGTTATCCGCCCCGAATTGCTGGCATCCGCCGCGGTGAGACCGAGTACGTGATCGGCGCGACTCCGGCGGGTGGATACGTAAGGATGCTTGGCGAAGAGATCGGTGATGAACCGAAGTCAGACGAGCTTCACACCTTTCTGGTTGAAATCGGACGCGACCTTGCCCAGGTGACCGGCCAAACCGCGTTGACGGCGGATACCGCGTCCGCCGCGCCAGACGCGGCCGGCAGGGCCGCGATTGACAAACCGGCGCGCGATGCGGACGACGATCGGGGCACCGATTATGGCCTGGACGGATTACTGGAATCTCTGGCCTCGCGACCGGGGGCGCCTGAGGCGTGGTTTTCCCGTCCGCTGAGAGCGGAAGAACTCATTCTCTTGAATCGCATTCGCATGATGAACTCCGCTCGCCGGGCACGGGTATCGCTCCAGCAGAATCCGCCGGAGGAGTTGCTCGCCGCGTTTCGTGCCCGCGCATTCCCGAGTCAACCGCTGTGGAAGCGTTTCGCGATCGTGCTGGCCGGTCCCGTCGCGAACATGTTGTTTGCGCCGGTCCTGCTAACTCTGGTGTTCATGTATGGCGTACCTACTCCCTTGCCGGTCATCGACGAGCTGACGCCCGGGATGCCCGCGGTCCAGGCGGGGTTGAAGTCGGGCGACAAGATCATCGTGATTGACAACAAAGCGATCTCTTCCTGGGAAGAGTTCTCCGACGCCGTCAAGGCGAGTAAAGGCGCCCCCCTCAATCTCCAAATCGAGCGTCCCGCGGGCCACGCGCAGGGCCGCATGAACCTGACGGTGACGGCGAAGCGGCAGGACGTTAAGACCCCCTATGGAACCTCGGTGAATGAATGGATCATCGGAGTGACGCCGCGTGAAACTACGCGCCGACTCAACCCCGTCGCGGCGGCCTACCACGCGGTCCTGAGCAGCGTGTCTTTGACCGGCCAGATGGTGGTCGGCATTGCGATGATCGTCAGCGGCACGGTTCCGCTCCGTGACTCGGTAGGGGGACCGATCGCGATCGTGCGGCTGGCTGGCCAGGAAGCCCGCCACGGCCTGTTCAGCGTCGCCATGTTCACGGTAATGCTCAGCCTGGAGCTTGGACTGGTCAATTTGCTGCCGGTACCACTTTTAGACGGCGGACACCTGGCATTTTTTGCCTATGAAGGTGTGCGCGGGAAACCGCTGGCTATGCGGCATCGCGAAATCGCGCTTCAGGTCGGGCTGTTTCTAATCGTGGCCCTGTTCGCGTTTTTGATCTTCAATGACATCTCGCACATTGTGCAGGGCTGATCTTCTGCTCGCGCACGCCGGCGTCGCAGGCACAGTCCTGGGCCTAGATACGGGGTCACCCATCGCCAGCATCGCGCTGGTGGTCGCGGGGCGACTGGCCGGTGAAACCGCGCGGGCCGTGACGTCGCACGGCGCCGCGTTGCCGCAGGCCGTAGCGCAATTGCTTGAGCGCGCCGAGCTGCGTGCGTCCGACCTAACCGCTATCGCGGTCGGAATCGGCCCGGGTTCGTTTACCGGGCTCAGAATTGGCCTCAGCTACGCCAAGGGTCTGGCGTTCGCATCAGGAGCCAAAATCATCGGGGTCGCGAGCCTCGACGCGCTGGCGGCCGGCGCGCTGGACGCGCCCACGGCCCGTCCGGGGTTGCAGGTCTGCGCCTTGCTGGATGCCCGCAAGGGGGAGGTTTACGCGGCTCTTTACGAAATTGTGGCGGATGGGTTAGAGAAGATATCGCAGGATGTGGTTATGCCGCTGGTGCGAGTGACCTCACCTCTCCGTCAGAATGCGATTCTCGCCGGCGACTATACAGCAAAGGATGCGGCGGCCCTTGCGAAAAAGCGGGGCATCGAGGTGACGGTTCTGGGGCCTGGTGCCCTGGAATCGCGCGGACGTTACATTGCGGCGCTGGGCGCCGCGAGTATCGCCGCGGGGAGGAGCGATTCGCTCGATTCCCTCGAGCCGCTTTATGTTCGATCCCCGGACGCCATCGCCGCGTCCGGTCAGCCTAGGGTATCGGAGGGCCTATGGAGCGCAGAGAGGAAAAACTTATCCAGCAGCATCTGAACCATGACGACGAGCTTAGGGCGGTGTACGAGGAACATCTGCAGCTCAAAAACAAACTTTTAGAATACCGCAGCAAGCATTATCTGACTCTCGAAGAGGAGATGGAGGAGAAGCGTATCCACAAACTGAAGCTGGCCTCAAAGGACCGGATGATGGTCATCCTCGAACGTTATCAGGGCCGGTCGTTTGCGGGCGCCGCAAAATAATTCAGCGTGAGAGTCGGCCGATGGGTACGCGCGCGCCTTCCGCATGCCAAGTCACACGATATCTGTCCTGGTTGAGAATGAATTCGGCGTGCTTGCGCGCGTCGCGGGGCTGTTTTCGAGCCGTGGCTTCAACATTGAATCGCTGACGGTCAACGAGGATCCGCTCGATCCCACCGTCTCGCGAATCGTGCTCGTCACCAGCGGTGACGAGCAGGTGCTGGAGCAAATCAACAAGCAGCTGAACAAGCTCGTATCTGTTATCAAG
>JBKPEA010000111.1:0-20077 GCA_046728175.1 Thermodesulfobacteriota bacterium | reverse complement strand
CATATGAACCGGTTGGAACAACCTGAATATCGGCCGGTGCGGTCAATCGCTTAATCAAATTGATCGTCACGACCAGCGCGTCGAGTCGGTCCGCATCGAGCAGCAGCCGGTTACGCACGTCGAAGGCGATAACCCCGATGCGGCCGCTCGGAATTCTGCCAATCGCCGCGAGCGGCACCAAATCGGACTCGCCGGGTGTCGTACCCTGCACGAGTGGATCCATCCATTCGGGCAGCGTCATGCCTCGGACCGCGGGAAGAATGGTGCTCTCTTCAGCGCTGAAGGGCATATCGCGCGCTGGCTTCAGAATGACCGGCAAGTTCTTGGCCGCAACCATTAGCCCGGGAATCCTGGCCGCGGGTGGCACTACGGGCGGCGGAAAGATCAGCAGCATCGAGGCCGTTGAAATTCCGGGCATGTAGCAATCATGCATCACCGCGAGGTCGAAAGGGCGTCCTGCCTTTTGCGGAGAAAAGTGGGCGGGGTCGGCGGTTTCGATCTGCAGATTGGGATTGATCGCCAGCAGCACCCGCGCGAGGTCCTCACGCACGGCGGAATCAGCCGACAACACCAAGGCGTGTCCGGCCTGGTTGGCGGGCGCATACACCCAATGTTGGTTGTCGGCCTCGATCGCATCGGGGGTAAGAATGTGGGCCGAGATCAAGCCGCCCGTAGTCAGGGGGCCGAACGGCACCACCATCTGCTCGCGCGGAGCGAACATCAGGGTGTTGTGAAACACTTCGCGATCTTCGGCCTTTACCTGAAACTCCGCCAGGCGCGGTTTGTTCGAGAAGTTGCGCAGTACCGTGCGTCCGCGCGACGAAGCGACCGCGCCCGGGTCTAGTGAAACGATCGCTACGTTGTCGTCGCCATGCGCGCTCTGGTGCAAATGCAGGGGTGTGGTCCCCTTCGCATCGCTGATGGTGCGCGCGGGGGGCGCCCGGTCGGTGAACAGTTCAATCTCCGACGATCCGCGTCCGCGCATGATCGCGGCCGAGAGCGCCGAGGCGTGAGCGGCGACCGCAAGCGGCTGGAGAGCATGAATCGCACTGCGAACCGCCTCCAAATTCTGGGTCTGGGGCACCACGACCTGCGCTTCGAGGGCATAGGTGATTACACTGAATTCGTCGCCGGCGGGTGCCGCATCGACCAGCTCGAGCGCGCGCTTTCTGGCCTCCTCAAGACCGCTGCTTCCGTCGAAGCGGGCGCTCATGCCTGCTCCCAAATCAAACACCAACGCATGACTCCGCCCACGGCCGGCGTGCGCCGGGACCATCGCGTAAAGCCCAGCCACCGCCAGGACCAGAGCGGTCAACGCTGCGAGTTCCAGCCAGAACAACGGATCGATGCGGACGTGACGCACGCGTGTCACCGGGGCCGCGACCTCATCGAACAGCATCAAGCTCGATACCGAGATGGTCGGACGCGAGCGCGAGCGGAGATAGATCAGCGCGAGGATCACGAGCGCGACGGCCCACAGGAGATTTATCGGGTTAAGGAATCCCATCCTTAGCGGACGACGCCCAACGCGGGCAGCTCGCGCTCCATAAAGCCTTCGAGATTGTGGGCTCCGAATGCCTGCGTGTACGCGATGCCGCGCTGGGTACAGAACCCACGCACCGCCTGGGCGAGTTTGTCAACCCTGCGGCGACAGGCAGCCGCGGCGTCAGGCCCAAACACGGTCTCGCGAACCTCGCCGGTCTCGGCGTCGCGCACCCGGTAAAGGCCCGGCGGATAGTTTCCAGTTGCCTCAATGTGGCCGAGAACGTGAATCACTTTCACCTCATGGCGGGCGGCCACCAGCCGCGCCAGTGCATCTTCGTAGTCAGTTCGACTGACCAGAAAATCGGAGATGACGATCACAATTCCGGCTTGCCGGCGCTGATGCAGTAATGAATCAACCGCTGCCCCGAGCCGAGTCTCGCCACCGGTCCGGATGGCACTCACGAACGGACGGAAGTCGAGGTATGACTCGCGCCGGCGGTGGAAGGGCGACGAGTCCAGGTGCATGTCCCCGCGGCGCATCGCGAAGGCTGCGATTCGCACCGCGTCGTTGTCGCTCATTCCGACGTAGGCCAGCGATGATGCCAGCGCGAGTGCCAAACCGAGCTTGTCGTCACTCTCCGGAAACGCCATCGATGCGCTGGCATCTACCAGCATCGTGATCTCGACCTGTCGCTCGGCGCGGAAGGTGCGAATAGAGAGCTGGTCGAGGCGTGCGTAGGTGTTCCAGTCGAGAAAGCGCAGATCGTCGCCCTCGTTATATTCGCGAAAATTTTCCGGCTCGATTCCGAGACCCTGCACGCGGCCCAGCGTACGCTGCCCGGAGCGCACGGTCCGGGCACGCTTGATGCCCAGTACCAGGCGATCGAGTTTTTTCAAAAATTCCGGCTCGAACGCGCGCGCCTCGAGCATGCGACAACCTCAGGAGCGCGTCGCGCGTACCGACCTGATCACGCGCTCCACGATCTGCGGCGCATCGATCCCGTCAGAGTGGGCCGCATAGTTGAGCATGATTCGATGGGCGAGCGCGGAAACCGCCACCGCCTCGATATCCTCGCGTGCGACGTTGGCGCGGCCATCGAGCAGCGCCCGGACCTTGCCTCCAAGAATAAGGGCCTGTGCCCCGCGCGGCGAGGAGCCGAACATCACGTAGCGGTTCACCATCTCGTCGTGAAGCGATTTCACCGAGTCGCCAACGTAGCGTGAGTGGTCTGGCTGCGTGGCCCGCACGATGCGCGCGGCATAGTGCTCCATCGCCGGGGCCGCGATTACCTCGCGCACCAGCTTTTTCAGCGTCTCGACACGCTCCGCCGCTTCGTCGCCATGGAACACAGGCACGATGCTGGCTTCATCGGCGCCGGTGGTCGAAGAAATGATGCGAACCAGGTTGTCCTCTTCCGGATAGTCCAGCCGCACCTTGAACAGAAATCGATCGAGCTGGGCTTCTGGCAGTGGATAAGTGCCTTCCATTTCGATCGGGTTCAGGGTGGCCATCACCAGATACGGCGGTCGCAGCGGATAGGTGGCGCCCGAAACTGTCACCTGTAATTCCGCCATCGCTTCGAGAAGCGCAGATTGAGTTTTGGGGGTCGCGCGGTTGATCTCGTCGCCGAGCAGGATGTGACAGAACACCGGGCCGGGTTGGAAGGTGAATTCGCGGCGGCCGTCCTCGCCGCTCAGGATCACACGCGTACCGGTGATATCGGCCGGCATCAGGTCGACGGTGAACTGGATGCGGTTGAAGGTCAGGTTGAGCGCGCGGCCCAGCGTCTTGACCAGGGTGGTCTTACCGGTTCCCGGCACTCCTTCGATCAGTACGTGGCCGCCGGCGAAGAGCGCCGAGAGCAGCTGCTCGACCGCCTGCTCATGGCCGACGATCACCTTGTGAATTTCCGACTGGATGCGCCGGAAGGTGCGCGCAAAGTCCGCCACCGTCGGCAGCTCGAGCGGGGCCTGCGTCTCGCTCATCTTTCGAACACTCGCTGAATGGTAATTCGGTCATCGGGGGGCACGGCCGCGCGGGGAATGGGTTCATCGGGCTGCTGGTGCGCATTGAGGGGCGTGTGCACCTTGGGAGGAAGGTAGGCTTGACCAGCGCCCTTGGCGCCCTGCTCGACCGGGCGTGCCTCGATCGCAATTTCAAAACCCTCCGCGCTCATCTTCGACTTGGAAGCCTCGCCGAAGAGGCTGTCCGGATCAGCGCCGATTCCGTGCACCGCCCCGCCGTTGTACGACTGCTCACCGCGTTGTCCATCGCTCTGCGCGGATTGACTGGAATCGTCGGCGCCGGAAAGCGATTTGCCCTTATTGGTGGAATCCTGGCCATCTTCGCCATTGTCACCCGGGTTGCCTTGCGCGTCGGGTTCACGTAGCGCGTCGTCGATGGGAGGCAGCGCCGGTTCGTCTTCGCCCGGATTGTCACGCTTGAATTGCCCGGCCTGCTCCCCGCGACGCGAGTTGCGCCGGGTGTCGGGACCTCGGTGGTCCGAAGGATCGAGTCCCGCCTCATTATCCGCCAGCCTGAGCGTTAAACGCTGCTGCGGTCTGGAGTCGCCGCGCAATTTGCTCTGCACGTCACCCGCCAGGTTGCGCGCGCGATCCAGCAGCCCGCCGAACTTCCCGGAGTCGCCCTGCCCCATCGTTACGCCTTCGCGCGCCAGTTTTTCCCGCAGCCGCGCCATCGTGGCAGGGTCGGCCTGGACCTGCAGTCCGTCGCCATCTCCCGGCTCTGCAGGACGCAGATGAAGATCGTCAAGGTCGACCGTGATGTCGGGGGTTCCCGAGTTGGACGCAATTTTGAGGTTCTGGTGCGTTCGAGCTATCGGGATCAGCAGCGCTGCCACAGCAAGCGCCGCGAATGGAGTCCACCACGATCGCGCGATGCGCCGGCGCTCGACTCGTGCTGGCACGAATTCGTCGCGATGCGCCAGCGCGTCTTCAATCAGATAGGCCCACAACGCCCCGCGCCTGCGGGACGAGACCGTCTGAACGATCGTGGTCAACCGGCCCTTGAGTCCCGCGCGTTCGTCGGCCAGTGCCGCGGCCCGCTGCGCATTGGAGCGCCTGCGTAACGCCGACCGCAGCGTGGTCCAAAGCGACGCAACCCCGAATAGCGCCATGGCACCTGCGAGTCCCAGGAACTGTAACGGTGACAGCAGCATCGCACCCGCGAACACTACGACGGCAACCGTTATCCCGATCGCCAACACCAGGTACAACCCGTGCTGCAGCGCAAGCCAGTTCAGTCGGGCGCGCAGGCTCGTTACCTGGCCCAGAATGATGTCGAGCTTTTCTTGAGCTCGCGATAGGTGAGCCGACGCGGGCATCTTTACACGAAGAAAGATTGAGATTAACCAAGCGCAGCGCGGCAGGCAACGGAGAATCCTCTGCCGCAATTCCGTGAATTTTCACGGCCCGGAGCATCCGGCCCGCTGCGCGAAAAAACGCCCTTCCCCTGCCCCGGGCGAAGCTAGAATGTCCAGCCGACGATCGACTTGATGAACAACCCATTACTCGTCCGCGTGAGTCCCACCCCAACGCCGAAGTTCAATTCGAGCTGGGGCAGAAAATCGAAATTGACGGCGGGCACTATGAAATGCTGTTGGCGCTGGACACCGGGCAAATCGGAGAGCGGGCCCATGTCCCCATAATATTCTACGGCTGGGGAAACCCAATGGGTGAGTTGATAGACGACTTCTCCCGAGGGATCGAGCTGAACCCCTTTGTGGGTGTCCGGGCCACTAAACGGTTTCTCGAACGCGAAATTCCCGACGATCAGGAGGCGCCCAAACTTCTTTTCCAGAATCGGGCGGATTTCCAGGGTCAGCGGATTTTCCTCGGCCTGAAAGCGCATGTAAGCGAGTTCGATGTTTCCGCCGACTTCGATGGGCCAATTTTCGGATTGCGGCACCCCAAAATGTACCTTGCTGCGTGAGCCTGCGTAGTTGTAGCTCCCATTGCTCATCTTGGCCGTGCACAGATACTGGCCGACCTCGAGCCACGACAGCACTCCGTAGGTCGATTCCAGGGTTTCATGAATCTGGTAGGGGTCGATCGCTTCTCGCGCCCATTGTCCAGTCGCGGTCGTGGTAGTGTTGGAATGCAGTTCGAGTGTCAGACGGTGGTAGGGGGTGGTTTGGACCTGGTAAATTTGAATTTCGTAGAAATCGATCGCGAGGGCCGGTCGCGTTCCGGCCAGCGTCAACAGCGCCAGAGCAATCGCGAGAGCCGCAGGAGAAAACCCGTGTCGAGTGACGCCGCCCTCGCGGCGGCGGGTGCACCGCGACATGTCGCTAATCCGTGAGACCCGCGTCCTCGCGCGCGCCGAGCGCGAGCGCCGACCAGTCGAGGTCAGCGCGGCCCCTTGCAAGCGCGTGAACGAAACGATCGCGCAGCAAGCTCGCCGTGGGCATCGGCACGTTCACCTCACGCGCGCTGCGCAGCACAATTTCGACATCCTTGAGGCCAAGCGGCAGACGAAAGCCCGCGGGACTATGGCGTCGATTCGCGATCGCGCCGCCGTATCCCTGGTAGACGGGGCACGCGAACAGCGTCTGCCCCAGCATGGTTGCGAGGGCCGAGCGATCGACACCGTTCTTCTCGGCCAGCGCGAACGCTTCGCCCATCGCCTCCATGGCGGCGGCGATCAGGAAGTTGCCGGAAATCTTGGCCACATTTGCAGCCTCAGTAACTTCGCCGAAATCGAAGACGCGCTGCCCCAGGGCTTCCAGGATTGGCTGAGCCGCCGCTTTCGCCGCAGCCGGGCCCGACAGACAAATCCACAGGCGCTTCGCTGCGGCCGCATCGGGACGCCCGAACACCGGCGCAGCGACCAGCGTGGAGCCCGCCCTGCGATGTACTTCGGCGAGTTCACGCGTGGTCGCCGGCGCGACGGTGCTCATCGAGATATGGATACCACCCTGCCCGAGACGCTCGGCTAAAGCGGCGTCGCCCGCCACCAGTTCCGCCAATGCCGCGTCGTCAGCCACCATCGAGACCAGCATGCCACCCCGCCTGACGGTGTCGCCGGCCCGCAGCGCGATGGCAGCGCCTTTGACCGAAAGCGGCTCAGCCCTGGAGCGGGTTCGATTCCATACCGTTACGCGGTGGCCGCTCGCCAGCAGATTCGCAGCCATCGGCAAGCCCATGGCACCAAGACCGACAAATCCGATTTCGAGGCTCATGCTTGCACCCTAACATGCCGACCCGAGAATCCTCGACTCCGGCGCGTCGCACGGTTTGCGCGCGCGAGACTACCTGGATCTGACCACGCCGAGGCGGGGGCAGCGATGCTCGATCGGGCACCGCGAGCACCACGGCGAGGTCGGGTGGCACAGGGTTTGCCCGAAAGCAACCAGGAGCGGGTTGTACTCGAGCCAATGACCCCGAGGCAGCACTTCGCGCAGCGCCATCTCGGTCTTGTCGGGCGTGGTTGTCTCAACCAGGCCCCAGCGGTTCGAGATCCGGTGCACGTGCGTATCGACGCAGATCCCCGGTTTGCGAAACGCTTCCGTCACCACGAGGTTCGCGGTCTTGCGGCCGACCCCTTTTAGGGTGAGCAGCGCATCTAGATCATCGGGAACCTCGCCGCCGTACCGGGCTTTGAGATCGCTACAGATGCCGCGAATAACGCGCGCCTTGGTCCGATAAAATCCAACCGGGAAAATCAAGCGCTCGAGCTGTCGCACCGGAATTTTCAGCATCGCCTCGGGGGTCGATGCTCGCTCGAACAGCCGCTTGGTCGCCACCGCCGTGGTTTCATCCTTGGTGCGGAGGCTCAGAATGCAGCTTACCAAGGTCTGAAACGGATCCCGCGTGTGGGCCGCGACCAAGGTAACAATCGGCGCGTTCCACGAAGGGGCCTCACGGCGCAGGGTCTTGATGAGATCGCCGACGGTCTCCGGCGTCACCTTTAATCGCCTGCCCGTGGGCGACTTTCGATTGGCGACCACGGTGCGCTTCACGGCCTTTCTTCTAGCACGGCTCCCTCCATCGTAGGGACGGGGGGGCAGGTCCGTACCACCAACTCCGACGCAGGCGAACCGGTCCGCTCTCTTCCCTATCTTTACCAAGCAATTCTCATTTGACGGTCCGCGCCGCCGCGGACTAGTTGTAGTCGCCGGGGAACCGCTCACCCGCAGGAGGTAACCACGATGGACGTCGGCAAAGACAAGCTGCTCGAAATGTACCGGTCGATGCAGAGAATCCGGCTCTTCGAATCGAGGATTCGCGACCTGGCGATGGCCAACGAGATCCCGGGCTTCGTCCACGTGTCGATCGGCGAGGAAGCCAGCGCCACCGGTATCTGCGCAGCCCTGCGCACGACCGACCGCATTACCTCGACCCATCGTGGCCACGGTCATCTGATCGCCAAAGGCGGCCGACTCGACAAGATGATGGCCGAGATTTACGGCAAGCGCGGTGGGTACTGCAAAGGCAAAGGCGGTTCGATGCATATCGTCGACTTCTCGCTGGGGATCCTGGGCGCTAACGGCATCGTGGGCGCGGGATTGCCTATCGCAACCGGCTCCGCGCTGGCGGCGGTGATCGCGGGACGCGACGAAGTCAGCGCGTGTTTCTTCGGCGACGGCGCTTCCAACGAGGGCACCTTCCACGAATCACTCAACCTGGCAGCGGTATGGAAGCTCCCGGTGGTGTTTGTATGCGAGAACAATGGCTTCGGCGAGTTCACCCCGATGCAAACTGTGACTTCGGTTAAGGACATCGCGGTGCGCGCGCAGGGTTATGGGATTCCCGGGCACATCGTCGACGGCAACGACGTCATGGAGGTGTATCAGCACGCGACCGAGGCAGTGGCTCGCGCTCGCGCCGGCGAAGGACCCACCCTGCTTGAGTGCAAGACCTATCGCTGGGAGGGGCACGTCGTCGGCGAGCAGGCTTTCCTCGGCGAGGAGGCTTACCGCAAGAAGACGGAGATCGAGGAGTGGAAGCGCAAATGTCCGCTCATTCGTTTCCAGCAATGGTGCCTCGAGGGCGGCAAAATTTCCGAGGCGGAATTGAAAAAGATCGTGAGCGAAACCGAAAAGGAACTGGACGAGGCGATTGCGTTCGCGCGGGCCAGCGAATTGCCCGATGCGTCCGAAGTCACCGACGACGTCTATGTGTGAGTCCGCAGTGGGAGGCCTAGAGCCATGCCCCAATTAAATTTCATACAGGCGATCAATTCCGCGCTGGCCGAGGAGATGGAACGCGACCCGCTCACCTTCCTGATGGGAGAGGACGTTGTGCTCGGTGCGTTCGGGGCTACCAAGGGGCTTATCGACAAGTTCGGCGCAAAACGCGTGCGCAATACTCCGATCAGCGAAGCGGGCTTCGTGGGCGCCGCGGTGGGCGCGGCGATGGCCGGAACCCGCCCGATCTGCGAGGTCGAGTTCGCGAGCTTCTTCTATTGCGCCTTCGACCAGGTCTGCAACCAGGCTGCGAAGTTGCGCTACATGTCCGGCGGACAGGCCCGCCTGCCGATCACATTTCGCGCGGTGTTCGGTGCGATGGGCGGGGCGGCGGCGCAGCATTCCGAAACCGTGTACGCACAGTTCCTGAGCGTACCCGGACTGAAGCTGGTCGTGCCGTCGGGACCGGCGGACATGAAGGGGCTGCTCAAGAGTGCGATTCGCGACGACAATCCGGTGATCGTTTTCGAGCATGGCGGACTCGGTCGGCTGAAGGAGGAAGTGCCTGCCGGCGACCACCTGGTCGCGCTCGGAAAGGCCGCGGTCAAACGCGAAGGCAAGGACGTGACCCTGGTCGCGATTGGCGCGATGGTACCGAAGGCGCTCAAAGTCGCTGACAAGCTCGCCAAGGACAACGTGTCGGTTGAAGTCGTCGACCCGCGCACGCTGATCCCCCTCGACGAGGAGACCATTCTGAGTTCGGTGGCCAAGACTAATCGCATGGTGGTTGCCGACGAAGGACATCTGCGCGGAGGCGCTGCGGCGGACATCGCCGCGATGGTCGCGGAAAAGGGCTTCGACTCGCTCGATGCGCCGGTGAAACGTGTCGCATCGCTGGACGTTCCGATTCCCTTCAGCCCGCCTCTGGAGCGCGCGGCGGTGGCCGACGAGGCACGCATCGAACGTGCGATCCGCGAGCTTGTGGGCAACTGAAGCGACGACCCCGGATCAGACGCGTGGCCATTGAAGTGGCGATGCCCAAGTTTGGGCTGACGATGCACGAGGGGACCGTGCAGCGTTACTTCAAGGCCGTCGGCGAGTCCGTGACTGCGGGTGAGCCGTTATACGAGGTAGAGACCGAAAAGGTTCTCTACGAAGTTGAGGCACCTTCTGCGGGCATTGTCGCTGCGTGGCTGGTGGAGGAAGGGGCCACGGTCGAGTGCGGAGTAGCGGTCGCGGTGCTCGCTGAGCCGGGTGAAGACCTGGCCGTCGTGACTGGCCGCTACGCCGACCGCATCTCGGCCAACGGTGCGAGCGTGGCTCGCGAGCGGGCGGCTTCAGAGCGGGCGACGGGCTCGGCGTCAGTCTCCACGCATGCGGGGAGCAGCCGGCGGGCGGTCAGTCCCGTAGCGCGCAAACTCGCCGCCGAAATGGGGGTTGACCTCGAAGCGATCGTGGGCAGCGGGCCGGGCGGTCGCGTCACCAAAGAAGACGTGGAGCGTGCCGCCAGAAGTCCGCGAGCCCCGACGCGCTCAGCACCGCCTGCAGCCCCGGCGCCATCGGGCGGCGCACGAACCCCGTTGCGCGGGGCCCGCAGGACGATTGCGGAGCGGATGCACCAGTCGCTGCGTGATTCCGCTCAGATCACGATCACCACCGAAGCGGATGTGACAGCAGCGACCGAGCTGCGCGCGCGCCTCAAGAACGAATTCGAAGCCACCTATACCGACATGCTGATTCATGCCGCTTCGCGCGCGCTGCTGCGACATCCACGGGTCGCCGCACGACTGGAAGGCGCGGAGATCGTACGGCCAGCCGAAATCAATGTGGGTATCGCGGTGGCGCTTAGCGAGGGACTGATCGTCCCGGTGGTACGCGATGCCGCCCGCAAGGGACTGCGCGAGATCGCCATCGAGGCAAAGGCGCTGGGAGAGAAGGCCCGGACTGGCCATCTCAAACTCGAAGACGTCACGGGCGGCACTTTTACGATCACCAATCTCGGCACCTACGGTATCGATGGGTTCACCCCGATCCTCAATCCCGGCGAAACCGGGATTCTCGGGGTCGGCCGAATTGTTGAAAAGCCCGCCATCTACCGCGGCGAGATCGCGCGCCGCGCGATGATGACGCTATCGCTCACCTTCGACCATCGCGTAGTCGACGGCGCGCCCGCCGCGGAGTTTCTGCAAACCGTCATCGAGTTCTTCAACTACGGCGAGCGATGAACCGCGCGGGTCGGAGGCTCCAGCTCGCTCTGGCGCTCAGCATCGCAACCGCCATCGCGACCGCCTCGGCTTTCGCACAGTCAAAATCTCCGTCCAAGTCCGCGCACGAAGCGGTCGCGGTGCGCGCGCCACAGCCCAAGGCTATCGATTACGACAAGCTGACCCAGGAAGCGACGGACCTGTTGTCGAGGTACATTCAGACCAACACGACCAACCCGCCAGGCAACGAGCTGGCGGCGGCCAAGTTCCTGAAGGACAAATTCCTTGCTGACGGAATTCCGGCGACCACGTGGGAGCCGCTACCCGGGCGCGGTATCGTCGCGGCGCGCCTGCACGGTATCGGGAAGCATCGGAAGGCGCTGTTGCTCTTGAGTCATATGGACGTGGTCCCGGCCGATCCGAAGGAATGGAAGACACCTCCGTTTTCCGGTGAGGTCAAGGACGGGACGATATGGGGCCGCGGTGCCCTCGATGACAAGGGGCAGGGAGTAGTGTTCCTCATATCGATGCTCGCCGTGAAGCGGGCCGGGATTCTGCTCGATCGAGACATCTTGTTCGTCGCGACCGGCGATGAAGAAGCGGGCGGTAGAGACGGCGCCGGATGGTTCGTCGACCACCAGCAGTCTGTATACGCGGACGTCGGCTATGTCCTAAACGAAGGCGGCGGCATCCGGGTGCTATCTAACAACAAGGTCTTCTACTCGGTGGCTGTCACCGAGAAGACGCCTTTGTGGCTCAGGGTAACAGCCAGCGGACCAACCGGGCATTCGTCCCAACCGCCCGCGGAAACTTCCGTAACCGAACTCTTGCGTGGACTACAGCGTCTAGTGGAGTACCACCCTCCTCTACACCTCATCGGTCCGGTGGAAAACTACTTCCGCGTGATCGCTCAGCTCGGAGAAGGGCCGAAACAGTGGCTCGACCTCGCTGCCTCGCTACGGGACCCGGTCTTCCAGAAACAATTCCTCGCCGCTCCGGACCGTAACGCGCTCGTGCGCGACACCCTCACACCGACCGTGCTGAGCGCGAGCAGCGCGATCAATGTTCTCCCGGCCACCTCCTATGCGGAATTCGATTGTCGCCTATTGCCAGGGAGCGACTCCAAAAAAGTGCTGGCAACGATTAACAAGGTCGTAAATGACAGGGATCTCAAGACGGAAGTCGTCCGCAACTGGCTTCCGGTGTCGTCGCCGCAAAAATCGGAGCTGATGAGTGCGATTCAAGCGCTGGCACGCCATACGGACAAGGACGCACCCGTGGTCCCGATGTTGATCGCCGGATTCACCGACAGCCACTATTTTCGGCAGAAGGGAATCATCGCTTACGGTTTCGTGCCGATCGAAGTCACGCATCCAGACGAACTCAAAGGCATCCATGGAAATGATGAACGGATTTCGGTCGACGAGCTGGGCGGTGGCATTCGACGCACGGTCGAATTGCTGAAGATCCTGGGCGGACGCTAGACTCCCCGGCAAGCGGCCATTGCGTACAGCATGTTCATTGGCTGGTTTCACTGCCCCGCTTGGTTGCGGGCGAGGGCTGAGCTGGACGAATCCGCGAAAATCTGCTGATTCACAGTAAGTGGCGACGGCAACCACGAGGACCAAAACGCGATGATTCGCGCCGGAATCGGATTTTCGAACGCACTCAACCCCAAGACCGCCGCGGGCGAGGCGACTGCGGCTGCGATGCAGGAGGCCGGCGTGACGCAGGCCCAAGCCGCACTCTGCTTCGCAACGACTGCCTACGGCGCGGCGTATCCCATGATTCTGCGGGCGGTGGGAGCCGAGGCGAAAACCCGGGAGGTTGCCGGATGCTCCAGCCTCGGGGTGATTGCGCGCGAGCAGGAGGTCGAGTCCGGCAACGCCCTGGTGGTCATCGTCTTGGGCGGCGAGGAAATCGGTGCACGCCGGTTTTTCGTCCCGACGCTGCGTGGGCGCGGCTCTGAAGTCGCCGCCGAAATCGCCGCCGCCGTGCGCCCCGCGCTGCGGCAGAACAACCTGCTCTGCCTGTTTGCTGACACCTACAACATGGACGCGGAGAAGCTGTTGCCTGCCCTTTCGCGCGAGCTTCCCCACGTGGCGGTGACGGGCGGCGGCGCGAGCGAGGACGGCTCCGTCGGTGAAACATTCGTGTTCTGCGGCGATGCCGTGAGTAACAACGCGGTATCGGGAATGCTGATCGCGGGCGACTTCGATCTCACGATAGCAAGTTCGCTCGCCTGCGCGCCGGTCGGACCGCCCCATCGCGTCACCGCCGTACGCGACAATGTGATCCTGGAGCTCGATGGCCGCCCCGCTTATCAGGTATTTGCGGAGGCGGCGGGGCCGCTGGCCGCCGATTTGCGGCGCGCGCTCGCGTTCGTGTTCCTCGCCGTGCCGATGGATGCCTCGGCCGGCAAAATCGAGCGCGGCAAATTCCTGGTCCGTAACATCGTCGGGGCCAGCCAGGAACACGGTGCGCTCGCGGTGGCCCATCATCCGCAGAAGGGTGACACGGTCGGCCTGGTGCTGCGCGATGCGGAGCGGTCGCGCAACAATCTTAAAGAAACGCTTGAGGATCTGAAAACACGGCTGGGCACTGTGCCTGCGTTCGGTTTGTATTTTGATTGCGTCTCCCGCGGATCGGGGCTCTACAACATTCCCGGGCACGACTCGGCCTATATCCGACAATACCTGGGCGAAATTCCGATCGGCGGGTTTTTCACAGGCTTCGAAATCGGCCCGGCGGGTGAGCATACTGCGCTGCTTCAATACTCCGGCGTTCTGGCTTTCATTTCGCCGCGAACTCCCAAGAGTTGAGGCTTGCTGGCTTGCAACGCTGAAACGCTTAGTGGTACCTGAAACGTGGATTCGAGCGTAGGCGCCGGATTCCATCCATTTACAACGGAGGACGAGAAGTTGGACTTCGGATTTTCTGAAGAGCAGGAGATGTTGCGCGATGCGGCCAAGCGCTTTCTGGCCGACAATTGTCAGACCAAATTTGTCCGGCAAATGATGGCGGACGCAACTGCCCATGATCAGGGCTTCTGGAAAAAAATCGTCGAGCTCGGGTGGCCGGGGCTGCTGATTCCGGAAAACTACGGCGGTCAGGGCGGCAGTTTCCTCGATATGACCGTGGTTGTAGAGGAAGCCGGCAAGGTCCTGGTACCAGGACCATTCTTCACCAGCGCGCTGCTGGGAGTGCCGTTGCTGCTCGAAGGCGGTTCGGAAGATCAGAAGAAGTCGATATTGCCGCGTATGGCCAAGGGCGAATTCATCGGCACCGTCGCGATTGCCGAAGCTGCTGGCCGCTTCGACGCGGGCGGCATCCAGCTGAAAGCAGCGAAGAGCGGCCCAGACTACGTGCTGAACGGTGAGAAGTTTTTTGTGCCCGATGCGCACGTGGCCAACGGTTTTGCGGTCGCCGCCCGAACCAGCGGCAGCGGTGAGAACGGAATAACGATCCTGCTGGTGCCGTCGAACGCCAAGGGCGTCACCGTGACCCAGCTCAAGACCGTCGATATGACTCGTCGCCTGTGCCACCTGAAATTTGACAACGTGAAGGCCGAGGGCATGCTCGGTAGAGTCGATCAGGGATGGCCTATTCTGCAACGCACCCTGGACATCGCCACCGCGGCGCTCGCGACAGAAATGGTCGGTACCGCGCAAAAAGCGCTCGACCTGTCCGTCGAGTACGCGAAGACGCGCGTTCAGTTCGGCAAACCGATCGGATCTTTCCAGGCCGTGAAGCACAAATGCGTGGACATGATGGTCGCGGTCGAGAACGCGCGCTCGCTCGTGTACTACGCGTGCTGGACGGTCGACACGCGCAACGACGAAGCAAAGACCGCGGTACCGATGGCCAAGGCCTACGCCTCCGACATGGCAAAGAACGTCACTTCGGAGGCGATCCAGGTGCACGGCGGCATTGGCTTCACCTGGGAGCATGACATGCATCTGTTTCATCGCCGGGCGCTTGCAGGCGAGGCGAACTTCGGCAACGCCCCCGTGCATCGCGAGACGGTCGCCCGCTCGCTGCTCGGCTGACCGATGGCTCAAGTGGAAACCAGGCGGCGCGGCGCGCAATCGTCGCGCCGCTTGTGTTTGGCGCAGGCGGCGATCGGCGTGAGGCGTGAACCTGCCCCCGAGTGCTGACCCGTTTCACCGGGTCGGGCGAGGGGAAGCCCCGAGTTTCCTACCAGGGTCGTGGTGCGTTTGTGGTTGTGATCTATTTTCCTTCAGGCACCGCCGCACGGCATCCTCCACGGCCGTCCCCGCGAAGAAATCGCGATTGTTGGCGGTCCAGAATTCCACAGCGTTGGTGAACAGGAATTCCCATAGTTGATCCCGATCGAGGAGTCCGTCAGCGACCAGCTCACAAGCCTCTTCGGCGCACTCGCGCATGTCCGGGACACCCCAATGGCCGATGTCGGAACCGTAAATCGCCTTCAGCTTCGCATCGAACGGGGTGCCCATGGCCTGCCAGGCCAGGGTGTTGAAGGGGTCGTCACCTTCGCATCCGAAGTAGAAACTGCTGGTAAAAACGACGCGCATTTCCTCTGGGGAGCGTACTGCGGATGGAGCGAATTCATCGAGCAGGTCTGCGTCGTAGCCGGCGCCCATCCGATTGATCAGCGAATCGAGCACCGCTTCAGCGCGCTCGCCGACAATCTGGCCGCCATACTCGCGCGCGTACTCAAGCAGGGCAGCCCGATCGATGCCGGCGGGATTGTAGAGGTCCATCGCCGCGCCGTTGCGCTTTTTCCAATGACCGATGAGTTCCGAGTAAAGCGAACGCGCCCAGCTCATGCCACCTTCCAGGAACGCGAAGCGCAAGCCGGGAAACCGCTTCGGCACGCCGCCCAGGAATAGGGCGCGGCAGACCGCTTCGGCACTCGCCGCGAACTTGCCGATGTGATTGTGCATGTAGTTGGAAATTGACGTTCGGCTGCCCCAACCGTAGCCAACGGAATGGAAGGTCGGAGCGATTCCCAGTTCCTCACACTTCTCCCAGACCGGATCGTAGTCGTACTCGCTGTCGAGGCCGAAGGTGTCCATCCAGTAGGTGAAGCGCGCCGCGTCGGGCCAGCGCTTGGCCGCATTCGGAATGGGCCGGCGGATGTAACTGGCCATCATCACCGACTTGAGGCCCAGTTCGCGGACCGCGTACTCCAGTTCCGCGATCGCCTCGCCCGGGCTGTGCATCGGGATCAGCGCCCCCGGAGTCAGTCGATCTTCGAACCCGCGAAAGGTTTCGGCCTTCATCTGATTGAGCGCGCGCGCCGACGCGCGGCGCACTTCCTCGTCCTGCAGTTCGATCGTGACCAGCCCCATCGTCGGACACGACCGAAAAGTCGAAGCCCATTTCCGGCAGTCTTTCGTACATCAACTTGGGGAAAATCGCGGTTGCGAGATCAGTCGTGTTGGGTGCGGGAATGGCCCGCCAGGTGGGGCGGAGGTTGCGTCGCTCGCGCCGCTCTTCGATAGAAAAGCGGCTCCAGCGAGGATCGATCCGCGAAGGTATCGAAATAAGCGGTCTCGAACCGCTCAACTACCTTCGCTCCCGCCGCTGATTTCAAGTAGTCCGTGAAAGCGGCGCCAGCTCGAAGGTGTGCCCGTCCGAGTCGATGATCGGATGATCCAGCCGTGCGAAGCTGCTGCGATTTTGATGGCTGCGTCGTTTTCACGATGGCACTCCTGCCCGAGTCTGTCCGATCGATACGACAAGTGCAGCGCGATCACAATTGCGTCCGCGGGGCGAGATGAGCGAACGTCATTTGCGTTTGGGTGGATCTCGCGTCTATATAGCCCTCAACTACGGACCAGGAGTGCTGCAATGGCGGAGATGGGAATTTACGAAGCGATGAAGACCTTGAAGGCGGTGAGAAAACTCCGGCCCGATCCGATTCCCGACGACGTCCTTCGGCGCGTGCTCGAAGCGGCTACCTGGGCGCCGACCGGGGGTAATCGGCAGCCGTGGCGAATCGTGCTGGTTAAGGATCACGCCAAGAAACAGCGTCTCGGCGAGTTGTACTCCCGTAGCTGGAAAACGTACGTCGGACACTATTATTCAGCGATTCCGGAGAGTATGCCTGCCGCGGCGCGCGAACGGACCATTCGAACACTGAAGACAGGCGATTACCTGGCCGACCATTTCGGGGAGACTCCTGCGATAGCAGTGTTCTGCTTCAATCCCAATGAAATGGCGATTACAGACTCAAAGCAAAAACGCCCTTCCGTGGTCGGTGGCGGATCGGTCTACACCGCGGTCGAGAATCTCTTGATCGCCTGCCGCGCCGAAGGGCTGGGATGCGTGCTCACCACCCTGCTCTGCGAATCGGAACTGGAAGTGCGTGAGCTGCTTTCGATTCCCGATCCCTGGTATACGGCGGCGGCGGTTCCGATTGGTTACCCGGTCGGGCGCGGTCACGGTCCGTTGACTCGCCAAGTGGTGGAGAAGCTCGTCTTCCTCGATTCGTGGGAGAAGCAGATTTGAATCGCTGCCGGCAACGCCTGGATTAGTAGTCGCCGCGGCGATCCTGTTCGTTCTGGACGTGATTCCCGATCGCGTAGCCCGCAACACCGCCTGCGGCTCCACCTATCGCCGCCCCAGCGCCGGGGGCGCCTACCGCCGCACCAACCAGAGCGCCGGTTCCGGCACCGACGGCTGCGCCGCCAATGGTACCCGCCTCACGCGTCGTGAGGGGTTCTCCGGAGCAGGCGCAAAGAGCAAGTAAAGCTGCTAGCAGCAACCCTAAAATGGCTGAAAACAACCCTGATGAAACGTCCCTCGCGTTAATCACAGCACCTCTAGCTGAAGCAGAACACTGCCTCGGTTATGTTGAGCAAGATGCTTGCCAGATAAAAGCAAGCGGTGAGGCAATCTTTCTGCCGCTCGGCTGGAAGAAATTACAATATGGGCAAGAGGCAGCCTTTTACGCAGCGCGAGCAGAATACGGTTCGAGGCGGGAATGGACACCGTTGGTCGAGGGACCAATCCACGCGGACGCGACCGGACTGCAAGAAGGTCGCGCTGATGGCGCGGAACCGTCATAGGCACCATCCGTCGACGCGCCACTTAGTCAATGCTGAGGACCGCGCGGGAGAGATCCCGCGCGGTCGTTTTGGTCCAGCCTCGCAATCTTTAGAACTAGGAGGTGGGCGAAAGAGTTCCGAACAGTCCGTTTTTCTCGTGATCGGGTCCGGCGCTGAAATAGACCGTGTCACTTGTCACACCGGCGGCGCCGTTGCCATTGAGTAGTTTCCAAAGGCCGTCGATCACAAGCGTCTTCATCGCGCTACCCTTTTTGGTCATCAGCTGGCCCTGCGGTGCACCATCTGGTTTGAACACATTGATACGCCCATTGCCGAAGTTGCCAACCAAAATATTACCGGCGACGGGGTCGCCAAAATTCGACGGTGCGACCATCATTCCCCACGGGGCATTGAGCTTACCGAATGAAGCGAACCGGCGCTTGAAGTCGCCGTCGGTGGTGAAGATATCGACCAAACCGAAGCCCACGGCGCGGATCGGGTCATGCTTGGCCTCGTCTTGCCTCGCGTAGGAAATCCAGAGATTCCCGCCGATTAACTCGATGCCGAAAGGCGCGAAGCGCCGGGGCAGGTCCGGATCTTTAAATTTGCTGGACAGTACGGCATTGGCCGCGTAGTTGGTCGAGTCGAAAACATCGATATTTCCCGAATTGAAGTTGGTAGCGTAAAGATGCTCGGCGCCCGTGCTGTCACTTGCGAGCGCGAGGCCCTTGTAGACGGCGCCACTCGCCGAATTGTCCACCTTGACCACCGCCTGCGTGTTGAAATTCGGAAGCACAGTCGTCCAGCCGACAATCGTGCCGTCTTCAGTATCGAAGATGAAGATATCGCCCTGGAACCCGGGCGATGCGCTAAAGAGTGTAAGATTGGCAACGATGCCGGTCGGCGTGCCCCCGGTATCGGCCGAGGGACTCGGAATATTGACGGGAGGCGCGACCAGCATTCCAGTCGCACTGTAGAGGGTCGATAGGCCTGAATTATTGTCGCTGACCCAGAACGGGCTGCCCCCTGGAAACAAACTCGCCGGAATGAATGTAACTCCCCACGCGTTCTGAAGATTGGGGTCAGTGTTCAGCGCCACATTTGGTTGGTTGGAGGTCAGGTTGGTCTGTTGGTAGAGAAACTCGGCTGCCACCAGCGTTCCCGGGTTGATTCCAATGAGGAATACGGCCGCCGCGGCGAACGCCATCGTCCCAAGGCGAAACTTCTTCGCAGATATCATTCTCATGATTTCTTCCTCCCGCTAGAGTTTGGATTTGCAACGATCAATTTCCCCCGCGACAAATGAGGACGTACACCACGTGAACGCGGACCAGCCGAAGATAGTTCCCGTCGGAAAGCTTTTTATTTGAGTTACCCGGACCGCTGCAAACGAAGCCTTCGCGAGCTGACGCGCAGCCGAATTTTCGCGTGCTGGCCCGTGCGAGCCAGCACGACAATTAGAGAGGATGTTCTAGGCAATCCAGGCGCCGGGGTAAAAGAGATAAACCTAGATGAAGGTCTGCACAGCGAGGGTTTGACGAACTGGGACAAATACGCAACACATTAGCAGGGACCTTAGCAGTCGGGGAGCTTCGAAGGACTTCGGGCACACTCGCAAGGCGAGTCGCCAAGCGAGGTTACAAGATGGAGGGCATCGTCAAATCCGCCTCAAGCGAACAGAAGAACGCCCTCATCTCGACCATCATAGCGGCCTTCTTGACCGACCCGGTCGCGCGATGGCTTTGCCCAGATGTCCACCAATACTTCTTGCGCATGGATGAGTTCGTTGATGCAATCGGCGGCGCATCGTTCACGGCAGCGCCTACTTCGTGGACGGCTACTGCGGCGCAGCGCTCTGGCTGCCGCCCAAGGTCCAGCCGAATGAGGAAGCAATGATGACGGTCATCAAGGAGGTAGTTCCGGAGCCTCGGTTGGAAAATGCTTTCTCAGTATTCGAAAAAAAGGGGAGTTTTCACCCCGACGAGCCCCACTGGTACTTGCCATTGATCGGCGTTGATCCGTCTCAGCAGGCGCGAGGTTACGGTTCGAAGCTGATGAAGCATGCGCTGGAACGATGCGACCGCGAGAAGAAGCTCGCGTACCTCGAATCATCTAATCCACGGAATCTCAGCCTGTACATCCGTCACGGTTTCAAGCTGATCGGAACTGTCCGCTCCGCGATTCGGACTTGGAGATAGATGGG
>JBKPEA010000110.1:0-17572 GCA_046728175.1 Thermodesulfobacteriota bacterium | reverse complement strand
CCAGCCCGCTTCCAGCACCGCCGTGCATGGCTCGCCCAGCGACTGGAAGAACTTTCCCACCGTTAGACCATCGTTGGCCAACCGGGCCGTGGCTCGGGTTCGCCCGCCGTGGTCGATGACGTGCACCTGTGAGTATCGCTTCTGGTAGTCTATTCCTGCGTACAGCATGGGGTCGCTGACTCCTTTCGTGATGGTGAACGTTCGCATCACCATTCTACGTCAGGGCCTCGACCCCTCTATCATATTACCTGCTAGAGTTTGCCGAGCATCCGCCCCAGAAGTCCGCCCCCTTTTTTTGCGACATCGGCAGGCGCAATCAGGGCGACGCTGTCGACCGGCTTGCCGTCCGCAACGACCTCGGCGGTGCCAATTCGCTGGCCGGCTTTCACCGGCGCGGTTATCGAGGCCGGCAAATTGTAGGTAATGTGGACGTTCTTCTTGGACTGCCCACGCCTGGAAAAGACGCCAGCATCCGTCGCGAACACCGGAGCCACACTCGGTACGGCGCCCTGGGCAATCGCTACGGTCTGTGATGCGGGCGTACCTTTCTTGACGATGCTGGCCATCTCGTAGTCGGTGAAGCCCGCGGACATCAGTTCCGCAGCCACTTTGAAATTCGTGAGCTTGTGCGGCGTTCCGAGTACCACCGCGATCATTCTCAGGTTTCCGCGCTTAGCAGTCGCGGCCACATTGAATCCTGCTTTGTCGTAGAAGCCGGTCTTCAACCCGTCACACCCGGGATAAGTGCGGACCAGGTGATTGGTGTTGCGCAGCTCGAAGGCGCCGCCGCGGAATTGAGCCGTATCAATCGATGACCATCGGACAACGTCGGGATACTTGAGCAGCTCACGGACGAGCAGCGCCTGATCGTACGCACTTGCGACGTCGGCCTGCTGACCGGGAGCCGGAGGCAGCCCGTGAACCGAATAGTAATGGGTATCCTTCATCCCCAGCGCCGCCGCCTGCCGATTCATCAACTGCACAAATGCAGGCGCCGACCCAGCCACATACTCGGCGACCGCCAGGGAAGCGTCGTTGGCAGAGTGCACGACAACGGCCTTCATCATGTCATCAAGCGAGAACGCCTCGCCTTCTTTCAAGTACGCTTGCGAGCCACCCATCTTGGTGGCCTCGCGCGAGGTTGTGATCCGATCGGTCAACTTGAGGCTCCCATCATGGAGCTTCTGCGCTACCACCAGCATCAACATCATCTTGGCGAGCGACGCGGTCGGCCACGGCTGATGGTCGTTCTTTTCGAATATGAAGGTGCCGCTGCTTGGTTCCATGACCGCCGCTTCGACATAGGGCTGGTCCGAAGCTGGGGGCGCAACGGCTTTCGCGGCGACCGCATGTGGATGATGTCGCGCCGCTAGCACCTGAGACGGGACACCGGCGGTTAGAAAAAACGCCGCGGCCGTCAGCAGCAAAACGCCAACCGCAAGACTTAAACGACTGCCAGTTTGACTGGACGACGAGAATCGCCTCATACCTCCACCTCCCAGCACAGATCCTCTTCAAACAAAATCCACCTAAAGAGGGTGCTGAGCAATAGGGTTAGAAGCGATCTGCGCTCCAGAACAAAGAATTGTCGCTCGCGAATAGCCCAAACGCGCGAGCGGCGGCGCGGTCCGGCGACAACCCGAAGCGTCGACCCAGTTTTTTGGCCGAAACAATGCGCCACATATAGTTATTGTCTTGATGATAGGTGACCGGCGCTCCTGCGGCAGTCAGGCGGTTTTCGAACGCCTTGTCGTGAGCGGTATGGGTGACAAGCACGCCGGCGGTAGCGTTCGCGCCCGCCCCCTTGGTAAGCATGGCCGCTCCCAGATGGTCCCCCCGCAAGCGATGCGAGCATCGCGCTCCGATGACAGCTTCGCCCAGGTGCTGAAAGAGCGTCACCAGATCGTCTTCCATGCCATCGCGATACCCATACTCCATCACCATTGTAACCCCATGGAATCGCGTTACCCGCGCATAGGCACCGGGGCCCGACCTACTCCGCGCGATGATGAAGTATTCCGCGCACCCTTCGTCGGGTTGGTTCCCGGCGAAGGCAAGGTTGCCCTGCCAGTCGGCGGCATCGCGCACCGCGCTGATGTTGAAACGGCCCGTGTAGTCACGATGAATCGAAGCGATTGCATCGAGGTCGCGCGTGGGGTCGAAGACGTCGATTTCACATTCGCCCGGGGCGCGTAGTGCGGCGGCGTTCGCGAGCACGCTGAATTTGCGCCCGATTTCGCGCCAGCCGAACTGGTTGTAGAACGTAAGCCGTTCCGCGAACAGTAGGGAGACTTCGAATTGCTCGTACTCCAGGGTGTCGACCGCCATGCGCATCAAGGCAGACGCGACCCCCTGCTGGCGGTAATCCGCGCGGGTAAATACCGACCCGATTCCACCCATCGGCGCCGCCTGACCATCCAGCCGCACCGCACGGTCGAAGATCTGAACGGTGGCGACCAGCGTGCGGCCGTCCCGGGCAATCAGGCACAGCTCATCCCTGAATTTCGGATCGTTTTGGTTGTAGCGCGCGAAAAATTCGCGGTCGTTGTACCACAACCCGAGAAGGTCGAGCACTTCATCGCGCTCGCCGCGGCGTGCCGCCCGAAGTTCCATCACTCAGTGGATGTCGTAGTGCAACTGGACCGGGCGCCCGTCGCGCATCACCGTTATGTCCACCGCGGAGCGGGTCTGGATGGTTGACAGCAGCCCCACTGCTTCTGCGGGATTTTCCAGCTGGCGGCCATCGATCGCGGTCAGCTGGTCGCCGTCTTCGAGGCCAAGGTCCTCGAACACCGAGCCGGGCTCGATTTCCTGAAGGGTAAAGCCGCTGCCCTTTCCGTTCTGAATGTTAGGGATGGCGTGGATTTGCGTGAAAAGCTCCGCCGAGTGTGACAGCGCGGCCTTGAGTTCGTCGCGCTTCAGGCCGTAGTGATTTTCCCCCTCGTCTTCGACGTCCACATCCGGAACGTCCTCACCGTCATCGTCGGATTTCTTCTTGAGGTTTGCCGTGGGCAGAGGGAACCTGGGATCGATCTGAATGAGTGGCTTGCGCGCGCCGGTTCCCGAGGGCGCACTTCGCACGCTTTGCACGCCCGACGGCATGCTCTCGTTCGGAATGTCCAAGGCGACCCGATGACCGCCGCTCAAGACGATAATCCGGCTCTTCTGCACGGAAAGCAATTTGCCCGCGTTGGGAATTTCGTCGCCGACGGTATAAAGCGACTGCTCGCCGTTCTGGTCTTCGATGATCGCGAACGGACGCTCGCGCGTACCCAGTGAGGTGCCGAGCAGCTTGATATGAAGATCGACCGAGGTAATGACGGGTGCGGCGGTCTCCTGCGGAACCAGGTTGAAGACATCCCGCTTCGCGATCCGATCATAGTGATCGCGCGAATGAGTCACGCTCCCGGTGCCGGTGATGACCGCGGCGGGAAGGGCAGGGGCGCCTTGCAGATTCTGCAGAATGATCTCGTTGGTGGCGCGCGCCGCGAAGTAGGCGACTGCCGCAATCAGCAGGAAGTTAAATGCGACAATGTGTCTTTGCGTCAGTCGAAACTGCATCACAACATCGCTTCAGAGTCGTACGAACTTCCCTGCACCAGCCGTTTCACCTCGTAGTTCCACGACCCCTTCCATCGCTCGATCACAAGGCTGCCGCAAGTGCTGCCCTGGCGGACCAAGTCGAAGAGCCTCAACAAATAGATGCTCTCATCGTCCCCGCGTTTATTCAATTGGCGGGCGCGCTCGAGTCCGGTGACGGCGATGTCCAGCAATTCACTGCCCAAATCCCGCAGGCTGATCTTCCCGACTCGTGCGGCCAGGCCAGCTCGCTGCGCGTCGTCCGTGATCGCCAACCTTTCCGCGAAGCTCCAGCGTTTCACGAGATCCCACGCGGCCTGAGTACAGTCATCATTGTATAGAACTCCCTTCAGCAGGGCAGGCAGGGCGAGCATCAGGGACGGCGGCTGGCTGTCCGCGGTCCGGACCTCGATATACTTCTTTACGCGCACCTCGGTGAAAATGGTGGTGAGGTGATTGCTCCAGTCTTCGAGCGTCGCACGTTCCTTGCCCCATCCGCGAGACATATATTGGCGAAAGGTGAGCCCGGGCGGCTGGGTCAGATCGATGTAGTGGTGCTCGCGGATCAGAAGATACATCGGCACGTCGAGGGCGTACTCGACATAGTCCTCGAAGGAGGTTCCTTCGCGCAGCGCAAATTCTAGGACGCCGCTGCGATCGGGGTCGGTCTCGCTCCAGATGTGTCCGCGAAAACTCAGGTATCCATTTAGACCGCCGTCCGACAGCGGAGAGTTCGCGAAGATCGCGTAGATCAGTGGTACCAGGCCGAGACTGACGCGCAACTTGCGCATGGCGTCGGCCTCATCGCCGTAGTCCAGATTAGCCTGCACCCCTGCGGTTTGCTTCATCATCCGCTGGCCGAGGCGACTCTTGCGGGCCATGTAAGGATACATGATTTGGTAGCGTGCCTTGGGGAGCAGCTCGATCTGATCGATTCGGCTGACCGGCTGCATGCCCAGCCCGAGAATGGTCGCACCGGATTCGCGGCACACGCTCATCAATTGCTCGACGTGGAGACTGAACTCGTGCTGCGCGCAGTGAATTGTGTCGCACTGTTCTCCGGACAGTTCGATCTGACCACCGGGTTCGATAGTGATCGAGGAGCCTTCACCCCTGAGAGCGAGCACGCGTCCTTCTTCGGTCTCGGGCTCGTAACCGTACCGATCCGCCAGGCGCTTGAGGATCTGTTCGACGCCACGCGGACCGGAGAATGGAAGAGCAGTACCGTCTTCGGTGGAGACTGCGATCTTCTCGTACTCGGTACCCACGCGCCATTCGGTGCGCGGCTTGGCGCCTGACTGAAAATAGCGAATCAGGTCCTCTTTTTTTTCAACTAAATCGCTCATCGTTGGGCTCCCGAAAAAGAGCCCTGGCCGTCAAGCTCCGTCAAGCGCGCCTATCATGGCCCCGCCAGTGGGACGACGCAAGCCGGTTTTCAATATGCCACTGTCCCGATGCGGGTGTGCGTCGGTCCGTCAGCTCACCGGATTGTCGCGGATGCGGGCGAACACTAGGATTCGCGAGGCGAACAGTATCGAGGAGTGAGGACAGCATGAGCGATCTGGTGCTTGCGATCGACCAGGGAACCACCGGCACTACGGTCTTCGTGATCGATTCCGGCGGCCGCGTGCGAGGCCGAGCGTACCGGGAGATTCGCCAGTACTATCCGCGACCTGGATGGGTTGAGCACGACGCCGAGGAGATCGCGCACTCCGCTCTTGGTCTGGCGAAAGCCGCACTGAAAGCGGCACGCGCCCGGTCCAGCGACCTGAGTGGGATCGGAATAACCAATCAACGGGAAACCTTCTTGCTCTGGGAGCGGCGCTCGGGTAAGCCGCTCCATCGAGCGATCGTGTGGCAATGCCGCCGCAGTGCCGCTATCTGCCGGTCACTGCAGGAACGCGAAAATGAGGTAACCGAGCGTACCGGCCTGCTTATCGATCCGTATTTCTCGGGGACCAAGCTCAAGTGGTTGCTCGACGAGCGGCCCGCGTGGCGCTCGCGCGCAGAGCGCGGGGAGCTTTGCTTCGGCACCATCGATACGTGGCTCGCGTTTAGGCTGTCCAGGGGCGCCAGCTTCGTCACCGACTACACCAACGCCTCGCGCACGATGCTGCTGAATCTGGAGCGACTGGAGTGGGACGATGAAATGCTCGCCATGCTAGGCGCGCCGCGCGAGATGCTCCCAGCGCTGGTGAGTTCGCGCGGGCCGATGGCAGAGACGGTGGCGGGCACCATAGGCTCTAGGCCAGTGCCGATTGCCGCGCTGGTTGGCGATCAGCAATCGGCACTGTATGGGCAAGGCGCGGTACATCCAGGCCATTCGAAAGCGACCTATGGCACGGGCGCTTTTTTACTGATGAATACTGGTAACGAACGCGTGCGATCCCGCCATCGGTTGCTGGCCACTGCCGCGCTCGGGCCTGACGGTGCGCACGCATTCGCGCTGGAAGGATCTGTATTTGTGGCAGGCGCGGCGATTCAGTGGCTGCGCGATGGCCTTGGGCTCCTGAGGCGAGCCGCAGACAGCCTAGCCTTAGCGCGCCGCAGCCGGGATCGAACGCAAGTCTACATGGTTCCTGCCTTTGTCGGACTTGGCGCGCCGCACTGGGATTCGGCAGCCCGCGGCGCCATCTTGGGGATCACGCGTGGTACCACACGCGCTGACCTCGTGCGCGCGGCGCTGGACAGCATCGCCTACCAGGTACGGGACGTGTTTTCGGCAATGGAGCAGGATACCGGGCGCGTGATGAGCGAACTGAGGGCAGATGGTGGTGCCAGCATGAATCCGTATCTACTGCAGTTTCAGGCTGACATCATCGACAAGCCGGTGCGGCGCCCGAAGATGGCGGAGACGACAGCGCTTGGTTCCGCGATGCTTGCCGGGCTCGCCACGGGGGTGTGGGAACATCAGCGCGACCTGGAGGTTTTTCATCGTGGCGCAAAGGTCTTCCACCCCAAGATGAACGGCGATACGCGCGAAGCGCTGCTCGCAGGATGGCGCGACGCCATCGCGCGTGTGCGGCAGTCGGCCACACGCGTTGCGCAATGAGGTATTTTCAGTAAGGGTTCTTGAGCTATGCTTCCGCGAGTCTCGGTTCTCTTTCCTAACCAGTTTGAGCAAGCCGCGATCGCCCTGGGGCGCGCGTTTGTTCGAGATCCGGCGCTGATGGCGATTCTGCCGGAGAGCGTTGTTTCCGAGCCGGATGCACGAGGGCGCCGGCTGACAGAGGTGTTTCGCGCAGCCCTGTCGGTTCAGCGTCGCGAAGGTGAACCGGTGCTAGGCGTGCTCGACGACGGCAAGGTAGCAGGCGCCGCGGTCATAGCGGGGGGCGGTGCGGCGTCGATTCTGACGCTGCTCGGTTTCGGGCTGCCATTTATGCCGCGGATGATTCGCGCGGTCGGATGGGGCGGTACGATGCGGGCCTTGCAATTGACCGACACCCTGGCGCGCAACCATCCGCCGCAGCCACACATTTACCTCAACTTCCTCGGCGTCGATCCGGAGCATCAGGGCAAGCATTACGGAATTGCACTACTGGATGCCCTGCGCGAACTCGCCATGCAGCGGACGGATCTGGCGGGCGTTTATCTCGAGACTGCGACCGAAGCGAATGTGCCGTACTATTCAGCGCACGGCTACCAGGTTATCGGCGAAATGTATCCCCTGGGCGTGAAGTTCTGGCGGATGTTTCAAACCAAGCCGGGTTGAAACCGTTTCCGCGGATGATGGACAGACGATCCTATGGGGTGCGGTTTGCTTCGCATCGAATGGCCGCGAACTATCGGTTCAGACCTGACTACTCGAGTGAACTCTACGGCATCCTGGCGGTCTGCGGAGAGGCCAACCGCGATTTCTGCTTGATGCTGGATGCGGTCCGGGCAAAATCGTCCGCGGGCTAATCGATCAAATCGATCGAGTGGATGCGGTCGACTCTTCGGCAGAGATGTTGCACATCGCCCGTTCTTTACCCGCAGGCGCCGATCCAAAGATCCGGTGGGTATCTGAGCGAATCGAAGAACCAGAACTTAGTCTTCCTTATGGACTGATAGTCGCTGCAGCGAGCATCCACTGGATGGAGCGGGAGCGTGTGCTGCCTCGATTTAAGTACAACAGCGGAGTCGTACTCACCGGCGGAACCGGCAAGTCTTACCCAGGAAAACGCCACTAGCCCCGGTCGCGTAGAGGGTTAGTAAGGCGTCCTCGAACTGGAGCGTGTCGCCGGTCGTGGTTACCCAGCGATTATGAACTAAATAAACGCCCGCGCGGGTGGATTCGGTGCCTTGAGGATCGTGATGCCTAGGCCCCCGCTGAGATCGCCGGTGGCGGTCCCGAGCGTATCCGTCGGGTCGATCAATTGGTCAAAACTCCACCGCCAACTCTCGTCGAGACGTCAGGGCAGGGCGGGTCCTGCGCCATGGCTGGGTTGCGGGCGCCCGAGGCGCCTAGCAGGGTGATGAAAAACGCGGATTCGTGGTGATGTTTTCCTTTGGATTCAGGTGTTCGGTTGTTGGTGAACCTGATTTGGTGAGCAGTAAGCCGCCGGCTATGTGGTTGCGGTGGCTCGGTGCGGCCGCTGCGCGTACTTTATCGTCGGCTTCATACCGCGGTGGCCAGCAGGTTGCGCATTCTCACCAGGTTGTACGCCGCCAGTGCAAAGGTAAACATCCATTCGACTCGAGCTACTCCGCGATGGCGCGCCTTGCGCAGCCCCGCCACGGTCTTGAGCCAGCCGAAGATCTCTTCGACCCGTTTGCGCTGGTTCTGACTAATCGCGTACCCGGGATGACGGGTAGTGCGAGCATCGATCGTGCTGTTCGCCCTGCACGCGATGTGCGGGGTGACCTGATGGTCACGCAGCTCCTGGATGAATTCCTTGCGGTCATAGCCCTTGTCGGCGCCCAAGGTTACCCGGCCCCGGCCCGGGAGCTCTTGCACCAGCACGATGGCCGCTTCCGGTTCGGCGCATCCGGTCGGCTGGTTGACACACGCTCCCACCGCCAACCCTTCGCGGTTATCCATCAGAACGTGCCCGGCATAGCTGAGCTTGGCTTCCTTGCCCGCTCCCTTGCGGGCCAGCCGGGCTTCGGGATCAGTCGTGGACTGATGGGTGGCGTTGCTGCGGTGCTCACCGTGAAAGTCGACGCTGGGGTTGCCGGGATCGTCATCATCGGAACGCCGTGCTTCGGGATCATCTTTGGGCTTGAAGCTCTTGTGCCCGGCCCACGCCTCCAGCAGCGTGCCGTCGACGGTAAAGTGCTCATCACTGAGCAGCCCGTTGGCGCGGGCCTGTTCGACCACCGCGGTGAAGAACCCGTCCGCCACCTCGCCGCTGAGCAGCCGCTCCCGGTTCTTGCTGAAGGTGGTCGCGTCCCACACCGGATCGTCGAGGCTCAGCCCCACGAACCAGCGGAACAGGAAGTTGTAGTCGAGTTGCTCCATCAGCAAGCGCTCGCTGCGCACCGTGTACAGCACCTGCAACAGCAGCGCGCGCAACAATTTCTCCGGCGGAATCGACGGGCGGCCGTGGCTCGCATACAGCGCATCGAACTTCGGCCCCAACTCGCGCAGGACCGCCTCGGTCATGGTCCGAATCGGTCGCAGCGGATGGTCCTTGGGGACCCGTTGCTCCGCCGATATGTAGCTGAACATCGCAGACTGTTGGTGGTCCGTGCCCCGCATCCCCGCTTCCTCCGCCTCACTTCTCGAGCACCCGCTACTCTACATGATAGTCCAAGAGAAACGATCCTTTTTGTCGCGGTAGGGACGCTGGTTGGCCCAGC
Organism: Thermodesulfobacteriota bacterium; assembly: GCA_046728175.1. Taxonomy (GTDB): domain Bacteria; phylum Desulfobacterota; class Binatia; order Binatales; family Binataceae; genus JAFAHS01. The sequence goes on along the minus strand of JBKPEA010000110.1, from coordinate 8,209 downwards.
GCCCCCCGCACAGATCCGTACGTGCAGCATTACTGCATACGGCTCCTACCTCGGATACCTGGCGTCGAAGCGCAGGTTGGGATGGGGATGGAGAATCTTGGCACTTGGAATCCAGCGATCGACCAACGGCCAGAACCGCTCCCACGTCATCCGGTCTCGCTGACTGCGCCGTCGCAGCGCACGGTACCAGCGCCAGATTACTTGGGCCCGAAAGCTGTTCAGACTATCCATGTTGCCGGGCACTGCATGGTAGTTGAAGTAACCTTGTACGACGGACCTCAACCACTTCCCGACCTCGGCGACCGGCTGATGCCAGCGCCGCCGCAACTCCCCTTTCAGCTCGCCGAGCTTGGCAGAGAGTCGCTTCGGAATGGTCTTGCGCTTGACGATGAACTGGCCGGTCTTCCGGGTCTTCCCACACAGGTGGGTGAACCCCAGGAAGTTGAACACTTCCGGTTTGCCCTCGCCGCGCTGCTTTCGGTTTTCGGCGGCTGCACGCCCGAACTCAATCAGGCGCGTCTTGTCCGGGTGTAGTTCCAACCCGAACTTTTGCAGGCGGTCCTTCCATTCTCCAAGAAACCGCTCCGCGTCGGCACGATGCTCGAATCCCGTGACGATATCATCCGCGTAACGGACGACGATCATGTCGCCGCTGGCGTAATGCTTTCGCCAGTGCCTGACCCAGAGGTCGAAAACATATTGCAGGAAGATGTTGGATAGCAGCGGCGAAGCCACTGATCCTTGCGGGACCCCTACTTCAGTTCTCGACCATTCCCCTTCCTCGGAGACTCCCGCCCTCAACCACTTTTGGATGAGGCGCAGAACCCTCCGATCGGCGACGCGATGCTCGATGAACTTGACCAGCCATTCGTGTGACAAGCTACCGAAGAAGTCACGAATGTCGGCATCGAGTATCCAGTTCACCTTCTTCCGCATAATCCCGACCCACAGCGCATCCAGTGCTTGATGTTGACTGCGCCCGGGCCGGAACCCATACGAGAACCCCTGAAAATCCTCTTCGTAAATCTGATTGAGGACCGTCACCACCGCGTGCTGAACGATCTTATCCTCCAGGGCTGCAATGCCCAGAGGACGTTGCCGTCCATCTGCTTTTGCGATGTAGGCTCGCTTGGAAGGCTGCGCTCGATAGGTCCCGCGATGGACGCGGCGATGCAAGTCCGCCAGCTTCTCATCCAGGTCCGTCTCGTACTCCTGCCAGGTCATGCCGTCGATTCCGGGCGCAGCATCTCGCTTCAGAGCGTAGTAGCTGTCCCGTAGCAGTTCGGTCGTGACATGGTGGAGCAGCGCACTGAATCGCGTCCGCTTATCCCTACGTGCTGCTTCACGCACACCGCGCAAGTCGCTCGACTCGCTGGTCCGGCTCTGGGTCCGGGGCGGGGTCGCCTGCTCGATGTTCTCCTTGGTCGGTCGCCTTCCCTCCATGCCCTCCGCAGGTGCTCGCTCACCGTTGTTCGGGCACTTCGCAGGTACTGTTCGACCGTCCGACTCCCCATCGACGTGCATGTTGGACTTCTGGCTCAAGGCCTTCTCCAACCGGCCCGCTGCATCTTCCCCGACGGGCGTCGCTGGGGTCTCCCGGTTCTCGCGCGTGGAGTTTCCAAACATGTACGGGGTCTCAGACTGCGCAGAGTCCTGCGGACACTCGCATGAACGCACCCGCAGACATTGCCTTCCGCCATGCTGAACGACGTCGGCACTCTGGTCGCGATTATTTCGCAGCTCAATACCCGACCTGCTTGTGCCCCTGTCAATGCTTCGAAGGCAGCCTTACGGCTGGCCACGCATGACTCGGGGCCAGGATGGTTCGCTACTCCTTTCCTGTATGACTCTTTCATTCACTACTCCACGCCGGTTTATCCCGGCGCACTCAGCAACCTGCTAGAGCCACGAGTGCCGTCACCAGAACCATAGATCGGGTGTAAGTAACTCGTCTGATACTCATTTCCGTACCCCTCCATTGTTGCCCGCGGAAATTCCAGCTACGGGGTTACCAGTACGGACCAGCTCCGGCATTAAGCGCCGCTGAGCAAAGTCCCCCATGTCAATGAAGGCGATACTTCGCGGGTTACGTATCCGTCGCCCGACCTAAGTTGATAAGCAACTCCTCGACCGCCTGGATTCTTTCCGTGATCTTCTCTTCCAACTATCGAGCCGACATCTCAAGCGCGCGACAGCGCGGAGACGACAGCGGATTACAGATCCTCGCACTTGGAAGAAGCGAAACAGCCGAACCGATTGAGGCGCTGATTACGAAGCTACCGCCGAAGGACGGACTTATTAAGACCACCTCGCGGTTCGACGAGTTGAAACAGAAATATTGATGAAAGAAGGAGAATATCGGAATTTTCGGTATCTACATCAGCGTGAAGCTAAAGCTCTTTGTCAACTTTGCATGCTCGCTACTAATTGTTTTTCTGTTGTTTACAGCAGCACGAGCCCCAATCCCAGTCGGGTCAGCGCTGTCCTGCGGGCTCTGGCTATCCTGCGCCAACCCTGACACTGTTTCAGAATGAGCAGCAGGCTCAAAGTCATTGCCCGCAGGACACCGTCGTCTGGCTCATCTTTCGAGTGGCATCTATCATTTCAAGGGTCAACGGTGGTACGCGAACACCAACAACGGCGCTTTTGTCTGTGAGCAAGAGGCCGATCTGGCGGGCGACCGGGCCACTCTGAACGGACAGTAGCCAATTGCTCACCGCATCTCTTTGCTATAGCTAATGTGTGTGTGCGTTGTTGACGACGACTGAGCCGAGCACTGTGATACTTAGCGGGGGTGCCGGCAGCAGGTCCTTACCAACGAGCTTGGCGTCGTCGAGCTGTTGCACTAATCACGCTTGACGTTCCGCGCGGTCACCTGCGCCATCAGCCGCAACACGCAGTCCTTGAAATTGTCACGCTTGAGGGGATCGCCGCCGCAGAGGCCGCACTTCTCAACGTCGAAGGTCTCTGTCTCTGCGTCGTCCTCGGTCCCGTACCAAGCGACGAATCGAGCCTGGCAGTTGTCGCAGTGAATCTGAAGCGTGAGCTCGCGGCGGGGCAACCGTGAGAACGGCAGGTCACTCTGCGAATCTGGTCCTTTTCGTTTAGGCACGCGCTCACCAGCATCGCGCCAAGGATAGCAGACTCGGGCCCTACCGGCTGTTCACTTAAACGTGACAATTTGAGAGGGTTCAACATCTGGTTCGCTGTCCGAGGTCGCGGCGATGAGAATCCGGGAGGGGAGAATCACATGAGGATTTGGCATGCTGTCGTGCTCGCGCTCATTATCGTGGCAGCGGGATACGAATCGCAGGCGGCGAAAGCCTACGGAGAGCAGCAGGCTATCCAAACGACGCCGGCTAAGCCGACGACAACAGTATCCTCGGTTATCTCATCGCGGCAGCCGGGTTCGAAGCCCGAATGGTTATTGATCGTCCCGCCGGAGGAACCACGCCCGTTTGGCCAGACCAGAGCGGTGACCGAGGCGCCGCTAAGCCAGTGGATGGTCAAGAAGACCTATCCAACGGCGGCCGACTGCGATGGCGTGCTTCACCCCAGACGTTCCCCCCAGGACACGCATTTCTTCATTCGTAGCACTCGAACTGCGCCAACGGGACTGCAGTGCATCGCCAGCGACGATCCGCGTCTGAAGCCATGAACCTCTGTCACGTAGTCGCACTCGCGCTGGTGGGCTGGCATCTGATGGTACCCCATTGGTGCACTATGATCCGCGCGAGTTATGGGCGCCGGTCTCGCAAAGGAAAATCGTAGAACGCTTCGACACCGCGACCGCTTGCGAAGGTTATCTCCAGGAAATGAGGAAGATCTGGGAGCTTTACACGGCGAGTACAAGGCCACGAAGTTCCAGACGGAAGGGCTCAAAAAGATGCGGCACATTCGAATCGGCCCGTTCGCGCTAAGATACGCGGGCCGCATCTTCTCCGACGATCCGCGCCTCGATGAAAAGTAGACCTGTGAAGCTGCGTCACGCTGCCACGATCGCGCTGCTGGGCGGGTGGTATCTATTGGTGCCAAACATGAACAATCTCGACGCGCCTCTCTCATCTCGACTTCTGTTCGCTTCGTACGACACTGCGAAGGAATGCGAAGATGCCAAGCTGCGTCTTGGGAAGATGATCAAAGCTGGGACCAGCAAGACCAACGGGACTAGCAAGATGACGGCCGATCAACTCGCCGCAAGCGATTGCATCGCGACCGACGATCCTCGCCTCGCAAAGTAGCCACTAAAAGCGGAAGGCCGGTAGTCTAACAATGTTACTTCGTGTACCTGGCTGGTGACGCTCGGTTGGGGCGGTCAGGCGCTTGAACTTCCACGTCATCGGCCGCCGCGGGTCGGGAAGGTAGCCACAAGAGTAGCCAGTACGGATGCAGGTTGTGAGGTGATGGGCGAGTGAGGGATCGTGCTCGCGAATGCCACTCAGCGCAGAACGAATCGCCTTTCCGATTCGCAGGCGTATGCGCTCAGCCGGGTCGGACATCTTGTGGTCGCGGCCGTTCCGGCCAACCGCGGCGGACAGCTCGTCGTTCACGAACTCGAGCTCCTGTCGGATCCGCTCGGCGCGCTCAGTGTCGTTCATCCGTTCGGCTTCATCTAGGTCAGAGCGCAGCTGCCCGAGCCGGGCACGGTAGTCAGGCTTGGCTTTGCTGTCGAGGATCGGTGGAGCATTTTCCTGATCGGCCTGGACGCTTGGGTCGGAAATTGTAGAGGAGGCCTCGCCGCCGTTGGGTCGCGGAGAGCTCGCGCATGAAAGTTCTCATTGGGATGGGCCAGCAGGTAGGCGATGTAGTGCAGGCCTCGCACATCTCTGAGGCGGAAACGGTGGATCTGGTAGGAAATCGTCCAGAAATCGCCTTCGTCACGAAAAACGGCCTCTTGGCCAGCATTCTCCCCGCTTGCATCGACGCTCTGCGGCCGTGATTGGGCCAATGGCGGCTCCGCGCGGCGCCGGTCGGCGTCGACGCGATCGATCCATGGCTGGCCGCCCCCCATGGTCGCGATAGACCTTGATGGCCTTATCGAACTTCTCACGCGCGCGATGCAGTTGACCCCCTTGGAGGGGCGTTTTTCCCCAATACTGCAGAGTCTCGGCTTCATATCAGGGGAGGGAATATTGTTTAACGATCTCTGTGCTCCGTTCGAAGTAGCGGTCAGAGTCCTCAAAGCGCTCTTGGAACGCTGCCCCGAGCTTCCGCACGCCAAAGATGTCTCGCCTGGCCGAGCCAGTCTTTCTTGCCGGCAAGAATCTTGCCGCAAGAGTGCAAATGCTCCGCGGCTTTTCCAGGCTGCCCAGCGTCGAAGCATAGCAAAACGCCCGGCACGCTCTAGGTAGGCCACACCCTGTTCCTGGTTCACAAAAACGACTATGCGGCCGATCCGAAGGAGCACAGCAGCTAGCCGCGCAGGGTCATCGTCGCTGCTTTCGGCGATTGTCAGAGCAGGGTGCACGTGCGAAAGCGCATCCTCATACGCAAATACGGCCTCCGCGGCATCGGCAGCGGCGATCGAATAATCGACCGCGTGGCGCGCATCACCGGCGGCTCTGAATTGGTGTGCCAGAGGTGCCAGATGCGGCCTCAGGTCGTCCTTATGAACTTTCTCGATCGCTGCGCCAATCTCGGCGTGTAACTGGATCGGCGTTTGGCGGGTAGATCCTGGTATAGAGCCTCGCGGATCAGTGCGTGCGAGAAACGATAGCGCGCGCCACCAATCGGAGAATTGACTACTATGCCGGCGCGGAGAGCGCCCTCCATCCGCTCTATGATCTCGTCCGGCGCAGAGCCCGACACTTGCCCCAGCACTTCGATTTCGACTTCATTCCCCATTACCGAGGCGATCGATAACATCTGGCTGGTTTCTTCCGGCAACTTCACAAGCCGCCGCCGTATCGACTCTTGGACACCGTTGGGAATCCTGAACGCATCGCCCGATTCTGCTCGCGCGAGCCGGCCTTCGGCGATCAGCAATCGCACTACCCCATCTACGAACAGCGGGTTGCGATCCGTGGCTTGATGGCGAGTTGCCACGAGCTTCTCCTCCGCTTGCCTTCCCGAACTGCTTGAGACCAACTCCCCGACCTCGGCTCCACTCAGACCTACGATCGGAAGCGAATTACCCTTCCGACTCAGATCGCCAATCAACCGGCTCAGCTCCGGTGATTGCCTGACCTCGGTGTCGCGCTAGGTACCAACCAGCAAGATGCGCGCGTCCTTGCTATGGCCGGCGATGAACTTCAAAAGCAGCAGGGAGGGATGGTCCGCATCGTGGAGCTCGTCCGCATCGTGGAGATCGTCGATTACGATGACCAGCGGACCGATACGCGCAAGTTCTTGAGCAGCGTTGCGACCGAGTCGAACAACTGGAACCGCGCCTGCTCCGGATCGGTGGGCTGCGGTCCGGGAGGTCTCGGACTAGGGTGTGCCGCGCGGAGGTCGGGAAGCAGCTGCCCGATATCCTGCGCGACCCGCTGCGTCGCTCCCGAGCCGAGAATCGCCGCTCGGTGTTCTGCATCACTGTCGGCGAGACAGGCGCGCACGACCTGGATCCACGGCCAATATGCTTGGCGCGCCGCCACCTTCCCAACACCGACCCAGGTCACGCGTGCACCATGCGGGACCGCTAAGCGTCCGAACTCATCAGCCCAGCCTTGTTTTGCTGATTCCCGGCTCGCCGGTCAACAGGAACAGGTGGCCATGACCGACCGTGACGTCGGCTAGACCCGCGCGTAGCTCCGAAAGCTCACGCTCACGACCGATGAAACCACTGGTCGAAAGGATAACAAGTCAGACATACCCAGGCGCTTCCTACTCCAACCTCACTAGAATGGCGAGAGCTATCAGAGAATACTGTGGGAGTAACGCTTTATAGCAGCTTGTTGATGCACTGCTGCGCTAGGGCTTATGGGATTCGATTCCGCCAATATTAACACCATTGAGTATGAAATAATTAAGGTGCTGATCTGCTGAGATCTTTCTCCCTGTCGCTCAAGCTGTTTTCGGGGTGGGAGCCTTGGACTAAGGATTTCGAGCGAACAGCTCGAGCCGCTTGGCGACGAATTCGCGGATGGATGTCGCTGCACGTCCAGTGACCCCCTCCACTTCGCGAGTGGAACGATCGTACCGATTGGCTGCATGAAGACGGGCCATAGTTACAAAGTGTTCGAACACGTGCTCCGGTAACTTGAGATTTCGCAGGTCCGTGTCGCGCCACTGCTCCAGCGGTACATCCACATATGTGATCTTGCGGCCGAGCGCGCTCGAATATTCGTCGGCGATACCCCTCATGTCCTGCGACTTCGGCCCGGTCAGCTCGTAGACTTTACCGATGTGCGCCGCAGGGTCGGCGAGAATTGTGGCGATAACTTCAGCCACATCGTCGGCGGCCACTGGCGATGTTCGCCCGACACCGAATGGCAACCGGATCGAATCGTCCTTCGCTATCGACTGGGCGGCCAAGTTCATGAAGAAAGGATTTTCCAGAAACACCGTCGGGCGAACGTGCACGACCGGGAGTCGCGACCAATTCAACGCTTGTTCGGCCAGCCAGTGCAGACGCTGCTGCCGAGAGTCCGTCATGTTGGTCAGGCTCATTTGCGAGACCGTCATCTGTGAAATATTGATGAAGGCTTCAATGTCGCCCAGCTCGCGTGCAACTGCGGCCGCGATGACTGTACCCTCGAGATAGGGTGGCGACACGCTCATACCGAAGTAGATACGCCGACAGTCCTGCATCGCTCGAGCCACATCACCAGGAACCGTGAGGTCGCCAACCACGACCTGGGCACCGGTTTCGCGCAGCCACACGGCGCGCGCATCCTCCCGATGAACCAGTGCGCGGACCGGCAGGCCTCGCTTGCGCAGGCGCTCGACGACCTGACGTCCGACGCCGCCTACGCTGCCGGCCGCACCTGTCACCAGTATTGAGCTATCGGTGGCCACGTGACTATTTCCTCCTGCGTTGATGTTGCAAGTGCCTCGATCATCCTGAATGCGTCGGAACCGTTAGCAAAGGGTCGGGGTAGAGCGACTGGCGCTCTATTCCAGGCAGCTAGACACTTTCCTGCCCCAGTGGACCACAGACTAAAGGATCGTTGTTGGGGCATGAATTCGATGACCCCTGCACATCCATGCCCCAGTTGCATGCCAGGCGGGTGAGCACGCAATGCTTGAAGACCGTTTCGCGAGGCTCCGG
>JBKPEA010000109.1:0-17083 GCA_046728175.1 Thermodesulfobacteriota bacterium | reverse complement strand
AAGATGTCTTTTGCGAGATCGATTCCCACTGTCGTAATCTTCATCGCGGACCCTCCTCGCTTTGGTTGGTGATGGTCGAACGTACCATCGTGGCCCATCGAGGCCGTTATCCAAGCGGGGAGCGGTCCATACCATCAATGGTTTCATTTCGCGGTCTCACAACCAGCCTGCGCCGCTTTGAGAGCCTGTTCTGCGCGCTTGCGGTTAACTAGTCTCCGCGTTCAGGGATTGTGCAGCCAGCGCGCGACGCCCGGCGCGCCAACAAGTCACGCGCGAATCTCCGTCAAAGGATTATGCATGTACCGGCGGTAAACGATCGATCCACGGCAGCTCCCGCTCGAGTTGCGAGGCGATCCGAATCAGCAGATCTTCGCGGCCCATCGCCGCCACCAACTGGACCCCAACCGGCAATCCCTCCGGCGTCCAGTGCAGCGGCAGCGAGATAGCCGGCTGCCCCGTCAGGTTGAAGGGGCGGGTGAAGAACGCGTGTCGCATAACCTTCGCGAACAGGTCCGCAAGCTTGCTTTCCACCGGTGTCATCGATTCGAGCGTCGCGGGCGGCTCCCAGACCGTCGGGGTTAACAACAGATCGAAGCCCGCTGACCACCACTGCACCACTCGCCTCCGCCACCGAAGCAGCCATTGCTGCGCTGCGATATATTCGTCAGCCGTCGCCGACGGGAGCTCGGTTGTCGACCACAGATAGGGTTCAACGTCGTCGCGCGTCGCGGGCCGACCCAGGATTTCGTCCAAGGCGCGAATGACCATGACCAAGTCCCGGTTCAAAGCAGAGGTTTGGGGACCCCCAAGGCCCGGGTCAAGGAGGGCTTCGGGATAGGAATCCTCGATCGCGTGGCCAAGGGATTCTAGCAGCTTGGCCGCTCCCGTCGTCGCCGTCAGACATTCAGTGTGGATTTCCCCAAAGGTGGTCCGCGTCAAGACTCCTACGCGCAGCTTCCCCGGATCCACTCCAATTTCGGCGCGGTAGCATCTCGCTGGCGGCTGAGCGACAAACAGGTCCCCCGCCTCGGAGCCGTGCACGGCGTCGAGCACGGCCGCGACATCGCGGACGGTGCGACTCACCGCCAGCTCCGTCAGCAGAAGCGTATCGAGTGGGTCACAGACGCGGCCGCGCGACGGCTTCAATCCCACCAGTCCACACCATGCAGCCGGCAGGCGAATCGAACCGCCGCCGTCATTGGCATGGGCAATTGGCACCATCCCGGCGGCCACGGCGGCACACGAGCCGCCCGATGAGCCGCTGGTCGATCGATCCAGTGCCCACGGATTGCGCGTCGCACCAAAGGCGAGCGGTTGCGTTGTTGTCTGCAGACCGAATTCCGGGAGATTGGTCTTGCCGAGCGTGATGAACCCAGCCGCGCGAAATCTAGCCCCCAGCGGTGTGTCCACCGGCGAACGAAAGCCAGCGTCGCGCAGCGCTCGGTTGCCTGCGTAGTATGGCTGTCCCTCCTGCATCGCGCCGATGTCTTTGAGGAGGAACGGCACGCCGCGAAACAGTCCGTCGGGCAAGTCGGGCGAGACTGCAGCCTTCCGAGCTTCCTCGTAAAGCGGGGTGATTACCGCGTTAATCGTCGGGTTGACCCGCTCGATTCGAGCAATGGCAGCGTCTACCAACTCAAGCGGAGTAAGTTCGCGCTGGCGAACCAGTTCCGCTTGTGCCGTGGCGTCCATCGTCGACAGTTCATGAATGATCAGTCCCATGCTTTTCGCTCCTTGCGCAACGCAGATAGGTCGACCGCACCTCTACTTCCCGAAAGCGCGGGGTCACCAACTCGGTGTCGCAGTATTCTGTCACCTCGATGACCCTGCCGGCCGCCAGCTTGTACACGAAGCAGTAGGTGTTGTTGTACGGATCGCCGGACTTCGTCTTTCTCCCAACCCCGCGTCCCTCTGCACGACGTAGTCACCCTCCGCGATCAGGTTGTCGGTCTCCATGCCGCCGTTAGCTTCGAGTTCGGAGATTAGCGGACGAAGGCGCGATTAAGCAGGTCCTGCTTCCGATTGAAGGTGCCGGAGAACTTGGTTGTGCCGATGATCGCGTAGCGCACGTCATCAGCAAGGCCGCTTAAGAATCCTTCGGCATTGCCCTTCGACGCCTCTTTGGTCTTCTCTCAATCGTCCGAGAACGGCGCGCATGTCGGCGAAATTCGCTGCAGCAAGAATCTCGCTGACGTGTCCGATCCGCGACTCGATGTTGGTTACCTTTTCCTCCACCGGCTCGAAAAGCTGGCAGCGCCGTTGGATAACGATCAATAAGAGCATTCGGCGAGCAGAACCAATTCGACGAGGGCCTTGCCCGCCTCCATGACCGGCCCGGGTAGTTGCCAGGCCGAGGAAAATGGCAACCGCGGTGATTCGCACCAGCTACTATTGCGACGGGTCTTGTTGCGCCTGTTCGCTGTCGCCACTGTTGGCATTGCGGTCGCCGTTAACGGTCGTCAGTCGCTATACCTCAGTTCGCTGTCTGTCGGCTAGAATCCGATCTCGTCCGATGCGAGTTCAGAGTTCGTCCTCTACCCGGTTCGTTGAGCCGATGCTGAGCCTCGCGGTATCCAAGCTGCCGGAGGGGCCGGAGTGGGCTTACGAGGTTAAGTTCGACGGCTACCGCGCGCAGGGCGTCAAGACGGCAGGCCGGGTGCAGCTGCGGTCGCGCTACGGCGCCAACTTCAACGAACGATTTCCATCGATAGCGCGCGTTCTCGAAGCGCTTCCTGACGGGACGGTCATCGATGGCGAGATTGTCGCCTACGATGCCGAGGGCCATCCATCATTCCACGTGCTGCAAAACCAACTCAGCGAAAAGCCGCGCCTGCATTTCTTCGCGTTCGACCTCATGTTCTTTCGAGGCATGGACATGATGCATAGCCCGCTCGAGGATCGGCGCAGGCTGTTGCATCGCAAGGTAATGCCGCTGCTGCCGGACGCCGTTCGATTTTCAGAGAATCTGGAAGCGTCAGCCGCAGAGGTCGTCGCGGCGATTCGCGGGATGGGCCTGGAAGGCGTGGTCGCGAAACGGCGCGAGAGCCGGTATGAGCCGGGCAGGCGTTCGGGTGCCTGGCAAAAGATGCGTATCAACAAGGCGGGTGAGTTTGTCATCGGTGGCTACACGCCCGGCACCCATGGATTCGACGCACTGCTGGTCGGAAAACGAGAGGGCGGCAAACTCTTCTATGTCGCGAAGGTCCGCGCGGGATTTACACCAGCATCGCGAGAGCTCGTGTTCGCGCAGCTGACCGGCTTGGGAACCGAACGATGTCCATTCGCGAATCTACCCGAATCGCATCGTGGGCGGTGGGGCGAGGGACTGACGGCGGAGGAGATGGTGTTTTGCCGTTGGCTCCGGCCGCGACTGCGGGCGACTATCGCATACCTGGAGGTTACGGCGGCGAACCACCTCCGCCACGCGAAGTTCGTATCGTTACTCAAGCACGGCTGAAGTTCTAAGTGGGAAAAAGTCTCGGTTGGAATTCTTACGGTTACGTTTAGTTCTTCGAGTGTGCCGAATAGCAAACTTAGCACGGACTGGTGTAGCGTTCGTCGCCTGGCGTTCAGCGCCAATATAATTCAGATCAGCGCAACGCCCGAGTTAAGATAGTCTCCGTTACGCGGAGGGGCAGGGTCGCGCCGGGACGCCTAGCTATCCTCTCGCGTTGGCGGCGAAACAGTTCAGGACAGAATCTCGCTAGGTTTTGAAAACATCGTCAGGCTTACGGAACCCTGTAAGGCATTTGGGAGTTCAGTCGGCATGGACAAACGTATCGTGGCGCGATGGCAGGACTGGTCCGGCAAAGGAAACGAGCACACCATAGTCAGATGCACACCGGAATCGAACACAGCAGAGGGCGTTGTAATCGGCGCCGTCAACCACGAGCCGTTCGCGGTGCGTTATCAGATTCGATGCGATGGTTCGTGGACCCTCAACTACGCGTCTATCGAAATTATTGGCGAGCAGCGCAAAGTGGACCTGCTCAGCGACGGTCGCGGAAAATGGACCGACGCCTTCGGGAATGTATTGCCTGATCTCGACGGCGCAATCGACATAGACATTTCAGCGACCCCATTTACCAACACGCTCCCCATACGTCGGCTCCGACTCGCGCGGGGACATTCGGCCGAGATTCGCGCGGCGTACATCCACGTTCCCGATCTGAATATCGTCTCCGATCCTCAGCGATACACGTGCCTTGAGCCGCTCCGCCGGTATCGATACGAGTCTCTCGACAGCGATTTCGTGCGCGAGATCGAGGTTGACGCCAACGGCTTGGTGGTCACCTATCCCGGTTTGTTCAGGCGACTCGCCTGAGATTCGTTTCAAGCAGTTCGAGTGATCCCACTAATTATTCGCGGTGGCTAGGCACGGCGGGGTGTTCTGTCCGCAGTCGATCTCTGCCGCGTCAGACTGGATCGATTTCGAGCGCGAAGCAGAGTCGTTTCTTACCGGCGCTTGGAGTTGTGCTTCATCGCCGTCTCTTCCATAGTGGATTGACGGAAGGCGCAAGCAGGGACGTAAAACCATTGACACTCTCCCGTACGGGATCATGTTGCCGGCGTGTCTCCCATGATCCCATAGCGATACCCATGGACCACGTTTTTTATCGGGTTCCTAACGCACCACGGAAGCTGCACCACGGAAGCTGCGGTCCCTGTCCTCGTTTCCGCGCTTCCGCATTTATAACTCACCCGGGTTCTGCAGAACTTCGCAACCCGCTTTGTAGAAACTGATCGACCGCAATTCAAAGGAGAAGTCTGGTGGCAAACCCCGGCTCTCGCAGATACCTGCTCCTCGCCGTGATATTCGTGCTGACGGTCGTGGATGGCGATTTGTCAAGCGCCAAAGCGCAAACGCGCTCCGCAGTCCAGCCTGCGAAGGTGCGAGAGGTCGATTTCACCTATCACACAGAGCTCACCGGCATGAATCCGAAGGCCCATAGTGTCGAGGCCTGGATTCCGCTGCCGCGAGAAGACCGATTCCAGCAAGTGAGCGGCGTCAAGCTGGACAGTCCGGCGCATGTTGAGGTGGTAAATCAGCCCGCCGGCGGCAATCGTGTGGCGCATCTGTCCGCCAGGGTGCCACCCTCGGGTTCGATACCGGTCACGATCCGTTTTAAGGTGCGGCGCGTCGAGGAATCGCCCGATCTGGCGCAGGCGAAGGCCAACATTCCGGAGCCTACCGGCGGGGCGTTTACCAGCTACCTGGGCCCGGACCGCCTGGTTCCGATCGACGGACCGATCAAAGTGGTGAGCGCAAAGGTGGGCGATCCGGATGGTTCTTCGTACGAACAGGCGCAGTCGATCTACGACTACGTAGTCGCGAACATGACCTACGACAAGAGCGGCAAGGGGCGGGGACGCGGCGACGCCATCTATGCGTGCGATGTCAAGAAGGGGAACTGCACCGACTTCCATTCGCTGTTCATCGCGATTGCGCGCTCGCGAGGCATTCCGGCGCGCTTTACGATTGGCTTTCCGCTCGGCGCGTCGAGCGGGGGCGAAATCCCCGCGTATCACTGCTGGGCCGAATTTTACGCCGGTGGCCAGTGGGTGCCGGTGGACGCATCGGAAGCGTGGAAGCATCCCGAACTGCGCCAGTACTATTTTGGTCATCTCGACGCAGACCGAGTCGCCTTCACGATGGGTCGCGACCTGGTGCTGAAGCCGCGCCAGAGCGGGGAACCGGTCAACTTCCTGATTTATCCGTACGTGGAGGTAGACGGACAGCCGCTGCCGAAAGAGCAGATTAAAAACCAGTTCGAGTACGCGGCCGTTGACCGCTCGTGATTCGAAGGCGGATTGCTTGCGGGTCGGCAGCGTCAACCTGCACACGCGGACCTTTTGCGGCTCCCGTCGGCAAGACCTTCGACTGTTGACTAACGTCAAGCAGAGCGCCCAAGACGGCCCGGGAGCTGGGATAACTTTCACACCGCGGTGCTCATTGCCCGACTCCCCACAGATCGCGCCAGCATCCATGCGGCTGCGCACAGAACCGGCACGTACTCGACCACAGTCTTAGCCCAGACGGGAAGCCACCAGTAAAGCGTGAGTGAGCTCACTGTCCATACCGCAAGCGGCAGCGTGCGTTGTGGAGTGAACAGAAACGGGGTAACCCAAACGAGGTACCACGGAAAGATGGTGGGTGCGAAGAGCAGGGTCGTTGCGGCAGGCCAGGCCCAGGCCTCCGGTGAGTCGAGGGCCAAATGCCAGCGCGCCCAGAGCGCGACCGCAAAGCCGCAGACCGCAGGAAGGACTACCAGGCCTGCGGTCGGAACGATCCGCTCGAGCGCCGAATAAACTGGTGCGTTGACGCGCCAATTGGCCAGATAGACTCCCAGTGAGCCGAGCGGCAGCCGGCCTTGGCTGAGAAACGGGAGGTAGAGTGCGGCAAAGGTTCCGACGCATAAAGCTGCGTCTCGAAGGCGGATGCGGCGCCAGAGGAGCGGTGCCAACGTCGCCGGCACAAACTTGACCCCAACTGCGAGCGCGAACGCGACAGCTGCAACCGTGCGCCTACCGCGCGTCAGCGAAGCAGCGGCCACGACAAGAAATAGCGCCCCTAAGAGATCTACGTGTCCATTCCCCGCGCCCTCCAGTGCAATGAGCGGATTCCATGCATATGCGAGCACCCACCACGGGCTGCGTTGGGACGCCGATAGCCAACTGAGGAGAACGGCGACTATTGCAGCGTCACAGAGGAAGATTGCTGATTTCAGCGCGCGCGCCGAGTCGTCCACCGTCATGACCGCGCGAAAAAAAAGTTCAGCGGCCGGCGGGTATGGGGTTGGCAGGTCGGGAAAGTTCATGCGCAGAGTCTCGGCGGTGTGCAGATGACGGAGGGCGCTGTCGCTGGGCACAAGCATGTACGGACTGTAGCCGAGCCGCTGGACTCTGCCGTCCCACACATACCTATAGACATCGGTGGAGAGGGTCGGCGGCATGAGCAGGAGGGGAATTCGCCAGAGCGCCGCCAGCACAAGGCACAGGGCAAGCGCCCGAGTGTTTCTCTCACCAACCCGACCCAACAGCCAAAGGATTCGAAGATACGCGATACCGGCCAGCACATTGCATGCGGCAAAAACGTGCGGGTATGTTACTCGGTCGACGAAAGGGATCCCGAAAATGCAACCGGCGATAATCGATCCCCAGCCGAGGACCCGGGCTGGGGCTACACTGCGGTCCTTCACCACCCCCGCAGCTCCGGTCGGCGCGCGAGCCATGCTGCCGTGCGCGGAGCGCGGTGAGGAAATAAACGTAGCTCCCGGGCCAGACGCGTCAAATCTCCGGCCTCATCCACGTCATAACCGGTTTCGGTGAGTGCCACGCGAAGACCGAGCCCACGCGCACCAGCCATTAGCGAATCAAAGGCGCTGCCAGTTCCGATCCTTTGCCTATCAAACAACTCGACTTGCTCAGTCGCACTACCCACCAGGTAATAGCCGCCGTCCGTAGTCGGCCCCACCACCAGATCGGCGCCGTCGAGCAGCCGGAAACTGCGGTCTAGCGTATCGGGCGCCAAATGAGGGCTGTCGCCGTCGAGAGCCACCACGCGCCGGTATCCCCTCCCGATGAAGGTGCGGAAGGCCGAAACGAGGCCCGCGGCAAGACCTTCGCCATGTTGTCCGACGATTTCGATCGCCGGCAGCCAAGACGCGAGATCGGCGATATCTGACGTCGGACAGACAATGGCAAGTGCGTCCGTTGCGACCGAGCGCGCGAGATCCAGGGTGTCCTCAATCAGACACTTATAGAGGTCCACGACACCGTCGGGGGGCAGAGTAGCGGCGAGCCGGGTTTTTACGTGACCTACCCGCGCCGCCTTCGCCATTATGATGAGGGCACGTTCACCGGCCTCTGACGGCACCTGTTTCAAACACTCCGCTCGCGTGGGGAGTTGGCGTCGAAAAGGCGACACTTCAATATTGCACCGAGAATACCCCAGGCCGCGCCAATGCTGCCTCGGAAGGTTCCACTTATCTTCGACGAGCCAATCCGCGGATGATAACTGACCGGCACTTCGGTAACTCGCAGTCCCCGCCGCGCGCCCTTCACGATCATCTCGACCGGCCATCCGTAAGTGGATTCGCGCAGCGCGAGCGCAACCAGGGCCTGGTATCGTGCAGCTCGGAACGGACCGAGATCCGTGACGCGGACTCCGGTCAGAAAAGCTATCAGGCTTGCCGCGAGACGATTGCCGACGACGGCATGCCATGGCATGGACCCTGCCATCCGCTCGCCGGCCAACCGCGAGCCGATGACGATATCCGCGGCGCCTTCGCGCAGCGGCTCCAACAAGCGTGATATCTCCGCCGGACGGTCGCTGTAGTCCCCGTCGAGAAACACTACCACGTCCGGAGCATTGACCGCGGCCAGTCCCGTGAGGCAGGCGCGACCGTAGCCGCGCCGCGGCTCACGCAAAACCTCGGCCCCCATTTGTCGGGCAATCTGCGCCGTTCCGTCGGTCGAATCGCTATCGACCACAATCACTTGTTCAACCATTCCGGCCGGGATATCGGCCAAGACCAGGCCAATCGATTGGGCCTCATTGTAAGTAGGAATGACTACCGAGATGCGCACTGGCTACCAGATTGGAAGCTCAGGCCATCGCCGTGCGAGTGCCACGTCGACGGCAGCATGCCGACCCGACGGTCCGAGAGCCAGTGCCGCAGCTACGACCATTGGAACCAGCAGCTCCCATATCCAGGCCGTTCCCCACTCCGAGACCCACAATCCACTTAGAAATGCGAATGCCACGAGCGCAGCCGGCCGCGCGAACAGCCCGAGTGTAAGCAATACGCCGAGGCTCGCCTCAAGAATTGCCTGCAGGGGACCGGCTATGGCGGCGTGGGCGGCGGTAAGCTCCATTACCTGCTTCCAAACTGCCGGGGCTTGCCCGTTTTGGATGTACCCGCGAATCAAGCCGGCGTATCCCTCGGCGCCGTATAGCCCCTTACGAAGGTCCTCGAAGAATGTTGACACGAATAGTGCGCCGAGGGCGACCCTTAGCATCACCAGCACGTGCGCGGGATCGAGGGCGGGCAGTTTGGAGTTGCTCAACCCTTGGCCTCTCCCTGCTCTTGCGCGCCGAACACAGTAGTGCATGCGCTCCCTGCCTTCGGAAATTGCCGCGAACTTCCGGCGTGGCTTGCAAACGAAGGCAGAGGATTTCCGGCGGCGAATGGACAAAACTCATCGGGCAGATCCAACCCTCCCCGCAGTAGCCGGCGACTCGGGCAGCCCCCGCGACACGACTCAACGAAGCGACAAGACCTGCAGAACTGCGGAATTCGTTCCAGTTCGCGAAACGCCGGCGAGTTGACAATTCCAACTCCGAATTTTTCGAGATCGGCCAGGCCAAGATTCCGCCTTGGCCAGTAAACGCAGGGGAGCACTTCACCTTTGGGCGTCACGCGGATGGTGCCTTTTCCACAGCCGCCCGATGCGGCATCGAATCCGAGAATCGCGCGCACGATGGGTTCGTTGCACACGGCCAGTGGACAGGAGTCCAGCAGCCTCTGAAAGCCGGTCCAAAACTGCTCATAGTCCAGTGAGAACGCATCCGTTTTGACAGCCTGATAGACATTTACCCTGAAATTTGCGCCGTGCCCCGCCGCCAGCGCCCCGATCTCGGGAAGCTTGTCATAGTTGGTCCGCATCATCACGGCGATAATCGTGACCGGAACTCCGAGTTTCAGCGCCCGCGCTGTCTGATCGAGCACCAGCCGCCAGTTGCCCGGACCACGCCAGGAATCCTGCTCCCGCTCGGTTGCGAAGTCGAGCGAAAACTCGAGATCGGCGAAAGAGCGCAGCTCATCGTCGCTCAGGACCGCTGCCGTATAGCCATTTGAAGTCAGTGCGGTCGTGGTGCCGCGCTCCCGCAGATACTCCAGGATCTCGTGGAACTGCGGATGAAGTCCATTCTCACCGGTCCCCAAATTCACCGATCGAACCGGCAGATTTTCGACAACGCGTCGAACGTCATCGAGTGACAGACGATCGATTCGATCGGTATCGCGATAGCAATGAGCACAGGCGAGATCGCACTCATTGGTCAGCCCAAGCCCGACCGAAAAACCATTGCTGAGAGGTTTTTCCATCATCTCGGCCCTATCACTTAAGGACACAATAATCCACCAACAGCGCGGTTTCTGGATGAATCTAGGTCATCGCAGCATCTTCACCTGGATTGGCTGTAGGTAGAGAGCACGTTGATCGGAGATGACTGCTTATCGAGAATTCTTCACGGAGTCGCTGCCTCACTAAAGCAGCGTGCGCATGGTGCGCGCCTCGATGCCTTACTTTCGATCGAGCTACGCAAAGGAGTTTGGCGAGCGCCAAAGGGAAGGGCCGCCTAAGCGAGCTCGCGCCTTCGCGGACCGTCCCCTTGCACCACCGCCCGCCACCCGCAAACATCAGCCGACTCCCCTGATGAGTGCGGGAAAAGGGAACCAGACCGCCATTCCCAATTCCTTGACGTAAGATTATCTTCGCTATTTCGCACCGTGAACGAAATGCAAACGCAAGCTTGGACAATTGGCCAGTTTCGCTTCACCGTCGATACTGACGGCCCTGTTTCGGGTCCGCCGGTCCTGCTGCTGCATGGATTTCCGCAAACGCGCCACATGTGGCGGCATCAATTGCGCGCCCTGGCGGCGGCGGGATTCCGTGGGGTAGCTCCCGATCAGCGCGGCTATTCAGCGGGTGCGCGTCCGACTGGAGTCGAATCGTACACAAGTGAGCTACTCACGGCCGACGCGTTGGCCCTGATGGACTTTTGCGAGGCGCCCAGGTTTCATCTGGTCGGCCACGATTGGGGCGGACAACTCGCCTGGTTGATAGCAGCTGGCCATCCGGACCGAGTCGCAACTTTGACCACCCTTTCGCGACCCCATCCAGGCGCTTTTGCACGCGCCATGGCCGAGGATCCGGAACAAGTCAAGCATTCCCAACATCACTCGGCGTTTCGCGAACCCGACGCGATAAATCGACTGCGTGAGGACAACTTCAAGATGCTGCGAGCCGTCCTTGAACGTGCGGGCGTTGGAAAGGCAAATCTCGACGCGCATTTTCAGACGCTGAGTGAGCCCGGTGCGTTGGAAGCAGCTATCAGCTGGTATCGTGCAAACAACATTGGCTCCGCCAAGATTCCTCCAGTCTCGGTGCCCACGCTCTATATCTGGGGCACGGCAGACGCGAGCGTCGGCCGACGGGCGGCCGAGCTGACGGAGCAATTCGTCAGCGGCCCGTATAGGTTTGTAGAGGTCGAGGGCGGTGGCCATTTCATCATCGATCAATTTCCTGAACGTATAGCTGAGTTGATGATCGAGCATCTGCACGGCACTTCGATTTGAAGCGGGACCGGGCGGCCATAGGAATCATGGATGATGCGTTCTCGATCAATCGCTAATAACTGGGAGTGTCACCCAGGAAAAAAATCGGATGGGATAGTCGGCCGCGCAGCGAGTTCGAAGGCAGCAAAACCGTCTCTACTTCTGAGGGTCGGGAAACCGAGTAGGAGCCGGACTTGGTGGCCGGAGAACTAGAAACTCGACTCAAGATGAATTGATATGGTTGGGCGAGAACTGGTTACGGGGGAAGCAGCGCGGCCGTCTTCGACCGAGTTGCGCAATTTCGGACTGGTAACCGCCGGGCTTGTGGCCGGGCTGTTCGGTCTTGCCCTGCCCTTGCTCCGCCATCAGGCGTTCCATCGCTGGCCGTGGGTCTTGTCCGGGGCACTCATCCTGCCGGCGCTGGTGTGGCCACCGGCACTCCGCTACGTACACTGGTTGTGGATTCGAATTGGGTTCATCCTGGGCTGGATCAACAGCCGAATCATTCTGACTATCCTCTTCTTCGTTGTGATTCTCCCCCTGGGAATCCTGATGCGTGCACTGGGACATGACCCGGTTGCGCGAAAACTCGACCCGCAGGCACCTACCTATCGGGTTCCGAGCCGCAAGCGAACCCGCGAGAGCATGGAGCGGCCCTTCTGATGTTAGACCTGCTGCGCGACTTGTGGGCGTTCATGAAAGCGGAGAAAAAGTTCTGGCTCGCACCCGCGATCGTGGTTCTGCTGATCGTCGGAGTACTGGTTATCCTCGCGCAGTTTTCGACAGTTGCCCCCTTTATTTACACTCTGTTTTAGAACCTGGCTGTGAGAGTGGGCTCCTCGGTTCGCTCCCTCGCGAACAATGCTGCCCGGTCGGGTTGCTTTGCGACGCCAGAGGGGTTGCTTCGATTCGTCGACGTCGCCGTTCAATAAATGAGCACTCCCAAGGTCGATCGATGCTTGGGAAGCCGGTCCAAGATTGACCGCAGTCTATTATTGACCTTGGTCAATAATTTGTGCTTTAAAAGATGAGTCTTCCGGGTCGATTCGCTAAGAATCCGGAAGGAGCGAGCGAATGGGGCTCTTGTCATGTTTTCTCAGGGGACCCGAAGGCAACGTTTCGCATCTTAGACCCGGGCCCCAGTCGATGTTGGTGGCCCCGGAGTGTTCTGGCGCCACTGAAAGTGCAGGCACCTACCGAATAGGAATTACACGCGAGGATAAGAGAGGACCCAAAAAGAAGGTACTGGAGTCGTCCAATGTTTCTGCGCAATTGCTGGTATGCGGCCGGCTGGAGCCGGGATTTCGAACCCGGAAAACTTTGCCCACTCACGATTCTTAACGAGCCGATAATTGTGTATCGCACGCCAAACCACACGCCGGTTGCGTTGCAGGACCGCTGCTGCCATCGAATGGCTCCGCTCTCGATGGGTCGCCTCGAAGGCGAGAACCTGCGGTGTATGTACCACGGACTCAAGTTCGCGCCGTCGGGGACGTGTATCGAGATTCCCGGCGAGACGAAAATTCCCCCACAGGTCAAGGTCCGCACCTACCCTATTCGCGACCGGTATTCGATTGCCTGGATCTGGATGGGCGATGCCGCTAGTGCCGACGAAAAGCTAATTCCGGATTTCGTAGGGATCGATGATCCGCGCTGGGCAATGCACCCGGGGCGGATGGACTACAAGGCGAACTACACTCTGATCAACGACAACCTGCTCGATCTGTCGCACATCGGATTCCTGCACGCGAACAGCCTGGGGCTCACCGTCACCCCCGGGAAGATGTTCAACCCGACCGTGACTCGAATCCCGCGGGGAGTGCGAATCCAAAGTTGGGGTATCAGCGGACCCTCGAGGATATTGCCGCGGTTCCGCGAACTGAGCTTCGACATCTGGCAGACGTATGACTTCATCGTTCCCGGCGTGTTTCTGCTGCAGGCCGCCTTTTATCCCTCCCGCACCGCGGAACGGTTCCCCGAGCGAGAAGCGGTTGGGGTCGAGCCGTTACATATCCAATTCACCTGTCAGGCGGTAACCCCGCTGACCCACAATCGGACCTGCTACTTCTTCGCGTATGGTCCGTGGGCGAAGGAAGCCGAGCTGAAGAACTTCTTCTATGACCTGGGGAAGAGGGCTTTCGAGGAAGATCGGATGATGATCGAGGCCCAGCAGAGAAATATTGACCTGCACCCGGGAGTGAAGATGGTGAAGCTGTCGATGGACGCGGGCCTCGCTCAGTTCAATCGGATCATGGACGAGCAGATGCGCGCTGAAGCGCAGCCCAGAGCCGCGGCGCCGGTCGAGGCGGACGAGTTTCACGCAAAATTCGCACTCGAATGATCATCCCGAATTATGCGACGCTCATGACGCGGGCGGATTGGGACCGCCTGCGACAGACGCTCGTTTAGGTCCATGTCATACTGGGTAGAGCTGCTCGGCTGCGAAACACGATTCGTCAAGGGCCGTTATCGCACTCGCA
Organism: Thermodesulfobacteriota bacterium; assembly: GCA_046728175.1. Classification (GTDB taxonomy): domain Bacteria; phylum Desulfobacterota; class Binatia; order Binatales; family Binataceae; genus JAFAHS01. The sequence goes on along the minus strand of JBKPEA010000109.1, from coordinate 3,261 downwards.
TCATTGAAGCAGGTGATGGCTTCCCAGTCGTGCTTCTCCACGGCATGGGCGGCCACCTGGAGAATTTTGTCCATAACATTCCCGAGTATGCGAAGCATTTTCGCGTCGTCGCGATGGATTTCCTCTGGCATGGGCGATCGCAAACCGAGGACTTCGACGCGCAGGTACTTCCCGCACTCGTTGATCAAGTTCTCGATGTGTTGGACACGCTGAAGCTGGGACAGGTCCATCTGGAGGGTCAATCGCTCGGTGGGTGGGTGGCAAGTCTGGTTGCCCTCAAATATCCGCAGCGGGTCGATAAATTGGTGCTCACCACCGCGACCGGCTACCTGCCCGATGAGGGGGCGGTCCCGGGCTCTAAACCCACGAACCCCGCCGCAACCATCGATCAAGCTCTCGCGGTGTTCGACGATCCCACCGATGCGAATGTCCGCAAACGTCTGGAACAGGTCGTTTTCGATCGTTCTCTGATTACCGATGAAGCGGTGGCGCTTCGCGCACAGATCTATCGCGATCCGGCCGTGAACCGAGCGCTACGCGAGGTTACGCGCGACTACCTTGCCGGTGAAGGACCGGCCCGCCATGCGATCACCGATACGCTGGCACGGCAGATCACCCGACCTACTCTGGTTTACTGGGGCGACAAGAATCGGCCGGGCCCCGACGTCGGCCAGCGGCTCGCTGCTACGATTCCGGGTGCGAAGTACCACTGCGCGCGTGATACCGGACATTGGGCGCAGTTCGAGCACTACCAGGAACACAATCGCGCGGTACTTGATTTCCTTTTCGATCGAGGTTGAGCAATGGATCTCGGAATCAATGGACGAAAGGCACTAGTGTGCGCGTCGAGTAGAGGTCTGGGCCGGGCATGCGCCGAGGCGCTCGCCAACGAGGGCGTTCAGGTCTTCATAAATGGACGGGACCAAGCCAGGCTCGCTCAGACGCTCGAAGAATTCTGCCAGGCGGGTCTGCAGGCGACCGCGGTCCCCGCAGATGTGACGACCGAAGCGGGACGCTCAGCCCTGCTCGCGGCGTGTCCGGAGGCGGACATTCTGATCAACAACAACGCTGGTCCCTAGCCACGCAGTTTCCTGGAACTCGGGCACGAAGACTGGTTGGCAGGCCTCGAAGCCAACCTGCTCGCGCCACTGATGCTGATGCGCGCCCTCTTGCCCGGCATGCGAAAGCGGCGCTTCGGACGAATCATCAACGTCACCTCGGCAATGGTTAAGTTGCCGCATCCCACGATGGCGCTGTCTTCGGGTGCACGCGCAGGAGTGACGGCGGTTATGAAAGGACAGTCGGTCGACTGCGCCCGCGACAACGTGACGATCAACAACCTACTTCCCTTCATTATTGACACCGATCGTCAGCGCTGGCTGGCACAACGGCGCGTGGAACAGGAAAGAATAACCTTTGAGCAGGCGCGTGCAGATCAGGTCAAAGGTGTGGCCACGAAACGAATGGGCGAGCCGCGCGAATTCGGAGCCATCTGTGCGTTTTTGTGCAGCGCGCACGCCGGATACATCTCGGGGCAAGTATTCACGTGGACGGCGGCTCCTATCCAGCCCTGATCTGACAAAATCGTGCGCGAATGTTGGGATGGACAATGCCACGGTTCGAGACTTGCAAGAGGGCTCCATGGTGGTAGAGCGATAGATGCAGGTGCCGGCAAATCGATTCGCCCAGCAACTGGGCTCCAAGCTCGTCGCGCTTGGGACCGGGTCCATCCGGCTCGTGCAGAATAGGGATCGCACGGAGCATGGTTACCGGCATTGGTTTGCGAAACGAGTGGCCCTTGAGAAGAGGTAGATAGCCATGGAAGTGAAAGAGCTCGGACATATTGTTCTCTACGTGAAAGATCTTAGTGTCTCGCGGCGATTCTATCGCGACGTTCTTGGATGGAAGGAGATCGTGCATGGACCGGGAGCCGCAGCATATTCATCCGGCCGCACCCACCATGAACTTTTGCTGATACAAGTCGGTCATGAAGCCGCGCCCATTCCGTCGAAACCACGAGTCGGCCTCTATCATTTTGGACTGAAAATTGGGGAGAGCGACGACGTGTTGCGCGCAGCGATTGCGCGTTTGCGCGAAGCCGACGTGCCCATCGTCGGAATGTCCGATCATGGAGTGACTCACAGCGTGTACCTCCTGGATCCGGACGGCAACGAGGTCGAGATCTACATCGACGTGCAGCCAGCGCAATGGCGTGAGAATCCGACCGAGGTTCCCATGTACACCAGACCGCTTCGAATCTGAGTTCATTAGTGGGAAAGAAATAAACGACCCGACTAATCAATCGCGTGCAGCGCCGGGGTGAGGGAGGAGCGCTTTGAGACAATCTGCGGCCGTAGTCGAACTAAACCGAGCCGAACGCAGCAAACGAGAAAAACGCGAGCGCATCGTTCGAGCTGCGCGCCAGCTCTTCCTGTCCAAGGGATTTCACTCTACGCCCACAAGTGAAATCGCCGAACTAGCCGACGTCGCGAAAGGCACGTTGTTCTTTCACGCGAAGTCCAAGGAAGCCCTGCTGGTAATGATGTTCCAGGAGGAGGTAGGCCGGAGTATCGATCGCGCTTTCAGCAAGGTCCCCAAAGCCGCATTGATCGATCAGCTGACGCACGTTTTCGGGATTATGTTGAAGGAGAACCAGCGCAACATCGGTCTGGCGCGTATTTTTGCGAAGGAACTCGCGTTCGTTCACGGCGAAAACAAGGGTATCGACGCCGTTATGGCGAGCATTTTCGGGAGGTTGGACGTCCTGATCGATGCGGCCAAGGAACGCGGAGAACTACCCGCCGATATCGATACGGCGCTTCTCGCCCACAACCTGTTCGCGCTTTATTTCACATTCATGCTCCGTTGGCTTGGCAGCGGCGAGCCGACCCCGGACAGACGGCAACCGCCGCTGCGCCGGATACTCGAGATGCATCTGCGATGCGCAGCGACCTGACATTGCTCCCGTTGCACGGGATGAGCATTTCAGTCGCGGAGATTAGGCGCGCACCCGAACAGTGCGCTATAGCGAATCGCCTGAGCCAATCAATGCGTCTCCGCCAGGGAGTTTGGGACGGTCGCTTTCCTTCCGCGGCGACTGCGCCGTCTGCAATGCGGTGACTAAGTGCTCTGGTTCGGAATTACGGTGACGTATTTTAGGCTCCGGATTAGGCCGCCAGGGCCAGGGATTTGCGTTCGAGTTTGGCCGGCAGTGCGTGGAGATCTTTGCGGGTGAAGGTCCACCGGAAGGGAGAGGCACTA
>JBKPEA010000108.1:0-42444 GCA_046728175.1 Thermodesulfobacteriota bacterium | reverse complement strand
AGGGTGCTCGCAGGGCTTCGGGTCAAACTTAGACACGGGCTGCGAGCACCAAGAGAAAACCGACCTCTGTGCCAGCAGCGCGGTACTCCTCTCCTATCAGGTTCATCCATCAGAGTGCGCTTCGCGCATCACAACTTAGACGGAAGGGAGATGCTTGGTCCGGTCTGCGAAATGCGGCCGGGCTTACTCGTACTCGTCGCCGAAGTGGGCGCGCACGATGCGTGCCTTCAGGTACTCCAACGTCCCCAGGTCCTCAACGATGTCCCCCCCCGTGTCGTAGAAAAAAAGCTCGCCGTTCTTGGTGCGGCCCACCGCGATGATCCATTCGAGGTCATCGCGATCTTCCAACAAATAATTGATGGTTTGAGCCACGCCGCGCCCCGGGATGATGGTAATCTTCGGGCGCGCGAGTTTTTCCTTTTCCTGCTTGGGCATCGCCTTGGTTTACCTTCTGGCGGGAGACGGAATCGATAGACCTACATTAAGAACGCCCCGCAATCTAAGTCAATACCGCGCCGGCCACGATCTCGACGTGATGCGTGTTAGGAAAGAAATCGAACGCGCGTACACGGTTGATGCGGTACTTTTCGGCACATAGCATCCGCAAATCGCGCGCTAGCGTCGCGACGTCACACGACACATACACGACCCGCGCCGGACGCAGGCGCATGATTGATTCCATTAACTCCGCGGCTCCCGCCCGTGGCGGGTCGAGTAACACGATCTCCGGCCGCGACCGGGCGCGATGCAAAAACGCCACCAGCTCGCGCGCATCCATCGCCACGAACCTTGTCCCAGCAAGTCCGAGCCGCTGCGCGTTACGTTCGGCGGCCGCGACTGCCGCCGCCTCCGCGTCAACCCCGGTCACCTGCGCACCCCGCCGCGCGGCGGGAATCGAAAAGTTCCCGGCCCCGCAGAACAGGTCCAACATCGAGCATTGCGGCTCCGGCACGGCCATCTCCAGCGCAGCTCGGACCAGCTTCTGATTCTGCGGGCGATTGACCTGGATGAACAGATCGGCATCGCTGCGCAACGCCACGCCGGGCTCGATTTCGATAGCGACTTCGGCATCGCCCACGACCGTGCGAGATTCGCCCGCACGCAGCACGACCCCTGCGGTCGACGGGTCGGACTCCAGGAACCGCCGCACGCCGCGAACCTGCTCCCCGACTGCGGGCTCCTTCAGGTAGGCGACCAGCACCTGGCGCGCTTCAGATTGACGCACCACCTCGATTTCCTGCAGGTCGCGGCTGAGCACTCGCGCCAGACGTGCCGCCGACTCCAAACGACAGTCCGCAACCAGACAGTGATCGATCTCAACCATCCGGTTGCTGGCCGACTCGTATAGCCCGATCGCTCCGCGACGTCCGACCTTGAGCCGCACGCGCGATCGATATTCGAACTCGGAAGGCGCAGGTTCCACCAAAGTCGCGGCGTCGAGGTCGACGCCCAGCGCATGTCTGAACTCGTGCACCACGGTCTGCGCCTTCAGCCGCACTTGTTCGTGGTACTCGATGTGCTGCCAGTCGCAGCCACCGCAGCGCGGAAGAAAGGCGCAGGGAGGCGGACGCCGCCCCGCTCCGGGAGCGACGACGCGAGCGATGCGCCCGATTGCATACCCGCGGTGCTCCGATTGAATGGTGACGTCCAGCAGATCACCCGGCACCGAGTGGGGCACCATCACCGATCTGCCATCGACCCGTCCGACCCCATAGGGTCCGAAGGTCATCGCGGTAATCTCAACCAGCGGCACGCAAGTCCAACCCACGAGACGTCTCAGGATCCGCAGTTCGGCCGAAGCCAGGTACCGCCCGCCATCCCTGTGGCTCAATCGTCTGCCTGGACACGGGACGAACCTCAAGCGTTCGTGCGGTTAACAACTTGTGAACTCCCGCTGGAGGCCGGCACGCGCTCTTGAGCCAAACTGCCAGTAAGAATCATAACATATCCAGACGACAGAGAACCGGACAGTAGCCAAAATCACCCCCGAGCCGAGGGGAGTGGCCCCCGAGCAGGTGAGAAATTCCACGACATCCGGTAGCGAGCCTTACGAGTCGTGCTTCCAAGTAAGAGGTGTCAGAGGTAGCAAGATATGGCAGGTGCTGGCGGCGGGCCGCCCGTTGCTGTTTTTACCATCGGCTAGCCGCCCAACTCGGTGCCGCCTTATAATCAGTAGTGGTGGCATCATCATCTGACTTTTCCGATCTCATCGCTCGCACTATTCCGCGCGACGACCAGAACCGGGTGACCGTCTTTGCCGACCGGCTCTTTGCTCGCGAACCGCGCGACCACTTCGAGCGGATTTCGGCACAACGCCGTCTGGAACTGACTCGCGTGGCTTTCGACTTCTTCGCGTCCCGCAGCGAGCCCATAGCGGTGCGTGCGATCCCCGGCCCAACCGAAGGCCTCATCGTCATCGAAACCGGGATGCCCGATTGTCCCTTCATCATCGACAGCCTGCTCGAATACTTCCGGCATCTCGGCGCACACGTCGCGATGATGTTGCATCCGGTATACCGCGTCGCACGCGACGCCCAGGGTGGGGTCGTTTCGTTGGAACAGGCGTCCTCGACGGAACAGAGCGAGTCCTTTGTCCACGCCGAACTGGAGATCGCGGCCGAACCCGCCTCGCTGGATCACATTGCGGCGGAGGTGCGGGCAGTCCTGGTTGACGTGCGCAAAGCGACCGGTGATTTCGAAGCGATGACCGCACGCGCGTTGCAGATTTGTGAGGAAAACGCCGCGCAACGCGGGCTGATAGACATGCGCGACTTCCTGCGCTGGCTGGTGCAGGGAGGGTTCGTGTTTCTCGGCTATCGCCGCTACAAGGTGAGCGGCTCGGATGGGGCCGGGAAGTTCGCAGCCGATCCGGGCACTGAACTCGGCATTGTGCGTGATCCCGATCGGGCAAGATTTCGCGACTACGGGTCGTTGAGCGAGATGACCGCGGCGCGTCGCAAGCTCTTCTTCGAGGGCCCCCCGCTCGTTATCAGCAAGTCACGCGTCGAGTCACAGGTGCATCGCCGCAGCCTGATGGACACCATCGCCATCCGCCGCGGGGTCGGCACCCAGGTGGAAGCCTTCGACTTTTTTATTGGTCTCTTCACCTCGAAGGCTTATGCCGAAGAATCGCAGCACATTCCCATTCTGCGGACCAAGCTGCGACAGGTAATAGATTCCGAGCATGCGGTGCCCGGTTCGCACGACTACAAGGAACTGGTCGCCACTTTCAACAGCTTTCCCAAGGAGGAACTCTTTCGCGCCTCGACCGCGGAACTGCTCGAACAGCTGCACATTATTCTGGACCTCAAAAATGAATCGGCGGTGCGTTTGAAGACCCTAGCCGACGTACAGCGCGGGATGGTCATTGCGCTGGTGGTTATGCCGCGCGAGGGGTTCGCGGCTGACGTGCGAGTCAGAATTCAGCAGGCGCTCGCGGACGGCCTGAACGGCACCCTGATGTACTACGTCCTCGCTATCGGGGAAGGGTACACCGCGCGCCTGCATTTCTGCTTTGATGCGGATCCGCCGAAACCGGCCAGGATTCGTGAACTCGAAAGCCACGTCAAGCAGCTGGCTCATCGCTGGGGAGATCGGCTCCAGGAGCTGCTCCGAGCGAAACTTGGCGCGCACCGAGGCCGCGAGCTTTGGGCACGATGGGCCGGGGCGTTCGGCGCGGAATACCAGGCAGTGACCAGCGCGCAACGCGCGGCGAATGATATCGAGCGCATCGAAGAGCTGATGAACGCGGGCCGAAGCTTCGCAGCGGAAGTAGCACCAAACGAAGCCTCCGGCGCGGATTCCGACCAGCTGCGGATGGCAGGAATCGGGGACCCTCCCGCGCTGTCCGAGTTGATGCCGATTCTGCAAAACTTCGGGCTTGCGGTTCTGTCTGAAGATTCACACGTGTGCCGACCGCAGCTCGGCGCGCACCGTGCTTACGTCGAGGAATTTTCCGTGCGCGGTGCGGACGGACAACCGCTGCGGGATCTGCCGGGAGCCGGCTTCCTCGCCGACGCGATTGTTGCCGTGCGCGGCGGCCAGGCCGAGGATGACCCGCTCAACGCACTGGTACTTAGCGCCGGTCTCAGGTGGCGCGAAGTTGCGTTACTCCGGGCCTATCTGGCAGCGGCCTTTCAAATGCGCCTGGCACCGGCACGGCCCACCCTGCGGCATGCGCTGGTGACGTATCCGCAGCTCGCGCGTGCGATGTTCGAACTGTTTGCGGCGCGCCTCGATCCAGACGTTGCAGCCTCGGCGCAGGACATCGCTGCACTGCGCGCCGCCTATCTCGAGAAGCTGGGCGCGGTCGAAAGCATCGCCGACGACGGGACCGCGCGCACCTTCCTCGGCATGGTCGAAGCGACGGTCCGCACCAACTACTTTTGCGAGATACCACAACCCGATCCGTACATCGTGCTCAAGTTCGAGAGCGGAAAAATCCCGAACCTGGATGACACTCCGCCGCTGTATGAAATCCACGTCAACAGTCCGCGGATGGAGGGGTGTCATCTGCGCGCAGGCAAGGTCGCCCGCGGCGGAATCCGCTTCAGCGACCGGGTCGACGATTACCGTACCGAAATTCTCGACCTTATGAAGACCCAGACGGTCAAGAACGCGGTCATCGTGCCGACCGGATCCAAGGGCGGCTTCATCGTCAAACGTCCCGCCGACGCAGGAGCGCCGGGAGTCGAGGCATATAAGACGCTGATGCGCGCGATGCTCGACTTGACCGACAACGCAACGGCCGGCGCCGTGGTGCATCCGCCGCGGGTCAAGGTGCTGGACACCGACGGACCGTACCTGGTGGTCGCAGCCGACAAGGGCACCGCGGCATTCTCCGACATCGCAAACGAAATCGCCATTGAGTGCGGCTTCTGGCTGGGCGATGCGTTCGCATCCGGCGGCGAACACGGGTTCGACCACAAGGTGATGGGCATCACCGCGCGCGGCGCATGGGAGTCGGCGCGCCGGCACCTCCACGAGATGGGTCGCGACCCGGATCGCGGCGCTCCGCTCACCATGATCGGAATCGGCGACATGTCGGGCGACGTGTTCGGTAACGGCCTTCTTCGCTCACGTAACGTGAAACTCGTCGCGGCGTTTGACCATCGCCATATCTTCATCGACCCTGACCCCGACCCGACGGCCAGCTTCGCCGAGCGCCAGCGACTCTACGAGAAGCCGTTCTCACAGTGGTCCGACTACAATCCCGCGCTTATCAGTCGCGGTGGCGGGGTGTCGCGCCGCAGCCAGAAGCGCATCGAGCTGAGTCCCGAGGCGCGCGCCGCGCTCGGATGCGATCGCGATGCCCTTGATGGCGAGAGCTTGGTGCGCGCCATTCTGCGGGCTCCCGCCGAGATGCTGTACAACGGCGGCATCGGCACTTACGTGCGTGCTAGTGATGAAAGTGACGAACAGGTGGGCGACCACGCCAACGATCTGTGCCGCGTCACGGCCGCCGAGCTGCGCGTGCGGGTAGTGGTCGAAGGAGGAAACCTTGGCTTTACCCAGCGAGCCAGAATCGAGTACGCACTCGGGGGCGGCCGCATCAATACCGATGCCATCGACAATTCGGCCGGCGTCGACACCTCGGACCATGAAGTAAATCTGAAGGTCCTGTTTCAGTACGAAACCTCGACCGGCAAAGTCAGTCTCAAACACCGCAACGCGCTTCTGGCGACCCTGACCGAAGAGGTGGCCGCCAGCGTCTTGCGCGACAACCGCGACCAGGCGCTGATGCTCTCGCTGGAGCAGGTCCGAAGCCGCACCCACCTCCGTGCGTTCGTCGATCTGATGCAGGCGGTGCAGGCCCACGGCCCGCTCCACCGTTACGAAAGTGCGCTGCCCTCGTACGAGCTGCTTCGCGAACGCCGCACCCGCTACCCGGGTCTCACTCGTCCGGAGCTGGCGGTAGTCACTGCCTATACGAAAATTGATTTGGTCCAGCGACTCGAGGGTACGCCACTGTTGGACGATCCCTACCTGACGCAGCGCTTTCTAGCGCCCTATTTTCCCGAATCGATCGCCGCACGCTTCCGCGATTCGATGGACACTCACCGTTTGCGCAAGGAGCTGATCGCGACCCGGATGGTCAATGAGCTGGTCGATCTCGTGGGCTCCACCTTCGTGTTTGGAATGATGCGTGATCACGGAGTCGAGGCCTGGCAGGCGCTACGCGCCTGGCTCATCGCCGCCGACATCCTGGGCGTTCGCGAGCTGGCGGAGAGCTTCCAGGGAGGTGCTCCCTTCACGAGCAGCGGCGAGTCCGAGCTGGAAGGATTCTTTGCGCTCGAGCGCGCGGCTACTGGCGCGGCGGGATGGGCGATCCAGAACGTAGATCGCGAACTCCCAATCAGTGAATCAGTTGAGAGCTTCAGGGGCGCGTTTCAGGAGCTGGCGGTCCAGTTCGAGGAGTTCCTCACCGACGGCGAGCGGGATCGATTTGAGACCGCATATCGCCAGCTGCGGAGCGCGGTGGCGGATGGCGAAGCGGCCCACCGGCTGGCGCGGCTGGCATTCGCTGATCATCTGCTCAACACCCTGGGGCTGAGCTTGGCCCGCAAAATCGCGCCAGCACGGGCGGCGGCAACTTACTTCCGCCTCTCGGCGAAGCTCGATTTTTCGCCCCTCGAATCGGCTATTGCGAATGTCTCCGATGAGGATCGCTGGGAGCGGCGCGCGGCGGGGGAACTCACCGACGAGCTTCGCACCGCGCGCATTGCGCTGTGCAACGCTCTGCTTGACGAACGCGACGAGTTTCCGGTCGCGATCGAGACACTGCGCGCCAAGCGCTCCGCGGAGTTCGCGGAAGCCGTCCGGCTCCTGAACGAGCTTTCGACGATGCCAACCGTCCCGATGCCCGCGGTCCACGTAGCAATCCGCGCCATCTCGCGGTTGGCGGCAAAAAAGTAATTGGCAAAATCAGATCCCTTGCCCGACGCGCGGGCTAGGGTAAAGTCAGGCCGGAAGCTGAAAAGCGCATCCACTGCACCTCGTAACGAAAGCCCGCAATGAGTTCGGCTCGGAATATTCCGCGCATCGTGATCGCAGCCACCGGAAGCGGCGCAGGTAAAACCACCACCACCGTTGCTCTGCTGGGCGCCTTGCGGGCCAGAGGTCTGCGGGTCGCTGCCTTCAAATGCGGCCCCGACTACCTCGACCCCACCTATCACGCCCGCGTGCTGGGCAAGCCCTCGCAAAACCTCGACGGGTGGATGATGGGGCGGGACGCGGTGCTGGCGACTTTCGCGCGGGCCGCCGCAGGTGCCGAAATTGCGGTTATCGAGGGAATGATGGGACTCTTCGATGGCGCGACGCCGGATCGCGATGAAGGTTCCACCGCTGAGATCGCTAAGTGGCTCTCCTCCCCGGTGGTTCTGGTTCACGACGCATCGGGGGTTGCCCGCACCATCTCGGCGATCGCGCACGGGTTCGCGCAGTTCGACCCCGAACTGCGCTTGGGGGGCCTTATCTGCAACCGCGTCGGCAGCAGAGGACACCTTGATTTGCTGACCCAGTCTCACCCCGCCGCGCCGGTGCTGGGCGGTTTTCCGTCGAACCCGGGCTTGGCATTTCCCGAACGCCACCTTGGGCTGGTGAGCGCAACTCGCGAAGTCTTCCCGGATCGGATGGTCGGTGAGTGGACGCGTGCCGCAGAGGAGTGGCTCAACCTGGATGCGATCATCGAACTCGCTCGCAGCTCGCCGCCGCTCCAAGTCCCGTCCCCTCAAACCGCCGTCGCCGCCCCCGCCGCGCGCTGTCGGATCGCAATCGCCTACGACGATGCGTTCCACTTCTACTATGAAGACAACCTGCGCCGCCTGGAGGAGCTCGGCGGCGAACTGATTCGTTTCGCACCGACGCGCGACCGGGCGCTGCCCGAGGCCGACGGACTCTACTTGGGCGGCGGGTACCCGGAGGTTATGGTGCGTGAGCTATCATCGAATTCGAGCATGCTCCAAGGTATTCGCCGATTCGCAGAGGACGGCCATCCCATTTATGCGGAGTGTGGTGGCCTCATGTACCTGAGTGAAGGAATTCGTACGCTGGACGGAGCGCGCTGGCCGATGCTCGCGCTGCTGCCCGGAGTCGCGGCGATGGCCGAAGGTCTGCAGGCACTGGGCTATGTCGAAGTCGAAACCTGCGCCCCCACCATACTCGGGCCGGCCGGCCTACGTTTCCGAGGTCATCAGTTCCGCTATTCAACCCTTGAGGCGACCGGCGCCCAGCTGCATGCCGATTCGGCTTACACGGTCGCGCCCAAATGGGGCGCATCATTCCAGGAGGGGTTCGCGCGCGGTCACGTGCTGGGATCGTACGTTCACGCGCATTGGGCATCCAACCCCGCCGTCCCGCAGGGCTTCGTAAGTTCGTGCCTCGCCTCGCGAAAACCCTGATGTTGCAGGGCACCGCCTCGTCGGTTGGCAAATCTTTGCTCACCGCCGCGCTGTGTCGAATCTTTCATGAGGACGGGTATCGCGTCGCTCCGTTCAAGGCTCAAAACATGGCTCTCAACGCCGCGGTAACCAGCACTGGTGGCGAAATTGGCCGGGCACAGGCGGTGCAGGCGGAGGCCGCGTGCATCGCGCCCACCGTCGAGATGAATCCAATCTTGCTCAAGCCCGAGGGTGCGACGCGATCGCAGGTCGTGATCCTCGGCCGATCCGCGGGAAGCATGACCTGGAGCGAGTATCAGGTGATGAGGGCCGCCTTGATCCGCACGGTCGACGATTGCATCGCGAAACTGCGCGCCGCCTTCGAGGTGGTTGTGATCGAGGGCGCGGGCAGCCCCGCTGAAATAAACCTGCGCTCGCAGGACCTCGTGAATATGCATGTGGCAGAGGCTGCCCACGCGCCGGTGCTGCTGATCGGCGACATCGAGCGTGGCGGTGTGTTCGCGCATCTGGCGGGTACCTTGGAACTGCTGCCGCCAGAAGAGCGCGCGCGAATCGCCGGGCTGGTGATCAACAAATTTCGCGGCGACGCGGCGCTCCTGAAGCCAGGGCTCGACTATCTGGAATCTCACTATCGGGTGCCGGTTCTCGGTGTGGTTCCGTTCGTCGAACGTCTGCGCATCGCCGAGGAAGACTCGGTCGCGCTGGAGGGTCGACGCCAGGCCCCGTCGCAGGGCGCGGACGAACTGCAAATCGCGATCGTCCATCTGCCGGGAATTTCGAACTATGACGATTTCTCCGCGCTCGAACATGAACCTGGCGTCGTGGTGAGGTACGTGGACGGCGAGCAGGCGATTCGGCGCGCCGACCTGGTGATCGTTCCGGGCTCCAAAAGCACGATGCGCGACCTCGCCTGGCTGCGCGGCCTCGGACTTGACCGCCCGATCGGGGAGAGAGCCGAGGCCGGGCGCCTGACGCTTGGCATCTGCGGCGGATGCCAGATGCTTGGTGAAAGGATCGAAGACCCTGAGGGGGTAGAATCCGAGCAACGCGCAACCGACGGCCTCGGCCTGTTGCCCCTGATGACCCGCTTCGAGCGAGCCAAGCGTACCACCCAGGTCCGCGCGAAGGTCGATAGTTCCTCGTTCATCGGCGTGCGGTCCAGTGCGGGGGAACTTAACGGGTACGAAATCCACCTGGGACGCACGATCCCGGCGACCGGCGCGGAATCGCCCTTTCGAGTCATCAGCCGCAACGGCGAGCCGTGTGACGCACCGGACGGCGCAGTTAGTCCAAACCACGCCACCGTCGGAACGATGCTGCATGGAATCTTTGAGAACGACGGAGTGCGCGCCGCGCTACTGTCTGCGCTGCGCAAACGTAAAGGCTTGCCCGAACCTGAAGGTCCTTTGGTGGCCTCGCGCGAGGCGGAGTACGGTCGCCTCGCCGCGGTCGTCCGCGCATCGCTGAACATGGCCGCGGTAAAGAGAATCGCAGGGATCGTCTGAGCGTCCTGCGCCGGCCTGGAGGCCTGGAGTCGCGCCCGTGCCCCACTCGTCCCGAACGTGAATCTGCGTTTGCGGGAACGCGGTGAACACTGACGCGCTCTCATCCGCGGGTCCAAGACGCAGGGAAAGAGTGGACGAACCTGCTTTGTCGTCGACCAGCGAAGCAATCCGCGCCGGCTCCGCTCCAACCATCAGTCGCTCCGAACTTAGGGCAACCGGCCATCGCGGTTGATAGGCAGGCCGTTTCGCACCCTGCTAAAATCGTGGTGCCATGAAGGTCGCCGACTCCCCGTCCGGACCAAAGACAATGGCGGAGGTCCCCGCGGCACCGCTCACGCTTGAAGGTTTCGGCATCCTGCACCAGATGTTCCGCCTGCACCGCCAGCCCTGGCGTGCGATGCCAGAATCGCAGCGCCGCCAAATGGTGGACGACGCGGTCCAAACCTTCACCGCGATGGCGTCGCGCGAGGACGGCGAAAGCGCGCTCTTCGCAGGGCTGGGACACAAGGGCGACCTGGTCGTCATTCATTTTCGTCGCACCTTCGATGAGTTGAATGCGGCGCAGATAGCCGTCGGCGGACTGCACTTGAGCGACTATCTCGAACCCACTACCTCGTACGTTTCGGTGATCGAGATAGGGCTGTACGAGGCGACCGTCGCGCTTCATACCCACCTGGCCGAGGCGGACATCCGACCGCGCACGCCGGAATGGCAGCGGGCGGTAGATGCGGAACTCGCAGACCAGCGGCATAAGATTGCATCGCGTCTTTATCCGAAGATCCCGAACCGGCGCTACCTTTGTTTTTATCCGATGGACAAGAAGCGTGAAGGCGAGCAGAACTGGTATCGCCTGCCGATGGAAGAGCGTCGCCGCCTGATGCACGATCACGGAATGGTCGGACGCCGATTCGCCGGCGAAGTGACCCAGATAATTTCCGGTTCGATCGGTTTCGACGATTGGGAATGGGGCGTCGATCTGTTTGCCGACGACCCCCTGGTCTTCAAGAAGCTCGTGTACGAGATGCGCTTTGACGAAGCGAGCGCGTCATACGCGAGGTTCGGTCCGTTCTACGTAGGCATCCGGTTGGCGGCCGCGGATCTGCACAAAACTCTCGCCGTCTGATTCCAAATTTCCGCGAAATCTGCGTAATCTGCGGATTCGCAGAGTCCAGATCTCCAGGAGCAACGCGATGATCACCCCGGGCGACGACTTCCCAATTCACCAGACCCCTGAGCCGGTCGAGCAGGTTTTTACCAGCGATCGTAACTTTTATGATCGATTTTTCTTCAACGGCTATTGGCGTGATGGCGAGCCCTATTTCTCGGTGGCGATGGGCATTTACCCCAACGTGGGGATCATCGACGCCGCCATGAGCGTGATTGCAGGCGGCACCCAGCACTGCGTGCGCGCGTCGCGGGTACTCGGTGCAGACCGACTGAACACTCGCGTAGGACCGATCTCGATTGAGATCGTAGATCCGACCCGAACGACCCGGGTGCGCATAGATCATGCCGAGATCAAGGCGGACCTGACTTTCGAAGCGCGCGTCAATCCCATCGAAGAGCCGCGCTTCATACGACGCTCCGGCCCGCGGATCGTGATGGACCTGACCCGTTTCACGCAGCACGGCAGCTATTCCGGGCCTCTCGCCGTGGCCGGGCATAAATTCGAGGCTTCTCCATCGCGCGTGTGGGGTTCGCGCGACCGTTCATGGGGCGTGCGCACCCTGGGACCGCCGGACCCCGCCGGGGTTCCCTCTACCGCCGCACCGCAGTTCTTCTGGCTTTGGTCACCAACCAACTTCGAAGACTTGTGCACCCATTTCGACGTGAATGAGAACGCCGACGGTTCGCGCTGGCACGAATTCGGAGCCCTGGCCAAAGCCGAGGCGGCCGCCACCGCGGAGCTGGCAAGTGCTGTGGATTGGCGGGTCAACTACCTTCCCAACACTCGCCACGCGCACAGCGCGGAGATCACGCTCACCGCGCAGGGCGGGCAGACCCGCATCGAACTCGAGACGCTTTACAACTTTTATATGCACGGCATCGGCTACGGACACCCCAAGTGGGGGCACGGGCTGTACGTCGGCCCGGATGTGTCAACCTACGAGTCGTTCAAAGTCGGCGAGGTGGATCAGACGCAGCCCCTCAATCAACACATCCAGGCCGTGTGCCGTGCAAGGTCAGGTTCCCGTGAAGGAATGGGAATTTTGGAAATGCTGATAATCGGGGCCCACGAAAAGAGCGGTCTTAAGACGCTGCTCGACATGCATCCGTAGAAAAATTGGCGCGTCGCATCCGGCGGGCCCGGTCCACGCTTTACCGAGGTGGAGGCCTTGTCGGGAAACGCGAGGTGGGGATCCCGATTCTGCTATCTTGGCCGGGTCGCCTCAGCCACGCAGCTTATCGAAGATGCGATTGACGAACCCTGCCGCCTTGGGCGCCTCGGCTGGGACGGGAGGCTCCTTGCCATTGCGGAGCGCCTCAAAAATCGCCTCGACTTCCCCGTCGACCGGAAAGCGGCCGGTCTTCGCCTTCGAGAAGACGAGTGCGTCATTGATGAGAACGTCGAACTGACCGGTCGAGCCCGGCGTGATTTCGGTAGCTTCACCAAACCGCCCTTCGAGTGACGCAGCCAAACTGGCCGCGCGTGGTTTGTACCCTCAAGCAGAGCAGTAGAGAATCTTGGTCGCCATAGTGCGAGCCTACCCCGATCCGCGGCACGGCTCAAATCTGGCCGCCCGACAAAACCTACAGCGTATTGACGGGTTGGTACTCGCCAAACACCTGGCGCATCGCATCGGCAATTTCGCCCAGCGTGCACCACGAACGGACCGCGTCGACGATGGTGGGCATGACATTCGACCCGTCGCGCGCTGCGGTTTCCACTTGCTTGAGCGCCTGGGCTGCCTTGGACGAGTCGCGCTCGGCGCGCACTCGCGCGACGCTTCGCTTCTGCTTCTCTTCGAGCTCGGGATTCACCTTTAGGATGTCGGTTGCCGGCTCGTCACCGGAAGTGAACTGATTGACGCCGACGATGATCCGTTCCTTGGTCTCGATCTCGCGCTGATAGAGATAGGCGGCGTTCTGAATCTCGCGTTGCAGGTAGCCCCGCTCGATCGCGGCCACGGCGCCGCCGAGATCGTCGATCTTGGAGAGATATTCCGAGGCCTTCTCTTCGAGCTGCTGGGTCAGGCCTTCAATCAGGTACGAACCGCCCATCGGATCGATGGTGTCCGCGACGCCTGACTCATATGCGATCAGCTGCTGCGTCCGCAGGGCGAGCAACACCGAAGACTCGGTAGGCAGCGCCAGCGCTTCATCTCGCGAGTTGGTATGCAGCGACTGCGCACCACCCAGGACGGCCGCGAGCGCCTGCAGGGTCACGCGAACGACGTTATTGTCGACCTGTTGCGCGGTGAGGGTTGCGCCGGCGGTCTGGGCATGAAAGCGCATCATCATAGAACGCTCATCCTGCGCTCCAAACCGGTCCTTCATGATGCGAGCCCACATCCGGCGCGCGGCGCGGAACTTCGCAATTTCCTCGAAGAAGTTGTTGTGAACGTTGAAGAAGAACGACAACCTGCTCGCGAAGCTGTCGACCGTCAGTCCCGCCTTGAGCGCCGCGTCCACGTATGCAATCCCGTCCGCCAAGGTAAAGGCCAGTTCCTGTGCGGCGGTCGAGCCGGCTTCGCGGATGTGGTAGCCGGAAATGGAAATCGTGTTCCAGTTGGGGACTTCCTTGGAAGCGAAGCTGAAGATGTCAGTGATGATTCGCATCGAGCCGCGCGGCGGATAGATGTAGGTCCCGCGCGCGATGTATTCCTTCAGTAGATCGTTCTGGATCGTGCCGTTGACCTTGTCCCACCCCACCCCTCGCCGCTCCGCCACGACCAGATAGAGCGCGAGCAAGATCGCTGCGGTCGCGTTGATCGTCATCGAGGTGGAGATCTTGTCCAACGGCAGTTCCTCGAGCAGGGTTTCCATGTCGGCGAGCGAGCAGATCGAAACCCCGACCCGGCCGACTTCGCCACTGGCCAGCGGATGATCGGCATCGCGCCCCATCTGGGTCGGCAGGTCGAAAGCCACCGAAAGCCCGGTCTGTCCCTGCTCGAACAGGTAGCGATAGCGGCGATTCGATTCTTCCGCGGTGCCGAAACCGGCGTACTGGCGCATGGTCCAGAGCCGCCCGCGATACATCGTCGGTTGAACACCGCGGGTGAAAGGATAGTCGCCGGGGAAACCGAGGTCACGGGTGAAGTCAAATCCGTTGGAGTCAGTAGGATCGTAGACCCGATTAATTTCGATTCCTGAAGTAGTGGAAAACTGCTTCTTGCGTTCCGCGCCGCGCTTGAGCGCCGGGGCAAGCTTGCGCTCTTCCCACCCCTTGCGTGCGGTCGCGATCCTGATGCGGTCGTCATCTGTCATGATGGCTACTCGATTACCAGCAGCAGTTCGCCCTTCTCCACTGTCTGGCCCGCCGCCACCTTCACCTCCACAACCTTACCAGCCTTGGGGCTCTTAAGCTCATTCTCCATCTTCATCGCTTCGACGATGATCACGCCCTGATTGGCGGTCACCTCATCCCCGGCCGCGACCAGCACGTTGACCACCCGACCCGGCATGGCGGCCTTTATCTCGGCGCGTCCGCTGACCTCTCGCGGCCCTTTGCGCGCCCGCAGGGCATGACGGGCGGCATCGATCAAGGTCACTCGTGTGGCACCGGCGCGGGATGCGACCACGATCTCTTCCCCCTCCCGCACCAGGTCGAAATCGAACGAGCGGTTGTTCAGGATGATTGACACCGAGGCGGGTCCGACGCGACGCAGGTCGGCCTCGAACCGATGGGTCCCGAAGCTGATCGCATAGGTTTCCGCCGAGAGCTCCTCGACCTCAACCTCGTGCTCCGCGCCCTCAATGGTCGCGATGTAACGCACCGCCCTCGCTATCTCCTCAAGATGTCAAGCCGCCCGAGCGTACGCCACGCCGAACCGCGATCGCGCCCGGGGCCCGCAGCAGCCGATCCGGACGCATGATTGGCGTTGCGCTGGAGCGCGACCGCTGCCAGCAGCATCGCCGCGGTACGCGCAGAGTCGGCGTCCGGGGCGGCGCCCGCGTCCGGGTGGTACTCGCGGCTGATGAAACTCGTGTCGAAATTGCCGGCCAGGAATTGCGGATGGTTCACGATCCAGCGATGGAAGGCAAGATTGGTCGTCAATTCGCCCGCGATCACGAATTCGCCGAGGGCCCGGCGCATCCGGTCGATGGCCTGGGCGCGATCGGCACCCCATGCCGCCAGCTTGGAAATCATGGGATCGTAGAAAATCGGAACCTCGGCACCCGCGTAGACGCCCGCGTCATTGCGGATGCCGGGGCCGTCGGGGAACCGCAGCGTCTCGATCTTTCCGGGCGCGGGCACGAATCCGGCCGCCGGGTCTTCCGCATAGATCCGGCACTCGATCGCCCATCCACGCTGGGTGATCTCGCTCTGCTTAAAAGGCAGCGGTTTGCCCGCCGCGATTTCCATCTGGGTCCGCACCAGGTCGATGCCGGTGACCATTTCAGTGACCGGATGCTCAACCTGGATGCGGGTATTCATTTCCAGGAAGTAGAAGTTGCGGTCCGCGTCGGCGAGAAATTCGATGGTCCCGGCGCTGCGATAGTTGACGGCTTTGGCCGCCTGCACCGCGACCTCACCCATCCGCGTGCGCATCGCCGGCGTCACGAATGGCGAGGGCGACTCCTCAACCACCTTCTGATTACGGCGCTGGATCGAACACTCACGCTCGAATACGTGAACCGTGTTACCCCTGTGGTCCGCCAGCACCTGCATCTCGATATGCCGCGGACTGCGCACAAACTTCTCCACGTAAAATCGCCCGTCACCGAATGATGACTTTGCCTCGCTGGAGACGGTGCGCACCACGGAGGCCAGGTCCCGGTCGGTTTCCACCAGCCGCATCCCCTTGCCCCCACCACCGGCCGCGGCTTTGATCATGATCGGGAAGCCGATTTTTTTGGCGATGGTACGGACCTCCGCTTCCGTCTCCAGCGTTCCCGGGGAACCCGGCACCACGGGCACGCCCGCCGCCGCCATCAGTTTGCGCGCCTCGACCTTGTCCCCCATCTTCTCGATCGCTTCCGGCGGCGGACCGATCCAGACGAGTCCGGCCTTCTCGACCGCGCGCGCGAAGCCCGCGTTCTCAGAAAAGAATCCGTAGCCGGGATGAATCGCTTCTGCCCCTGTGCGCCTGGCGGCATCCAGGATGCGATCGATTTTCAGGTAGCTCTCGGCCGCGGGCGCGGGACCCACCAGCACCGCCTGATCGGCTTCGCGCACGTGCAGTGCCGCGCGGTCCGGCTCCGAGTAAACCGCGACCGACTCCAGGCCAAGATCGCGGCACGCCCGGATTATGCGGACCGCGATCTCACCGCGGTTGGCAATCAGCACTCGTTTAAACATTTGATCTCGGGCACTCGACCTCAGGTCTTAGCGGACTCCGGCGTGACGACTTCCCGCGTCACAGCGGAATATTGCCGTGTTTGCGCGGCGGATTCTTGTCGCGCTTGTTTTCCAGCGCTTTCAGGGCCGAGATGACCCGCGGACGCGTGTCACGCGGCATCAGTACTTCATCGACGTAGCCAAGTTCGGCCGCTTTAAAGGGATTGGCAAACTTCTGACGGTACTCCTCAATCAGGCGGGTACGTTCCCCCGCCTTCATTTCATTTCGATTGAGGATGTTGATCGCCTGATCAGGACCCATGACCGCGATTTCGGCGGTCGGATATGCAAAGTTAAGGTCTCCCCGGATGTGCTTCGATGACATCACGTCGTAGGCACCGCCGTACGCTTTGCGCGTGATCACCGTGACCTTGGGAACCGTCGCTTCACAGAACGCGTAGAGCAGCTTGGCGCCGTGTCGGATGATGCCGCTGAATTCCTGTGCGGTGCCGGGCAGGAAGCCGGGAACGTCGACGAAGGTAACCAGCGGAATGTTGAAGGCATCGCAGAAGCGCACGAAGCGCGCCGCCTTCACCGATGCATCGATATCGAGACATCCCGCCAGAAACGCCGGCTGGTTGGCGACTACACCGATCGAGTAGCCACCCAGCCGCGCGAAACCGACCAACACGTTGCGCGCGAAATCTTTCTGAATCTCGAGAAAATGCCCCTCGTCCACGACGCGCCGAATAATCTCGCTCATGTCGTAGGGTTTGTTCGGGTTCTCAGGCACGATCGCATCGAGCTCGGCATCGCGGCGCTCTGGATCATCGGTGGGGGCAACGAAGGGCGCATCCTCGACGTTGTTGGATGGCATGTAAGACAGCATCTCGCGCACTAGCAGCAGCGCCCCCTGATCATCATCCGCTTCCAGGTGACAAACGCCGGACTTTTGCGCATGGGTGTCCGCTCCACCCAGCTCCTGCATCGTGACGTCTTCGTGGGTCGCGGCCTTAATCACGTCGGGACCCGTGATGAACATGTACGAGGTATCGCGGACCATCAGTATGAAATCGGTCATGGCTGGCGAATACACGGCGCCGCCCGCTGCCGGTCCCATGATCACCGAGATTTGCGGAACCACTCCCGACGCAAGTACGTTGCGCAGGAAGATGTCGGCATAGCCGGCCAGCGAGACAACTCCTTCCTGGATACGAGCGCCGGCGCCATCGTTGAGTCCGATCACCGGACACCCGGTCTTGGTCGCAAGATCCATCACCTTGCAGATTTTTTCGGCGAATGCTCCCGACAGACTCCCGCCAAAGACCGTGAAGTCCTGGGAGAAGATACACACGCGGCGGCCATCGATGGTGCCATAACCGGTCACCACGCCATCGCCCGGGATCTTCTGAATATCAAAATCGGTGATCCGATGGGTCTTGAACTTGTCGAGCTCGACGAACGAGCCGCGATCGAGAAGAAATTCGATCCGCTCGCGAGCCGTCATCCGGCCATTGGAACGTTGGCGCTTGAGGCGTTCCTCACCGCCCCCGAGCTCGGCCTGGCGCGACAATTCCTGGATGCGGTCGAGGTTTTCCTTAAGCCCCATGCTCACATTCCGGGCAACAGAAGATGATACGGCGCGCGAACCCGCCGGCGCAACGCGAGCGCCGCAGAATAGATACCGTATGTTCATGTGCGGTTAAAGGCGCCGAGAAAGCAGGCGCCCCGGGGCGAGCCCCCAGGCACTCGCGCCCGCGATCCCCGCAAGCAGGCCAGACGAACTTCGGGGAGTGGTCAGACCGCCGCGCCGGTTTCCTGATATTCCGGTGAAATTGCCTCGAGTTCCTTGCCCGCAGTCTCCGGAAAGCCAAGGTACATGATCAGCGGTGCAATTATCCAGATAGCGGTCATGTAGGTGACGGCCGTCCAGTGGGAGTGAGTGTAGCGGTAGAGCAACCCTTCGAGCAGAAATCCGATCGCACCGCCAGTAGTTCCCGCAACCGCAAGCGCGCTGCCGGCGGTCGAGCGATGCGAGGTCGGGAACAATTCGGCAGCATAGGCCGAGAAAATCGTGCTCGCCGCGGTGTCGAAGAACAACATGAGCACCCACGCCGGAATCACGCTGCGCCCCGACGCGTTGTAGATCCAGATGGTCATCAGCGGCGCGAGCAGATAACACAACGAACCCATATGCCGACGCCCGAAGCGATCGCTTAGCCGTCCGACGATAATGTTGCCCATGATTCCGACTGCTCCCCCGATAAAGAAGAGCTTGGTGACGTCCGCCGGGGTGTAGCCATGCGCATTCTGCAGGTACAGGGGGAAAAAGAATCCTGCGGGGTTGCCGCCCATATTGCCGAGAAAGGTCACGCTGAGGAGCATCAGCAGTCGCCCCGGGTAGGCGCGCAACAGTGTGACGAAGGGTCGTGCGACACTGGATAGACGCTGCGCGCTGTGAGTGGCCTCCTCGAAGCGGTGGCTTTCCGGCAAAGCTCGGCGCAGCGGGACGATCAGGACCAGCGGAATCAGCGCGAGCGCGTACAAACCGCGCCAGCCGTATGGGATCACGTTGACGAATCCAAATACCACCGCCGCGATTCCGTAGCCTACCGAGGCCAGCGCGCCGAGCAGGCCGACCGTCCATCCCCGCACCCCCGCGTCGACCTCCTCGACCAGAATTACCAGCGCCACAGTTGCCTCCGCGCCCGCGAATGCACGCGACAGGACCTGGAAAATGACGAAGGTACGCTGATCAGGCGCGATGGCGCTCAGTCCGGTGAACACCGTATAGCCAAAGATCGTGTAGAGCAGGAGTTGGCGGCGCCCGAAGACGTCCGCGAGCGGGGTTATCAGCAAGGACAGCAGGTAGCCGAGCCTGATGAGCGAAGCCATCACGCCAAGCCGCCCTTCTGCAATCTTGAGCCCCTTCTGAATCTGCTTGAGCGCCAGGCTCAGCAGTGCGCGATCGTACTGATCGAAAAATCCCGCGGTGATAGCGATCGCGAATACCCGCCATTGGCGGCGCGTAAACTCCGGGGTCCGCCCGAACAGACCGAAGTGAATACTCCAGCGCTGTTCGTCGCGAGACGGCTCCAGCGCAATCGCGGTCTGAGCATCACTCATGGAACTTGCTGGCGCGGAGGACCGCGTTCACAGGATTTCCATCCTGAGGGAGTCCAACCCGCGAAGGAAATACGAGCCCCTGTAGGTCAGGGGCGCCGAGGGATCCGCGAGATAGAGCCTGGGGAAGCGCCGCAGGGTTTCACCGATAGCGATCGCTCCCTCCAGCCGTGCCAGTGGTGCGCCGATACAAAAGTGAATGCCTTCGCCGAACGCGACGTGGTCACGCACTTCGCGGGTTATGTCGAAGCGATCCGGGTCGGGAAACTGTGCCGGGTCGTGATTTGCCGCCGCCAGCAGTACGAAGCATTCCGCCCCCGCCGGTATCGCTGTGCCCCCGATTTCCACGTCGGCGGTGGCACGGCGTGAGGTCGCCTGTACCGGTCCGTCATAACGCAGCATCTCTTCGATCGCACGTGGGCCGAGCTCCGGACTGCGCCGCAGCAACTCCATCTGGTCCGGATGCCGCCCGAGCGCGAGCATCCCGTTGCCAATCAGGTTGGTCGTGGTTTCGTTGCCGGCTAGGAGCAGCAGAACGACGAAGGCAATCAGCTCCTCGGCGCTCATCGCCTCGTTATCGACGTGGGCGGCAACCAGGGCGCTTATCAGGTCCGGACCAGGTTGGGTGCGGCGTTTTTCGATTTCGCGGGCGAAATACGAGCGCAGCTGATTGGTGATCTCAACCACGTCGTCCGGAATCGGCTGGCCGGGAATTGTGTTTCCGCCGGCGATGATGATGTCAGACCATTCTTTGAAGGTCTGGTATTGCTCGGGTGGAACGCCCAGCATCTCCGCAATCACCATTACCGGGAGCGCATTGGCCAGATCGGCCATGACCTCGAAGCTTCCGCGGCGCTCGACTTGGTCGAGCAGGCGGGTGGCGATTTCGCGAATCCGGGGCTCCATCTCACGAATCCGGCGGGGAGTGAAGTCGCGGGAGACGAGCCGGCGCAGCCGAGTTTGCACCGGCGGGTCGGAAAAGAGCATGGTCGCCGCACCGCGGAACAGCCCACGTTGGCGGACTTCGGGGCGTATCTGCTGCACGCTCGAAAACCGCGCGTAGTCACGCAAGATCGCGGTGACATCCGCGTAGCGCGTGACAATCACGGCGGGCTGGCCGAACAGGTCGATGATGCGCGGAGAGCCATCGAGCAGCGCCCGGTAATACGGGTAAGGATTGTCGCGGAACGACTTGTCCCACGGATTGAAGTAGATTCCAGCCGATTGAGCTTCCATCGGGTGACTGCGGTCTCCTTGGTTAGCTCCGACGAGCCGCCCAGACCAATGGCAAGCTCGATGCCACTCTAAAAGTGCGGACAGTCTCGCAAATCCGCGAGGCCCGCCGCAGTAGCCACGCTGCGTGCAGTCGGCTCGCTACGTTCGCGCATCAATCGATCGCCATTTCCAGGTGCGCCAGGCCGCGCAGGAAGTAGGAGCCTTTGTACTTAAGCGGCGCCTCAGGATTCGCCAGACGCAATCCGGGAAAACGTTCCAGCATGGTCGCGATTGCGATCGAACCCTCCACCTTTGCCAGGCCCGAGCCCAGGCAAAAATGGATCCCTTCGCCGAACGCCAGATGGTCATTCGGATCCCGGGTGATGTCGAACTTGTCGGGGTCCGGGAAGTGCGCGGGATCGCGGTTGGCCGCCGCAGCCATCACGAAGACCCCGGTGCCCGCCTTGATGTCGGTGCCGCCGACCTTGGTGTCGCAAATGGCGGTTCGAAACGTGGACTGCACCGGACCATCGTAACGGAGTATCTCGTCGATCGCGCGCGGCATCAGTTCGGGGTTTTGACGCAGCAGTGCCATCTGATCCGGATGACGACCCAGGGCGAGCGTACCGTTGCCAATCAGGTTGGTGGTGGTCTCATTGCCGGCCAAGAGCAGCAGGATCACGAAAGCCAGTAGCTCCCCGGCGCTCAAGGCTTCGCTCTGTTCATGTGCAGCGACCAGCGCGCTCACGAGGTCCGGCCCCGGCCGACCGCGACGTTTTTCCAGTTGCGTCGAGAAAAAAGAGCTGAGCTCGCTCATCGCCAGCTTTATGTCGTCCGGCAGGGGCATGCCCGGAAGCACATTATCTGCCTCGACGATCTTGTCCGACCAGTGCTTGAAGGTCTGGTACATCTCCGGGGGTACGCCGAGCATCTCGGCGATGACCATAACCGGTAGCGCGTTCGCGACGTCTGCCATCACCTCGAGACCTCCCTTGTGCTGGGCCGTGTCGACGAGTTGTGCGGCGATTTCGCGGATTCGGGGTTCCAGCTCGCGAATGCGCCGCGGCGTGAAGTCCCGTGACACGAGCCTGCGCAGACGAGTATGCACGGGTGGATCCGCCACCAGCATTGACGGGTCTTGGCCAAACAGGTTGTTCTGCTCTTCGAAACCGCTGGTGCCGAGCTGCGCGCTGGAGAAATTTGCGTGATCGAGCAGCACCGCCCGGACGTCGGCGTAACGCGCGACCAGCGCCATCTCCATTACCAGGTTGATGATCCGCGGAGGCCCTGCGAAGAGGGGCTTATAGTGCGGATAGGGATTTGCGCGAAAGCTCTCATCCCATGGGTTGAAGTAAATTGCTGCGGAGTCGGTAGTCGCAGCCATGTCTGTTTCTCCTCTTAGTGGGGACCGCCCGATGAGCGCACGGAAATGAGAATCGAGGTGGTCAATTTCTTAAGCCACGAAATCGCCCTCACAGACGCCGGCGGATCGTCGCCGGCGGCGGGGAACAGTTCGCGCTCGAGCCCCAGCGCTTCGAACTGACCGAACACCAGATCGATCAGTGCGTCCAACTCCTCCTCGTGGCCCGCGGGCCAATCGAGAATCTGCGCGAAACCAAGGCGTATTTTCTCGGTGAGTTGCTGGCCGGCAGTGAGCACGAGTTCCCGCAGCGCCGGATCGGTGCGACTGGCAACCAGCAGTTCGAGCCAGGCGTAGAAGGTCGGTCCTTTGAACATCGGCCATAAAAGATCGATGAGGCCCTCCAGCCGATTGATCGGATTACCGGCGGGAAGCTCACTCGATAGGGTGCGCACTTCCTCGGCGCGCAGATCGAAAACATACTCAAGAGCTTTTACGACCAGCTCATTCTTGGTCGGAAAGTGATGGAGCTGGGCGCCGCGCGAGACCCCCGCGCGCGCCGCGATCTCGACGGTAGTGGTCCCGGCGTAGCCCCGCTCATAGAGACATGCGACGGTCGCATCCATGAGTCGGCGGCGCGTCTCGGCGCTGCGCTCTTCCTGAAGGTTGGGCATTTTCTAGGCTCTCAGGCGTCGTATACCCATCATTCTCGACTGATGCAAACAGTCATGACTGTTTTTAATGCGACCTGAAGCCGGAGGAGCTATAGACTTTTACCGACCGCGGAAATTCGGACGACGCTTTTCGAGGAATGCCCGCACGCCTTCCCGGTAATCTTCGCTGTTGAAGCACATCGCCACTAGCTCGGCGACGCCTTCGATATCGCGCTTGCCAGAATCCTTCATGCATTCACGAATCGTGGCTTTGGCAGCCTCAATGGTGAGCGGTGCGTTGCCCGCCATCCGGGTCACGTAATCGCGCACACACGATTCGAGCTCCCGGGGTTCCACCACGCGATTGACAAGCCCCATGGTGAACGCTTCATCGGCGTCGAACAGCCGCGCCGAGAAAAGAATATCGCGCGCGTTGGCATGACCCACGGTTTGCGTAAGCGCGATCACGCCTTCGAGGGGGTAGGCCAGGCCCAGGCGAGCGGCCGGAATTCCCATCCTGGTTCCGCGCGCCGCGATGCGAATATCACAAGCGAGCGCGACCTGGACCCCACCTCCGATGCAAACGCCCGAGATCATCGCGACGATGGGCGTCGCACATTCCAGCATCGAGTTGATCGCGCGATTGGGTGCTTCGCGATAGATGCGCGCCTGGGACGCATCGGAGCGCAGCGCCGGAAATTCGGAAATATCAGCCCCGGCGATGAAGGCTTCCGGCGTCGAGCCGGTCATGACGATGGCGCGGATCTCCTCGTCGCGATCGAGCTGGGTGATCGCCTCAGGAATCCGCTGCCAGGTCCGGAGATTAAGCGCGTTGCGCACCTCCGGACGATTGAGCACGACCCATCCGATTGGTGGTTCGTGCCTGACGAGTACCGGGTCGGTTGAATTTTGCTCGCTCATTGCCACGCACGCTCCCGCGATAAGATTGAGGACGGTGAGTCGAATGAGTTCGAGTCAGGATTTTGAGCACATTTGAGTTCTGGACGAAACCGTGTGCAGAAGGGGCCGGAGGGGCCGCACTGGCAAAGGTTCGGACTCCTTAGTCTCCGATCGAACGGTTTGCGCGATCCAGACGGCTCTCTGCCTGGTGCGGAGCTTGCGCTTTGCTAGTGCTCGACGCGCCTTGCTCGCACAGAGGACTTTCACCTGAGGGCGCGAATGTCGCGCTGTTTGCACGGCGAAAAAAGGGCTTTACCAGACTTGCCCACAAACGTCACAAGCGATAGGGAGCGCTTTTCCACCGCACTCTCTGATCTTGGGGTAGCGGTGCACCGCCACACCAGTCTCATGTCATGCTGGGCGCGCGCAATGAGAGGGGTTTCCTGCCTTAGGCAGGAAACCCCTCATCCGAGCTCAACAAATTGGAGAAGTGTCAGTTGGCAGCGAACGGGCCGCGCAGGAGCCTGCCGGGCAGCGCGCCGGTGTGCTCGTTGTTGCGCAGCAGCACCTGTCCATTCACCACCGTGGCCAGCAGCCCCTCGGACTTTTGCTTGAGCCGCTTGGCACCGGCAGGAAGGTCATGGGCGAGTTCCGGCAGCTTCGGCGTGATCTTCTCGGGATCGAAGACCATCACGTCCGCGAAGTTGCCTTCGCGGAGCAGACCGCGACCCGTGAGGCCCCAGTGATAGGCCGGAACGAAGCTCATCATTCGGATGGCCTGCTCCAGGGTGAGCGCCTGTTTTTCGCGCACCCAGTGGCTGAGCACGTGCGTCTGCAGAGACGAATCCATGATTTGCGACACATGCGCGCCCGAATCGGAGAAGGTCACCACCGAGCGCGGATGCTTCATCATTTCCAGCACGCGATCCTGGTCTTCGTTTACCAGGGTCTGCATGAAAAACTGTTTAAGGTTCTTCGCCAGCGCGAGATCGATGATCACGTCGACTGGATCCTTGTGCTCGGCATCCGCGATTTCCGCGATCGATCGATGAGGCGGTGTTGGGCGCAGTAGCGGAAACATCCATTTGAAGTTCGCGGAACGAACTTCCGCGCCGACTCCCCGCTCGGCCTGCCCGCGCTCGTGCGCGGCCTCGACCAGCCTGCGCCTGGTTTCCGGGTTGCGCAGGGCAGCTTCCTGCTGGGCAAGTGGGAGCTTGCGAATCTCCTTCCAGGCGGGAATCCGGTCGAACGGCATCACGGTTTCGAACGAGAGCAGCACATTCAGCGATCGGCTATGAACCTGAATAAACATTCTGCCGCCCGCGGCCGCCGTCTCATCGGCGAGCTTGAAATAATGACGCCAGTAGTCGGGGGCACGGCGCGAACTGAACATGCCGTAGGTGACCGGCACGGAGGTATCCACCGCGAGCGCCTTGAGCCGTGCCAGATAGTCGTCGAGCCGGGCGCCTTCCGCGCCGGTATCCTCGCCGGCAATTTCGAAAATGCCAGCACCCAGGTCACCCATTACACCGACCAGGCTGCGAACTTCGTCCCAGGTTGCGATTCGGCTCGCGACCGGGCGACCGTCGGGGGTCTGATGGTTGCTGGTACGCGACGTGGTGAATCCGATCGCGCCCGCGCGTATCGCGTTGCCCAGCTCTTCGCGCATCATCTGCAAGTCTTCGGTGGTCGCCTGTTCGTCAAACGCGCGCTGCCCCATGACATAGGTACGAAGAGCCGAATGACCCATGTACGCGGCGTAGTTAATCCCTTTTGGCTGCCGTTCGACGGCGTCGAGATATTCCGCAAACGTGGTCCACGACCATTTGATTCCCGCCTCCATCGCTTCGGGCGAGATATCCTCGGCGCGCTCCAGGTTGCGCATCACCAGCAGCTTGTCTTTTTCCCCGCAGGGCGCGAGCGAGAAGCCGCAGTTGCCCATCACCACGCTGGTGACGCCGTGCCAACACGAGCAGGTGCCGAGCGCATCCCAGAACACCTGCGCGTCCATGTGCGTATGCGCGTCGATAAGTCCGGGCGCGACGATGTGCCCATCAGCGTCGATAGTTTCGCGCGCGCTCTCGCGGACTTTCCCGATCGCCGCGATCTTGCCCTTGGCGATTCCAACGTCTCCGCGAAACTGCGGCATGCCGCTGCCATCGACGATCGTGCCATTGCGAATGATTAGATCGTACATCGCTCACTCCCTTCCGGGCCGGTCCCGGGCCGGACGCGAGGTCCGGCAGGTAAGCTGCGTTTAAGCCTCTAACTTGCTTATTTCAGAATCGGGGCGGGGTGAGCAAGCGGGCTGGAGGGTCGGTCTGCACAGGGGGCCAGCCGCCGCCACGGCGCCGATCGGGACTCCCTCGCCATCACCAGTCGGGCTTGGTCGAGGGCGTCGGGCTCAGACCCGGTATTCGTCCCGGTCGTGCGCGCGGGGCGCTTGCCGCGGAGTGGGGATCGCCGGTGAGCTTGTAACCCTGCTGAAGCTTTCAGGCGGCACGAAGGTAGCTTCGGGCAGTTGTCGAAGCCTTATCTCCCTGACTTCAGTTTTGCTCGCGAACGAAGCAACCCGGTACGCATCGCTACGGCTGAGGTCGGGCACTCTCAAACTCACCATCGACCGCTTTTCAAGCACCAAGCCGGCGGATTCGCCGGTCCCTCTTTGCGGCCGCTGATCTTCGATCCCCACGGCATGCGAGAATTTCTCGTCGAAGGCCGCCACCTCGCTCACCCCAGGCGCGCTACGAGAAACGCAGGCGCTGACCGCGACGCGTTCGTTTTCATTTGCGTGGGCGCCCCGATATTCGGTGCAAGTCTGGTTCGCAACTACGCGGGTGTCGGTGGTTTTGTCCAGGCTGATTGTCTCGCCCTCGGAATCCCGCGTTCCCAGCTTATCCGGTAGCGAACGGGTAATGGGCATCTCGAGGTACTTCTTGTGCCGCTTGTCGATTAGGTACACGACTCCCTTGTCGAGATCCGTGATGGAGTCGGTCTCGGGTTTTTCCACCTTCTGCTTGTTGCCCTGCACATAGATGGTTCGATTGAGGGTAGTCGCGCCGGCGGGGGACGTAGCAACAGAAGTTTCTGACATCACCACTCCGGCCCAAGAGGTCGGTACCAAGGCTGCGATTGAAAATCCGACCCCGACCGCGATCAAAGAAACGCGCTGCATGATGCACCTCCGGAAAAGTTGCTTCTATCAGGCGTCCCACCACGACCGGCCGCGTCTTTCGCACGGTGGCCGCCAAGTAAAGGTCCTTGCTTCAATGAAAGGAACAGACTGTACCTCCCGAGCGTCGGCGCGCGTGGGAGGTAAAGTGTCGAACGCTTGCTCCTTAGCGAAAGACCAGTTCTGTGTCTTCGTCACTCTCGTTCCAGACGTCCAGGGTGCGACCGTCCAAAATTTCGACCAGCTGCTCATCTACGAATATGCGCAGCCCATCCTGTTCGGACTCCTCGTCGCCTGGACCGGGCTGTTCCGCGACCGTGAAGCCGACGGTCTGCGCGCTTTCGCCGGAGGCCTTAGCGGCGGCGACGCGTTTGATACGGATGCCGGTTTCGGGCGCCGCACCCTGGACGGCCTTTGCGGCTTTCAGCAGCGCCGCGGCTCTCTTTGTAACCGTAAGCATATGCGACCTCCTGCAATAATCTCCTGCTCAATTGGCCGAATGCACCGACATTCGTGCTCGTGAAGAGAAAGTCGAAAACACCGCGCGGCATCATGGTAGAACCTGTCGGGAAGGAAGGTTTTGCCTAGACGCTGACCGCTTGGGAAGCGAGGCCGTGCGGAAAATGACCTCTACAATCCAAGTGTCCCGAAACGTCCTTGGGTTGTCAAAGAAAGAGTGCAGCGCGATCGAACAATCTGCGAACTCGGCGGATTGGATCTTCGTTAATGATGCTGCGGATTCGCCCTCCCCCGCGAAGGCCGGGACGCGTGAGGAGGTCTTCTCTCTGGCCGCCACACCACCCAAACCGTCGGGCTGCCACGCTTTCCCGAGCGTGCCGGCTCGATGAGGATTTCCGAGTCCGGTGGCTGCAGGCGGAGCGCGTTATCCCGGGGAAGTGCTTTCAGCACCCGGGCCGCGCCGTTCAGCGGTGCTGCACTAGGCGTCAGACGTGCCCATTTTACTCTTGACCGCTACGCGCCGCGCTCCCTAAAAAACATACAGACATTATGTGAAAGCCGCCCGGCGGCAGGAGGTCAACATGGAAACCCGCATCGACGAAATCGCGGATCGAATTTATCGGCTCTCGACCTTCCTGCCCGATACTGCTCCGCCGGCCGGAATCACCTTCAACCAATTCCTCATCGATGCAGACGAGCCGCTGCTGTTCCACTGCGGGCAGCGCTTTCTGTTTCCCGGCGTTTGCGCCGCCGCCGCGCGAATCATCGATCTGAAGCGGCTGCGCTGGATAACCTTCAGCCACGTAGAGTCGGACGAATGCGGTTCGCTCAATGAATGGCTCGCGGCGGCGCCCAACGCGACCGCGGCGCACGGGCGAATCGGATGTAACATCTGGCTGAACGACACGGCTGTCCGTGCTCCGCGGGCGCTCAACAATCGGGAGACAATTGATTTGGGGGGCAAGCGCGTCACCCGCATCGACACGCCGCACGTTCCGCACTGTTGGGATGCCGGCCTCATCTTCGAGGAAACTACCCGGACCCTGTTCAGCAGCGATTTGCTTTTTCAATTCGGCGACGGGCCCGCGCTTGCGACCGATGACATCCTCGCGGGGGCGCTGGTCGCGGAAGAGAAGTTTCGCGCCACCGGAATCACCACCGAGACGCCCGCGACGGTCCGCAGCCTCGCCGCACTCAAGCCGCGGACGATTGCTATCATGCATGGTTCCTCGATAACCGGCGAGGTAGCTCCGGTGCTCGAAGGGTTGGCGAACTACTACCAACAGAAACTGCGCAAGGCGGTGGGCGAGCCGTGATAGATTGCCGCGCTGCGACGGCAACTCAAACCATCGCCGCCGCAGGAAATCGCAATGGTGTTTCGAAGACGCGTCGATTCAGCGAACGCCGATCAGCAGTGCCGCCCGTTCGCGGATGAACTCGCGCCAGGAACCATCTCCGACCAGGTCTGGAAGGAGAGTGTCCATGTGGATCAGACCCATAATCAAGATACAGAATCCACGGGCGACATGATCCGGGTCCAGCGTGGGATCCAGTTTGCCGGCCTTCTGCGCGGTTGCAATGCTGGCGCCGATTTGCGCCATCGCAAGGCGATTCGACTTCGCCAGCACTTGCCTGACCTTGGCATCTCGGGCGGCAGCCGAATGCACCTCAATTGACAGTTGCCGCACGAGCTTCAAGGCGGGTTCGGTATAAGCCGCGGCCAGACGCGCCCACGCGGTCGCATCGTTGCCGCGCTCGGAACTGTACGCGAACAGCGGGCTTGACAGAAACGAGCGCGTCACCACCTCGAGCAGCAGTTCGCCCTTGCCCTCGAAGTGCTTGTAGATCGCGCCCGCAGTAATCCCGCTGGCCTTGGCAATCGCGGGCATCGATGCGCCGTCGAAGCCTTTCTCCGCGAAGAGCCGGGTCGCGGAAGCAAGGATGCGCTCCCGGGTGGTGGCTTCGAGGGTGTCGTGATTTCGCTCATTTGCCGCGGAACCGGACTTGGCCCGCTTCTGCAATTTCCCGCGCGTGCGCACCGTCGCGGTATCCAGCGAAGCTCGTCGAATCGCCATGATTGCGCCATAATGGCGCATAATCGGTTGACAAGTAAACGGTCATTTACTACGCTTCTGGCACATACGGTAAACGGTCATTTACCATAAGACTTTCCGGAATCTGCCCACGCCTGGCCTCGACAGTTATAGGCGCCGGGCAAAGCCGCAGGAGAGAGCATGGAATTCGCACTGCAGTACGAGATCCAGAGAAGCCGGCCCCACTACGAAGGCTTCATGTACGACATCTACCATCAGGCGACCGAGCAGGTGAAACTTGCCGACCGCCTCGGCTACCACTCGGTGTGGACGGTCGAGCATCACTTTCTGAGCGAATGGTCGTACTCGTCCGCGCCCGAGGTCTGGTACGGCGCGCTAAGCCAGGCGACGTCGCGCATTCGGCTGGGCCACGGGGTGTGCCTGCTGCCGATCCCCTTCAATCATCCGGCCCGCGTCGCGGAGCGAATCGCGGTGCTCGATATCATGTCCAATGGCCGGGTCGAGTTCGGCAGCGGGCGGTCCATCACCGAGGCCGAGCTCGATGGCTTCCAGGTGCACCCGGAGGATTCGCGCCCGATGTGGGAGGAAGCTATCGCGGCGATTCCCAAGATGTGGACGCAGCCAACCTTCTCCTGGGACGGCAAGTTTTTCAAAATGCCGGAGCGGGAAATCATTCCCAAGCCGATTCAGAAGCCGCACCCGCCGATGTGGGTGGCGGCAACCCAACCCACCACTTGGGAAGTGGCCGGGCACAAGGGAATCGGGGCGTTGGGATTTGGCATTTCTGAGCCCGGAGTGCTCGACAAGCTGGTCACCACC
The DNA here is from genome assembly GCA_046728175.1 of Thermodesulfobacteriota bacterium. GTDB lineage: Bacteria > Desulfobacterota > Binatia > Binatales > Binataceae > JAFAHS01. The sequence continues at coordinate 12,343 of JBKPEA010000108.1, read as the reverse complement.
TACCGCAACGCGCTCAAGAACTGCGAGCCGGTGGGCTCGTTCATCAACGGGCGCACGGCGGCCGCCACGGTTTGCGTGTGCGCCCCCACTCGCGAAGAGGCGATGCGCTACGGCAAGGACGCGATCGATTTCACGACCCGCAAAGGTGCCGAGTTGTTCACGCCCTTCGCCAAGCGCGAGGTTAAAGGCTACGAGTATTACAAGAAGATGGCGGAAGCCGCGGTCGCGCTCGGCGACTATCGGCTGTCTACCGAAGATCTCAACAAGCGCATCGAAGCGGGCGCGGTGATGGTGGGCGATCCCGAGGACTGCCTCAAGGTCGCGAAAATGTATGAGTCAGCCGGAGTCGACCTGCTCCTCATGCTGGTGCAGGTCGCTGCGATACCGCACGAAAAGGTGCTGCAGACGATTGATCTGATCGGCAGGCACGTGATGCCGAAGTTGAATCCGCACGTAACGGCGATCGAGGCGGAATCCGCCGCGGCAGCCCGATGAGCGTTGGCAGCACGGAGTTCCAGTCCGCGCAGGAGGGCGAAACCGATGCCATCACAAGAACTTGTGGTTGATGCCGACGGACATATCCTAGAACCGCCCGATCTCTGGGAAAAATATCTGGAGGCCGAGTATCAGCCGCGCGCCATCAAGGTCGTCAAGAACGACAAAGGACTGGAATGTCTCCAATACGACGGCAAGCTGTCGCAGATGGCGCAGCCCGGATTCCTCGCAGCGCTTGGTGGGATGGGCCGCGCGCAGGACGAGCTGCGGCCGGCGGCCGAGCGCACCTACGTGGGATGCGCCCCGTTCGGCTCGATGGACGCGCGAGAACGGGTCGAGTTGCTCGACAAGGAGAACCTCGCCAAGGCGGTGCTCTATCCGACCCTTGGCATCTTGTGGGAAGCCGAAGTTGAAGACGTCGAGCTCTCACAAGCATATTGCCGCGCCTACAATCGATGGATCGCGGATTTCTGCAGGCCGTACCGCGACCGTCTGATTCCGATCGCGCATCTTTCGCTCGGCAACCCCAAGGCAGCAGCCGAGGAATTCAAACGCGCGGTCAACGACGGCTGCCGCGGCGGGTTCGTCGCGCCGTTCACCATCACGCACAAGCCGCATGGCCATCCGGATCACGACCCGGTGTTCGCCGCCGCCGAGGAACTCGACGTGCCGCTCGCGCTTCATCCGACCTTCGAGCCCCGCGGATTGAATCGAGCGCGATTCCACGGCATGGAACGAATGCCCCTGATTGGCGTGATGGCATCGCAGATTCTGCAGCAGCCGCTTTCGACCTTCTTTCAATTCGGCGTGTTCGACAAATTTCCGAAGCTCCGCCTCGTGATCCTGGAATCGGGTTCTTCGTGGCTCGGGTTCTGGATGGATCGCATGGATGAGGGCTACGCGACCTGGATGGGCCGCACGATCCCGCTCAAGAAGAGGCCTAGCGAGTACGTTCGCTCGCAGGTGTGGATTTCGGGCGATCCCGACGAGCAGGCGACCGCCTACGTGGTCGACTACGTCGGACGCGACCGTTTTTTCTGGGCCAGTGACTTTCCTCACCCCGATCATGGGGGCAAGTATCTCGACGCGCTGGAACGAATGGTCGGGCCGATGTCGCCCCAGGCGCGCCGCGGCGTGATGGGCGAGAACGTGATGCGCTGCTACAACCTCTAGGTTTCGAGCCATGCCAGGGAACCAACTGATAATCGACGCAGACGGGCACATCCTGGAGTCCGCGCAACTGTGGGACCAGTATCTCGAGGAGAAATATCGAGCGCGCGCGATCAAGGTAAAGCTTGACGAGCGGGGGCTTGAGTATCTCGAATACGACGGCCGGCCCGCGCAGATGCTCCGCCACGGCATCCTGCACACCCTCGGTGCGATGGGCCGCCCGGCGCAGCAGCTCATACCGTCGCCCGAGCGCACCTACGCGAACTCGGCGCCGTTTGGATCGATGGCTGCCAGGGAAAGGTTGCAGCTCCTCGACACGGATGGCATCGACAAAGCGATTCTGTACCCGACCATCGGGTTGTTGTGGGAGGCGGAGGTTGAAGATCCCGAGATCACCAACGCATATTGTCGCGCCTACAATCGGTGGATCGCCGACTTCTGCCGTGATTCGGGCGGGCGGCTGATTCCGATCGCGCATCTCTCGTTGTCGGACATTCCGGCCGCGGTAGCCGAGCTTGAGCGCGCCGTCAAAGGCGGATGCCGCGGCGCGTTCGTGGCTCCCTTCAATCATGCACGCCGTGCGCATGGCCATCCGGACCATGATCCGCTGTTCGCAAAGTTCCAGGAACTCGACGTTCCGTTCGCAATTCATCCGACCTTCGAGCCGCTGAGCCTCGCGTCACGGCGCTTCACCGACCTGGGCACTTCCATCTGGTATCACCAGGTCATGGCCTGCCACGCGGCGCAAACTGCGTTCACGACCCTGTTTTCGTTCGGGGTTTTCGACAAATTTCCGAAGGTCAAGGCGGTGGTTCTGGAATCGGGCGCGGGATGGATTGGCTACTGGGTTGATCGGATGGACGCCTTGTACGAAGTGCCGATCAACCGCGCGCCGCTCAAAAATCCGCCCAGTCACTACATCCGCACGCAGTGCTGGCTTAGTGCCGACCCCGACGAGCGCGCGATCGCCGGCCTGATCAAGTTCGTCGGCGAAGATCGATTTTTCTGGGCGAGCGATTTTCCGCACGCCGACCACGGTGGCAAATACATGAACGAGCTGAAGGAGCTGCTAGCCGAGATCCCGGCGTCCGCCGGGGCAAAACTCGCGGGGCAGAACGTGGCAGCTTTGTACCGGATCTGAACTTCCCGGATGTCAACCCCAGCCAACGGAACGCGCCGGCGCTCGCGGCAGTTTTCCACGCTCGTCCAGGCTAGGTAAGGAGTGTTGCTAGATTGACCGCAAAGCATGCCGTCGTGATTGGCGGCGGTATTGGAGGGATGTGCGCGTCACGCGTACTGTCCCAATACTTCGAGCGCGTGACGCTGCTCGAGCGCGATGCGCTGCCCAAGGACGCGGCCCATCGCAAGGGTGTCCCACAGAGCCGCCATCCGCACGTGATGCTCGACCGCGGGCGGCGCGAGTTGGAAGCATTGTTCCCCGGATGGGCCGACGCCCTTTGCGAGCGCGGTGCGCTCAACTTCGATGCCGGGGTGGACCTTGCGACTTTGCAGCCCGATCGATGGGCGACTCGCCGGCGGACGGGCCGCGTGGCGTTGTGTGCGAGTCGACTGCTGATCGAGAGCGTGATTCGGGATCGAATCCGGTCCGATCCGCGCGTAACAATTGTGGAGGGAGTAGAGGTAATCGACTTGTTTGCCGCGCCGGAAGATTCCAACCGGATTGCGGGAGTTTCCGTGCACAAAGTCGGCGCGCAACTTACCGGCCATATCGATGCCAACCTGGTAGTGAATTGCAGCGGGCGCGGCTCGCGGGCTCCGCAATGGCTCAAGCGATTCGGGTTTCCCGCTATTGAGCGCGAGGAGATCGATGCCGACGCCGGATACAGCACCTCCTGGTACCAGGCGCCGCCCGCAAATCAGCGGCCGGCGCACTGGTGGTGGAAGGGAGTATTTCTCAATCCCTCCTCCCAGCCGAAGCGGCCGGAAGATTACTATTTCGCTCTGTTACTGCCGATCGAGAACGACCGCTTTCTGCTCACGCTGGCGTCGTGGGGTGGGCGCGAACTCCCAGTCGACCACGAGTCGTTCGCGGCGCTTTGCGCCAGGCTGCGATCTCCGATCGTGGCCGATGCGGTGGCGATATCGAAGCCCATCTCACCGATTTTCCACCGGCGCGGGATGCAGAACATCTGGAATCACTACGAACACTGCGATGGACCGGCGGGCTTTATCAGCGTCGCCGACGCGGTGTGCGCGTTCAATCCGGTCTATGGGCAGGGTATGACCAGCGCCGCGGTCTGCGTGCAGATCTTACGCGAGCTTCTCGGCGAGATGGACCCGGCGGATGCCGGGTTTCCCGCCACCTTCTTCAAGCGCCAGGCAGAGTTCGTGAGGCAACCGTGGGCGCTTTCGGTGGCTCGCGACCGGCAGGCGCTCGCCCTCAAGGAGGGCAAAGCGGAGGCCGACGAAGGATTCGGCGGTCCGGCCTGGGAACGGATTTTTCGCGAGGGCGCAGACAATCCGGTGATTGCCCAGGCAGTGTTCGATGTTTTTAACCTCAATCGCGCACCCGAGTCGCTGATGACGGACGGGGCATTTCTGGCCGCGGTAAATGAGCTATTGCAACGACCACCGCTCCCGGCGGCCGATCCAGACGCAATTACGGCCTATCCAGCCGAGACCATTTCCAACTAGGAGAAGTTTAGATGATGGGCATACGACCAAACCGCATGCGCTGCGGTATCTTCCTGGCACCCTTTCACCCGGTGGACGAGGATCCCACCCTTGCGCTCCGGCGGGATATCGAACTGATCGAGCATCTCGATCACATCGGTTTCGACGAAGCATGGATCGGCGAGCACCATTCCGCGGGCTACGAAATCATCGCCTCGCCGGAACTGATGATCGCCGCGGCTGCCGAGCGTACCCAGCGCATCCGGCTTGGAACCGGCGTCATCTCGCTGCCCTATCATCATCCGCTTATGGTGGCCAACCGCGCGGTTCAGCTCGATCACATGACCCGTGGCCGCGCGATGTTTGGCGTCGGACCCGGGCTGCTTCCGTCCGACGCAGAAATGCTGGGTGTTCCGGTGCCCAAGCAGCGGGATCGCATGAGCGAGTCGCTCGACGTAATCCTGCGCCTTATCGCCGGAGAAGTCGTGAGCGAGCAGACCGAGTGGTACACACTTAAAGAAGCGCGTTGCCAGGTTCTGCCGTATACGCGTCCGCGCCCGGAGTTTGCGGTCGCGAGCACCTTCACCCCCTCGGGCGGGAAGCTTGCGGGGCGTCACGGACTGGGAATGCTCTGCGTGGCGGCGTCACAACAGGCCGGGTATGACGTGCTCGGTACCAACTGGCAGGTGGCCTGCGAGATCGCGCGGGAGAATGGGCGCGAGATGGATCGCTCGGTGCTGCGGTTGGTTGCGCCGATGCATCTGGCGGAAAGCCGCGAGCAGGCAATGCGCGACATCAAGTTCGGTCTCCATAAATGGGTCCACTACTTCGCCAGCATCAATCCCACCGCGAGCGGCGATGATCTCGGCGCCAGTGACCCCGCGCAGGCGATGGTTGAATCCGGACGCGCGGTCATCGGTACTCCTGACGATGCGTGCGCGATGATCGAGAGGCTGGAAAAGCAATCGGGCGGCTTCGGATGCATCTTGCTGCTCGCCCACAACTGGGCGAACTTTGATGCAACCAAGCGATCCTACGAGTTGTTCGCGCGCCACGTATTGCCACGCTTCAATGAATCGAACATCGCGCGCGCAGCCTCGCTGCAGTGGTTCACCGACCACAACCAAGAGCTCATCGGAAAGGCGATTTCGGCGGCAACCGAGACCGTGCAAAAGCACTTTGCGGAACAGGCCGCGAAGCAGCAGCTGAAACATTGAGGGGAAGCCGATATGTCGAACCCGAACTGGCCAGCTCCGCGCACGATCGCTTTACCCGGGCACGCCAATCAGCCTGCGATAAGCCTGGCAGTGCATGAGGCCGGTTCCGGACCGGCGGTGGTTTTTTGCCATGGCTTTCCGGAACTCGCTTATTCGTGGCGTCATCAGCTTCCTGCAGTTGCCGCAGCCGGGTTTCGCGCTATCGCGCCGGACCAGCGGGGCTACGGCGGTTCCAGCGCGCCGGGGGCGGTTACCGACTACGGTATCGGCGAATTGACCGGGGACCTGGTAGGGTTACTTGACGCGCTGAAGATCGACCGAGCGATCTTTGTGGGTCATGACTGGGGCGGCTTCATCGCCTGGGCGATGCCGGTCATGTATCCCGAGCGCACGGCCGGTGTGATTGGAGTGTGCACCCCGTACATGGCGTTTCCGCCACTTGCGCAGATGCGGGGGCTGGTCGGTGGCAAGGACGAGCGGATTTACATCCTGTGGTTCCAGGAACCGGGCCGCGCCGAGGCCGTGATGGATCCGAAGGCGCGCCTGATTTTTGACCGGCTGATGCGTGCGCCAATCGATCCGATGGTCGCGATGAGCCAGATGAGGGCGAGCGGTGAACTGGAGATGAATCCGTTCCGGCGCATCGAGGAGCTTTCGGCAAATACGCCGTTGATCGTGACGCCCGCGGAGCTCGACACTTACGTGCAGACCTACGAGAGGACCGGCTTTCGCGGCGGCATCAACTGGTACCGCAATATCGAGCGCAACGCGCGCGAGTATCCGGAGATCGGCGTAAACAAATTGAGCCTGCCATGCCTGATGATTACCGCGGGGTGGGATATCGCGCTGCGGCCCCAGATGGCAGCGGGAATGCCGGCGCTGTGCTCGGACCTGGAGATGCACAACATCGACAAGGCGGGACATTGGGTGCAGCAGGAGCGTCCAACTGAGGTAAACGACAAAATCATCGATTGGCTGAAACGCCGATTCGGTAATTAGGACTGAACAGAATTTACGACGGGCGTGAGCCGCTCAACTTGAAGTGAAAGGCCGGCAGTTCAGTAACAGGAGCGATGTCATGAGTCAGGCAGACCTTGCAATTCGTAATGCACAAATCGTCGATGGTACCGGAGCAGCTGCGTTCAAAGGCGACGTCGCGGTCAGCGACGGAAAGATCGTCGCGGTGGGCGCCTTTACCGGGACGGCCGCTCGCGAAATCGACGCCACCGGGCGGACCCTGAGCCCGGGCTTCATCGACGTCCACACCCACTATGATCCGCAGCTCTGCTGGGATCGCCTCGCGACCCCCAGTCTCGAGCACGGCGTGACCACGGTGGTGGTGGGCAATTGCTCGCTCAGCCTCGCGCCGGTGCGCGAAGGCGGGAGCCGCAAGCTCATCCGGATGTTCGGCAAGATCGAGGACATCAAGGAGCTGACCTTCGATGCAGGGGTGCCGTTCAAGTGGGAGAGCTTCGGCGAGTACCTCGATTTCATCCGGCCGGGCTTGGGCATCAACGTGGGCGCGCTGGTGGGCCATTCCGCGCTGCGCTACTACGTGATGGGTGCGGACAGCCAGGAGCGAGTCGCGACCGATGCGGAAATCGCAGCGATGTGCGAACTGATGGAAAGCGCGATGGCTGCGCGTGCGATCGGCCTTTCCACCTCGTACGTGGACATCGACGAGAATCTGCGCCCGGTACCGAGCCGGCTGGCCGACATGCGCGAGAAAACCGCGCTGTGTAGGGCGATGGCCAAGAGCGGACGCGGCACGCTGCAAACGGTCCCTTATTTGATCGATCCGGAGCAGCAACTCAAGAACATCGAGGAGCTGGGCGAGCTGAGTCTTGCCAGCGGCGTCTTTTGCACCATAGCTCCGATCGTTTACAGCCCGGTCGCCCCCGACAACTACAAGCGCAATCTTGCCAAGCTCGATGAGCAGCGCGCGCGCGGCGCCAAGGTGTTTGGGCAATCCATGCCGCGAAGCTTCAACATCAACATCCGGCTTTCAGAGACCTCGTTCCTGCTCTATGGACTACCCTCATGGTACGCGCTCATGCAGCTCGAGTTGCCCGAGCGTATCGCGGGCTTCGCCGATCGCGGTGCGCGCGCCAAGCTGGTCAAGGACGCGGAGCAGCGGATTCTTCCGTTGCTGCATGGCGCGGTGGTGGGCGAGGTCTACCATCCCGTGAACCGGCAATACCAGGGACGCCGGCTTCGGGAAATTGCCCACGAGCTTGGCAAGCCGATTCCCGAGGTGATGCTTGACATCGCGGTCGCCGATGACCTGCGCAGCGAGTTTCAAATCAACAACTTCATCCATAGCGATCCAGATGTAGTAGCGCAGATTCTCGACCATCCCTCGATTCATATCGGCGCATCCGATGCTGGCGCCCACGTCTCGCAGTTCTGTGGCGCCGGCGACACCAGCGACCTCCTGGCGCGTTTCGTGCGCCAGCTCGGCAGGCTGAGCATGGAGCGAGCGGTGCATCGCCTCACGGCGGAGCCCGCCGACGCGTGGGGGATAAAGAACCGTGGGCGGGTCAAGCCCGGCGCCTTTGCAGACCTCACGGTGTTCGATCCCAAGACGATCGCGCGCGGCGAGGAAGTTTTTGTGAGCGACTTCCCCGGCGGCGGCAATCGCTACATCCGCCGTGCGCAGGGAATTGAGCATGTGATCGTCAACGGCAAGGTGGTCGTCGACAGAGGCAAGTACACCGACGCCCGCGCCGGCCAGATTGTTTAAAACAAGCGGCTCGCGTCCGCCTGGCAGGACACCGGGAAAAGGGGCTCAACGCTAGAGGCCCTGAGCAACGCCACTTGTAGCAGCTTCAGCTTCCCGCTTCTTTGCTGGTGGCGTAAGCAGGTAGACCGTCGGCGATTTTGATCCAGGCGGGTTTGTGGCTCGTCCAGATGTGAAGAGTCGGGGGAAACCGCTCCGGATCGTCCAGAGTGCAACTCATGACGTCGATTCGGTCAGCATAGTCCGCGTGCCGGTAGGTCAAGGAGGTTCCGCAGCGAGAGCAGAAACTGCGGGTAACCGGCGGCGATGACTGAAACTCTGCGGGCTGTCCTTTGATCAGGCTGAAATGCGCGATCGGAAACGTGACGTACGGCAACATTGGCGCGCCCGCCGCTCTCCGGCACGAGCGGCAATGGCAGACGCCGCTTGAGAGCGGTGCTCCACCGACCCGATACCTTATCGACCCGCACAAACATCCGCCTTCGATACTGGACTCGCTCATCGGATCACCTCTGCCGCTTTTGTTCCAAGTTATGGAGGGCTCCTGAAAATCCACACCCGCAGCGGGCCTATCGCCTCGAAGCCACTTGACAGTGCGCCACGCAGTGCATCGCCCTCTTCGTAGCCAACCAGCGGCAAGCCCGGAAAGATTTCCGACAGCATCACTAGCGACCCCGCGGCTAGGTCGCGTAAATCGCGAACCTGTTTAACAAACAAATTCGACCATCCGATGACGCCATCGCTCCGGTTTCCGATGGCACCGGCGACGATCTGGTCGCCGCGCCGGGCTGCAAGAATGGCGACGTCGCTATCTTCCAGCAGCGCGGGCAGGTAGACGCGCGCACGGTTGGTGTCTTGATTCGCCTCGCACCACGCGCGTTCCCATTCGGCGAGCATTTGGTCAGAGCGCACGATTTCCCATCGCACCTCTGGAACCGGTGCCGACCTTACCGTCCTTAATCGCTCCTGAGTAATGTAGATCCATTGCGCATCGAACAGTGGATCGAGTCCACAAGTAGTCAGATCGAGCGACGCAAAGCTATCTTTGACCGCCCAACCCGAGGGCAACCCTTGGCTAATTAGCTCCCTGATTAAGTTGATTTGTCGCGAACTCCGCTCGGCGAGTGTCTGCGCGTTCGGATAGAAACGCGGCAGTGGCGCGCGATTGATCCAGATTTCGTCAAAGAACTCGCCAGGGCTACCGTGCGCGCGGCAGACGAGATGACACCATTGTGCGTTGTTGCGTATAGCCTGTTTGATCCTTGTCTCCATCAATCAATTAGGTCAGGCGGTGACAAAATGTCGGGAACCTGCCGACCGCGCTGGTTTAGGTGAGTCGACGTCGCACTTTGTGCTCCGCGGCGCTCCTACTCTAGCTATGTTTGACAACGGCACCTTGCTCATTTGTAAAAGGCGTAAATTTTACAAGCACGCCCCAGTGATGTGCTGGGTTTTTATCCTCGTTTGACTGAGTTTGCAGGCCACCTAGGCTGGCACGTTGATTGCGTTTACACCACAGCCGATTTCGAAGGAGGGAAGTACAAAGCGTCGCGCAAGAGACGCGAACCGATGAGCTCAATAAGTATTCGTCGTCTTTTAACCGTACTAGTGATGGGAATATCGATCAGCGCCCTCCCAGGATGTGCTGACACGGTCGTCCATGATGAAACGAGCGCGCCCCGCAACGTGGTGAGTCACTGCCAAGGCAGCGAATGGGTCGATGGCTCTTCGGTCGCCGCGCTTTCCATTCCGGTGGTCCCTCACGCCGACCTGGCAACTTGAAGCCTGATGACTACCTGAACCGATGCGGTCCGACCACCGAACTGGCCAATCGCAAGGTCGTGCTCGACAAGAGCGGATGCATCCCCGCTTCGATTACCGAGATCCTGACGGCGGGCATCTGGCAATGGTGTCCGGCCACCGTCACCTGGTCCGCGGACGTGACCAATCGACCGTCGCCGTCGCAAGTATCGAGGCAGTGATTGGCCTTCCTGCACCGCAGACCATCGCCTCTTATGGGCCCGAACTTCCAGGGCTGCCGCCACGACCAGCGATCCGATCCAGTAAGCGGCAGCAACGGCCGAGGTGGAGTGGAGAAAGGCGAGGGTGCTGCAAAACCCTGGGGTAACAGCGCAGCACCCTCGCCCTGGGATTCTTCAGATGTCCTTGCGGTCGGTCTATCACGGAAAATACCCGGGCATTGTGGTCGACACACGCTTGGAGAGGTGGAGCGGCGGTCGTTTTTTCAGAAATGACATGACTCCTTCGCGCGCGGCCACAGATGAGCCACGCGCGTGGATGCTGGGCTCTCGGCCAAGTCCTTCCTCCATCGGATGGTCCGTGTCGAGCATCTGACGGAAGATCTGGCGGATCGGCGCGACCGAGATCTCGGGTCCACGATCGCGGATCGTCCGAACTGCGACTCATGATATCGATTCGATCAGCATAGTCCGCGTGCTGCTGTGTCAATGAGGATCCGCAGCAGGCGCAGAAACTACTTTGACAGCCGATCAGAACCGCACATCTTCGTCAATTCCTCCTTGCCAAAGGCGATTTAGCGCACACCGCGCAGCGAGTGTCTGCGCGTTTGATAGAAAGGCGCCTCGAACAAGGTTCTTGATTACACGATGGCTAAGGCTCAGCCTGCTGCTTCTTTATCGATAGCGATGGCGGTCGCACTAGAGATGCTAACCACTAGTTCGTCCCCGGCCTTGACATGCTTTAGAAGTTGGGGGTTTCTGGCCTTTACCTTCTCGACTGATCCGTCGGGCCCCTTCACAGTCACGGTTCCGTTCGCGAGATCAACCTCGGTCACGGTGACCAGCACGCTTACTCGCTGTCCAGCCACCGCCCCCGGAGTTCCGCTTTGTGCGGTCGCGAGCCCCTCGCTCAATGAAGCCGCAGGTAATGTTTCGCCGGGTTTCTTCTTTCGGATCGTCACTATCTCGTAGTAGTGCATTACGACCGGGTCGCCGACTTTAGCGGCTTTGAGGTTGTATGGATTTTCGACCGTGAAGGTTACTCTTTTTCCGTTCGCCTCGAGCGTCACCTGTTTCTGAGCCACATCCACAGCTGCGATCTTGCCATGGATAGTCAGCACCGTCGCTGTAGTCACGCCTTGGGGGCCAGCCGCAGTGGAAGTTTCTGGAGCGGTTTGACCGCTCTGCGCCGACGCGTGGCCGCACAGACCGATAGCAAGCACCAATCCTGCTGCCGCCGTAAGAATCGTACGCAACCTAGTCATTCTGCACCTCGCTCTTCAATTCGGCCTAGTCGATCACCACCTCACCTGTATCCGTTCACAACGCAAAAGCAAGTCCTCAGTCGATCAACGGGTCACTCAAGCTCCATCGCAAAACTAGACTATTAATTCTCCGCCATTTGGGTTTGTTAGAACCTTTATCCATTACTCCTTGTTAGCGCTGCCAGCTGATGGTTTTAGACCACGGCTCGAACTTTTACGAGCTCAATAGTCGCTCGCTTCGAGCATTAGTTCAACTACTCGCCGCCGATATTCTCGTTGGACGTGTGTGGTTGACAGCTTCAGGAAGCTGTTTTTCCTTCTTCGCCTGAGGCCCATCCACAACCCGGGAGATCCTTCCGGGTGGAGCAGAAAAGAGTTATCAGGATCCCTCTATGCATTCTGATGACGCCAAAAGTAAACTCTCTGACTCGTGATCGATATAAGGCACTTTCGCCGAAAATGAGGCACCCCCTTTCTATCAGGTATCTATTGGAGTAGTGTTCAAGTCGATTTCCGGTGCAGATTCGACGGCACCGCCTTGCTGCGGCAAGCAATCAAGCCCAGCGAACCGCATGCCGTTACCTCGTTGAATCTGCAATTGGCGGCTGAATTCACACTGAGGGGGGAGCTTCCAACGGAGATTAGCCTTAAAGCGCCACTCTTGGTGTCGACTCATCGGATAGAGTCCGGTGACCGGATGTGTGAGACTGCGAGCCGTGAAGAGGGGTCGAACCATGAAATACCGTGATTCTCTAGCAGGGTTGGCCGTTGTCATCTGCTTGACGGTCTCGGGCTGCAAAGTTCTCCTGTCCAGCACCATCATGGATCGCTCAGGATCAGGCC
>JBKPEA010000107.1:0-19594 GCA_046728175.1 Thermodesulfobacteriota bacterium | reverse complement strand
TCTCGTTACACGCGGCCTCCTATTTTTGGACTGAGGTGTGTCGTTCCAGTTGACCGTCAATTGCCAAGGCTTTATCTGGTCAACCTGGCTGGCGAACTTCAAGTACAGCTAGTGCCTCAAGGCGTCAATCCATACTGGAGGCAACAAGACGTCCTTATCTTTGAGGCGCCTAAACGTTCGGTCTAAACTGGCTCTGTTCGAGCAGTTACGGGACATCGATGCGCGATGGCTTTATAGTTTTTAAGCCACGACAGTCCAGGCGCCTATTGGACCTTGGTCCTACCCGCTCGCCGGCAGTATATTTTCTCCGCTACAGTCGCTACGCTCACGTCGCATTACGGCTAGAGACGAGGCGGTAGAACTGTCACCTTCGAATTTCACGTTGAATCTACCTGGGGCGCATTATGGTAACAACATGCACCAAAGTCAGAATTCATTTTTACTCCGCGAGGGCTTGATTCTTTCGAAAGGCGACGGCAGTTCGCCGAAAGGACCTTGAGACCCGACTACGGCGGAGGTCGCACAGAGAGTCATTCAGAAGTACCAGGCTTCCTCCTGTCAGCAATTGGCATGGAAAGGAACCAAGCTCCCAGAAAAAGAAGAGTCTGAGCAGCGCGCTGTGGCAGTATTGCAGAGCGATCCCCAAATGTGTGAGCAATTCATCAAATGTGGCCGCGCCGATCGCTAACAAGCTTATTGAGTACGGCATGAACCCATAGAGCGAGTCGAACTTGTGTAGTCTTACGGATCTGACGTTGAGAGCTGGCACTGCAGGCCGGGACCTCGCGCGTACACGGCGGATCGATCACTGCGTGAGATAGACTTTTGGCGGTAACCGTCTCGAGCGTACCGATGAAGACCTTCATAGCAGCAACACTGTTCGGAGTGTTAATCTGCGCGACGCTCGTCTTCGCCTCGAGCGCTCACACCGGTCATTTCTGGGACAGGCTCAGCAGCTCTGCCAAGTACGGTTATGTCAACGGATACTCTGAGGCGATGAGTTTCAGCATCGCCGAGCTCGGCGGATTGAAGGCCGCCCCCCGAAGTCTTTCACTGGAAAGACGCCCCGGCGATTTTCCGGCAGTTGTCGAACCTCTCTGTCACGAATCTCGATACTCAATTAACCATCAACCAACTAGGCAAGCTCTATTCCGACCCGAAATACAGCGAACTCGAGCTTAGCGGAGCGCTGGAGAGGTTGACTCTTCGCGCCGACCAGACTGCCGAGGGCCGCTCTAACGACGGCAAATAGCCGTACCGTGCAACGCTCCATGGGAGGCCGAGTCCTGTGGAGAAGCTGGAATGACTGGAGCACCGTCGTATGTACGAAAAAACAGGGGCCGGCTGGATAAAAATCAAAGACCTCCAGATACCTTGGAACTTTCGGGTGCCGAATTGTCGGACGGGGCCTCAGGCGCGTCTGTTGCCGCGCCAGTGGTTCAAGATCGAGGCAAGCGCGAACGGGCGGATAATCATCGTGACTCTCCTGTTGCTCTGCCTGGTGGGGTCTCCAGCTCCTGCTCTCGCGGGGGGTTTCTTTCTCTCTGAACTCGGAACGCCCGACGTCGGCCTCGCCTCCGCCGGCTACGCTGCGCGAGCCCAGGATGCATCGACATTGTTTACCAACCCGGCGGGAATGACCCGGCTCCACGAATCCCAGCTTTTGGTCGGGGTGCAGCCGATCTATGCGCACGCCGTGTTCTCTCCTAATAGTCAGACCACCAAGTCCGGGACCGACGGCGGTAACGCCTTTGTTCCTCTTCCCGGAGCGAGCATCTTCTATGTTCATAGTCTTACACCCGACCTAAAACTTGGCATTGGGAACTGTACCTACGTCGGAGGTGCCCTCGAATACAACTTGAACTGGGTAGGCAGATACTACCTGCAAGGCTCAACACTTCTCGGCAGCAGCATCCTGCCGACAGTCGCCTACCGGATAAACAAGTGGCTGTCAGTCGGCGCGGGCTTCAACGTAATGGTGGGCTATTTAAAGCAAAAGGCAGCGATAAAAAATCTCTCAATTGCGACCGATGGCCAGCAGCGCTTCCAAAACTGGACCGCTGGCATCGGAGGCGATATCGGTGTGCTGGTTGAACCGACGCCGGACACCCGCTTCGGCATCCAGTACCTTACTCCAGTGTCGTTGAATTTCAGCGATGTTCCACATTTCTCGGGATTGGGGCGGGCCGAGTCGGCCCTCTTCGCGCACCGCGGAATTTTTGGCGCCAGCCTTGATCTGAGTCTGACCGTGCCGCAATCGCTGCTCTTCAGCGCCTTTCATCAGATCAATGAGCGGGTTGCGGTCATGGGCAACGCGGGATGGCAGAACTGGAGTAAATTTGGGGAACCGACCATCGGCATCGACACGGCCCATCCGAAAAGTGGGACCGTAAAACTGCGTTACCAGGACACCTTTAACCTGGCAATTGGGACCCAGTATCGGCCCGCAAAGGAATGGCTGCTTTCAACCGGATTTGATTTCGACAACTCCTTTGTGAGTAGCGCATCGCGCACGGTCTTCACCCCGCTCGGCAATCAATATCGATTTGGCATGGGAGCGCAGTATTCGTTCAGCGAAGTCCTTATCGGAGGCTTCCAATACGAATTCCAGTGGCAGGGTAATCAGGGGCTTTACCAGACGAGCCCCGGTCCGGTGCGCGGGACGGTGGCCGGACACTTTAGTAGCGTGAATATCAATTTCTTCAGTATGAATTTGATCTGGAAACTGGGATCTACAGGCCCCTGAGGTCCGGTTCTTCTAAAGAGGGGAGTCGGAATTCGGAATGAAAATGACGGTACAGAATCATTGGGTCCGTTCGATCGGTGCGGCCCTCTCGTTACTGATAATAGTTATATCGTTCAGTGCTTGCGGAAGTTCGGGATCCGGAACGGTCCTAAAGCCAAGTACCGAATTCACATATGTGATCAACCGAAACGGGAGCGTGTCTGCATTCAAGGTGAAACAGGCGGTCGGTACCTTGCAGAGTCTGAAAGGCTCTCCGTTCTTGACCGGTGGAAAGGACTCCATCGGTGCGGCTCTCGACCCCTTAATGCGATTTCTGTTTGTAGCGAACCAAGTCAGCGGCGATGTGTCAGTCTTTCAGCTTGCTTCGAGCGGCGCTCTGAAATTGGTTCCTGGGTCTCCGTTCGCTTCAGGGTCAGGGGCGCGCGCGACGGGGATCACCCCGGACGGCAGATTTCTTTACGTCGCAAACTCCCTTGCGGATTCTATCTCTGCGTTTAGCGTCGACCTTAATAGCGGTGAACTCACGCCGTTATCCGGTTCGCCATTCGCGATTGGAGCCGGAACCGGGCCGTCCTCGCTGGCGCTAAACCCTGCGGGCACCCATCTTTATGTGGCGGCCTCGGATATCAACCGAATACTCGCTTTCAGTATCGCTGCGGAAGGATCGCTTGCCCCGGTTGCGGGTTCGCCTTTCTCAAGCGGGCTGAGTCCCTCAGAGATAAGAATCAACCCGCTGGGGGTTTTTCTTTACGCCACCAATTTCGGCGATAACACTATCTCCGGCCTTTCGATCAACGCTGTGACCGGCGCCCTGGCTCCGCTGAGCGGGTCACCTTTCGCCGCCGGAGCTGGAGCTTTCGGCGCCGCAATCGATCCTGCCGGGCTGTTTTTTTACGTCACTAACCGCAACGACCACACGATTTCTGCCGACAACATTAACTCCTCCACGGGGACTCTTTCCGCGGTTGCGGGATCGCCGTTTGCGGCCGGCGCTTCTCCCGCCGACGCGGTAGTGGACGGAGCCGGCAATTTTTTGTGGGTTGCCAACGAGGCGGGCGACAATGTTTCTGGCTTCAGAATTGATCGCTCTACGGGAGCTCTTTCCGAGCTTTCGGGTTCGCCGTTCAGCGTCGAAGCGGGGTCGCATCCTTTCGGCATCGTGAGGGCGACCTTTTAGCGTGGTTTTACGTGATTGGCTCGCGAGCGCTTTCGTCGCTCAGCGGTCAGATGATTACCGTTATCGTCGACCCCAACGACGTGCATCGCGCCGTGTTGGACTTCTCGTTTCTTCAGCGGGCGCGGCTCCGCGTCTGCCTCGGCTGGAGGGAACAAGGGGGCGCCCAGCGAGGCGAACGCAGCATCGTGTTTCCGCGAACGTTGGAGCACCATGTGGCCTAGAAATAACGAAAAAGGTGGGGCGGCGAGTGAGTGCCCCCTTGCAACGCAAATCCGTCAAAGGCGGGCAGGAGGTTCAACGAGTTTGCCCCATGTGCGGCAAACTGTACCAAGAGGGCCACTCCCGGAAACATTTCACCGCCAAAAAGCTGAGGTTTTCTGCGCTTTCGCATGGGTTCCAATCCCTTCTGCTCCACCAAAATTTCGACCGTAATGCGTTTGCAGAGGAGGGGCGTTTTTAGTTGTGCGGCCATCAAGTGCGACGTACGTTGGTACAAAATCAAAGCACTGGTGGTTACGCT
Organism: Thermodesulfobacteriota bacterium; assembly: GCA_046728175.1. Classification (GTDB taxonomy): domain Bacteria; phylum Desulfobacterota; class Binatia; order Binatales; family Binataceae; genus JAFAHS01. The sequence continues at coordinate 15,151 of JBKPEA010000107.1, read as the reverse complement.
CAGACGGCGACTTCCAAAAAGAGATCTCTGAAACGAGCCCGCGCGGGCACGCGGCGAGAAGCGTCCAACAGACCCCGCTATGGGCGTGAACGTCGTGCGTGTGACGATCGCGGATGATCACGCGATCGTCCGCGAAGGGGCTAAGGGCAATGTTTTCAGTGACGCGGGATATCGCGCTCGCCGCAGAGATTGAACGAGCCGACGAAGTTACCACGCCGCAGAAGAAAATCCTGGCGCGAGTAGAACGTTCGTGGTCGGGCTACGCTTTCAGGGAAGAAATCAAACAAATCAAGCGGATGATTGTCTCAGGGAGCTTCTCAGGGTTTCCGATCCAGACCGGATCACGGTGCCCTTCTTTTGCATCGTCCTATGTCCCAAAAACTGTGCCTGCCCGTATATCGCTGCCGGTCTCTTGATAGCGTTATAGGATCTACGAGAGGACCTGAAGCCCTTCTCCATCTAGGGTCGAAAAAAAAGTGAGTATAGAAAAATGAGCGAGTACATCCCCCCTAAAGTTTGGACGTGGGACAAGGCGAGCGGCGGCCGGTTTGCGAACATCAACCGCCCTGTCGCGGGGCCGACGCACGACAAGGAGCTGCCCGTAGGCCGCCATCCCATCCAGCTCTATTCACTCGGCACGCCGAACGGCGTGAAAGTCACGATAATGTTGGAGGAACTCCTGGCCCTCGGGCACAGTGGCGCGGAGTACGATGCCTGGCCGGTTAATATCGGAGCCGGCGATCAGTTCGGCAGCGGCTTCGTCGCGGTAAACCCAAACTCCAAGATCCCGGCTCTCGTGGATCGCAGCGGTCCCACTCCGATCCGGGTTTTCGAGTCCGGCGCCATCCTTCTGTATCTCGCCGAGAAGTTCAGCACATTCTTACCAACAGAGGTCGGCGCGCGCGCCGAATGCCTGTCATGGCTGTTCTGGCAAATGGGAAGCGCACCATATCTGGGTGGCGGCTTCGGACACTTTTATGCCTATGCTCCGGAGAAGATCGAATATGCAATCGATCGGTACGCCATGGAGGTGAAACGACAACTCGACGTGCTCGACCATCGCCTCGCACGGAGTCAGTTTATAGCGGGGAGCACCTACACGATCGCCGATATGGCCATCTTCCCTTGGTATGGCGCGCTCGCGAAGGGCGAACTTTATGGAGCAGCCGAGTTCCTGAGCGCGCAAGATTACAAGGACGTGCACCGCTGGGCTGACGCGCTCATGGAGCGCCCGGCCGTAAGGCGAGGACGTATGGTCAATCGCGTTTTCGGAGAGCCGTCGAGCCAGTTGCACGAACGCCACGATGCGAGCGATTTCGACACCAAAACGCAGGACAAGCTCGCCGCGGGAAGCTGAGCATTCAATCGGGCGAAGGCTGCGATGGGCCCGAAGGATTTCTGCGGGCTGTCGTTCATGCACTGTTTCTTCTGAATGTGCACGTGAGCCGCTCGTAATAGTTTTTGTGTCGCCCTTTGAGGCTTTTTCACTTCGAAACGTTTCCCGATGTCTGCTTGGACAAGTTGACCACACATGACCCGGCTTTCGCAGGGGCTCAAATCCCTTCTGCTCCGCCAAACTTTTTGCGAGCTCGTATGCGGCCGATACGGCTGCCCGTCTAACGTTGAGGATCTCAAATGACCAACTTCACCCCGTTTGCGTCGTTAGTGGGCGGCGTTCTTATCGGCTTGAGTGCGTCGGCAATGCTGCTCCTTGATGGAAAGATCACCGGTATCAGCGGCATCGTCGCCGGCCTGCTGCGCCCGATAAGGGGAGAAACGGTCTGGAGAGCCTGCTTCGTGGCGGGTCTCTTCACAGGAGGTCTATTGCTAAGACTTGTTCTGCCGGGAGCTTTCGCCTTCGGTATCGTCCGTTCCTGGCCGGCGCTTGTTCTCGCAGGCCTCCTGGTCGGATTCGGGACCAGACTGGGAAGCGGATGCACCAGCGGTCACGGCGTATGCGGCGTGAGCAGGCTCTCCGGCCGCTCGATCGTTGCGACTGCGACGTTCATGGCAACCGGAGCGCTGACCGTGTTCATTGTGAACCACATGGCAACAGGCTAATCATGAGAGCACTGGTAACATCATTTCTCTCGGGGATCGTGTTTGCGGCCGGACTAGGCATCTCGGGCATGACTCGTCCAGTCAAGGTAATTGGCTTTCTCGACGTCTTTGGAAGTTGGGATCTGAGTCTCGCCTTCGTGATGATCGGAGCGATTTCGATTTTCTTCGTGGCGATCAGGCGAAGCCGCAGAATGGTATCACCCCTGTTCGCCGCCAAGTTCGCGATTCCGACGCGAAGCGACTTGGACCCTCAGCTTATTGTCGGAGCTGCCCTGTTCGGTATGGGATGGGGGCTGGGAGGATTTTGTCCCGGTCCAGCAATCGTGTCACTCGCCTCGGGCGCCGCGCCAGTAGCTGTCTTTACGTCTGCAATGATCTCGGGAATGTTGCTGCACTCGTCGACTGTAGGTGCCAAGCGATGGGACGTTCCCGATAAAGCAGTCGCGCTTGGCGTAGGAGCTGACGCCTGACTGACCGGCGTTTCACCCAAGCAAGACAGCGGCGATCATCCCCTTCGAATAACGAGGAGGGCTTGGACCGAGCCTCAATCAGTTTCGATTGGCAGAGACTTGTCGGCGGCCCACTCACTCATCGAAGCGTCGTACAGACTTAGATCGCGATAGCCCAACTGATGCAAGACGAACAAATCGAGGCTCGCTGCAATTCCTCCACCGCAGTAGCAGATCACGTTCTTCGATTGGTCGACGCCGGCATCCATAAATTTTGCGCTGGCGTCGTTCAATGAACCCAACGCCTTGGTTTGGCGATCGATCAAGGTGGCGTATGGTATGTTGACACTCCCGGGAATTCTGCCGGGACGACCATAATGGCTGGAGCCCTTGCCGCTGTGCATCTCGGGAGGTAACGCGTTGATGATGATGGTGCTGGGATCTCCGATCGCCGCACGCACCCGCTCTTTGTCTACAAAGAAACCGGCAGGAGGCCGCGCTACAAACGCTGCGGGAGCGTATCGGCAGGGCTCCGATGAAATAGGTCGCCCTTCGGCCTTCCATTTTTCCCAACCGCCATCCAGCACGGACGCGTTCATGAATCCGAACTCGCGCAGCATCCACCATACCCGAGTCGCCCACATCATCCCGCTCGCGCTATACAAGATGACCCTCGAACCATCGTCCACACCGTGACGAGACATGGCAGCCGCGAAGTCTTCGGCCGCCGGTAGCATGAAGCGCAACTTCACGCGGTTGTCAGACAGCTCTCCCTGAAGGTCGAGGAACCCTGCGCCGGGAATGTGTGCTAGGTCATAGTCCGCTCGCCCACTGACGATCTGATATGGTGCTTTCGTCTCTGGCTGAGGTGCCCGCAGATGCGTGGTGCAATCGAAGACTCTGAGCTCCGGGTCCCTGAGGTGCCTGGCGAGCCAATCGGTCCGCACCAATGCGTTAGGGTCATACAATGCGAGCGTCTGCTCTGACATCTTTTGCTCCATTCCGTCGGTTTCGTTGTCAATTGGCGAGACATACGGTCACTGAAACATTTGGGTCGCCATCGGACCGGTGAGCTCTCCAAGTCTTCGCGAATATGGCTCGGAACGCCTGCGATTGTCCATTGAGTTGTTCTGCAGAGGTCAGTCACTTACGCGGTTTAACACCGTAATGCTCAGGGGCTGCGGCTAGAGAAAATTGTCAAAATCGCTGCAACGAGATCTCAACGACCTGGCCAGGCCTGGAAATCTTCTCTTGGTTCACGGTGCTCGCGGCAGGCAACCTGAGCCAGTGTGGGCTTTATTGCCGAAGTCTAGCGTCCAGCGACCAAAGTCCCGCTCCGAAGCTGATAAGGAAGATTAGACTCATCGTCAGTGCGAAGTCGGTTCGCGCGTCGCTTACCATGAACCAGAAACCCTGATCGGGCCGCCACAACTCTGGAATTTTGGTTGTCGCGATCGCCGTGAGGATCACGATCAGCAGGGGCACGCATGCCAATCGAGTGAGCAGGCCCACCAATACGAGCAGACCACATACGATCTCGAAAGAGCCAACGAAGTGCGCGGTAAAGTCGGGAAACGGAAAACCAATCCTTGTGAAGCGCAGGACACCCATGTGCGGGTCTATGTATTTGAGGATGCCCTGTGTAAGGAAAATCAGACCCACCGCCAAACGAATGAAGATCGCACTGCCATCCTTCAATTGTAATCGCGGATTCGTTTGCACCCTAATTACCCGGCGTATTTGATGGGACGCGGAGAACGCGGTTCGTGATAGTGGTGCCGGAATCGGTCGATTTCCCTTTCGGCGGGATTTGCCAGCCAGGACTCTCTACGCTTTCTCGTGGGTTCAAATCCCTTCTGCTCCACCAAATTTTGTCCTTAATTCAAGGACTTTTCGTGTGATTGCCCCTCCTGGGGCAAGTGCCGAAGTTATCCATGGCAGCGGCGGCGTGCACGGTTTCAACAGCGGCTGGGGCCGCCCTTCTTCGCTCAAGGGGTGCCGATGATGCTTGCTGCCGCTGTCCTTCACCTCGCCCCGTGTCTCTTCACGATTCTGATCAAGGTGCAAATCGTTGGACTTGCTTTTGTTTTCATTGTCGCTTTGATCATGGGAAAACGTGAAGAACGCCGGATAGGGAATGCTCATCTCACCGATTGCATTGCCGAAGCTGCACCAGAGATGGAGGCACTGAGATGTCTACCAATGGAAGTTCCAACGCTCGGAAAATTCGTGCTGGTCTGAGGCATCCAATAATCGACGCCGATGGCCACTGGCTCGAATTCGCGCCAATCATAAGCGAGCAGTTGAAAAAGCACGGCGGCCAGCGCGCGGTCGACGGCTTCTTCGCTTTCAATCATTACGTCGCGAGGGCGCTCAAGGAAACGCCCGCCGAGCGCAAGAGAACGCATCGCGCGCAGGAAGCATTCTGGGCGGTGCCGACGCGCAATACTCTCGACCGCGCGACCGAGCTGATGCCGCGGCTCCTCTATGAGCGGCTGGACGAGTTCGGGATCGACTTCACCGTGCTCTATCCGACCTCGGGCCTCGGCGTCGCGTTCCATCAGGACGCCGAGACGCGGCGCACCACCTGCCGCGCGTTCAACAACTTCGTTGCCGAGTACTTCCACGACTTCGCCGATCGCATGACGCCCGCCGCTGTGATCCCGATGCACACGCCGGAGGAGGCGATCGAGGAACTCGAGCACGTTGTGAAGACTCTTGGGCTGAAAGTCGTGATGATGGCGAGCCTTGTGCGCCGCCCGGTTACCGCCTATGCGGAGAAGGGGTCGGTGCCGCATCACTTGCTCTGGCTCGACATGCTCGGTCTCGATAGTGAGTACAATTACGATCCAGTATGGGCGAAGTGCGTCGAGCTAGGAATCACACCGACCTTTCATTCGGGATCGCGCGGCGTAGGCCTTCGCCTGTCACCAACCAACTTCGTTTATAACCATATCGGTCATTTCGCCGCGGCGAGCGAGGCGGTATGCAAGGCCATGTTCCTCGGCGGAGTGACGCGGCGCTTTCCCACGCTCAAGATGGGATTTCTCGAAGGCGGCGTAGGATGGGCGTGCGGACTCTACGCCGATCTGATCGGGCACTGGAAGAAACGCAATCGTGCCGCGCTGGAGGAAGTGAATCCCGCCAACCTCGATCGAGCGCTGTTGGTCAAGCTGATCAACAAGTATGGCGGCAAGTGGCTTTCCGCTGGTGTGAAAGATCTCGACGCGGCGCTCGCATCCGAGCACAGCGCGGGAGGAACCGGTGGAATCGACGATCTGGACGACTATTCGGCCTGCGCCATCAAGCGTCCCGAAGATATCCGCGATCTGTTCGTCAACAACTTCTACTTCGGATGCGAGGCCGACGACCCGACCAACGCCTACGCTTTCAATCGCAGGGCCAATCCCTACCGCGCGCAGCTCAAGGTCCTCTTCGGGTCGGACATCGGCCATTTCGACGTGCCCGACATGAAGGAGGTCGTGCCCGAGGCCTATGAGCTGGTCGAGGACGAGCTTATCAGCGTTGATGATTTTCGCGATTTCATGTTTACGAATCCGGTGAAGTTCTGGGGCGAGGCGAACCCACGCTTTTTTGACGGCACCCGGGTCGCCAGCGAAGCATCAGCCGCGCTTACCGAATCGAAAGCGGCGCCCGCCGAAGCTCGGCGCTAGACGACACGCGATGAACGATCAAAGGTCACAGCCCGCGCAATGGATGGACGCGCTTCTCGGCGCAGCAGGACGCGATGCTCGCGCGCCGCGGCCTGAGGTCCGCTTCGCGGGTCACGATCCGGTTTATCCGACGTGCTTTCGCGCCGGCGAAGCAGCCGCCGCCGCACTCGGAGCAGCGGCGTCGGCAGCGGCCGACCTGGGTGTCTTCGCGGCGGCGCGCCGCAGCAAATCAGGATTGATGTGCGCGCTGCCGCGGCGTCTTTGCGCTCCTACCTGTATCAGCGCGTTAGCAGCGCCGCTTTCGAGCGCGGCTCGCTCGCGACGACTGCGCTCTATCGGGGAGGTGAACGGCCGCTGGATTGATCTGCACGGCGGTTTTCGCTCCCGGGAGGGCACGCTCGCGCTGCTCGGATGTGCCGACGACGCAGATGCAATCGCGCGTACCGTCGCCACTTGGGACGCGCAGGCGCTCGAAGACGCGCTGGCCGAGCGTGGATGCTGCGGCGTGAGGCTGAGGAGCGCCGACGAATGGCGGCAGCATCCGCAGGGAATCGCGCTCCGTAAAGCTCCGCCAATCGAGATTTTCAAAATCGGCGACGCGCCGTCCGTGCCGCTCCGCGGACCCCGCGCGGGCGAGTCCACAGCACGGCCACTCAGCGGTGCGCGGGTGCTCGATTTGACTCGCGTGCTCGCGGGTCCGACCTGGCGCGCGCACGATGGCCGAACATGGCGCCGATGTGCTGCACGTCCGCGGACCGCACCTGCCGTTCGTCGAGCCGTTCGTGATCGACACCAACCCGGGCAAGCGCTCCTGCTATCTCGATTTGGATCGCAATGAAGATGCCGAGCGGCTTGGCGCGCTGGCTTCCGAAGCGGACATGTTCTCGCAGGGTTATCGTCTCGGAGCTTTCGCGCGGCGTGGGTTCAGTCCAGAGGCTCTCGCCCGAGTACGGCCCGGGATCGTTGTTGTGTCGATCAACTGTTACGGCCACGAGGGTCCGTGGGCGGGACGTCCCGGATGGGAGCAGCTGGCGCAGACAACGAGCGGCATGGCGCTCGAGCATTCTGGGTCGGAACATCCGGCAATCGTAGGCGCGGCGCTAAACGACTATACGACCGGGTATCTCGGCGCTACGGGCGCGATGCTTGCGCTGGCGCGGCGGGCAACCGAGGGCGGAAGCTGGCACGTCCGCGTATCTCTCACGCGTACCGCGACGTGGATCATGTCGCTTCCGCGCGTGGCCGCTGACGCGGTTCCACACCCGGCGGATCCAGTGAAAATCGCACCTTGGATGATCGAGATGCAAACTGCGTGGGGCGCGCTTGAACGACTCGGCCCGATCGCTCGGATGTCGGCGACGCCGCCGCGCTGGGATCTGCCGCCGGCCAAACTCGGTAGCCATTCCGCCGCATGGAGTTGAAGCCTTCGCATCGACGACCAGCAAGATTGCCCCCACGTGGGGGCGGGCAATCCGTACCGAAACAGCCACTTCGGAAACATTTCGATGCGAAAGAGCTAAGGTTTTCTGGGCCTTTCGCAGGGGTTCAAATCGCCTCTGCTCCATCATTTTCCTATCGTCGATCAGAAAGTCAGCGGGACCGCGGTTCGAGTCTAGGGCTGGCTTTTTTCCAATTGGCCCTTGAGCTAGAGCGCCGCGACATCGAGCTCGCGAAGGCGACCAGGATCTCCGATGACCTCGACCCGCGTGACCTTGGCGTTTGCGAAGGTGAAGGTCAGTGCCCGCGACAGCTTGCCGCCCGGTGCGAGGATCAGTCCGACTGATCCATTGATGAGCGCCGGTTGCACGAATCGCAGCCCGCGCGACAACGCGATGAACTGTCTGACCCACGTCGAGGCGCCCCGGACTTCTCGCGCCCTGCCTGCCTCCGCTGCCGGGGCATCGATGCGTGCCGCGCCATCGATGCGAATGACGGCGTCCGGATCGAGCACGGCCAGGAGTTCCTCGATGTCGCCCGCGCGCGCGGCCCTGAGAAATGCCTCAACTACTTCGCGTTGACGAGCGCTGCCGATCTCCGATGCTGGTGCGCCGCGCACGCGCCGGCGCGCGCGGCTCGCGAGCTGCCGTGCCGCGTCCGCCGACCGTCCCACGATGGAACCGATCTCGTCGAAGGGCATGTCGAACAAATCGTGCAGGACGAACGCAAGCCGTTCGGCGGGCGCGAGCGTGTCGAGCACCACGAGTAGGGCCACGCCGACCGAGTCCGCGAGCACGGCCTCGCCTTCGGGATCGGCGCCTTCGCCACGCATGACTCTCGGCTCGGTGAGCTGCGCGCCGATCGGCTCCTCATGCCGGGACTTCCGCGTGCGCAGCATGTCCAGACACACGCGCGAGACGACGGTCGTCAACCAGCCGCCCAGATTTTCGACCGTTGCCGGGTCGCTGCGGTTGAGACGCAGCCATGCTTCCTGTACCGCGTCCTCCGCCTCGCTCAACGAGCCGAGCATGCGGTAGGCCATTCCGCGCAGCCGCTGCCGGTTCTCTTCGAACCGCTCGATCAGCCAGCCCTGCTCATCCATGTCACGTTCTCGGCGTCTGCTCCGTCATCACCCCTGACGAACGACATCGGTCCGATGTGACAAAGAGGATGCTCATGCAGTCTCGAACCCCCAAACCCAACCATGATTCTCCCAGAAGCGATACGGGCGCTCCAGGCGCAAACCAAAGAGGGGACCAGCAGCATCCGCAAGAAGGAGTTAGCACGGTGACGGTGCGCTATATCGTGAAGGATGTGCCCGAAAGCATCGAATTCTATACGAAACATCTCGGGTTGACGATTGCGCTGGATGCGAGGCCCGGGTTCGCGGTCGTGGCGCGGGGGCCACTGCGACTCGCGTTGAGCGCCATGGCCGGCCAGGGTGGAGGGAGTCGGCCCATGTCGGATGGGCGCAGACCCGAACCGGGCGGGTGGAATCGCATCCAGATGGCGGTAGGCGATCTTGCCAGCGAGGTCGCGCGTCTGCGAGCTGCAGGTGCGCGCTTTCGCAACGAGATCGTGAAGGGGAATGGGGGCTTGCAAATCCTCGTCGATGATCCTTCGGGGAATCCCATTGAGCTGTTTCAGGCGTATTGAGAGGAGCGCCCTCGGTGTCGCAGCGATGAGGACAGATACCTCGAAGGGGATCACCGGCGCCGGCGCGCAGGGCATCAGGTTGATTCGGCGGCTGGTGGTCATCAATCTGGGACTCGTCGCCACCCAGGCATTATCGGCAGGGTTCCTCCTATCTGGATACGAACGCGCCGTGACCGTCCACGCCGACGTCGCGCTTGCGTTGCAGCTTGGCACGCTCATCCAGGCCGCCATCGCCGTCGTTCTGTGGCGGCGACGGCGCGTACCGGCCTGGGTAGCTGGCCTCAGTATCGGGCTGTTTGTGATCGTGTTTCTTCAGGTAGGGCTCGGCTACCAAAAGTCATTCTGGCTGCACGTGCCAATTGGCGTTGGCATCTTCGGCTGGCTGACGCAACAAGTAACCAGGCTGAACACACTCTGGCGTACGACCGGTGCGCTCGCCGGGGCCTCACGCGATTCTTGAACCTGAACCGTGAGACTGCGCGATGCATGAGAAATTCGCAATTGAGATTGAGCGCGTGAGCCGCGTCTACAAGCGTGACGAGTTCGAGGTGCGCGCACTCGACGATGTCACGCTCAATGTCCCGGAGGCGCGCTTCGTCGCGATCATGGGTCCGTCCGGTTCGGGCAAGACCACGATGCTGAATCTGATCGCCGGTATCGACCACGCAACTTCGGGTCGGGTCGCGGTAGGCGGCCAGGAAGTCAGCTCGATGAAGGAGCGCGACCTGGCAGGCTGGCGCGCCCGGCATATCGGACTGGTCTTTCAGTTCTACAACCTGATTCCCGTCCTGACCGCCTTCGAGAATGTCGAGCTGCCGCTGCTACTGACCGATCTGAAGAAGGCGGAGCGGCGCGAACATGTCGAGACCGCGCTCAAGGTGGTCGGTTTGGCCGATCGGATGGATCACTATCCGCGCCAGCTGTCTGGTGGACAAGAGCAACGGGTCGCGATCGCCCGCGCGATCGTCACCGACCCCACCATCGTGGTGGCCGACGAGCCGACCGGCGATCTTGATGCACAGTCAGCCAAAGAAATCCTGAATCTGCTGACACAGCTGAATGGGCAGTTCCACAAGACTATCGCGATGGTGACTCACGACTCGCGTGCAGAGCGGTACGTCGACACGGTGTACCACCTCGATAAGGGTGTGCTGGCGGGAATCGAACCGGGTAAGAGTGGGGCGGAAACGTGAGCCGCCGCTGGCGCCAGCGCCTGACAACCGGAGACAGGCGAGAAGCCTCTATGAAGTTCATCACGCTCATTCTGAAGAACCTGATGCGCAGCAAGCGGCGGACAATTCTGACCGTACTCTCGATCGCGGTCTCGCTCTTCATATTCTCCGCTCTGATCAGCCTCCCGACCGCCGCCAACCAGGTTCTTTCCGACACGGCCTCGTCGGTACGAATCGCCACTCATAGCAAAGCTGGTGTCACCTACCGCATGCCCCAGGCGTATAAGCAGCGCATCGCGACGACGCCGCACGTGGTCGCCGTCATACCGCAAAGCTATTTTGGCGGCATTTATCACGAGGTAAACGACCAGTTCCCAAACATAGCGGTCGATCCCGAACAGGTGGACCTGATGTGGCCAGACTGGGGAATCTCGAAGCAGGCCTTCGACGATTTCAAGCGGCTGCGCACGGCCTGTCTCGTGGGCAGCGGCACGATGAAGCGTTTCAACCTGCACGTCGGGCAGCAGATTCAGCTCCGCGGCACTGTATACCCGTTCAACGTGGTGCTGAACATCGTGGGCGAGACTAGAGGAAAAGCACCGCCCAATTTCCTCGTCTTCCGTCGCGACTACCTGGAGGAGGCTGCGGGGCGACCGGGCTTCGTAGGCAACTTCTGGGTGCGCGCCGACCGTGCCGAAAACGTTCCCCAAGTGATCGCATCGATCGACGAGCAGTTCGCGAACTCATCTGCGGAAACCCGCAGCGAGTCCGAAGCCGCATTCTTTGGGAGTTTTATACAGGGCTACCGTACCGTCTTTGGCCTCGCGGAGATCCTGGGTCTGGTGGTTGTCATTACCGTTGGTCTGGTGGCAGCGAACACCGCCGCGATGTCGATTCGTGAGCGGCGCAGCGAGATCGCATTGATGAGGTCGATAGGCTTCCGCTCAGGCACCATCATGCGGATGCTACTCGGCGAATCACTGATGCTCGGTCTTCTCGGCGGCGCCCTGGGCGCGGGTGCCGCGTTCGTTGCTTTGAAGATATTCGTCCTTGGCTCGCCGGCCCTGGGTCCGTTGAGCAGCATCCGGATGCCGCCCCTGGTTCTTGCCCAGGCGCTCGTGGCTGCAACCCTGATTGGCCTTGTGAGTGCCTGGATTCCTTCGCGATCGGCGACGCGCCAGAACATCGTCGATGCGCTGCGGCTGGTGGCGTGAGATGGGGATCCCGCTGAAATACAACTTACGCAGCCTGCTGGTCCGGCGCGTCTCCACCGCGATGACGGCCGCCGGAATCGCGCTGGTCGTCGCAGTGTTCGTTATCGTGATGGCGATGGGCGCCGGGCTCAGCTCCTCGATTACCGACACTGGCTCGCGTGACAACCTGGTGGTTGTGCGTAAGGGTTCGACGACCGAAACTGCGTCGGCGCTGAATCTGAGCCAATTCCAGGCGCTAAAAGACTTGCCGCAGATTCAGCGTGATGCGGCTGGGAATCCGTTCGCTTCCCTCGAGTTGCCGGTGCAAATACTGATGCAGCGGGTGGGTGGCGCCAGCGACAATGTCATGGTCCGCGGCGTGCTGCCAGTCGCGCTTCACGTCCATCAGAATCTGCACATGGTTCAGGGCCGGATGTTCAATCCTGCGCTCAATGAAGTGATCGTAGGTAAGGCCCTGGTCGGCAGATACGCCAATACCGCGCTCGGCTCGACGATGCACTTTGGACGCGGCGACTGGAAGGTAGTCGGAATTTTCGATGCTGGCGGCAGCTCGTTTGAATCCGAGATCTGGGCCGACCTCCACAACCTCCAGGACGATACGCAGCGTGGCGCCTACTACGCCTGCGCGCGGCTCAAGCTTGTGCCGGGCGCGGATGTCGATAAGCTCATCCAACGCATCGCCGATGACCCGCGCATCAACCTGCAGGCGCAGACGGAGACCGACTACTACAAGGACCAGTCCGTGGTCGCCAACCAATTGCGCGCGCTGGGCATGGTCGTCGCCGTAATCATGGGGATCGGCGCGGTGTTCGCAGCAATGAATACGATGTACGCATCGGTGTCGGCGCGGACAACCGAGATTGGCACGCTGCGCGCGCTCGGCTTTCGGCCTGGCGCGGTGCTGGGATCGTTCTTGCTCGAGTCGCTCGCGCTGGCACTTGGCGCCGGCATCATCGGGGTGATCCTCGCCTTTCCCATCAACGGCCTTTCGACCAGCTTCGGCAATTTTCTAACCTTTTCGACAATGGCTTTTGCCTTCCGCGTGACACCGATCGTAGTATTGCAGGCCCTGATTTTCGCCGTCGTTATGGGGGTGCTCGGGGGTTGGCTTCCGGCGCGACAAGCGATGAAGAGGCACGTGCTAGAGGCGCTGAGAAAAGGTTGAGCGCGGGGGTCCGGTGGCGGCAGGCGCCTGATGATGCCACCAGCGGGGTGATTCACACCCTCGTCAAGGGCGCGCCGGTTTACCAAGATGGAGTTTATACGGGCGCGATGCAGGCCCAGGTGGGGCACTCACTGTAACGAGTACGGCCTGGGACCTGGACGCCATCGGTCTGGATGTCATGGATTGTTTTTGTGAAAATCGGAGAGGCTTCGAAGTGTATGGCAAATAATTTGATCAACAAGCCGATTATCTCGTCAGACTCGCACGTGATGGAGCCGCCCGACACCTACATCGTGAGAATCGATCACAAGTACAAAGACACTGCTCCTCGCGTCGTATGGCAGGAAAAAGGCGGCGATACATACGTGATCGATGGAATGAAGCAGACCATCCCGATGGGACTTGTCGCGGGGGCGGGCGTAACTGCCGAAGCACTCGCAACCTCAGCACGGTTCGCCAAGTTCGACGAGCTCCATCGCGGAGGATGGGATCCGGAAGCACGGATGGCTGATCAGGATCGCGACGGAGTTGCTGCCGAGGTCATCTATCCCAGCGTTGGAATGGTCCTCTGCAATCATCCCGATGCCGATTACAAGAAGGCCTGCTTCGACGCCTACAATCTCTGGATCGCGGAGTACTGCAGCGCACATCCGGATCGTCTGCTCGGCCTCGGACAGACCGCAATGCGCACGCCCGACGAAGGCATCATGGACCTCGAGAAGATGAAGTCCATGGGGCTACGCGGCGTGATGATGCCGGGTTTTCCCACCGTCGAGGATTACGATAGCGGGATCTACGATGAGTTCTTCGAGGCCGCAATCTCGCTCAAGATGTCACTCAGCTTCCACATCTTGACTTCGCGCGAGGGCTTTGCAAATCCGCCCCGCGGGCCGAAAGCGAACACGTTCATGTCCATCATTCGCGGTAATCAGGACATCATGGGAATGTTCATCCTGGGCGGCGTTTTCGAGCGTCATCCCAAGCTCAAGATCGCCTGCGTCGAGGCAGACGCCGGATGGGTTCCACACTTCATGTATCGGATGGACCATGCTTACGACCGTCATCGCTATTGGCTGGACATGGCGAAGCTCTCGAAGCTGCCAAGTGAGTATTTTCGCGAAAACATATACACGACCTTCCAGGACTACTGGGTGGCATTCAAGAGCACGAACATGTTGAATCCGCGGCGCCTGATGTGGGCGAATGACTTCCCGCACAGCGACTCGACCTGGCCCAATTCACAGGAGTTGCTCAAGACGCACTCACAATCTCTGAGCCAGGACGAAAAGACCTGGATTCTTCACGACAACGTCGCGGAGTTCTACGGGATCGCGAGCTAGGAGCGCGCGGCGCCATCCGGTTCTGCCGTCACAGCGCGAAACAAATCCGCATCGCGGACTCCACGGGGATAGCAGGGGAGGATTTCTGATGGCATCCCAGTTTCGTCGAATCGTCACCGGTCACGACGCCGAAGGAAAGTCGGTGGTCGTTATCGATGGACCGGCAACTCCATTCGGAGCGTTCTGGCAGACCGACGGCGCGCCCGCGGACAACAAGACCGCGGGAGATGCCGCGCAGTCGGTGCATACACTCGAACCCGAAGCGTCTGGGAGCATCTTCCGCTATGCAGTGATTCCGCCCGAAGACCCTCGCCTTTCCCGTGAGGAACGCGAGGCCGCCACTGCCAAGGCGTTCGCCCAGATGCGCGCGGAACATTGCCGCCCCGACACCACTCGTGACCCGGGCATGCATAAGACGAAAACGGTTGACTACGTCATCCTGCTCTCAGGCGAAGTCACGCTGCTGCTCGATCGCGGCGAGGTTGAGTTGAAGCCCTTCGACGTGGTCGTGCAGCGGGGAACGAATCACGCCTGGATAAACAAGGGCAAGGAGCCCGCGTTGATAGCTGCTGTCCTGATCGACGCCGCCAAGCTGTAAGTGGTAAAGCTCCAGATTGTCGGCCAAGCCCATACAGCCTAGGTCGAGATCACGGTGAAAATACCCGGCCCTTTCAAATTAGGCGATTCAGTATTTTGAAAGGAAAGGCAACGGAAGCGGCTTTTACGGGCGCTTCGGAGAAAATCGCGCGAATGTATGGACTCATCACGAATCCGTAAGGGAGATGTGCGGGTCTAGCCATTCGTAATCACCGGGAGCCCGGGCGCGTGGGGCGCTTAGCCGCTGCCCGTCGCGGAGCTCGTTTCGGACGGCGGACAGCCCTCACCTTGCCGCTACTTCCTCCTCCGCAGAAGAACAGATCGAAGCCATCGGAATCGAGCCCCGAAACGCTAACTCCGCGCGGCATCTTAAGCCTCTCCAGTAC
>JBKPEA010000106.1:0-24822 GCA_046728175.1 Thermodesulfobacteriota bacterium | reverse complement strand
GGAGGACGGCGATGGGTGGAGTGAATGCGGCGATTGAAGTGGGCAAGCAGCAGTTGGTGGTGCAGCTGGGCTCGCAGGGCGAGCAGTTCTCGGAAGCAAACGAGCCGCGCGCGATCAAGCGCATCGCCAAGCGGCTTTTGCAAGCCGGCTGCGAGCGGGTGTTGATCGAGGGTGGTTCGTCGCGCGCATAACCGCCAGCCTACTCCTCGTGGTCGTTTCGTGACGCGGCTTCGTGTGTTTGCTAGCGTCATGTTCGTTGCATTCTATACCGCGCAACTCACCACAAGCTTGACCGTTAGGCTGATCCGAGGCTCTATCGAAGGGCGAGATGATTTGACTGGGAAGGGGGTTGCCACATTGGCGAATACCGTTGCCGTCGATTACCTGCGCGGACACAAGGTCCAGGTGCCAAAGTTCCATCGATCGAGCTCGATGATCCAGGCTCTCCAGACCTAGCAAGTTGATGCGATCGTCTTCCAGGCCCCAGTGCTTCTCTACTATGTAGCGCACGAGGGAAAGGGCATCGTCAAAGTCGTAGATCCTGAGTTTGACGTTGCTCCGATCGCTTTCGGCTTCCAATTGGAAGCCCACTACGGAGGCAGGTCAATCAGGCTCTGCTCGCGCTGCGCGAGAACGGGATCTACCAGCAGATCTACGACAGTGGTGCGGCGGTCTGTAAAGGAGCCCGCGGTCAGGTAACATAGAGAAGCTGAAGAGCGATTCGGAATCAAATCTACTGAGGAATGCCAGGCCACCGGCGAAGTCCGGATGCGTTGGCACGAGCCTACGGCGCCGCTTTGAGAATCCCGTGCGAAGCAGCTGGCCCGGAGCCGACGCGGCAGGCTCATAAGTGTCGTCTTGTCACTGATCGGTTACAGACAAATGAGGAGTGGGTATCATGAAGCAAACCCGAAGTCGCGTAATCGAGACGCTGCTGCATAGCGACGAACCTTCCATCCGCTGGAAAGTGCTGGTCCGCGTTCTGGGGGAAGATCCTCATTCGACCAAACTCACTGAGCTTCAGGAAGAAATCCGGGCCTCGCCGCGCGGGAAGGCTTTGCTCGCAGGCGGCGTACAAGGATCCGCGCAGGAAGCAAAGGTATACGCGAAATATCGAGGCGCCCATTGGGTGTTGGCCGCCCTAGCCGAGATTGGCTATCCGCCAGGCGACGACTCCCTGGTCCCGATGTGCCAACAGGTTCTCCAGCACTGGCTGAGCACCTCCTTCTATAAAGAGTTCGAGTCAAAGAGCGCCGTTCCCAAGCATCGAAGCGCCGAAGGCGTTCCCATAATTCGAGGACGACATCGCCGATGCGCTTCGCAACAAGGTAATGCACTTTATTCCCTCACCGCACTCGATCTCGCAGAAGAGGGCAGGCAACGTCTGGCGGAACGTCTGCTTCATTGGCAATGGCCGGACGGCGGATGGAATTGTGATCGAAATCCTACGGCGGATACCTCATCGTTCATGGAAACCCTGTTGCCGATGCGTGGTCTTGCCGCTTATGGAGAACTGACTGGCGACCAAACAGTGCGCGAGGCCGCGTTGCGAGCGGCCGAAGTGTTTCTGTCTCGGCGGTTGTTCAAGCGACGCTCGGACGGAAAAGTGATCCATCCAAATTTTCGCGTGCTGCACTACCCACTGTACTGGCACTATGACGTGCTGGGCGGACTGAAGGCTATGGCGGAAATGGGGCTCGTCAAAGATTCCCGGTGTGACGACGCCCTCGACCTGCTGGAGCGAAAGGAGCTTCCAGACGGAGGTTGGCCGGCGGAGGGCCGCTTTTACCGTCTCGCGGCGACCGGCGATCTCGACTCCGTCCATGGCTCGTACGAACGGGTGAATTGGGGCGGGAGTGGAAAGAGCCGGATGAACGAGTGGATCACAGTGGACGCGCTGTTCGTGTTGCGTACCGCAGAACGCATCTAGGCAAGCGTTGCTGGGCGACGAATTGCCCTGGCTCTCGAGGGTTTCCGAGTTCGGGAACTCGGTGAATCCACCACTCGCCAGCTTGCCGCGTGCCTTTAGCGCGTGTAGTTGGTCAGATATCTTGGCGGTCGTGACGATCGCTATTTCTCAATCGGAGGAGAATTCTGGGAAGAGCGTCGCGCGCGATCGACGAAGCCGGTCTTACCGTATTTTGCGACGGACTCAGCCAGCCCCTTGAGAAGGTCCGGAATGGGTTCTTCCAGATCGATCAATTGGCCGTACGGCTGTTTCGCTTTAAGCCCTGTGTTCCAATAGACCTCGAAGCGATTGCCCTCGGGATCGAAGCCGTAAACGCCGATAGCATTGCCATGGGAAATGATCATGTCGAGTCTAACGCCGTGCTCCTTGAAGCGGCGATAAAAGCCGACCACATCCTCTAGCGTGTTGCAGCGGAACGAGACCTGCTGCACCACTCGCGCATGGCTGTCCACGTTGCGCCCGCGGCAGAGCAGGAGTTCGTGATGTTCGTCTTCGGGGCGCGAGCTCATGAAGACCATTCCCAATTCCGGGTCTTCGTCGCTGACGGTCAGGCCGAGAATGTCGCGATAGAAGGCCTTCTGTTTTTCCAGATCAAGCACGTGAATGCCGATGTGTCCAAGTCGCGCAATCGAAGGTGTCGACATGACAAGACCTCCTCTTTTTGAAGATTCGGCGTCTAACGCTTTTCTTTGACCAGCGGTCCGGTTGAAGTCTCCGCGGCGAAATTGGGCCAGGGCGCGCGCGCCGCGACCACCCGGTTGCGCAAAACGCCAATGCGTTCCGTCTCCATCTCGACCACGTCACCCTCGGCGAGCCGTTTGTTGCCCGCGTAGGTGCCCAGCGAGATCACGTCGCCAGCTTCCATGACCGTATAGTCGGAGCAATAGCTCAGCACTTCGAAAGGATCAAAGATCATATCTGCGGTACTGCCCGTGCGTCGCACCTCGCCGTTAACGCGGACCTGAACCTTAAGGTCGCGGGGGTCCGGAAGTTCCCGGCTGGTGACAATCCACGGGCCCATGGGACAAAAGCTCGCAAAATTTTTTGCATAGCTGTAGGGCTGTCCCATCTTGAGCCGCTCGCGTTGACGATCGCGCGCGGAAACGTCGTTGCAAATCGTGTAACCGAAAATGTAATCACGGGCCTGTGAGGGCCGCAGGTGACGGCAATCGCGCGAGACCACCAGAGCCAGCTCGTGCTCTTCGTCGACCACCTGAGGGAAGGGTGGTAGCTCTACGTCGCCTTCGTGCGCAACCAGGTTGCACGCATACTTGGCGAAGATTATCGGTTCATCGAAGAAATTCAGTTTGCTCTCTTCGAGGTGCCCGCGGGAGTTGAGCGCAAGGGCAAGGATTTTGGGCGGACGCGGAATCGGCGGCAGCCATTTCGGAGCGGCGACCGTGCAGTCGGCCAGTTTGTGAGCCTGCCTGAGCCGTTCGATGCTTTCCTCACCGATCTGGTCGACGTTTACCCCGGCCTGAATGATGGCCAGCAGGGAATCGCTACAGCGCAGATCTGGATGAGTGAAACGCAACGCGCGGGTCAGGTCGATGATGCGATCACTGAGTGCGACTCCAACATGGGCTTCGTTGCCCGCCTGAAACGTCAGCAATTTCATATTGGGGCTCCCGATGCTCCGTCTCCGCGAATCAAAGGCCGAGTAATGGAATCGCTCAAGGGACAAATTCCTCTGGGTTGCGACGAACAGCCGCACTAGTCGACCGTAACCAAATCGCCGCTTGCCCCAGAAATCGCAAAAGCGCTCGCGCACTGTCAATAGAAGGACTTCCTGATCGTTGTTCCCGCATACAGCGCCGCACCCTTCACCTCCGACCATCCGGAGCCGATTGCGAATTTCCGATGGCTGTGAAGGAATTGCGCGAGTAGCAGAGCCGCCGTACCCTCAACGTCCGCACGTGGCGCGGAGAAGGTGCACCCGATGTCGCGAATTGAACTGAGCACGGGTTCGGGTGAGACTCCGAAGCGGCTATTCAAAATGTCCCTTTAGATTCATTATGGGTTGGGCCCCGGTCGGAGGTGAGTCGAAATGCAGCGCAGTAGTAACCGAATTCTAACGACCCATGTCGGAAGCCTTGTGAAAACGCCTGCCATAATCGATGCAATGCGCGCGGAGGCGATGGGCGAGTCCTTCGAGCGTGACGCACTTGCGGATGATCTGCGCGAGGGCGTCCGAGAGGTAGTCCGAAAGCAGAGCGAGGTCGGAATCGACGTTCCGAGCGATGGCGAATTGGGGAAGAGCAGTTGGATGGGATACGTGTGGGAAAGATTCACGGGACTTGAGCCCACGACCGAACCCCAGTCGGATTGGTTCAATCTCCGCAACGCACAATTTCGGGGTTTCCAGCGTGCTTACAACAAGATTGAAACTACCGCCTGGATGCCGGATCTTCCCTCCGGCAAGAAACCCGAGAACGCAAATATTATCCGCTTTTTTGCCTGTACCGGTCCCGTCAAATATCGAGGTCATGCCGCAATCGAGCGCGACATAAGGAATTTTAAAGCGGCCCTGACTTCGACGTACAAGTTCACTGAGGCGTTTCTGCCCGTGGTCGCCCCGTGCAGCTGTTCGTTTCCCGGAATGAATCGTCACTACAAGAGTGAGGAGGAGTATCTGTTCGCCACCGCCGATGCCTTGCACGAGGAATACAAGATGGTGGTCGACGCGGGTTTGTTGCTGCAGGTGGATGACGCAATTCTGCCGATGATGTACATCGCCGGCGCGCCGGGACAGGACTTGCAAAAATATCGGAAATGGGCGGCGACGTGTCAGGATGCGCTGAACCATGCGCTGCGCGGCATCTCTCCGGACCGCGTGCGATATCACATTTGCTGGGGCAGTCAGAACGCTCCGCACACCTGGGATATCCCGCTCAAGGAGATCCTGGATCTCGTACTGAAAGTAAACGCTCAAGCGTATTGCATAGAGGCGGCCAACCCTCGGCATGAGCACGAGTGGCGGGTCTGGGAAACAGTGAAACTGCCGGAGGGCAAAATACTCATTCCCGGGGTGATCACTCACTCGACCAACATCGTCGAGCATCCGGAACTGGTCGCGTGGCGCATCGCGAACTTCGCACGTCTGGTGGGACGCGAGAACGTGATGGCGGGGAGTGATTGCGGCTTTTCGCAGGGCTGGAACTGGGCGCGCGTCCATGAAGAAGTGCAATGGGCGAAGCTTGCGACATTGACGGAGGGGGCCAAGCTTGCCAGTGCACAGCTCTGGGGCAGCGCAACGGCTTCCTAGAGAGCGGCACGACCCTCTTTGGTCCGCCGCGGCGGAGTGACTCGGCTTGGACAAGCGCGGCTTACTCGCCGAGTGGAATCCGTCCTACAAACACCTAGCGAAGAGGAAACGGCGCGCTACCGACGACTCAGGTCGCTGCTGCCGCTGCCAATCTCTGCGGGCGGCGCAGCCACAGCGCCAGCATCACCCACGACCATCCGCGGAAGATCAGCCCGATACCGATGGCGAATCCGATGAACCACAGCGCCGAGACCGGCCAGTGAATCCACAGCAATATTCCAAGCAAGATGGAAATCGCGCCATCTAATATCGTCCAGCCGCGCTGTGGCGCATGTGAAGCGATTGCGTCGAACAGTCGCATCAATCCGCCGACCAGCAGGAAGACCGCCAACACCAGAGTCAATGTGAGTGCACCAACGGCGGGGTTGCTGATCAGGATTGCACCAACCACCAGGTCAAGCACAAAGCCCAGCAGATGCATGTAGCTGCGATCTTCGCGCCCGCGAAACCAGTTCACCGCGTTGAAGATCGCGCTCAAGATTAGGACCCATCCCAGCACCGCTACCGACATAATCGTCACCAGTGCTGTGTCGCCCAGCGCGACGAAACCCAGTACGATCATCGCAATGCCCAAGGCGAGAATCCATCCCCAACGCTCACGGGCCCGTTCGAATCTTCCCATCGTTGCTGATGCGGCCATGTCAGTTTCCTCCCTTCCGGATCCTAGCGGCTTGCTCTTCTATTGCGAGAGCTAGCAGAACAGGAACCTTGGACCGATATTTCTTCGAGAATTTTAGCGAGTTATCTAGGTCGCGCGGACTATTCCGAAGTCCGCGCGAGTTGTGAACCCTCTCTTCACGCCCAAATTAATAACAGCCACCAGCGCGCAAATAACGGTGAACCCCGCTGAAGCCGTTGCGTAGCCGAAGTAGAAGACCGCTCGCCATCCCCTTAGGATAGGAAGAGAGGCGAGTGAAAACGCCCAGACTACACCGGTCAACCCAGCCAGCACCGTGCGCAGAATCCGCGCCCGCCAGGACACTGAGATGAGCGAGACTCTAACTTCAGCCACAGATGACAGTAGGTCGACCAACCGAGCGTCTCGGCTCTCGCTGGGGTGACGGCGAGACTTGTGCGACGCAGTTGTGTCGTTCTATTTCCAGGACTCGCCCATGAGGTAAGTATTGCATCTGACTTCTCGTACGCCGTTCAAAGATAGCATACTCGCGAAGGTACGGGCACGACGCGCCCGGCAGGGAAGTGTCTTACGATTATGTTCAAGCGCGGTATGTGAGATTTTTTGGTGAAGTCTATTCCGAACGCGGGATTAAAGAACTCTTGCTATTCTCCTGACCGAGACATTTTGGAGGTTGCATCACTGATCTTCGATGTGAGGTCTCGAACGGTGGCGGCAACCTTGAGTTCAAGTGATCCTGCTACTCATGCGACGCCGTTCTTCTTGAACCATTCCAACATTCGCGCCCATCCGTCCTTGGCTTCCTTGGGCCGATAGCTCGGGCGATAGTCCGCGTTGAAGGCATGGGGCGTATCGGGATAAACGACGATCACGGATGATTTGTCCGCCGCCTTGATCGCGGCCCGCATCGCTTCGATCTGTGAAAGTGGAATACTTTGGTCGGCGCCGCCATAGAGCCCAAGCACCGGCGCCTTCATCTTCGCGACCTCATCCGTGGGATTGCTGGGCGCATTGTTCGATCTCGGAAATTGCAGTGGTCCGTACCACGCGACGGCGGCTTTCAGGTCGGGATTGTGTGCGGCATACAGCCAGACCTGACGTCCGCCCCAGCAAAACCCGGTAATACCGAGGCGTGAGGTGTCCGCCTTGCCGGTGGTTTTCGCCCAAGACACGGTCGCATCGAGGTCAGAGGAGACTTGGCTCTCCGGCACCTTGCGAACGATCGGAAGAATTTCCTGCATGTCGGTCTTGCCCGCAACGTCGCCCTCGCGCGCGTATAGATAGGGCGCGACCGCGAAGTACCCAAGCTTGGCAAGCCGGCGGCAGACATCCTTAATGTGCTCATGGACGCCGAAGATTTCGTGCACGACCAGAATGGTTGGGAAGGGGCCGCCGGCCGCGGGCATCGCGCGATAGGCGGGGATCTCGCCGCCCTGGACCGGAATCTTCACTTCACCCGCCACGAGGCCATTCGAATCGGTCATGATGGTTTGGGCAGAAACCGGCAGCACGGAAAGCGCGAATCCAGTGGCAAGGCTGGCCACCACGAACTCGCGGCGCGAGAACTTGCTTGGTGATCGGGGAATTGCGAAGTGGGAATTTTCAGAAAGGGTGCCTTCGGACTGGATATCGCGGCTATTCATATTCGCCTCTCCTTAGCGCGCCCGGTCCGGTGAATTTGCCCCTTTCGGCCAGGATCGACAAGTACGAAAAACCTCCCGTAGGGCCTTGCAGAGTAGCAGGGCCCGGAGAGCCGAACGGAATTCGATGAAATGATGTGTTGCGCGCGAAGCAAATCTAAGGCGTCGGAAAAGCGCCCGACCTCGACACAGGAAGTGCTTCGCATAGTCAGGGCCCACCCAGTCCAGCGAGGCCTGAGGTGACAGTTGCCAGATTACTCCGTCCATGTTGAAGCTCGCGGGCCTTTGCCGGGGCGGAAATCCTGGAGGCTCTGTCACCACCGTGCGCCGAACGCCTGAGCGCCAAGTAGTAGGTATCCGCGGTGTACGAGCCAATCGTAGCGAGAAATGAGGTTTCTCCGCGCCTTGTCTCCGTGCGAAGAAAGCTCGTCGATTTTCTGTACTGGCCGATTCAGGTTAGTGGGCTTTCGAAGCTGTCGATCGCCCTCTTACCGAACTATTCCACCTTGGCCTCACGCATCCAATGGCTGATCGAGCTTGGCAGGTGTTGCTCACTCAGCGAGGTGGTCTGTCGAACCACCTAGTGAGCCCGATCTCAACATGGAAAGGACCCTCTGACTCAGACACTCTTCTAACGGATCGACGCGAGGTTCTTTCATCACTTGGGTCGAACCGGCACCGCTCCGATGTTCTGGCGCTGCGAAATCGGAGCAGCGGATGTCAATGCCCTGCCAGGAACCTGCGCGAGCCATCGATTCAACTCGGCCATCAGGAATTCGAGGCGCCGCAGGGATTGCAGTTCTGCCAATATCATCCGCCGCTGATCGGTCGTCCACGATCGGATTCGACTGAATTTGTCCTCTTCCAGCCTTAGGGCAAACTGGTTCACGGGTCTCCCCATATCGTCGGCTGAGTGAACTTGAGCGATGGTCCGAGCCGCGTCACCGCTAAGTGCGTTGGGACCGCTCAAGTGGTTGAGCCATGATTCCAATTGGCGGCGAACCACAGCGAGCGCGTCGGCGCGCACCCTCTCCGTGGCCGGATCAAGTGGAGGCGACGGTGCGACAATGCGTCCAGTCGCCATGGAAGACAACCGGTTCGCGATCCGTCGCAGGAAGCTGGCCGCCTCGACGATCGCGGTATGATCGACCAGACAGGCGCGGCCCTCGACCTGCGCATCCTCCGCAACGCCAAGAATTTCGGCCAGGATGCGCATGGTTTCCGAGTTTGCCTGCTGGATACCATCTTCGGTGGCGGTCGCGGCAGCGCCGGGGGTCAGCGCAAGTGTCTCGCCAAGAACCTTGCGCAGCCTCGGCAGCAACGAGTCAGCGGCATATTGTGGCCAGATAGTGAAGTCGATCGTTCCCGCGACAAGGGTGCCAAGCAAAATGCTCCAAATACGCCAAAGTGGCCCATAGATTTCTACGGATGGGCTCAACCCTGCGAACACCAACGCGAATGTGGTGCCTATCTGTTTCCCCGCATACGCGATTCGTCCGCTGCTGAGCGAGGAGTATGACGAGAGATAGAAGACTACGAATACTGCGATCATGTAAGCGGCGAGCGTTTCGAAATTCGGCGAAACAATGATGATGGTTAAAAGCGAAATCGCTCCGCCGATGATCGCGCCGATGATCCGCAGGATCATTTTGCGCAGTGACGCGCCATAGGTAGGTAGGGCGGTTATGAGGACCGTAGTCAGGATGGTAGAGAGATCGGGGCGATGCGCGACAATGCCGATAGTGTAGCCCACCACGACGCATAGACCGACCTTCAACGAGTAACGAATCGCTGCCGGATCTGGAGGGTCGTTTAATCGTGAAGCTGGCCTGGCGGCCAAGGCGGCGGGCAGACGAGGAGGCTCATCGAGCAGGCGCTCGATGAGCCTGGTTAGCGCCGCCAGCGTATCGTTAAATGACGCGAAGTCTTCGATCTCCGCCGAACTGGCGGTTCGGAGGTAGCCCGGTCTGACATCGAGGATGCGCGCGCTCAGAGCGTCCAGCGCGGTCCGTGCGCGTGTTCCCGAGGCCGGAGCTGGCTTGTCAGGACCAACTGGAATCTCGGTCGGTAGAGCTCTGGCGAACTCGTCCAGGGCGTTCGCTATCGCTTCCACAGTCAATTCAAGCTCCGGCCGGACCATGGCCCGAATCTCTCCCCCTACTGCCTGGCGCACCGCGAAGAGCAAGCGATCCACTTCGAGACCGATTCGCGCGGCGCGGGTGATAGCCGCCAGCAGGATAGCGCCGCGATGTGCCGATACGCCTTCAGCCGCCGCCTGATCGAGAAGCGTCAAATGGGCGGGGAGGTCGGAAGTTGGTGGTGGGAGCGGGGGACGTAGCGCTCGTTCATGGCCTAGATAAAAACCTGCGGCTTCGAGAAATCGCACCTTAGCTCTTGCGACACTGGCTCCCAGCGACTTCATGAGGATGCCCTCGCCGGGGTCTGGCCAGAGCCAGTTGTCGAACAGAACCATCACGCCGAAAGCGATCACGCTTCCGCCGAATGCGTTGGCCGCATCCCAGCCTATTTGTTCAGGCGCAAACACGACGCCATAGAAGGTGTCCAGGCAGACGACCTCGATCAGAAGAAGGGGAGCGCCCAGTTTCCAGACTGTTCCGAGGTAAGTCGAAAATGAAAGCAAGAGGAACAGAAACGAAAGCATCAGCCACGGCGTTTCCGCAAGCGCGCGGGCCATCATCACCGAGCCCGTCAGGCACACCGCCTCCACGAAGAGAAATATCCCCGCGGTGCGAAGCGACATCATCGGCCCGGCGCCCACCAGGAGCCAGACGATGTACGTGCCGACCTCGCTGTGGATGTGACAGGCCGCGATGAGTCCGGCACCAACCGTCCCAATCGTCGTTAGTCGAAGGGCGGTCCGGAGCTTTCGCGAGGTAGGCGCCAGCTCGCGGGATATAAGCGCTCCAAGCTGATTAACCCAGTGGAGAAATGGGCGCGCGGAGGCGAGCTCCCTTTTGGCGATACTGACCATGGCTTCCCTGACCAACTGCGCACTTCGATTTTACGCCAACGCCCGCTGCGGCCCGCAGTTGCGAGTCGCGTGGAGTATCTTATTTGACTTAGTCTATCGGTTCAATTATCTGTTGTTTCGATGTCGAGCATTGAAACCTCCCTACTGGTGCTATTTGTGGTCGCGCTGTTCGCTTCGACGGTCAACGGTGCGATTGGCTATGGGTTCTCGTCTCTGACCGTACCGCTTGCACTTCTCTTCTTCCCGAATAAAGTGCTCAGCCCGGCGCTGGTCCTGGTTGAACTCGCGATAAACTCGTGGGTCGTCGCATTGAATCGCGAACGGCTCGCGGCAGCGGGAAAGCGCGCGATTCCGATCGTAATCGGTCTCGTTCCCGGCGTGCTGACCGGGAGCTATTTGCTTAGCAGGGCGAACCCAGGGGTGCTCAAGCTGTGGACCTACATCGTTCTGCTCCCAATGATTCTCTCGCAGGCAGCTGGCTATCGGCGCCGGATACGGGCCGAGCGGGCCGTAGGATTGCCGCTCGGGTACGGGGTGGGAGTCCTATATTCGACCACCACGATCTCAGGACCTCCGCTTGCGTTGATGTTCAACAACCAAGGCGTGGACAAGCACGAATTCCGCGCTGCCCTCGGAACCGTGCGTGTGGTCGAAACCGTTATGACCGCGCTCGTTTACTGGGTTCTCGGGCTCTTTAGTTCGCGAAGCATTCACCTGGTCGTGCCCATTGCCCCAGCGGTCCTGCTTGGACTCCCGCTCGGGACCTATTTGATCCGACATGTTCCGAACGAGACTTTCCGGCGGGTCTGCATGAGTTTTGATGCGTGGATAGTTGGGTTCGGGCTGGCGCGTACGCTTCTCGAATTGCGGCTGCTCGGTTCGTTTGGGGCCTACAGCATTTGGGGCGCTGTAATTCTCTTCGATTTGTACCTTCTGTACCGATATTTCGGGAGGGGTGGCATCGAGTCGGGCGTTCAGAATGCGTCGGCGGGCGCCACCATTGCCTAGGTGGGCGCGTATCAAATATGCGAGGCGATCGCGAAGTAGGTGTGCGTTTGTGGTGCAGTCGGTCTCCAGAACGACATCGTGAGGTCGCACCGGCTTGTTTTCGCCCGCTTGTAGGTTCGGGATTTGGCTGGGTGGGGGCTTCCCTTGAAGCTTGAATTCCCTTTCGGTGAGAAACCGTGCATCTGCGATCTAACCGCCAGGGTTGGGTTGCTAAGAAGTGCTCGGGCAGAACCGCGATGCGCTCCGTGCACCGGTTACCGGCGGATTCCCCATGTAGCGATTTGGTTTGACGGTCTACCAGCGGAACGATAACCGTGGGGGATTGTGATTTTTCGAAAATTGCGGGCGGGAACCAACAATCGCCGAAAAACGCGCGCTAGGGACTTCTCGGCATTTTCAAATCTGGGGAGATAATAGAAGTGGTGATTAAGCCGGAGCACCTGAGAGGATTCCACATGATACCGAGACCAAGCAGTCTTACATCATGGCAGCGGTCGCTCGCGAGGTAGCTGACTTCGATATGTCACCCGAAAACGCAAAGCAGTTTTGTCGGGCGATGATTGAAAACTTGTTTGGCGGAACGGGTCAAACCTTATCTCACCTTGAAACGGCATTCTTTCACGGCTTCAAGAAGAATCTGGCCTATGACGCAGTCCATGAAAGAGTCCTGACGCGGCGGGGAGTCCTTCGGAAACGATAAAGCGCGGGCGCCTCGTCATCTGTCCGGACTGAACCTGCTGAGCCGAAAAATATAGCCCTGATTGTTCGCAGAACCCGCACTCCTCAATGCGGGAGTCGAGCTGCGACAAGCTTCACCTTGACTCGCTGTGGAGATCTTGTTGTCTTTCAACCGACGAGTTGCTGAGACAGCTTAGCTTATCTACACGAAATAGATATCAACGAATAAGCTGAGTAAAAGGACCGACCGGTCCAAAAATCCCTCTGCCGGAACATTAGACACCTTGCCATTTTATATTAGAAATATTGACCCCTCACTGATATCAGGCTAATGCCAATCAGCAATAGAGACGCGGCGCTAGTCTTCCACACCGGCTTTCGGGTGCGAAGTCATCGAGCGCGACCAGTGAAATGAAGGTAAGTAAGCCGTCAAAAAGCCAGGTGCTAACCGCTTTGGAATTGGCAAGCTATCTGAGAATTCATCCGACCACCGTCTACAAGCTAGCCAAGAGGGGCGAATTGCCAGCTTTCAAAGTCGGCGGCGATTGGCGTTTCAATCGTGTCTCAATTGAGAAGTGGCTGGAGAGCCGCAAAAACCAATGGACTGATAAGCCTGGTTAATTCCACCGTGTCGACGGTTGCTGCCGCGACTTCGTGAGACAGCTTCATCACGCAATCTGTTAACCCGTCCTTGTTAAGGAGCAACGCCGTGCAACGTGCTTCTGGATAGCGGTCGGTTCCGCGCTGGGGTCTTCTTCACCGTGCCAAGCGATTGTCAAAGATCCACACGCCACCTGAACGAAGCGCGGCGTGGATGCGTCCGAACGTTTGACCCAGCCGGGCGCGATATTGGACGCGTCGAAACGTGTAGTTGAAGACCTCCCCCAACAGCGGTCACCGCATCACATCGTGGAAGTTCCGGGTCAACGAAGGAGCCTTTGCGGAAGTCCGCTAACGGCGCGACGCGCCAGGCGAGCGCGATCATCGGAGCGGAACCGTCCATGCCCAGCACCTCGTAACCGGCGTCAGTCAGGCTCCGGGCCCACAACCCGCTGCCGCAGCCGAGGTCGACTACCAAGCCCTTGCGGATTCCGCTTCGCTTGAGCGTCGCAAGGGAGCCATGGTGCCGCATTGACCGCGAAATCGGCGAAGCCCGCGCGATGCATGTAAGCTAAATCTGCTTCGTAGCCTCCTTTAGTCTGAACCTTCTCCGTTGATGCTCACGGGCGTCGAGCTTGCTCGGACGAGCTTCACGCCGTCAGCGCGCCGCACCGTGTTGCGCGACACGTCGAGCATCCGCCCGATCTCGCGAATGGTCTTGCCTTGCCGTCTCAAGACCCGGATCTCCGCCGCTTCCTCCGCCTCCAGCATGCGGGCTCCGACTTTGGACTACCCACGCCAGGTCGGGTCAATCTTCAATAGGCAGCCCGGTCTTTTTTGCACCGGCGGCAAAGACTCGCACGGTGCCGAAGAGTGGTTTCAGGCCGTACCGGTCGCCTTCGAACCGGTCTTTGCAGGCGGGGAAAGCAACTAAAGGCGAGAAATTTGCTCGCCGCTCAAGCTTCTAAGGTCCGGATACCGGGATTCAACCAGATGTTGTATGACAGCAAAAATCATTGCGGTTGAAACGCCAAACATGAGCATCCCGTCTGCGGCCTCGAGCGGACTGAGCAAGCTCCATGATGGTGACATCCCTACATCTCCGGACCCCAAGGTCGTGTAGCTAACGGCCGAGTGGTAGTAGGCGGTGCCGAAGACCTGAAATTCGCCGCAGACCATGAACAAAACCGCCCATATCGCCATTTCAATTATGTGAGCAACTAGTGCGAACGAGATTGCTAGCACGACAATCGGAAAGTCAAGCCAGAAGCGCTTGCCGGCAAGGCCAAGCCTTCTTTTTCGACGAACGAACCTTACCGTCGCGTTTAAAGCAAGCGCATGGATAATGATGGTGGTTGCAATAGCGCAAGCGCCGACCACCAAGGGAATCAGGACCGCCATTTCTTGAACTTCCCTCACTCTCCGATACCCGCAGAGTTCTTCAGTTCGGTATTGAAACTTGCGAGTTTTGTTCGTCGGAATCGCCGCATCGGGCTAAGTGGAACGGTTACGTGTTAGATGATGCAGGTCATTCCACAGCTGGATTGCAGGCTGAGACAGATTGTGCTCGTAGCTAAGCGAGCTCAAGCTGGCCGTGCTCAGCAGGAAATATTTGCCCGCCTGAGGTTCGAGTCCAAGCCAACGCGCGGTCAGGACGCGGAGAAAGTGTCCGCTCGAAATAATCAGAACATCTCGCTGGACCGCGCGCACGCGTTCGACCACGCGATCAGCCCGTGCCCCAACCTCGGCGGGCGATTCCCCTCCCGGGCAACCATCCCGGAATATCTGCCAGCCCGGGTGCTTGCCATGGATCTCCGCGGTCCGGAGACCCTCGTATTCGCCATAGTTCCATTCCACAAGATCGTGGTCGACTTCAGATCGGGCGCCGAAGCCGGCAAGTTCGCAGGTCCGGGCCGCGCGCTGCAACGGACTTGTGAATATGCGAGCGAACGGACGTCCTCGGAGCTCTTCCCCGAGTTGACGTGCGTTGCGCTCGCCCTGGTCGGTGAGCGGAAGATCGGTCAAGCCGGTATGCTGGCCCGAGAGAGTCCATGCGGTCTCACCGTGTCTTGCGAGGTAAACGACAGGCAGCGTTTCACTCATGCATCACTTCCTCCGAATCGGTGGTCAGTAAGGTCACTGCCAACCGCTGACGACCTGATGATCGACGCGAAACTCGTCTGCGCGGCCTTGGCCGTTATCTGTCTCGCGAACGCCGGCGTTCGGCAAGCCGCGCAAGCGCAACATCCAGTCGATGGCATCCACCACAGGCTCAAGCGGTCTATCTGTTTATGATGAGAAGGTTTAAGCTTAACACTTCTCCATTCGTCGTCGAGCGAGGGCGTGCGTAAGCTGAAATCGTTTCGTGGTAAACCGCCACGCCGTTCTCGCAAGGATGGTCACGAACAAGGTGTCTCCCGTCGGTGGCTCGAGATACAAACCTAGTGTCTCACCGGATTTGCTCGACGTCACAGAAACTCGAATAAAAGGGTCCGTAACCTTTTGTCTGTGAGAATGCGGCTGGCGGTTGGTCAGGTCTTGGCATTGGCGGGAGCGCCAGCCGCGCCACCAAAAGCTTCTTTCTTTGAGGAGTGTGCTACGTTTCCCGCCGAATACGAGACCACGCGGGAAGCCACCGGCTGCGGTCTCGATTGCCGGTCAGAGGGTCGACCTCCCACGACGAGACGGAGGAAGCGGAGCTCAACGGTCCGTGATTGTTCGCCAACTCATCACGCGCGCGCTTCACCGTTGTAACGGAAGAGGCGTAGCGCGATGAGAAAAGAGATCAGGGCATAGCTGACAAGCACCAGCATCTCGGTTGAGACCCCGGTAAGGGTCCGCCCCCGCAGCATCACGTCCTGGATGGCGGACATCGACCACGTTGTCATCAACCCTTGGGCGATTGTCTGTACGGTTCGAGGAAGGGAGTAGAGCGGCCAGAATAGTCCGCCCAGCGAGGCCAGTATGAACGACACAGCCAGACCGACCGGAATCGCCTGCTCGCGGGTGCGTACGAAAGCCGCTACCACGGCGGCAAAGCCGGTCATCGACGCAACGGCGGCGGTCGCGACGGCAATGATCGCCACCGATGAATGTCCGAGCCTTAGTCCATAGACGAGGTGACCAAACAGCAAGAGCAATAGTAACTGTGCGGTTCCGACGATCAATCGCGCTAGAAGCTTCCCTCCGAGCAGCGAAGCCGGCGCCAGGGGCGCGATGGACAGCCGGGTGCTTGTGTTCCAAACTTCTTCCTCGCGCAACGCGAGGGACACGCTGAAGATCAAGGTCAGCAGTACGAACATGAGACTGAAGCCCGGGATGTTCTGCTCCAGGGAGGAGAACGATAGAGCATCGCCCGTGATGCTGCGCTCCCGCACGGTCAGTAACTCTTGGCCCAGGGGATCGCCGAGCGACGAGGTCTCATGATCCGCTAGGAGCATCACCATCTTGATAGCCTGGAGCTGCTGCCACTGCGCAGGATCGGTCAGTAGTTCGACGGTGGACGGCTTTTGCGCCAGGTAATGCTTGCTCAGTTCAGGAGGGAGAACCAGTGCTGCGGGTGCAGCGTTAGAATCGGCGACTAGTTGATGGGCGGTCGAACGGGAAACCTCGCGGACGTCAAGATGTTTGCGAAACGACTGAATCAGCGCGGTTGCGACCGGACCCTGATCCTCATTGACGACAGGAAAGACGATACTCTTGCTCCCGCCGCCCGATTGGGTGGCAGACGCGATCACCACTATCACGACGATCGGGACGACCACCAGCGCCATGAGCCCGAAGTGGTCGCGGCCTATGAGCCGGAGGTCTTTGAGCATCACCGCCAGCGTCTTCACGGCCTTATGCCTCGCCGCCGGGGTTCCCGTACTTAGCCAAGACTCCGGAGAGCCTTCGGATCATTCGCGAGCCTCTCCCCCCGTCAAGTGGAGAAACAGATTTTCAAGGCTAATCGGAGCAATCCTGAGGCGCACGGATTTGTCGCGGCTTATGATTCTCTGCAACGGCCCGAGCAGATCCGCAGCGCGCCTTACAAACAAGCGCACCAGCCCGTCGCGGCGTTCGACATGACAGATTCCGGCGAGCGCGCGAATCGGGGCCAGATCGACGCGGGATGATAGACCCTTTAGCTCAATGACTTCCGAGAACTCTAGATTGCGAAGGAGCGCATCCTGCGTGCCGACTGCCACAACCTTTCCCCGGTTGAGAAAACACAACCGATCGCAGAGCGCTTCTGCCTCCTCCATGTAGTGGGTCGTATATAGGATGGCATTGCCATCATCGCGAAGGCAGCGAACCAGTTTGAGAATGTCCTCGCGAGATTGCGGATCAACCCCCGCTGTTGGTTCGTCCAGCAAAATGAGTTTTGGCCGATGCACCAACGCGACGGCCAGGTTCAAGCGGCGCTTCATGCCGCCGGAGTAAGTCACGACCTGATCGTTGCCACGGTCTTGCAACCCCACGAAATCGAGAAGTTGCTCGATGCGGGTCGTGAGTTCCGCTCCTTGGATGTCGTAAATGCGACCGAAGAAACGAAGATTCTCGGCCCCGGTAAGCGTTGGGTAGAGCGCGATATCTTGCGGAGCCACTCCGATCATCCGACGAACCGCTCGCCGTTGGGCGCGGATGCTATGACCCAAGAGGAATGCGTCTCCGGCTGACGGAGGCCGCTCGGTGGCAAGCATCGAGATCAGTGTCGTCTTGCCGGCCCCATTCAGTCCGAGCAACCCGAAGATCTCGCCTTGGCGAACGTCAAAGCTCACGCCCGATACGGCATCCGTCTCACCGTAGCGCTTGCTCAGGGCGTCCACATGCAACGCTACTTTTCCGGGCTCGCGATTCGACCCAACCAGAGTCAGGTTGCGGTCGCTGGACGAATCCGGCCTAATTCGTTGTGCCAGTGAAGATTGAGTGAACATGGTTGATCTATGCGCTGAGCCGACCTCCTGGTCGTGTAGTATTAGACGCAACTCTTTGGGGGTGTTTTAAACTCGGCATTATGCCCGACGTTGAATGCAAACGCCATTCCCCACCATTGAGAGCTAAATTTTTCAGCTAATATCTAGGAAAGTTCCTCCAGCTGGTGCTTCGTCGTGATCACGGTTTTCGCAAATTCGCGAAAAAACTCGC
This sequence comes from Thermodesulfobacteriota bacterium, assembly GCA_046728175.1. Classification (GTDB taxonomy): domain Bacteria; phylum Desulfobacterota; class Binatia; order Binatales; family Binataceae; genus JAFAHS01. The sequence goes on along the minus strand of JBKPEA010000106.1, from coordinate 6,846 downwards.
GAGTCGTCTTCCTTGCAAGTCCGAGGGGATAGGAGGTTTTAAACTGTGACGACCCACCATGGCACAAAGTTGGCCAGCAGTAACGAAGGCGACGAGAGCAATACCAACCGATGATTTGGCGGCTACGCGGCCCAGGTCTGGCGGATCATTTGTGATTCAGTGATAAGCGTGCGTAGCACGCAGGTTCGCTGGCCTTGACACCGTATTCGTATATCCCTTCTTTGTCAAAGGGGTTTGAGCACCGTCGCGATTGGCTTCAAGCCGTGGTCTACTGCTCGAGGAATTCCCATTGCGGACACTGGTCTAGCTCGGCGCTCAGTGTGCAAATGCGAATTCTTCGCGGCCCCGAGGCCACAATAACCCTGGACGCACCGGACTCGGCCGCCTGATGCCCTGACTGTGGGCATGTGTCTGCGGACTCCTGACACTCGCCGTAATGGCTCGGGGCCGGGAACGTGCGTGAAGGTCTCCCGGCGGGTATCCTGCCGTCGTCCGAACCGTGTTCAGTATCCGGCCAGAACTAAAAATCGTATGCGCACCGATCCGTCGGCTTGGCGGACCCGGATTTTCCGACCAACAGGCGCATCGGCGGCAACCATGTCGAGAGACACTCGGTGTTCGTCGAACAACTAGTTCTCGCGATGAACTCGAAAAGGCAGAGGAAGGATCATGACGCAACGGAACGCCGATTGGATGAGAGGGATGGCGGAAATTCCAGCATGCCTCTGGTTGCTGGTGATTCTGGGGGTTGTCCCCGCGGTTCTTAATGCTTGCGCACCAATCCATTTCAATCCCAGCGGGGACGTCGCTCCATCGGACGATCCAGCTCGAGTGTGGATTCCACCCGTTTCTGTTGCCCGTGACAACGAGACCACCTCGAGGCTCGATGAGCTTAGGGCGGTGGAATTGGAGCCTACTCAACCCGCGCCGGCAGGTAACGAATACGATCTGCCCACGCTGGTCGATGTGGCACTACGTTCCAACCCTCAAACCAGGCGAGCCTGGTATCAGGCACGGGCTGCTGCAGCCCAATACGGGCGGTCGCATTCCGACAACTACCCAAAGGTCGCTGCCGAAGCCGAGGGTGGTTATCTCAAGTTGCCGTTACAGTTTCCTGGAGAAACCTTGGTCATTCGCAATGAAGCTTTCCTGCCGCAGATCAAGGTTAGTTACGATCTGCTCGACTTCGGCCGAAGCCGAGCCGCCGAACGGGGCGCACGCGAGCAGCTCATCGCCGCCAACTTCGCATTCAATCGCGCTATACAGGACGTCGTGTTCGAGGTCGAAAAGGCTTACTACGTTCTCTCTGCGGCGGGCGCGAGCGTCAGCGCGGCCGAGGCCAACCTCAAGCTGGCGCGCACGAGTGTCGACGCCATACAGGAGCGCCACCGTGTGGGACTCGCCACCCGGCCGCAAATCCTCTTGGCCAAGCAAGTCCAGGCGCAGGCGGTCTACGATCTCGAAAACGCCAAGTCCATGGTCCATGACGCGGAAGCGAATCTGCGTCTCGTCGTCGGAGTTGCCGCTGACGCGCCCATCGAAATTCCGCGCCGCGCGGTAGACCATGTTCCAGAAACTTTGGGTGGCGATGTCGAACTGCTTATGACCGACGCACTCAAGCGGCGGCCTGATATAGCCGCGCAAATTGCCGCGGTGCGCGCCGGTGACGCCGCAGTCGCACGCGCGCAGGCGGAGTATTACCCCGAAGTCGAAATTGGTGGGAATTACGGACAGATCATTTGGAGCTATACGGTAAACGGAGGACCTACCCAGAATCTGAACCAACCGTTCTATGGTGCGATGCTCACTCTGCGCTGGAATCTCTTCACCGGATTCCAACGTTACTATGGCGTACAAAAGGCCATGGCCGAACGCGACACGGCTCGAGCAGAGCTTAGATCAATGCAGCTTAACGCGAGTACGGCGGTGTGGACGGCCTACTACGACTTTCGCTCGGCCAGAAAGAAATACGAGGCTTCGGAAACACTGGTCACCGCATCGGAGGAATCGTACGACGCGAACCTGGAAAGCCACCGGCGCGGACTCGCGACCATCACCGATTTGATCGGCGCGGAGCGCGACCTCATGGGAACACGATATACGCTGATCCAGACTGAGGCCGGGCTGTTGATCTCGTCGTCCGCGCTGGTCCACGCGATGGGCGGCGCGTCCGCCTCGAGTGCGCCAGCACGGTGAATTCTGGTCTCCGAATTGCGCCGTCGGTCGGTCTCGCAGGTCCGCCCGCTTTGGCAGGATGCAGTCCGGTCATTAGTGTGGCCGGGGCGAATTTCCCTGTGTGGATATTGTGTGTTCTGGTGGGAGCTGCGATCGCGCCATCTTTGCGGCCACTGCTCGTCGCCATCGGACTCGACCAATGGATGGCGCCCCGAATCCTCGTCTACTCGTGTCTTGCGCTGGTGATCGCTTTCCTCTGCTGGCTGCTGGTTTGGAGGTGAATCGGTAAAAGGTTCCTATGGTGCAGCCAAGCAAAACCGCATTGAGACGCCCCTCGTGGGTGCGGTCTCTGGGGCGAACGTTAAGCGGTCTTCTGGTCCTTGCGGCCTTGTTGCTCGGATGGTTCGTCTTCCGAGTGTATTATGCGAATCCGCGGACTGATGACGCCTACGTTCACGCGGACACCGCGGCGCTGGCGGCCCACGTCAGTGGTCAAATCCTAAAACTACCCATCAAGGACAACCAGCGAGTTAAAAAAGGCGACCTTTTGTTCGTAGTCGATCCGCGTCCGTACAAACTCGCACTGGATGCGGCGCGGACCAGACTGCACTTGACTGAAATCGAGATCAAAACGCTGCATGACACGATCAAGGCCGCAGATGCCCAGTTGGCCCAGCGCAAGGCTGATGAGGCGAATGTCAAACAGTATCTGGACCGCATCGTCCCGCTGCGCGAACGCGACTTCGTGACCGACAACGAGGTGGTCGAGGCGCACAACAAGCTTAAAGCCGCGCAGGCGGGCGTCGCTGCCGCGACTTCTGACCTGCAAAAGGCGCAGGATGCGCTGGGTGTTTTGGGTGATGTCAACCAGCGAATCCGTGCGGCTCAGGAAGCGATTGAAGACGCGCAGCTTAATTACGACTACTGCTTCGTGCGTGCGCCATTTGATGGCTACGTAACTAACCTGAACATTGCCGAGGGACAATACGCCAATGTGGGGCAACCGGTACTTACTCTGATTGACGACCGCAATTGGTATGTGCTCGCGTATTTCAGAGAAGACCTGCTCGATCGAATCCGGCCTGGAATGCTCGTCGACGTGTCGCTGCTGAGCTACCCGGGAAAGCTTTTCCAGGGACAGGTCGAAGGAATCGGGTGGGGACTCTTTCAAGCCAATGGTGCTACCGTCGCCGGTCTGCCGAATGTCGAAGAGACGCTCAATTGGGTGCGACTGAATCAACGGTTTCCCGTTCGAATCAGCCTGAAGCGCGCTGATGCCAAGCATCCGTTTCGTATGGGCCAAACGGCGGTGGTCACGATAAGAGGCGAATAGTGGCCGTGTCGGCCATCGCATTCCTGGCAAAAGAGCTGGCTCCGACCCGCCGGCGGTTCGTCGAGGCTGCGCGAACTGCAGTCAAAGCCACCGTCACTACTGGGTGCGCCGCTACACTACAGATACTCGGCCCGTTCGGGGCTCTGTTCGCCTTTCGACTTGGACAACCTGGAATTTCTTTCGGACTGTTTGAAGGAGGCCTGACCATCGTCTCGGCTGCGATTATGCAGGCAGCCATCGTGCCTATAACCGGCAAACTGTTGGACTACCCGGGCCTCATTATCGCCTTCCTGTTTGTCGTGTTCGCGACCGTGGCGTACCTGCTGTCCAACACCCGACTGTTTCTGATCCTTGCGCTGGTGGCAGTGGGAACGATCACGACCGTGTATGTCGGGATTTTTGAGCCGGGTCAGATCGGCTGGGGCTCGACCTACACGTTTAACGGGATTTTGGCCGCGACTTTGGTGATGGTCGCAGTCGACACCTGGATTTGGCCGTCGCCGGCGGAACCAAGACTGCTGGAGTCCGTCGCCGCAGACTTCGAACGATCCCGAATGCGACTCGAAATGATCACGCAACGCTATCTCGATCCGCTCTCCGCGCCGCTGCCAACTCCACAACTTGTATCGCGGCTGGCTTCACACCTGGCGCTGCTGGAGTCGATCAAGGAACACGCGAACCCGACGCCCGAGCGTCTTGCTCGCTTGCTCGACGCAGTGGTTACCTCCGAGCGGGTCTTTTTGGAAATGGAGCGTCTCGCGGTGCTCGCTGAGGAACCGGTATCGGATGAAATCAGACCGAGATATCGACACCAACTCAAGGCGGTTTTGAGCGAGCTTGACGCGGTTCTCGCGAGACGGGCCGAGGACGTGCTCGCGGGCATCCCGGTTTCGAGGAATCCTGCAGAGCAAGTCCCTAATTTACGCGGGTTGATCCAGCAGCTGAAAGAGGCGAGCGTGCAAATTCTGGCGGGCCGCGAGACCGCGACGACGTTTGGCGCGTCGAATTTTGCTGGATTTGTCGATGCTCTGGACGTGATCGAAAACCTGTTGGTCACGCCGCTCTTCCGAGCAGTCGCGACGGAGGCAGCCGAGGTGGAAAACACCGCCGGACATCAATTTTTTGATTCGGACAGATTTCGCTTCAGTGTAAAGCTCGGACTTACAATGGTACTAGGGCTTCAGGTTGGACTGACCACGCAACGCCCCGACCTTCAAACCATCCTCTGGAGCATCGCGGTCGCAGGCCAACCCAATCAATACGGGGCGGTCTTACGCAAGACCATCCTACGGCTAGTCGGATGCATGATGGGCGGGCTTGCGGCGCTCGCGGCAATGCTCCTCGTGTCGCAGAACTTCGACTCGCTGCCCCCATATCTGGTCGCCATATTCGCGGTGACCTTTTTCTCTACTTACGTAGCGCAGAGCAGCGATTGGTTGAACTATGCGGGTATTCAAACCGGGATCACGTTTCTAATCTGCTATGTCGGTCTGGGGCCATCCTCCGACATTTACCGGCCCCTGTGGCGCTTTTGGGGCATCGTGCTGGGCGTTCTTACGACGGGGTTCGTGTTTTTGTTTTTATGGCCGGAATATGCCAGTGACAAATTGATTGACAGTCTCAGTAAATTGATCCGCTCTACGGCCGCTTTCGCAAGGGAAGTTGGCGAAGGAACCGTCACGGAGGAACAGACCGACGCCCTAGAGGGGCGCCTTAGCACAAACCTACTTGAAGCCCTCAATCTCGCGGATCAGGCGAAACTTGAAGGACGACGCGGGTTGGTGAATTCAACCAATGGAGTTGATGCTGCGGCTACGCTCATCCGAATCGCGTACCGTTTTCAAGTCATAGCGCGAGCGCGGGTGTCGGGAGCAGAGGCAACTCTACCCCGCGATGTGCTCGCGCACCGTTTTGCGCAGGAAAGGGAATATTGTCTTGCCCTCGAATCGAAAATTGACATGCTTGAATCCGTCCGTTCGCAGGACCGATCGTCCGCACCGTTACCGCAATCAATGATTGAGTTCACGCACATGAGCGATGATTTAGCGACCCGCGTATTGTCTGAAAATGGTGACCTGGCTGCACAGCTGGAGTCCTATCGTCGACTTCCCGTACTTCTTGAACATCTGGGCGCTGCGCTTTCAAAGATTGCGGTAGCGTAAACTGTGGTGCTTCACTTTTGAAAACGTTCAGATTCAGATCAGCGCCTAGGTTCAGCAAGCAGAACGGGGCGGCCCAGGGTCAGCCTCATTTGTTCGTCCGAAAATTTATTGATTCTTCCTTCAGAGAGACTCCAGGCCTTCTCCCGCTGAAGAACGGATTTTTTCTCGATGCGCACCAGAGTTTTGTTGCAGGCGCTGGTTTTCCGAGCGCTGATCATCTTAAACCGCCGGAGCCGTGGAGCTGATTAAACCGCCGGAACCGTGGAGCTGAGTCATGGGATTGCTAATAAATGGTGAGTGGCAGGACAGCTGGTACGACACGAGTAAGACCGAGGGTCATTTCGTCCGCACCAAAGCGGCGTTTCGGAACTGGGTAACCCCGACTGGCGAACCTGGTCCGAGCGGCTCAGGCGGATTCAAAGCTGAGCCGGGGCGCTATCACCTGTATGTATCTCTAGCCTGCCCGTGGGCGCATCGGACCTTGATTTTCCGCAAGCTCAAGCGGCTCGAACAGGTGGTATCGACCTCGGTGGTAGATCCCCTCATGGGCAGCAACGGGTGGGCGTTCACGGCTCCCGACGGGTCTCTCTATCCGGGGTCAACATCCGATAGCGTGAACGGGGTTCGCTATCTTTACCAGATTTATCGAATGGCCCGCCCCGACTACACGGGCCGCGTGACGGTTCCGGTATTGTGGGATAAACACCGCAACACGATCGTCAACAACGAATCCGCCGAAATTCTCAGGATGCTGAATAGCGCCTTCGATGAGTGGGGAACTCGGGAGGTTAATTTTCTGCCGGCTGACTTGCGCACCCGGATCGACGAGATCAACTCCTATGTCTACGACAACGTGAACAACGGAGTTTACAAGTGCGGCTTCGCTACCGCGCAAGCAGCCTACGAAAGCGCCTTCGACGCGCTGTTCGCCGCTCTTGATCGAATCGAGACACAGCTCGCCAGCCAGCGCTATCTCGCGGGTAACGAACTGACGGAAGCCGACTGGCGCCTGTTCACTACCCTGGTCCGGTTCGATTCAGTCTACTATGGTCATTTCAAATGCAATCTGCGGCGACTAGTCGACTATCCAAATCTCTGGAATTACACACGCGAACTCTATCAGAATCCCGGTGTGGCGGAGACCGTCAATCTCGTACACATCAAGCGCCACTATTA
>JBKPEA010000105.1:0-26367 GCA_046728175.1 Thermodesulfobacteriota bacterium | reverse complement strand
TCGCTCCACCGGCCAGAGTGACTCCGCATGGTTCCGGGTCCGGATGGGTTCCTCACTTGAGGACGTCGAGCGCGAGCTCATCATCCGCACTATCGAATACGCCGGCGGCAACAAGACCCGGGCCGCCGAAATTCTAGGCGTTGCACCCAAGACTCTCTATAATCGCTTGGAGCGCTACGAAGAGCACTGACTTGAACCATAGAGCGGGGAACCTCAGAGCGACCTTCGCCTGATATTTGCGATGCGTCCGCGAGCACGATTCACGGTCGCCTTTCTATTTCTGCAGATTATTCCAATCATTGCGATTGGTGTGGTCACGCTGGCGTACAGCCTCAAGATGGTCATCGACGAGGTCGTGGAATCGAGCGACATGATGACACGCCAGGTCTACGGGCAGGTCCGGCTGGGACTCGCACACGGGAAGGGAGATGCGGTGACGGTGTTGCAGCATGACGATGCCCTGCGCGAGTTGCTCGGCTCAATGCAGGCGTTCGGTCCCGCGGTCGTAATCGCGCGCATCACAGACGCAAATGGCAAGATTCTGGTGGCCGGGGGTGATGGCAGCGAGGGGCAGCTCCAGCCGCACCTGCCTTCGATCGAAGAGTTAGTGCAGAAGGCTTCGCGTTGGTGGCCATTCGCCTTGCTCGCGGCCGCCTCAGGGAGGAACGACCTCTATGCGACCGCGCGTCCCTTCGACGTCGATGGCAAACCGTTTGGCACCATTTACATCGGCGTTACCCTTTCTTTGCTCGCGGATCGGCTGGAACGATTGGGACTGGCATTCGCCCTGATCGTAGTCGCCGACGTGATTCTGACGCTGCTGGCTACGGCTTCGTTGCGAAGACTCTTGTTCCAGGAGATGTGGCCGTTCCATGCCGTTTCATGGAGCGCACGGATCACCGAAAGTTTTCCCCCTGCGCCACCTCAGCAGGACGAACTCAGCGGATTGGCCGAACGATTCAACCGCCTTTCGCGCGAGGTGCACTCTGAACATAATCAATGGGAGACCGGGCGCAGCAATGTGTTCGAGATCGTTCGCTCGATCCACGATGGTGTCGTGCTGGTGGACTCGGGCGGTTCGTTGTTGTTCGCGAACCGGGAAGCAAGAGCTGTTCTGGGATTGGACAAGACCCCAGGAGTCGAAGGCCGCCCGCTCGGGGTGCTGCTGCGCAGAAACCATCCCCTGGTGGCGATGGCCGAAGCGGCCCTCGAGTCCGGTTCTGAAGCGCAGGACGTCCCGATGAACCTCAGCAGCAGCGCCGACGGGGACGGCGCATCGATGCTGATTTCGTTTTTCAGGCTCGGAGCCGCCCGTAAACCTGTCGGCATGCTTATCTTGTTGCGCGACATGAATGCGGTCCAGGAGCTCGAGAGCGTGGTGGATCACTCGACCCGGCTGGCGCGGCTGGGCGGTTTGATTTCAGGAGTCGCACATCAGCTTCGCAGCCCGCTGCACGGAATGAATCTGCGCCTGGAGTTGCTGCGTGAAGACGCCCTGCGGGGCAACGACATAGAAAAGCATGTCAACCGTCTGCGCGCCGAGGTCGAGCGGCTCGATCAATCCGTCGAAGCGCTGCTTCGATTCATGCGCCCGCAGGAGCTTAAGCTGAGCCGTTTTCTGGTAAATGATTTGCTGGCAGAGATCGCCAATCGAATTAAACGTGAGCGCATTTGCTTTACCTTCCAATTCTCCGCGGAACGCTCGGTGGAGGCGGACCGCGAGATGCTGGCCGAGGCTTTTACCAACCTTATTCAGAACGCGATGCAAGCGATGCCTGAAGGGGGCGGCATAACCATCTCGACGGCGGAAAAAGATGGGATGGTCGAGGTCGACATTGCCGACCACGGAATCGGAATCGCTCCCGAAAATCTTGAGCTGGTACTGAATCTGTACTTCACGACCAAGAAGGGCGGGAATGGATTGGGTCTCCCGTTGGCCCTACGGGCGATAGAGCTCAACCGCGGAGTCCTCAAGATAGATTCTCGGGTAGGCGAAGGGACCACTTGTCGGATCCGGCTTCCACTTCCTTCAGATGCGCCGCTACAGCTCTCTTCCACCTCGGTTTGAATCGGGGCCCGCGATTTTGGTTGTGCGGCGCCCGCTCGCCTATGTAGGGACCGCCGCCATTGCGGCGCTCCTGATAGCCGATTGTGGCCCCGGGTTGCGTCCCGCCAGGCCGCCCTCCCCTGCACCCATCGAATCTCCCACCCCGACTCCCACGCCGACTCCAACGCCCGAGCCGACACCCGCAGCGGAAGGCAATGAAGCTGCTGCGGCCGCAGCCAACGAGGCCGAGGAAAAGGCGCGACAAGCAGCCAAGAAGGCCGCCGAAGCTGCCAGCGTAGCGACAGAAGCATCCACCGCCGCGCGTGAGGCGGCAAAAGCGGCCGCCAAAGCGGTTGCCGCTTCCAAGACACATGGCGCAGTGCATCACGCCACACCAAGAGAATCGCCTCGGGTAGCAGTTTCGCCAACACCCATGCCAACCGAAGCCGAAACTCCCGCCGCAGAGCCCTCCCCGGTAACCTCGGTGGTGTCGACCGCGGGCTCAGAACAATCTCAGAAGCAAATCGACCAGCTTGCAAATCAAGTCAAGAAAATCGACCGCACCAAGCTCGACGAAGCCGATGCCCAGCGGTATGACATCGTCGCCGGTCTTCTGGTGAGCGCACGCACGGCATTGTCCAAAAACGACTACCTGGCAGCTAACAGCCTGACCGCAAAGGCCCGAGTTCTAGTCGAACAGATGGGGCATTAGCAGTGAGTTCGACCAAAGGAGGGCTCGCCCCTGATTTCCTGAAGGCATTCTTGAAGATCTTAGCGTCCAGTCGGATCCGTTTCAGGTTCCGCTACCCTGTAGATTTTACATTCCGGGTAAAATCAATTGGAGCGAATTTATGCGATCTTGGGGTCATTTTCGCTGGTATAGGGTTTGCTGCATGCCCCTCAAACCAGATTGCGAGGGGCGATGGTGATGGATGAATGGAGCGTATCTACCGGTTCAACGTTCGCGGCTCGCAGTATCTCAGGATCCGCGGAGCTCGAGCGATGTTACAACAACCGATGGGTCAGCGAACCCGAACGGAACCTGATGTTGGCGGTACTCGAGGACGCAATTCGATGTTACCTGGGATATCGGGACGGCGATCAGAGCGCGATGAACCGGCTGTTGTTTGCAGACGCCCGTGACTGGATAAACTCCCCAGGGCGATACAGTATTTTTGCTTTTCGCAATCTCTGCGAAATCATCGGCATCAACCCCGATGCTCTGAAGCGCGAGTTACATAGAGTCCGGCATGGCACGTCGCCCCGGAGCGTCACACTGCAAAGGACCTTCGACGTCCGGAGTCCTTCCCTGTCGAATACTCAGGCGAGGGCGACAACTTCTGCGCGAACTCGTCGCGCGCATGCTCCGATGGTCGTAGTTGCTAGCCGGCCGCACTCTGAGACCGCGACCGCATGATGTGTAGCCCGAATCCGCAGTGGAGAGGCAATCATGAGCTTGATCAAAACGATCGTTCCGGCGGCAGTTCTGGCCATCGCTTTCGCAGTTCCCGCCTTTGCTCAAAGCGCCAGTGAGTCGATGCATGAGGCCGGGCAGCAAATGAAGAACGCCGGCACCGAATCCCTGCACGCGGCCGAGAACGCCGGCAAGGGCACCGCCACCGCAGTTCACGACACCAGCATAACTGCCAAGGTCAAGGAGAGTCTGCACAAGGACGAGGCGACCAAAGGCCAGGACATCCATGTGTCGACCTCCGCAGGTGTCGTAACCCTGAAGGGTAACGTCTCATCGCAGGCGGCCGCCACGCGCGCACAGGAGCTCACGGAAGGTACGAACGGCGTGAAGAGCGTGAATAACCAGCTGGAAGTCTCTGGTTCGTCTACGTCCAAGATGCAGTAGCAGTAATGGGGTCCCGGCCGCCCTTCGATAAAGCGGCATTAAATGGGAGCGGTGATGTGGTTTCGCGGGAAGCTCATCACCGCTCCCGCAATTTCGCAGTCGGACGAAGGGAGGCTCGCGGTTCGATCCGGTTTCAGGCACTCCGAGATGCGACTCTTGGGGTGCAACGCCAAGAACGGGTAGTGCGCCCGGTCCCCTTTCGCAATCAGGAAGGGCTACTTCCCGTTAGTTTGTGGCCTATCCTACTTAGAATACAGCGCCGATCGGGGTCCACCAACGTCCTGCCATCTCAGATTGTCTGACCTGGTGGCCTCAGAGATCCGCTCAAAGACATCTTACCGCGGGCAAGGAAAAGCAGTGCTCGCTTTTCGGGACCCTAACCTGATATGTCCGACCCAGTGTTGATTCGTTGAAGAAGCCTCAACTCGGGGTCACTACAAAATGCAGATCTTGCTCCCAGCGGCCGAGAAAGTCGGCGAGGCGCTCAAACGACGTGGCGAAACCGTCGCCGTCGCGGAGTCATCCTCCGGCGGACTCATCACCGCCTCTCTGCTGAGCGTCCCGGGTGCTTCGGCTTACTTCGTCGGGGGGACTGTGTTCTACACAAGAAAATCGCTCAAGGAGCTGCTCGCCCTGAGCGATGACCAGTTCGGGCAAATGCGCGGACTGACCGAATCGACCGCGACTCTTCTTGCCAAAGCAATTCGGGAGCGTCTTTCAACGACTTGGGCAGTCGCCGAGATCGGCGCCAGCGGGCCCACTGGAAGCCGTTATGGCGATCCGGCCGGCACTTCCTGCATCGCCGTGGTGGGCCCACAGAATGGAGCACGGTCGGTCAAAACCAACCAGTCTGATCGCGCCGCGAACATGGAGCTTTTTGCTCAGTCAGCGTTGGATCTGTTGGCGCAACTCGTCCTCCAGCCGTAGCTCACCATCAAATAAGGCCGGTCTACCGCCGCCGGTCTGGAGTCCAGCCAGTGTGGGGATTTTTCACCGTCCTGCTCAAGACCGAGCCACAAAACGCAAAATCGCTCATCCGAGTGAGATGACGTTCGGTCCCACTAACGGTCGGAATCTTCGATCACGATATTGATAGGCCGATTTTCGCGTCTTCCGTCGGGTGTTTCGTTTGAAGCTATGGGATGGTATTGGCCAAAAGCCTCTGCCACCAGCGTTGAGGGATCGACTCCCAGGGTCTGCAAATGGCGGACTACGTTGGTGGCCCGGTCACCGGAAAGCTCCCAGTTGGTCGGAAACCGGGCGCGGAGGGTGGCCGCAACCGGCAGGCTGTCGGTAAAGCCCCGAATTGCTACCCGCTTCCCGTCGAGGCCCTGCAAGGATGGGAAACTTTGTTGGGGCACTTCAATACCGTGCGGGCCGACCTGCCATTCCCCCTCCGGAAAAAGGATTTCGTCGGCCATGGTTACCTGGATGCGATTCTTGAGTGTTTCACTGGACCCGCTCGCTTCTTGACCTCCGCCTCCAGGCTCAGCACTAACGGTAGTTTTGATCCCATAGTCTTCACCAGAGCACCTCGGGCTTCATCCATACCTGCTGAATCTTCCTGAAATTGAGTCTGGTACAAGGTCCCTACATTGGGCGACCACCGCTCGCCAACGCTCGGTGCTTGCATCACGCTTTGAGCGCTGCTATCAAATATGCATATATGCATCTGCACGGGACCACGGGCCATTCGAACAGCCTTCGGAGCACGCGCGCGACAGCGCTCCGCCAGCTGGCAGCTATGGGCTGCGCTCGTTTTGACCTGGGAGTGCTGCGCGAGCACGGCATGATGCTGCTGCATGAATCGCTGACCGCCCCCCAAATCCGCGCGAGATTCGCGTGGCTACGGCAGGAGAACGCCCGCCGAGCGCACATCTTCGTGCGCCCCCACGGTGTGTCGCGACTGACACTGGTCGACGACCTGAGCGGCGGCGCGCTCAACTCCATGAAACGCGCCGGCTTCGCACCGGCGCTGGTGGTCGAGACCTCGCCAAGAAACTTCCAGGCCTGGGTGAAACATTCGCGCGTGTTTTCCAATCGCGAGTCGGGCACCGCGGCCGCACGCGAACTGGCGGCACGCTTCCAGGGCGATCGGTCGAGCGCTGACTGGCGTCATTTCGGGCGGTTGGCAGGGTTCATCAATCAGAAACCGAATCGCCGGTTGCCCAACGGGTTACAACCCGTGGTCCTGCTGCGCGAATGCTCGGGAGCGGTGTTTGCTGAGGCGTGCCGGTTCGAGGTCGAAGTGGACCGGATGGTCGAACGTGCACGGCTTCGTCGGGTCGCGCGACTGCGCGTGTGCTCGTCCTCTGACCGGCACACCACGCGGACTCTGGCCGATTTTCATCAACATCCGCGCTACCGGGGTGATCTCCACCGCGCCGATATGGCGTGGGCCAGCTACGCGGCCAGGCATGGCGTTTCGGCCACGGAGATAACCGCCGCAATCTGCGGAGCGCGCGACTTGTCCAAGAAAGGCGGTAGCCGACGGCAGTTGGCCTACGCGCAGCGCACCGCCGCAAAAGCAATTTCCAACCTGGCCGCGGCCACCATGCCAGGAGGCGCCTCGGTCTACGCGCCGAGCGCCTGAGTTAATCAAGGAGTCTAAAGTCAAGGAGTACTGACATGTCGTTAAATCGAGTGATGGTGATCGGAAACCTGGGCGCTAATCCGGAGCTTCGGTACCTGCAGAGCGGACGAGCGGTAGCCAACCTGTCGGTTGCAACTAGCGACTTCTATGCCGACCCGCAGGGGCAAAAGCGGCACACCGCGGTTGAATGGCACCGGGTTGTGGTATTCGGCAAGCTGGCCGAGAACTGCCACCAATACCTCCAGAAGGGACGGCAGGTGTATGTGGAGGGCCGATTGCGGACCCGTTCCTTCGAGATCGCCGGCGGAGACGGCCGCAAGGGTAAGCGCACCGAAATCCTCGCCAGCCGCGTGCAATTTCTCGGGCGAGCCGCAGCGGGAGAGGAAGCGACCGACGGCGGCGGCGAAGGAGTAGAAAGCTCCGACGACTGAAGGTCATTCGCCCAGAGGTAGCCTGAATCCGTCTGTGAGCGGAAAAAATTGATCCAATCGGGACCTTGAACGCCCGGGCTCTGTCGGCCTTCGCAACCAGTCGTCCCACACCTGCTCATGAGGTCTCCGCCGGGTCTTGCGATGGGTGATAGTCTCGCTTCGATCGTAAGCGGGATTTCACCCATCCGCGCTTGTGATTGCTCGTAGTTGCGAGTGTGGCCTTCGACGTGAACCACAATGGCGCGCAGGCCGTCGACTGTCAGTCGATCGCGTATGCCGACCGGAAGGCGAACCTCTAGTTATGCATTGAGTGAGTTCGGGCGTAGGCCGAATCGCGCCGGGGCATGTTGCGGCGGCCGGCTGGCGAGCAAACGCGCAAGGATTTCCGGAATTTCGAAGATCGCGCGATTGTTGATCGCGCGCACGTGCTCGCGGAACGAGGCGAGCCGATCGGCATCGAGCATCGGCAGAATTCCGGCCGCGACCTCGGCAAATGAGTGGAGGACCACCCCGAGCTGGTTTTCCACGATCCAGTCGGTATTGAAGCGTTCCTGCACCATCGTCCAGGAGTTGCGCTCGACGACTACCGGCAGTCCCATCACCAGCGCTTCGCTGATGCTGCCGGGTCCCGGCTTGCCGACAAAGTAGTCCGCCAGCTGCATGAAATGGGGAATGTCGTCGCTGAACCCTTCGATCCGAAACGGGAACGGCAATTTTAGCTCCGCGATGCGCTCGCCCAGTTGCCGATTGTGCCCACACATGAAGATGAGCTGGGTTTTCAGTCCCGCCGCCGCCACGCGCCGGGCAACGGTCAGCATCTGTCGCGACCCGTAACCGCCGAACATCACCAGCCCGGTCGGCAGGCCCGGATGTAACCCCAAGCGGACCCGCTCCTCGGCGCGGGGGACGGGTGCACGAATGTAGAACTCGGGCCGCACGATCATTCCGGAAGTGCGAAATACCCGATCTCTCCGATGGCCCATCGCGAGCGCCTGGTTCATGGCGGCCTCGGTCCCGCAGATCAGGTACTGCTCCTGCCTCTCCATCCAGAAGTGCGGCGGGTAATCGGCCAGGTCAGTTAGGATGGTCGCGACCGGGGTCGGCGGGCGACCGAGGGTTTCGTCCGCCGAGCGCAGGCCTTCAAAAATTTCGCGATTGAAATTCGGGATCATCGAAACCACCAGATCCGGCGGATGGTCAGTCCAGTAACGTTGCAGCATAATAGTCGCCTGCACATGCATGCGCCGAATCAGCGACTGGACCATGCGCAGCATGGGGCCGGTTCCGATGGTCAGTCCGTAGCGAAGCATCCGGTTGTAGAAGTCTTCCACGCGGACGCGCGTTATCTTGCGAATGAAATCGATCGGCTCGAGAACTTCGCGCAGATTTATCGTTTGAACGTCCCACGGGCGCCGCTGCTGCTCGAGTATCGATTTGAGCCCGGAGGCCGACGCCCGATGGCCTCCGCCGGCGTTGAAGAAAATGAGGTCAATGCGGGGGCGCGGCTCCCACAGCGGAGGAAAGGTAAGAAACCGACCCATCATCCCATCCTCCCCGGGAGGCAGTGCTTTTGCGCGGGCCAGCGCAGCAGATTTAACTCGCCGCCCCGTTCCTCGATCAGCGCCGTCCGGCTCTGCACCCAATCGCCATCGTTCAGGTAGAGAATCGGTCCAATCATGCGTTGGTCGGGGCGATGGGTATGCCCACAGATGACGCCGTCCGCCCGATGTTGACGCGCGCCGTGCGTCACGCACGCGTCCGGAAAATCAACCAGCTGATGAACCGCCAGTTTGAGCCGGCGGCGAAGCGCTCCAAGCTTGGAACCGCTCTCGGGATCGGAATGTGTAACGTTGCGGTTGTACCAGAGATTTATTTTCAGCGCGCTCGAGTAGCCGATACTGCCCACCACCGAGAACCAGCGATTACCGTGAATCGGACTGTCGAACTGGTGGCCGTGAATCACTAGCATGCGGCGGTTGTCGGCAGTGCGATGCAGGAAGAACGGATGACATTCGACCGAGCCGAAAAGCATCCGAACCAGCTCGCCGTCATGCTCATCATGATTGCCGGGGATAAAGACGATCCGGGTACCGCGCCGCCGCCACGACCAGATTTCCTCGACCACTGCGGTCTGATCCGCCGTCCAGCACCACCCGGGACCCATGTTCCACCCGTCGATGATGTCGCCGACCAGGAACAGATTTTCGGCGCGATGTCCGCGGAGAAATTCGAGCAGGGCCTGTGCCTTGCAGCGCGGGGTTCCCAGATGAAAATCCGAAATCCAGATGGAGCGGCATTCGCGGGTTGGCGGTTTGGGCAATGGCAGACGGCTGGCGGAACTCTCCGCGGAATCCGGCCGCCTATGACCAAGCAACCGATCCATCGCGACGCTGCTCCATCAGTGCCCCCGGCCCGTCACCTCGATCACAGTTCGCACCACGATCAAAGCACAGCGCGGTGCGCGAAGCGTCGCAGTTCTTTGAATTGTTGACTAGGGGAAAGTTATTAAATGATTAATCGTCCTGCGCCTGTCTTTAATCTTACCGCCCGTCCTCGACACGGTTTACGTCTTTCCCACGGAGCTCTGTTCATGCAGCTCTACCTCCAGCTTCGCAAGCCAAGCTGGCTCCGGTCGCGCAGCGTGTGTCATGCGAGAACGGAGTGCCCTCGCGCCATGTCATCACGATCGGCGCGGTAATTCATTTTAGACGCTCCGGCCATCCGCGCGCGCCTCGTCTGTTGGAATCGACTAGTCAGCTCGGGGGCGGCAATATGGAATATCGCTCTGGGCTGTAATATATTGCATGTCGTGGCGCGCATCTTAAAGGCTCGGGAAATGCCCGTCGACGGTGGAGCAGACCCCGCATGCTCGTCTTCGGAATATCTTGCGACGCTGGGTCGCAGAGTTCGCGATGCGCGTGCGCGACACGGCATGACGCGGCGGATGCTGGCGCACGACTCGGGAATTTCGGAACGCTACCTGGCGCAGCTGGAAAGCGGGCTCGGCAATTTTTCGATTGTGCTGTTGCGGCGGTTGGCCAAAGCGATCGATGTGTCGATCGCGGAGCTGGTGAACGACGAGTCACCGCAGCCGGTCGCATACCGTCTGCTGGTGGAACGCCTACAGCGCCTCAAGCCCGCGGAGCTCTCGGAGGCGTCCGCAATGCTGACGCAGCGCTTCGGCAATCGGAGCGGCCGCGCGGAACGGATAGCGCTCATCGGTCTCAGGGGCGCCGGGAAAAGCACCCTGGGCGCCGCGCTTGCCAAGCACCTGGGCTGGCGCTTCGTCGAGATGAGCCGCGAGATCGAAGCCGAAGCCGGAATTCGGGTTGCCGAAATATTCGATCTGTGGGGCCAGGCGGCCTACCGCCGCTATGAACGCCGCGCGCTCGAACGGATCGTTCGCATGCCGCCAAAGATCGTTTTGGCAACCGGCGGCGGCCTCGTCTCCGAGCCGGCGACGTTCGGACGTTTGCTGGATTCGTTTTTCACAGTTTGGATCGAGGCCTCTCCCCAAGAGCATTGGAACCGGGTAATTCGGCAGGGCGACCAGCGAGTCGCGGGCAGCGGCGACACCGAGGCGTTGGCCGACATGCGCCGAATCTTGGCTCAACGCGATCCGCTCTATGGCAAGGCCGATGCACGCCTGCAGACCCGCGGCAAAACCGCGCGCCACTCGCTCAGGGAATTGATTAATCTCACGCGAGCCGAGGTAGGCCAGGCGCTGCGTAAGCAGCAGCGAGTCCCATGATCCGGCCAGTTCGCGTCAGCACCAGCAAGTCCGCTCCGAAGTTGCCGGCGCCCGGAAGATGAAGGCGCAAGCTCTCGTTGAGCAACTGCTGGAGGTTTGCGTCTCGGGAACCAGATATGCATTATAATACATTTAACACGGTAGGGTTACGATGATCGATTTTCGCACCGAGCCGGCAAGATATTGCCATTGGAAAATGACCTTTGCGGGTCCCGTGGCAATCCTGGCCATGGATGTGAACGAAAGTCGCGGCCTCGCCGCGGGCTACGAGCTCAAGCTCAATTCCTATGACCTGGGTGTGGACATCGAGCTGTATGACGCCACCCAGCGGCTGCGTTTCGAGCATCCTGAAGTCCGCAGCGTAATCTTGACCTCGGCCAAGGAACGCATTTTCTGCGCGGGTGCCAACATCAAGATGCTCGGCCTGTCGAGTCATCCGTTCAAAGTCAATTTCTGCAAGTTCACGAATGAAACCCGCAACGGCATCGAGGACGCGACCCGGAACTCGGGGCAGTTCTATATGACTGCGATCGGGGGTCCGTGCGCGGGTGGCGGCTATGAGCTCGCGCTCGCCACCGACTACATAGTGATGGCGGATGACGGTTCCACCAGTGTTTCTCTTCCGGAAGTGCCGCTGCTCGCCGTGCTGCCCGGGACCGGCGGGCTGACTCGCCTGGTCGACAAACGCGGAGTGCGGCGCGACCTGGCGGATTTCTTTTGTACTACCGAGGAGGGCGTCAAGGGAAAGCGCGCGGTCGATTGGCGCCTGGTGGACGAGGTGGTACCCCGGACCCAACTCACCGAAACCGCCACCCAGAGAGCGCGACAATTCGCTGCCAACTCAAACCGCCCAGCGGATGCCAGGGGCATCACGCTCCTCCCGCTTAATCGGACCATCGGCGATTGCACCATTACCTATGATCACCTGAAAATCGAGTTGGATCGCGACCGGGCCTGCGTGAGCTTTTCGATCCACGGGCCGTCCGAACCGCTCAGGAGTTCCATCGCGCTCGGATGCGACTTCTGGCCACTGGCGATCGCACGCGAACTTGATGATGCGATTTTACATCTCCGCTTCAACGAAGAAGCGCTCCGAACCTGGGTCTTCCGGACCGAGGGCGATTCCGCTCTGGTCGCGTCCTACGACGCCTTCCTTTCAGCCAACGCCGAAGACTGGCTGGTGCGCGAGATCATTCTCTACCTGAAGCGCACCCTGAAACGCGTCGACGTAAGCGCCCGCTCGGTCTTCGCGTTGGTCGAGCCCGGTTCCTGTTTTGCCGGCTCACTGTTAGAACTCGCGCTCGCGGCCGATCGCGCGTACATGCTGCGCGGACTGCGCGACGGTGATGAAGCGCCGCCGGCTCGCATCGTTTTGACCGACCTGAATTTCGGCCGACTTCCGATGTGCAATGGCCTGTCGCGGTTGGAATGCCGCTTCTTGCGTGAACCCGACCAATACCGCAACCTGCGCACGCGACAGGGCGAGCGAATCGACGCGGAAGCCGCCCAGGCGCTGGGCCTCATAGGATTCGCGCCGGACGACCTCGATTGGGACGATGAGGTGCGCCTCGCGATCGAGGAACGCGCCGCGTTCTCTGGCGACGCGCTCACCGGCATGGAAGCATCGCTGCGTTTTGGCGGGCCCGAGACCATCGAGTCAAAAATTTTCGCCCGGCTGTCGGCCTGGCAAAATTGGATCTTTCAGCGCCCCAATGCGGTCGGCGAGAAAGGCGCGCTCAAGCTCTACGGAACCGGACGCCGCCCTGAATTCGACCCGCGGAGAGTGTGATGTCGATCAACTATGACGAACGGATACCCAACAACGTCGGCCTGTCCGCAGACCGCCGGCTTCAGCGCGCGCTCGAGAATTGGCAGCCCAAGTTCCTGGAGTGGTGGAACCAGATGGGTCCGTCCGGATTCCAGACCGCTGACGTATACCTGCGTACCGCGACTTCGGTAGACGCCAAAGGCTGGGCCACCTTCGACTACCTCAAGATGCCCGACTATCGCTGGGGAATTTTTCTCGCTGAACCGGTGGCCGACCGCAGGATCGGCTTCGGCGAGCATAAGGGCGAGCCGGTCTGGCAGGAGGTTCCCGGCGAGCATCGCGGCGTGATGCGCCGCCTGATCGTCACCCAGGGCGACACCGAACCGGCATCGGTGGAGCAGCAGCGTCACCTGGGCCGAACCTGTCCATCGCTCTATGACCTCCGCAACCTGTTCCAGGTGAATGTCGAGGAAGGACGCCACCTCTGGGCGATGGTTTATTTGCTACAGGCGTACTTCGGGCGTGACGGACGCGAAGAGGCCGAAGCGCTGCTCGAGCGCCGTTCCGGAAGCGCCGACAACCCTCGAATTCTTGGTGCTTTCAATGAGCGCACCCCCGACTGGCTCTCCTTTTTCATGTTCACACATTTCACCGACCGGGACGGAAAATTTCAGCTCGCGAGCCTGGCGGAGTCCGGTTTCGACCCGTTGTCCCGCACCTGTCGCTTCATGCTCACCGAGGAGGCGCATCACCTTTTCGTCGGCGAAACCGGAATCGGGCGCATCATCGCCCGCTCCTGCCAGCTCATGCGAGAACATCGCACCGACCGCATTGGCGACTACGGCGGCATCGATCTCGCGATCATCCAGAAATATCTGAATTTTCATTTTTCTGTTTCGCTGGACCTGTTTGGCTCCGAGTTGTCAACCAACGCCGCCAACTATTTCAGTACGGGTTTGAAAGGCCGCTTCAAGGAGTCCGATCACAACGACGACCACCGTCTGACCGAATCGACTTATCGCGTTGTTAAGCCTCGCGCAGGAGCGATCATCGAGAGCGAGGAGCCCGCCCTGACCGCACTCAATGAGAGCCTGCGCGACGCGTACATTGCAGACTGCACGCGGGCATTGGTGCGCTGGAACAAGCTCATCGAGGATACAGGAATAGACTTTCGTCTGACTCTGCCACATCGCGGATTCCGTCGCGCGATCGGCGAGTTCAAGGGAGTCTATGTCACACCTGAAGGATTACCGGTGTCCGAGACCGAATGGCGTGCACGCGAGGAGCAATGGCTCCCGACCCACGCGGAACGGGAGTTTATCGGCTCCCTGATGAGTCCGGTCGTCGAGCCCGGCAAATTTGCAACCTGGATCGCCCCGCCCCCGCGCGGAATCAATCATCAACCTATCGAGATGGATTACGTGAGACGGCCGACCGGATAACGTCCGGTCGTGAAGCCAGCCCTCGCGAAAATTGTGCGACCGCCCAGGAGTTCTGGACGGCCCGTTTCTTGCGGAAGCGTGTCCGCGAACGCGCCGTACCGAATCTCTAGGCTCAACTGCCAGAAGGACGGGCAAGTGCCACTGACGGGTGCTCGTTGTATGGGCATCTGAGGAAGGACCGTGACGAGCCTTAAATCTCTAGGCGGGGTAGGAATCTGGACATCAAGCTGCTGAAAACGTTCCTCGCGTTGGCCGATGAACGGAGCTTTACCGCTGCGGGCAAGCTGCTGGGGCTCACCCAATCAGCGGTAAGCCAACAGATTCGGGTCCTTGAGCGCGAGCTGGGCGCCGAACTGGTCATCCGCTCCAACAAACTCGTGGGTCTGACCTCGGCCGGCGAAATCCTGCGCCAGAGTGCGCACCGCATTCTTGAAAATCTCGACCAGGCGCGCAGCCTGATCGCCGAGCGCTCGAGCAACGGCGGCGGACGTTTGAGCATTGGCGCTCCGGCGAGCTTGTGTCGAACATTGATGCCCCTGGTGGCAACCGAGTTTCACACGCGATTCCCCGCGACGGATCTTTCGATCATCACGCTGGATCAGGCCAACGCGATCGAAAGACTCACCCGCAGAGATGTTGATTTCGCACTCACTTTGGGGCCGGTCCGGCACAAAGCAACCGCCGCGACGGAGGCCGGCCGCGATGAAGTGGTCGTCATCGCTGGCGAGCAAAGTCCCCTCAGCCGCCTTTCGCGGCTGCGCGCGAACGACCTCCAATCCCAGGCCATGATCCTGCCGCCCAACCCTAATACCGAGTACGCGGTGTGGAGTGCATTCATGCTCGAGTCCGGCGTGTTCCCGCGTATCAGGCTGGAAACCGACAGCCTGGAACTGGCCATTGCGCTGGCCCGGGCCGGATTGGGACTCACAGTCGCGCCACGCTGGGCGATGATTTCGATGGAAAAAGGGCTGGCGGCGCTTAAGGTAGGCGACTCGGGCCTCTGGCGCACCTGGGTGGTCGCATACCCCGCGTCAATGCGGCTGACCTCGATTCATCGCGCTTTTCTGCGTATCTGCAGTGAGCAACTCGGCGCCGCGCTGAGCGGCACTCCGGCCAAAGAGGCTCTCGAGGCTCCGGCGAGCCTGGAACGAACCGGGGCCGCCTAGGAAGACCCGCTTGGTCGTCGCGGCCTCGGCCGCACGGTTCGGCTGTTCTATTCCCACAGCTTGATGCCGCCGAGCAGCCCGTTCAGGTTGCTAACCGTGCTCACATGGCTTGGTAATTTAATCTTGATGTATTTGGTGTTGCCGCCGCCGAGATACAGACGGTCGTAGTTGAACATACGCTGGGTGTCGTCGATGGCCTCGGCCAGCATTTTGTTCCACTTCTTCTTGCCTTTCTTCTTCAGGGCGCGCACCCCCAGCTCGTCTTCGTAAGTCTTGCCTTTGTGAAATGGATGATGCGCGACCTCCAGATGGATCCGGTGGCCGTCTACGAAAATGCACGATCCCACCCCGGTGCCCAGGGTGAGGACCAGCTCGATTCCCTTGCCGGTGACGCTGCCCAATCCCTGCACGTCAGCGTCGTTCGCGACCCGCGCCGGGTGTCCGAGCTTTTTTTGCAGCGCGGCTGACAGATCGAAACCGTTCCAGCCTTTGCCAAGGTTGGGAGCGGTGTAGACCACGCCATCCTTCACCACGCCCGGAAACCCCGCGGAGACCCGCGAAAACTTCGCGCTTTCACCGGCGAGCTTCCGGATAACGGCAATCACACTACGGGGCGTTGCGCTTTTCGGGGTCGGCATTCGTATCCGTTCGTTGATCGGCTTGCCGTTGGGCGCCAGGGTCCACGCCTTGATCCCGGTGCCGCCAATATCGACCGTCAGGGTAAAGACTTGGTTCTTCTGCTTTGAAGACTTCGCCGGTGCTTTCTTTTTCGGCATGGCTTTCCCCGTTTAGTAGGCTCGATCAAATCGACAGAGGAGGTTATAGCGCAATCCGTTTTTTTCGTGGATATCGGCATACGAGTGCGTAGCCCAAGGCAAGAGAAGCGCCAGGCTCTGGCAGCAGATGGTGGCGAGATGCGAGTGGATCGCTAACTATTTTGAACTCGATGCGCATGACACCACCATTCGGCGCGAGGCACTGGCCGCCGTCACCACCTTCGTGACGATGGCTTACATTATCGCGGTCAATCCCGCGATTCTGCACGCCGCCGGCATTCCGGTTGGCCCTCGACGGTCGCCACTATCGCGACGGCGGTCTTCGGTTGCCTTGCGATGGGCCTTTACGCGAACCGCCCCTTCGCGATCGCTCCGTACATGGGCGAGAACGCATTTTTCGCCTACACTGTCGTGCGCGTGATGGGTTACCGCTGGGAGGTTGCGCTCGGAGCGGTACTGGTTGCGGGGATCTCTTCAGGCTGCTGACGGTTGCGCGGATCCGGCAATGGATGGTCGACGCGCTCCCGCCGGGATTGACCCATAGCTTCGCGGCCGGGATCGGATTATTCCTCGCCTTCGTCGGATTGAACGAAGCTGGACTCGTGCGGATCGGCGTGCCGGGTGCTCCGGTGAGATCGGCAACCTCGCATCACCGGTCGTGCTGAGTGCGATTTTCAGTTTTCTCGCGATCGTGTTTTTGACCCTGCGCCGGGTGCCCGGGGCCATCCTGCTTGGAATTCTTTCCCATCGATTGTGGCGTTTGACAGTGGCATAGTCCCCGGACCAGGCGCGTGGATCGGGACTCCGCCGAATCCGGCTCCGATTATGTTCAGGGCCGACCTCTCCGCGGTGCTGAATTTCCGGTTCTTCGGCGTGCTGCTGTCAATTTCGTCGTGGCGTTGATCGACACGATGGGCTCTTTGATCGGCGTCTCCGCACGCGCGGGATTTCTGGACGAGCGCGGCAACCTACCCGGAATCGCAAAGCCCATGCTCTGCGACGGGCTGGCCACCGTGTTTGCGGCGCTGGTGGGAACCACGACTTCCGGCGCCTTCATCGAATCGGCGGCGGGCGTACAAGCGGGCGGACGGACCGGGTTGACCGCCGTTTTTATCGCTGCGCTGTTTATCTTGTCGCTGTTCTTCGCGCCGCTGGTAACCGCGATACCCCCGGCCGCATATGGCCCGGCGCTGGTGATCATTGGTTCTATGATGATGGCACCGATTGCGAAGATCGATTTCGATGACCCGACCGAGTCGAATCCGGCCTTCGCGGTAATCGCGCTGATCAGCTTCACCTACAACATCGGACTGAGGATCACCGCCGAGTTGGTACTCTATCCGATCTTCAAGTTGGTAGGGGGGACGATCGGCTGAGGTCCCCCTGGCACTATGGGCGCTCGCTGCCCTGTCGGCGCTGTTTTTCGACTTCTATCCATACGCCCCGTGAACCCAGGGTTCCGGTCTTCGCTCGTTATGCTCCCGGGTGGAGGCTGAAGAATCGAGATGGGATGATCTGCATCTGTGACGGTGTGCTGTCTTCGGCCAGCTCGTAGTTCGCCGTAAATGTGGGCCGATGCCACCGTTAGTGGAGGGCTCACCGTATCTGGCGCTACTCGACGGCGAGCCAACGGCTGGGCGCGCGCCCTAAAGTAGGCTCAGCGTGAGCCGACGGCGGCGAGCGAACCGGGACGACGAGCGGTTCGGTCTTCGATCGCGATCAGCTTTCGGGTCTGCTCGCCGTAAAGCTGCGCATACACGCCCCGCCGCGCAAGCAATTCGGCATGCGTGCCGCTCTCAACCAGGCGTCCCCGGTCAAGCACGACGATCAGGTCAGCCTCGACCGCGCTGGCCAGCCGATGCGCGATGAGGAAAGACGTTCGTCCCTTCATTAGGCGCCGCACCGCGTCGTGAATCAGATTCTCGACTTCCGAATCGAGACCCGAGGTCGCTTCATCGAGAATCAGAATGGGAGGATTCTTGAGGAAGACCCGCGCCAGGGCGAGGCGCTGACGTTGTCCGGTCGAGGGGCGAAGAGCACCCTCGCCGATTATTGTATCCAGACGCTCGGGGAGCGACTGGACAAACTCACGAATATTCGCCTGCTCCAGGGCCCGCCAGATTTGCGGATCTTGTGCGCCGGGACGTCCATATTGGACGTTCTCGCGAATCGAGGCGCTGAACAGAACTGCGTCCTGCGGCACAATTCCGATCGAATCGCGCAGCGACTTGAGCGTCACCGACCCGATATTTTCGCCGTCAATCAGGATTCGCCCCGCGCTTGGCTCGTAAAACCGCGGAATCAGACTCGCCAGCGTAGTCTTGCCGGCACCCGATCGTCCGACCAGCGCCACCGTCGTTCCGGCCGATACCCACAGGCAGACGTCGCGCAAGACCGTGCGCGGCGCACTTTTCTCCGAGGCCTGGTAGGCAAAGTCCAGATTTTCGATCGCGACGTCGCCGCGGCGCACGATAAGGGGCC
This sequence comes from Thermodesulfobacteriota bacterium, assembly GCA_046728175.1. Lineage (GTDB taxonomy): Bacteria > Desulfobacterota > Binatia > Binatales > Binataceae > JAFAHS01. The sequence goes on along the minus strand of JBKPEA010000105.1, from coordinate 8,054 downwards.
GCGCGCCCGGAACGTCGAGTACCTCGGGCGTTTCATCGAAGAAATTGAAGATTCGCTCGATCGCCGCCAGTGAATTAGCGACGATGACCGAGAGTTCCGAGAACCGTTGCAGCGGCAGATACAGCGCACCCAGGTAGGCGTAGAAGGCGACCATGGTTCCTATTGCCATCTTGCCCCGCAAAATGAAGATCGCGCCCGCCCAGATAACGATCAGCGGGGCCGCCCGCGTGATGAATTCGCTGAACATCTGATGGGTTGAGGCAAGCTTCACGCTGGTGACGGTCAGGTCGTAGAGCTCGCTGGTGCGCTTGTGAAAGCGCCGCGCCTCTTCCGCCTCGCGCGCGAATGATTTGACGGTCGCGGCGCCTGCCACCCGTTCCTGCAACTCACCGGAAAATTCTTCGACCACTTCCTGCAGCTCGTGACTTGCCTCCTTGATTCGTGGTGAGAGAACTCGAATAACCGCGACGTAGAATGGCACTACGATCAGGGAGATCCACGCCAGCCGGACATCGAGCACAAACAACATCCAGATGACCAGACCCAGTGAGATCCCGTCCATCCAGATATTGATCATCGCCGACCCGACGAAGTTCTGCGCAAGCTGAATGTCGCTCACAAAGCGCGACACGACGCCGCCCGATGCGTTCCGATCGAAGAACGAATGCGACAGACGCTGCATATGCAGGAACAGCGCATAACGCAGATCGAAGATGAGGCGATGCCCGGCCACACTCGCCCAGTAGTTGCGGAAGTAGGTAGCAACGGCCTGGAACAGAAAGAGAACAAACAGCGCGGCGGTCAGGGCTTCGAGCTTTGCCGTGGTTCCCGAACCCAGGTGCATCATCGCCGCGAGCTGGAGGCACCATCGATCGATGAGCCGGTTGACCCGCTCCATGTGCGGCTGTGGCACCAGTAGAACGTCGAAGACGTATTTGAAAGCAAGCGGGAAGGCGAGCGGCAGACCGAATTTGAGAACCCCCATCACCGAGCCGCCCGCAACCAGCCACAGGTGCGGCCGAACGTAACTCAGAAAACGAAAGGTGGGGGTCCGCGGAATCAGCCGGCGCAGGAAGCTTCGCCGCTCGGAACTCGCCGGGGCGTCGGCTTCTGCCGCCGCCGCGCCGTCTGGTTGGTCGGGTTCGTCCGACGCCGACTCGCCCGCAGGATCGGAGCTATCCAGCGCGGCCCGCGCGCCGGCCGATGAAGAATCCTGATTGTCAGGCATGCGCCAAGCATACCGGGCGCAAGGAAACGAGAAAATAAGCCGGCTGATTCGACTCCGCTCCTCGCCCAGAAAAAGACCAGGGCGTGCGGAACATCGCGCTGAGGAAGGGCGCGACGGATGTGCGCCCACGGATCAACTCCATCAGCGTCGGATTCGGTTGCACAATGCCGCCACCTGCGGGGGGCGGGCAATTCACGTCGAGAACGAGAAGGATCTTTCGTGATCGACGCATTCTGGCCAGACGCGCTGGCGCGTCTCGGCTCGAGGAGGCAAGCTAGGCTGCCACCGCTAAGCGGCGCCGGTACTTCCGAAGCCGGCGTAAGAAGCTAGATGGTCATCCGCGCGATTGACTGCCGTCACGCGGCCACATCGATGCGACTGATGACCGAGGGAATGCGACTGCGCTTTGATCTGCCTTCGAGTCCCGCTGCGTCCAGACGTTCGAAATATTCGTAGGTTACCAGCCGAATGAATTTCGAGGTCGCGATGCGGCCCCTCTTCACTTGTTCCTTCTCGAGGCCACCGCCCGCGATGATGATCAGCGGTTCGAGCAATTCCGCGCTCCCAATCAACCCGAGCATGACGTGCTCGGTCTCGTCCACGTATTCGTGCATCGCGGAGAGGTCATCGAGGCGATGCTTGAGAAAGTATCGCAATTGTCCGAGGCCATATGCGGTCTGCCGTGCGGTGTCCTGTATCGCGTAACCCATCAGCACACGGTCGACCTTGCTCGGCGCAAACGCCGCCACCTGGCGGCACAGCGCGAGAAGAAAGCCGCCGAGCGACAAGTTGATCGCGACCGAACCCTGCGGAAATGTTTCCGCAAACAGCCATTCCTTGAGGCCCTGCTCCGCGCTCGCGCTGGCCCGCTTCAAACCCGCTCCGCCATACAGTGCGCGCTTGCGGAAGGCCTCGTTGAGCCGCGCCCACACGAGCATCTGCGCACACATCCAGCTCTTTTGCTCAATGAAGTCCTGGTTTATGAGCGGCACCCACCGCGCAGAAAAATCGAGCGAGATAAGCGCACACTCCTGCAAGAAGGTGTGGAGCTGCGCGCAGGCGGCTTCGAGTTCCCCCGCCAGAGGATGTGCGTCGAGCTGACCCCAGGGGACGTCCACCGCGGGAGTCCAGCGCCGCGCCTTGTCCTCTTCGTACAGGTCGGTGACGTTATCGGACCAGACGTCCGATTTCCGATTGACGACGTAACCCATGTCGGGCAGCTTGCCCCATTTTTCGCTGCCGCGGGCGACCATCGACTGGCTGTTGCGCACGTGCTCCGGGATGCGCGAATAGCCGTACTCGCCGATGTCGAGATCCTGGTAGGTGAGTCCGCGCCGCAGGTCGGCCGGCTTGCCCTTGATCTTTTCGGTTTTGGCGTCGTACCAGTGCAGGCTCAGGTTGCCTTGCATCACTTGGTTGGCCGCCTCGAGGCTGGCTTCGTCCTGCGTGTAGTCTTTGTCCGCGTAAAATGCCACGACGGGTCCTAGCTGAGCCTGATTCCGGCCGCTTCCGCGGCGGCCTTGCCCGTCTCGAACATCTGGTAAAGCTTGGAGCGGTCTTTGCGCTCCGGCATTCCGCACTTCTCCAGGCGCTCGAAATGCTCTTCCATCTGCTTGAGATTGAACCGCGTCGTCACCTTGATCCCTTCCTCGATGTTTTCCCGCTTGAGTCCTCCGCCGGCGAGAATGATGAACGACTCGGTCAATTCGGTCGCGGCGGCACCCGCAAACGAGATGTTCTCGGCTTCATCGAGGTGCGCATGCACCACGTCGCGCTTCTCCGGGAAGTTCTCGAGCACATATTTGAAGTGCTGCATTCCGTAGCCCACGTGGCGCGCCTCGTCCTGCATCACCAGCCGAAAGATTCGCTTGTCGACGTCGGTCGGCGACAGAAATTCGCTGAAGCGAAATAGGGTGAGTACGTTGCCTTCCGCCACCAGGTGTAGAGCAACCGACATTTCGCTGAATGAGTCCGCGTCGCGCAGGTGCTTCAGCGCCATCTCATTCATCGGGCTGGCCTTCATCAGCCCCCATCCCGTCGTCAACGCGCGCTTGCGAAACGCTTCCGTATGGCGCGCCTCGTCCATCGCTTGCGATGCAATGAACGCCTTCACTTCGACAAAGTCGGGATTGAGGCGCGGCAGCCACATCGCCGGGGTGTCGGTCGCGATCATTTCCACTTCGGTGAGGAAGGTCATGAGCTGCGACAACGCTTTGCCGGTCGTCTCCGGCAACTCGACACCCTCCAGACGCTCCCAGGGAATGTCGGTGGTGACATTCCATTGCCGGGTCACGGCTTCTTCGTAGTAGCTTTCGGTGTTGAATGCCCAGACCTCACTCTTGCGCGATACCCACGGCTGTGCGTCGGGAAGGCCCTCGGTTATCTCCGCGCCGCGCGGCGCGTACGAACGATTCGTCCGCACCTTCTCCGGCACGTCGGTAAATCCGTAGCTGCCGATATCCAGATCGCGATAGGTCAACCCGCGCCGTGGATTCGCCTCGTGCGGTTTGACTTTTTCGGTGTTGGCATTCATCCACGAAAGGTCCAACTCTCCGGTCCGCATCGTGTACAGCCACTTGTCGACGAAGTCCTTGTCCTCAAGAAAGTTACGCGTCGCCAGGTATGCCATCGTAGCAGCGCCTCCGCGCCCTGAGCCCTTAGTTGAATCGCACCTCAACCTTGCTCGACAGGTCGAAGAACCTCTGAATCGATTCCATGAAACGGTAAAGCTTGTCGTGTCCGTCGGGGTCGTCGTAGACGACCTTAAGTCGTTCGCCAAAATGCGCGAGCGTGTTGATGTCATGGGAGGTGTCGGCCTCGCCGTTGCGAAGGATATTTTCGATCATCTCCCGCCACACTCCGGCGTCGCCCTCGATTGTGAAATCAACTTTCTTGGGATCGATCGCCTCGACTTCACGCACCTCCCTCAGCTCAAAGACCTCGAACTCCAGGACGAAGTTGCGCACCTTGCCGTTGTGTCCGACCCGTACGCCGAAAGTGGTGTCGATAAAGCCGAGGCGGCGAAATCTCTCCTGGTCCGCCGCCATTTTTTCCTTAAGCGCCTTGAAATATTCCGTCGAGGGAAAGCTGACTGCCATTCCGAAGTTCTCCTGCCTGGGGTTGGAGGTTAAGGCCAAATACAGTGGCACGCAAGCTTATCGACTGTTTGGAAGATAACCGTATGGCGTCAATCCGCCTTCGCTTGCTTGGTCTTGCCGCCATCCTTGGAACTCAGCTCTTCGTCGATCATCTGGTTGAAGTTCTCTGCCGGCTGCGCGCCGACCAACATCCGCCCGTTGATGAAGAATGCCGGCGTGCCGTCGATACCAAGTTGCTTGCCCTGCTCCATGTCGGCGCGCACACCCGCTTCGTACTTGGCCTGGTCGAAGCAGGTGTCAAACTTTGCCGTGTCCAGTCCGAGGTTCTTCGCTGTCGCCTTGAGGTCCGCAGGTGACTCGCGGGACTGGTCAGCGAACATCGCGTCATGGTACGGCCAGAACTTTCCCTGCTCCGCGGCGCAGCGGCCCGCCTTGGCCGCGTCCAGGGCATGATTGTGCATAGGCAAAGGAAAGTCCATGTATACGAGCCGCACCTTGTTGCCGTACTTCTCGCGAATTTCCTTGAGCGCGGGCTCTACCCGTTTGCAAAATGGACATTGAAAGTCCGAGAACTCGACGATGGTTATCGGCGCATCGGCCGAGCCCAACGAAGGATGACCGGCGCTCGCGACTTCAACCCGCGGCGCCGTGATCAAAATCTTGGTCGGCGTCTCCTTGCGCAGCGCGACGAGAACTCTTTCCCGCTGCTCTTGATCGCTCTGGTTTTGCAACGCTGCGATAAGCCGGGTTTTGATCTGATCGAACGGGGGCGTTCCGGGCCCTTTTCGCTTATCGTAGTATTTGCGCGCATCCGCTTCGCTTACCTGGGGGGCTTTGTCTCCGATTTCCTTCTTCAAATATTCGGGAACCGTCAACTTGTCCTTCTTGGCCGCCTGCTCGAGCAGGTATTCATCTGCCATCGATTCCAACGCCTGGTGCTTCAAGTCGTAAATTTTGCTTTCTAGCGCTGCCATCTCTGGCTTGACCTTGGCATCCAGCTCGGCCTCGGTGATTTTGTGGCTCCCCACGGTCGCGACCACGGTCGACTCCCCGCCGCCTGCCGACGCCGGTGAAAACATGAAGAGCGACACGGCAACGATCACGGCCCACGCGTACTGCGATGGTCGAAAGATGCAGAAAATTTGCATCCGTCCACAGTACCACAAGCATTCCATGCTGTCGCAATGCTCCTTTTTGAGACCCGAAACAGAGACGCCTGAGTTCATTAAGAGTGATGGTTGGCCGGAATATACTGGCACAGGTGCCATGCGGCACTTGAGGCTTGCAGTCCGAATTGTTAAGAGCGAAGAAGCGAACAGCTGGGGAAATATGGCCGACGAGAAGGACCGTCTAGGTAACAAGATCCACGACGTTGGAATGGGTCGTGAGAACCAGTGGGCGCGTCAGCACGACGAAGAAATCCTGGAAAGGCTGCGGCGCAAATACGCCAAGGCAATCCATTGTCCGCAATGCGGCAAGAATCTGGACGCCCGAGTCGCGATCGGACTTGGCGGAATGGCTTGCCCCGACCATCACGGCGCGTGGGCCGACCGCGAGACGCTCAATCAACTTACTTTGCGCCTGAAAAATGCGGCGGCGATTCACCACGGATCCCTGGGTGAGAAAGTCTTCGAAGAGCTCGCCACGGCAGTCAGAGAGCTCCGCCACAAACATCCGGCGGAGATAGATTGTCCCGACTGTGGACTGAGGCTTGCCGCCAAGGCCGCTATGTCCGCAGGCGCGGCCGGACTTGCAGGGATGGCGTGTCCTAACGGGCACGGCGCATGGATCGACCAGGCGGTCCTTGCAGACATCCGCAAAAGACTGGATGTCGCCGTACCTTCCGGCGGCTAAGGCCGTGACTCTCGTAGCGGGTTCGCAATCACCCAGGTCACGAGCGACGTTTGGTGCAGCGACGCCAACTTCCAGGATTCCTCGATCACGGGAGCTAAGCCCCAGTTGCGCGGCCACTCTCTCAGGGCGATGGCGCGCCCCGTTCCGGCTGATGCATCCGCTCGGGCGAGTGCGGCGCTAGAAAAAGCGTTCGCGGGGCCATGAGACGGGCACCGCGCTTATTGAAAGAGGCTAAAAAAAAGACCATAAACGCGAATGGCGCGGGCGTTACGGGTTTTGCTGGTCGAGGACCACGACAACAGCAGAGAATCATTCAAGCTACTGCTGGAATATTGGGGCTACAGCGTCGACACTGCGGCCGACGGCCAACAGGGTCTGAATCTGGCCGTGAACGGCAGTTACGATGCGGTCATCCTTGACTTGCATCTGCCCCGCGTGGACGGTCTCGACGTGGGACATGTCCTGTCTCAGGTGAGCCCTCGGCCATACCTGTTCGCATACACCGCTTGGTCTCGTCCCCAAGACCGTGAGCGAACCAAAAATGCTGGGTTTGACGCCCACATCGCGAAGGGTTCGGGAATCGCTCTTGATGAGCTAAAAACGTTGCTAAGTCAGCTTCAAGCCCGTCTCTCAGACTAAGCGAGATCCTGAAAATCGGTCGCCACTTGCCTTATAGCTGGCGCAGCCTGAGGATCAGTAATGCTAGAGCTGCATTGCGGGCGTTCTTCCCCGAGACCCCCCGCCGCGCGGCGATAGCGGGCGGGCGGTATTGCGCCGTCCGCCCTGCGCCCTCCACCGGCGCATCTTGATGCTTCTGGGCCAGAAGCACTGGAGAAAATATGGGCTGCTCGCTCGGATTCAAAAAATTAGCCATTGCACGGTCTCTATTGACGCTCTTGGATCACGAAAGGCCGTCATCCAATGGTTTCCAACCCGCTCCATCTGAAAAAGAACCCCAGCTTACCGGGTCGCGCCCTAGAGATCGCCAAAAGGTATCTCAGAAGTTGGACTTCGGGCGGGTCGCCGAAGAGAGCGAAATTCAGCCCGCCTACAACGTGCTTCCGACGCGCAGCAATCTGAACTGGAGCTATTGCTGAAAGTTGTGGATTGGATGACGACATGAAAAAGGCGGCGTACCCTTCCGCGTAAGCACACGCACCGCCCGGTTGGAGCCGGGTGGAAGGAGACGCCACCGATGTTGAAAGCTGAGAAGCAGGATGCCGGGGAAGCGGGCGAGGAACGCGGGTTGCTGGACGAGATCGCGCGTGAGGGAGCGCAGCGGATGCTAATGGCGGCGCTTCGGGCTGAGTCCGACGACTACGGACGGCATGGTTCATCGAAGTGCCCCGATCGTTCGTCCTGCGGGAGACCGGCCGGTTTCTAGCGCATCGCCGCAGCAAGAGGAGTTCGCCCTCTTTGCCGGGGAGCTACTTCGCCATACGAAAGCATCGTCTTCCTATCGGCTCTAGCCCGTATCGCTTCGCTGAGCGATCCTCGAGTGTATTCGGAGTCGGATCAGAAATTTTGGGAAGATATCTTAGTTAGTTTCCTAAAAGGGATAACTTATAGCGCTAAAGGCCAACGGCTGCTGCTCAAGTCGTTTTTCGCGTCCCGACCTTGTGTCGGCTCTTTCCGGACGCTGCCTTCGTTCAAATAGTAAGAGAACCAAATGCAGTGGTCCTATCTGCGGTGGAGTGTTGGCAGAAATGTGAGCGCGATATGCGCTTAGCGCACAGCTATTGATACCTGCATAAGTAAAGTCCTAGCATAGGCGCAAAGCAAGAGGACTGTGTCGGATGAAGGAACGCAGCAGGCTGGGGCGGTGCTGCAGCGAGCGCGCGTGCCGACGCCCAGCCTTGGCGAGCAGCGCGACC
>JBKPEA010000104.1:0-43543 GCA_046728175.1 Thermodesulfobacteriota bacterium | reverse complement strand
CTCGTCCGATGATAGCTCTATCCGGTACGGACTCTCCCTTGGCATCCGACCACCTCCACCGAGATGGAGGATAGCAGAATTCGCTATCGGAATTCATCGGTAAATACGTCATCGTATTTCTAAAATGGAGTACTAAGCTAGGAATCCACAGATTTCGCAAATTCCAGCCGGGAACCCGCCTACACAGCACGGCGGTCGCGCGAGGGCGACTCGACCTTGTGCTGGTTTCACGCGACCGATCGATTGCCGCCAGGAGTGTTGACTGTAAGGAGAGGCAACACTACTCTTTGCTTCAACCGGTCACGAGAACCCAATGCGAACCTACCCAATCACATCGACGAGCTCTCCTTAAGCGAGAGAATCCCTTCGTAAACCGGCTGAAAAACGCCTCGGGCTGCGAAGCCCGAGGCGTTTTTCTTTGTAGGCGATGAGAAAGGCGCACATGCGCGAGCAAAGCACAAATCGACAATTCCCGCGCTCCGGGCTTTCAGCCTGCGAGTCGGTCCCTGTACCGCCACGCGGATTTCATGAAGCTGTGGAGCGGCGAGACCATTTCTCTGTTTGGCACCCGCATCGGCAGCGTTGCGATGGTTTTTGCCGCGGTCATCACCTTGCGCGCGACTCCGCTCCAGATGGGCTTGCTGTCTGCCGCCGGGTATTTGCCCAGCGTGGGTTCAGCCTGGTCACCGGAGCGTGGGTGGACCGGCTTCGCCGACGGCCGATTATGATCCTCGCCGACCTGGGCCGCACCGCCGTGCTGGCGACTGTTCCGCTCGCCGCCATCTATGGGGTGCTCACCATGCGCCACCTGTACGCTGTTATGCTGCTGGCGGCGCTGCTCGACCTCTTTTTCGACATTTCGTATCGGACCTACCTGCCAACCCTGGTCGATCGGGAGCAGATCCTCGATGCGAACGGCAAACTCACCGCGAGCAGCTCGCTCGCCGAGGTTGCGGGCTTCAGCATCTGCGGATGGCTGGTGCAGTGGATCACCGCGCCGTTCGCTATCCTGATCGATGCGGTCTCCTTCCTCGCGTCTGCTCTGGCAATCGCGATCATCAGCACGCCGGAACCGATTCCGAGCGGCCATCGTGGCGAGCGGGCCCTGGTACGCGAAATCGCCGCAGGCGCCAAAACGATTTGGTCCGATGGGCGCCTGCGCGCGCTTGGTGTGGTCGCGTTGGTGGGAGGCTTTTTCCCCTGCCTCTGGAACACCCTCTACATGCTGTTGGCGGTCGACGCCCTCGGCTTCAAGCCGGCCGCGCTGGGGATGATCTTCGCGGCTGGCGGCGCGAGCGCACTTCTCGGAGCGCTCGCCGCGCAGCGCACCTCCCAATGGCTCGGCACGGGACGCAGGATGGTCCTGGGCTTGGCCGCGGGAGGATTCGCGATGGTGCTACCCCCACTGGCGCGCGGCGCAGGCGCTAGTTCGGTGGCCCTCCTCGTTGCACGCCCACTGCTCGGCGATGGCGCCTTGACCATCTATTTCATCAACAGCGTGGCTCTGGTGCAGACCATCACGCCTGACACGATTCTCGGGCGCGTGAACGCAAGCCTCCGGTTCCTGAACCACTCCTCCATTTTGATCGGCCTGCTGGTTGGAGGAGTTGCAGGACAGTTCGTCGGCCTGCGGCCGACCATGCTGGTCGGTGCTGCGGGGGTGTGGCTGGGGGCGGCGCTTCTCGCCGCTCCGCCGATCGGAAATACCGCCGCAGTCGGGGTGCGTATCGAGATCGGGGAGGCCGCGCAGCGATGAGGCACGAGACTGAAAACCCGGACGCGCGCTCGATCATTCGTCGCTACTACGTGGTGTCGTATTTCTATTCGTTTGGACCGTCGTTCATCTTCGCGGTCTACCCTCTCTTTTTGCACTCACGAGGTCTCAACCAGCTGCAGGTCAACACCGTAGCCGCCGTGTTTTTCTTCGTCTGGCTCCTGACTGATGTTCCCACCGGAGCATTCGCCGACGCTACCGGCCGGCGCGTAGCAGCAGTGCTCGGTTGCGCTTTCCACGTGGGCGGCTTCGCCCTCTACTATTTCTCCTATCGCTACTGGCATTTCATCGCCGCCGAGATCCTGGATGCCATAGGACTCACGCTCGCCAACGGGGTGCCTTGACGGATCGCTTCGGCGCATCTGCGGCGTGGCTGACGATGGGCGCTTGCGCGCTGCTCGAGGCGCCGTGCTTCGCGACCTTGGACGCGCGGGTCCCAACCCTTCGGCGGCGAGCATTCCGCCGCATCGCGGATGGAAACCGCTAACCCGTGAAATCCGTGTCCGCGCATGTTCTGGTTCCCATGCGGGTGCTAGGGTTTTTCTTTTCTCGATGCGTCTTTCCGAGCTCGACTATGATCTCCCCGCGGAGCTGATCGCGCAGCACCCGCTCAAGTCGCGCGAGCAGGCGCGCATGCTGGTCGTCAACCGCAAGCTTGGGTCCTTCCAGCATTCGCGCTTCTACAAGCTCAATCAGCACCTGCGCGAGGGAGATCTCGTCGTTCTCAACGACACTCGCGTACTGCCCGCGCGCCTGCACGCGCGAAAAGATAGCGGCGGTCGCGTCGAGCTACTATTCGTGCGTCCGGTCGATGATCCGCCCGGCGCGTGGATGGCACTCACACGCGCACATCGGGCCCTCAAGGAAGGCGCGCGCCTGCGTCTGGAGAACGGCGCAGCGCTGCGAGTCGTGGGATACGCGCACGCAGGACGTCCGGTCATCGCAAGTGACGACAGCACGCCGATAGCGGAAATCCTCACCGCGTCGGGTTTGCTCGCGCTGCCTCACTACATCCGCCGCGAAGTCGGTGCCGAGGATCTCGACGACTATCAGACCGTGTACGCCCGCAGTCTCGGAGCGATCGCCGCCCCCACTGCGGGATTGCATTTCACCGAGTCCCTGCTCGCGGAATTGTCGCAACACGGCATTCGCAGCACGCGAATTACCCTGCACATCGGACCCGGAACCTTCGCGCCTTTGCGCGCGCCGCAGGTCGAGGCACACTCGATGGAGGCCGAATGGTTCACGATTCCGGACGACGCCCGCGCGGCTCTGGATCACGCTCGGCGTACCGGCGGTCGGGTGGTCGCGGTCGGAACCTCCAGCGTGCGCGCGCTCGAGTCGTGGGCGATTACCGGCGACCCCGAAGGGTTTACCGGGTTATTCATCTTTCCCGGGTTTCGCTTCAAGATGGTGAACGCGATGATCACCAACTTCCATATGCCACGGACGTCGGTGCTGGCACTGGTGATGGCGCTGGCGAGACCCGACCTTATCCTCGATGCGTACCGCGAGGCGGTCCGCCGCCGTTATCGCTTCCTGAGTTACGGCGACGCGATGCTGATTGTCTGATGGCGGGGCCAATCGAATTTTCCATCATCGCCACCGACGATCTGGCCCGCGTCGGATGCCTTCGCACTCCTCACGGCGCGGTTGCAACTCCGGCCTTCATGCCGGTGGGCACGCGCGCCGCCGTCAAGGCTATGTCTCCGGACGAACTCTGGAAGATCGGCTATCGGCTGGTTCTAGCAAACGCCTACCATCTGCTGGTGCGCCCGGGGCCCGACCTGGTGAGGGCGCTGGGAGGGGTGGGGCGATTCATGGCATTTCCCGGCGCCACGCTCACCGACTCGGGCGGCTTCCAGGCCATGAGTCTGGCAAAGATCAGTTCCGTCTCGGAGGACGGCCTTCGCTTTCGCTCACACCTTGACGGGGCAGCCGTGATGCTGACGCCGGAAAGCGCGGTTGAGGTGCAGGAGGCACTGGGCGCCGATATCATGATGGCGCTCGACGAATGCACTTCCTATCCTGCCTCGCGCGACCAGGCCCGCAAATCGTTGGAGCTGACGGCGCGCTGGGCCGAGCGTGGCCTGCGCGCACGTCACAGCAGCACCCAGGCCCTCTTCGGGATCGTGCAGGGCAGCACCTTCGCCGACTTGCGTCGCACCAGTGCACTGCAGATAACCTCGTTGGGGTTCGATGGCCATGCCGCCGGGGGACTATCCGTCGGCGAGCCCAAGGACGAGATGCTGGAAATGGCGGCCTTGTCCGCCTCGCTGCTTCCTGCAGACCGCCCCCGCTACCTGATGGGAGTCGGCATGCCCGCTGACCTGCTCGCCGCGGTCGGAATGGGCTTCGACATGTTCGATTGCGTCATTCCCACCCGCAATGCCCGCAACGGCTCGGCCTTCACCAGCGCAGGACGGATCTCGATCAAGCGGGCCGAGTATGCCCGCGACGCGGGTCCGCTCGACGCGCATTGCGAATGCCGCCCCTGCCGGACCTTCTCCCGCGCCTACCTGCGTCATTTGTTTTTGTCGGGCGAGATACTCGCGGCACGCGCGCTGACGGAGCATAATCTGTTTTTCTACGCGCGCTTGATGCGTGAAGCCCAAGCTGCTATCGCATCTCGAACTTTCCGCGCGTATGCAAATTCGATGGCTGCGGCGCTGCAAGGAGGCGACGCGGGCGACAAGGACACTGACTGATGCTGTTTGAGGGAATTGCCTGGGCGCAAGCTACCGGCGCCCAACAAGGTTCGGAAGCGTCGACCTTGTTGCAGATGGCGCCCGTAGTTGGGGTTATCGCGATCTTCTATTTTCTCCTGATTCGCCCTCAGACGCAGAAAGCCAAGGAACATTCAAAGATGCTCAAAGACCTCAAACGCAACGATGAAGTCGTTACCACCGGCGGCATCGTGGGCAGGATTACCGACCTTGGCGAGAAGCTGGTGACGGTCGAAATTGCTCCCAATGTCCGCGTGCGAGTGGAACGTCCCCAGATCGCTTCGATTTCGTCTTATGGCAAAGCGCCCGGAAAGAAAGACAAGGAATAAGGTGGCGCGGCGGCGCTGCGGGAATTAATTAAGTCAGGTGGACACTCAAGCCTTTGCGCCCCTCCTCATTCTGATCGCGCTGGCGGTCGCTTTTCTGTACCTGCATTTCAGCGGCGGCGACGGTCGCACGCGGCTCTACCTGGCAGCAATCCTGACGGTCGTCGCGATCATCATTCTGCTCCCGAGCCTTAGTCTGAGCCTTCCCGATTGGGTGTCCGCGATTATCGGCGGTACCAAGATTCAGATGGGCCTCGACCTCCAGGGCGGAACCCATCTGCTGATGAGCGTGAAACTCGACGAGGCGGTGAGAGCCCAGCTCGGACATCGCGCCGACGACATCAAGCGGCAGCTCAAGGAGAACAAGATCGATTTCGACGAGGTCTCGCAGGACGAGTCCGGGAACATCATCGTCAAGCTCAAGGGCAGCGACGAGCGCAGCGCGTTCCTGGACTTGGCCAGCAAGTCATTTCCCGACCTGGTGGTGAACACTGCACCTTCCACCGGGGGAGGACCGGCCTTCAGCCTGGGCTTCCGGCCGCGCGACCTTGCGCAGATGAAGGCCGACGTAATGGACAAGGCGCTCGAGACGATTCGCAATCGAATCGACCAACTCGGCGTACGCGAGACCACGGTGGTACGCGAGGGCGACAATGAAATCCTGGTGCAGCTGCCCGGAATCCAGGACCCCGAGCGCGCCAAAGAGCTGATTGGCAAAACCGCCGTCCTCGAATTCAAGCTCATTGACGACTCGCACAATGTCCAGGACGCGATTCAGAACGGGCCACCGCCCGGCTTTGAGATTCTCTATGGTGCGCCCGCCCGAGGCGGGCGCACGCCGTACCTGGTGGAATCTCCCGTGCTGATGAAGGGCGACGTGGTCACCGATGCTCGTGTCCGCCCCGGCGGCCGACTTGAAGGCCCCTACGTCTCCGTCGACCTCGACTCGCACGGCGCCGAGATTTTCGACGCGCTCACGGCCGCGAATGTGGGCCGCCGGCTCGCGATCATACTCGACGGCACGGTTTATTCAGATCCCGTCATCAAGGAGCGCATTCCGGGTGGCCACGTGCAGATAACCGGGCGATTCTCGCTCGACGAGGCGCACGATCTCGCCATCGTGCTGCGATCCGGTTCACTCCCGGCTGCGGTCGAGTTCGAAGAAGAACGCACGGTCGGTCCGTCGTTGGGTCGTGATTCCATTCGTCAGGGCTTACTTTCCTTCATCATTGGCGCCGCCGCCGTGCTGATTTTCATGCCCTTCTACTACAGCGGTGCGGGTATCGTCGCGGATTTCGGCTTGACTCTGAATATCCTGCTTTTGATCTGTGTGATGGCGGCGATGCAGGCCACGCTGACGCTCCCGGGCATCGCCGGAATCGTGCTGACCCTCGGAATGTCGGTCGACGCCAACGTGCTGGTGAATGAGCGGATGCGGGAGGAATTGCGCGCCGGCAAGTCGCCGCGCGAGGCGGTCAGATTGGGCTACGAACGTGCGTGGTCCGCGATTCGCGACTCCAATATATCCACCTTTGTAGCGGGGTTGATCCTGTTTCAGTTCGGCACCGGACCGGTCAAAGGGTTTGCCGTGACGCTCTGCGTCGGCGTCCTAACCGGGCTGTTCTCGTGCATAGTCGTGACCCGCGCTTGGTACGACTATCTGATCGGCGCAAGAAAGCTAACCACCATCAGCGTGTAGCCCCTTATTAGGCTGGAGCACGGCTAATTCCGGTCGTAGGTCCGCTGCAGGCTTCATCACCCGCCAGGTCGTGTCTCGTGGTCCCGCTGTCCCCCTTTCCTCGTGCCGACCCCGCGTACTCCCCTTCAAAATTGATCCGTGCCCCGAAGGCACCGATACTCGAACGCTGCCTTCGAGAAAGGGCTTGTGGTCCTTCGTTGTTAGCGAGTCGTGGAGTATAAAACTTGACTTGGGCGAGGTGAGCAGGCTACAAAAGTCCGTTCTAACTATCAGACCAGAAAGGCGTCTTTTGGACGGAAAGATGGCCGAGAAAGACGACGTTTTGTTGAATTCACGTGAGGTTGCTTTCTTGCTCGACCTCAGCCCCGACACCGTCAACGAGTTTGCGCGCCGAAACATAATTCCGGCCTTCAAGAAGGGGCGGCAATGGCGCTTTCGCAAACGGGATATCGCATCCGTGAAACGCCAGCTTCGGGGGGTTAACGCCGCCGCGTAAACCGCGGTCATTCAGCTCTTGGCGGTTGGGACAGGTGCGGGTGACATCGTCTCCCGGCCTCGGACGCAGCACAATCCAGAGGATTCTTATCGAAATGGCCGAACCGCACGAGAGCCGTATCTATTCCGATTTGTCCCACTTTTACGATGCGGTCTTCAGCCGCGCGTTTGAAGACCACGAGCACGAGGTTATCGAATCGCTAAACCTGCGGCCCGGGCAGCAGGTGCTTGAGGTAGGGGTCGGCACCGGCATGGCGCTCGATGCCTTTCCGCCCTACGTTCACGTGGTCGGCATCGATCCGTCCGAAGCGATGCTCACGCACGCGCGTGACAAGATTCGCGACAACGAGTGGGGCCACGTCGAGGTGCGCAGAGGTGATGCGCTGAATCTCGACTTTCCCGACAATAGCTTTGACGACGTGGTGACGTTTCACGTGATTACCGTCGTACCCGATCCGCTGCGGATGATGAGCGAGATGGTCCGCGTGTGCAAACCGGGCGGCAGGATCGTGATCGTCAACCACTTCGCGAGTCCCAATCCGGTCCTGTATTTTCTGAATACCGTGGTCAATCCAATCACCAAGCTGCTCGGATGGACCACGCGCCTGCGCACCCGCGACGTGCTTAGCGGTTACGACATCGCCGTCGAGCAGCTACGCCCGGTGGCCCGCTTCTCGATCCATTCGTTGATAGTCGCCCGCAAGAATCAGTAGCGGGAAGGCAATTATTATTGGATTCCTGGGCCGGCGGGATTCTTTTTCCGCAAGCTGGAGCTAACCTCTACGGGGCGCAACCGACACCTTCTTACCGGCGGGGCGACCCCACTGTCCGGCCCGGCGACCGCAAGTCTGCAGGGCAACAGGGTCGACGCCCCGGACCGATCTGGTCAGAGCAGGTCTCGGGCAATTCCCGATTTGATCCGAGCGCCTGACTCCGCTATTGCTCGCCTCGGGAGTGCTTGAATAGACCGTGTCAGATTCGGATCGCAACGAGAAAGAGTCGCCGACACCGTCCAACGACCAGACCATCGAAGAAATCGCGCGCACCCTAGCCGATCGGCTTCGCACCATGCCCAACCGGCAGGAAATGACCGACTACGCGGTCTCGCTGCTGCGCGAAAGCAACGAGGAGGCTGATCAGGCGGAACTGGCGCGCGACACCAAGGCCAAGATCGCGCGGGGCGATCCGTTTAATCCGATCGCGTTCGGCATTCCACTGTTCGTGATTGGAGCGGTACTGCTGGCGACTGGAATCCTGGCCGGACCCGGCATTGGGGTCATGGCTATCGCCGTCCTGATGGTATTGTACGGTATTGTGGTCTCCTTCTTCTCACGCGGCCGGAAAAGCGCCGGGCAGAAGGGCGGAGATGAGAATTAGCGAGCGCACTGGAATCAGCCCTTCTTCTTGCGAAGTCGTAGTACAATTAGGTAGCCTTACGTCAGTTCGGGTTTTGCCCACCGCGTACCCGTGCGGCTGCGGAGCAAGGGCAGTAATTTAGTCGGGAGGTAGGCGGTCTGAGCCGCCCGGGAGTCTCGGTCAGATGGCGAAGTTGGACTGGAACGAAGTCAAACGCCAAATTACGGAATCCCAAGCCTGGCAATCGATTTTCCGCCACGGCTATGAAGACACGCCGCGCAACCGTATCTTGATGGTTTCCGGCAACGTATGGCTGCATCTGCATCCTTCCAAGGTCCAGAAGCACGCGGTCCGCATGCGTTTCACGTGGTGCATGGGTGGTATCACTTTTCTGCTGTTTCTGGTGACCGTGGTCACCGGCATTTACCTGATGTTCTATTACCGACCGACTGCGGAATACGCATACGCGGACATGAAGTATCTCGAATTTGACATGCCGTTCGGCATGCTGATGCGAAACATGCATCGCTGGGCCGCGCACGGCATGGTGATCGCGGTCTGGCTGCACATGTTTCGGGTCTTCATGACCGGCTCCTACAAGCCGCCGCGCGAGTTCAACTGGGTAGTCGGCGTAATCCTCCTCGTCCTCACGCTGTTGCTGTCGTTCACCGGCTATCTGCTGCCCTGGGATCAGCTGTCGATTTGGGCGGTTACGGTGGGCTCCAACATGGCGCGCGCCACACCGCTGCTGGGACACGGGGGCCCGTTCCACGAGATGCTGGGGGTCAACCCGATTTACGATGCCCGGGCGTTCCTGTTCGGCGGCGCCGAAATCGGTCCGCACACGCTGCTGCGCTTCTACATCCTGCACTGCATCTTCTTTCCCCTGCTCGCCAGTATCTTCATGGCAGTGCATTTCTGGCGAATTCGTCGCGACGGAATGTCGGGACCCCTTTAGAACACCATGGGTGATCTGATCTCCTGGCTGGCGCACAATCCTATCGTGCGAGTGACGTTCGTTCCGATCTTGATGGGCTTGGCTATCTATTGGATGTGGCGTCTGGCCGCGCCACCCCCGTGGGAGGATGATGCGAATCATACTTAGTGCGAGCGGCCGGACGCAATACTTTTCGCCCCAGGTCCGGGCGAGGAGCTAAATCATGGCGAGCGAAGAAGGAAGCGGATCAAGAAGCGGCTCAATGATGATGGCCGCGGCGGCCGGCGGTGCCGCCGGCGCTGCGCGCGCTCCCAAGGGTGCCCCCGTCGGCAAGCGTATCGAGGTGCCCATCAAGAAAGCCGGTAGTGGCATCGAAGACAAGCTGCACACCTGGCCGTTCCTGCTGCGCAACGAATTTCTCGTCGCGATCGTGGTGACGGTGCTGCTGACCGTATGGTCGTTAACCATCAACGCGCCGCTCGAAGAGCCGTCCAATCCCACCCGGACACCGAATCCGTCCAAGGCTCCCTGGTACTTCCTCGGCCTTCAGGAAATGCTCGTGTTCTTCGACCCGTGGTACGCCGGTGTGGTGTTGCCCAGTTTCATTATCGTCGGCCTCATGCTGGTGCCGTATCTGGATATCAATCCGAAAGGCAATGGTTACTACACCTTCCGCGAGCGGATGTTCGAAATTCTGACCTTCTTCATCGGGTTTCACGTGCTTTGGGTTTCCTTCATCATCATCGGCACGTTCTTTCGCGGACCCGGGTGGAACTGGTTCTGGCCGGGCCAGTACTGGGATCCGCACATGGTGGAAGCGCTTACCAACGTCGACCTTCCCTACATGTTCGGGTTCCGCGACTATACGCTGTCCGCCCTGTTCGGACTCTCCCTGATTGGCGGCTACTTCGTAGTCGGAATGGCGGTGTTCTACTGGTGGGTGCGCCGGCGTCCCGCCAATGATCCGTGGTCGGCGTTCCCGGGCGGAGGTCCTGAGTTGTTGGAGAAGTGGGGCCCCGTGCGCTTTGGCATAACCGGGTTTCTGCTGCTCGCGATGGCCGGCGTCTTCATCAAAATGGTTATGCGGCACGCGCTGAACATCAAGTACATCCTGGTCACTCCCTGGATTAACATCTGACGCGTGACGCAGCGCAAAGTGTGTACATCCTGGGCAAAGTGCTGGAGGCGTTGGGATGCGCCGACGTGGGATTCGCGCTTTACGTCGGTATCACCCAGCCGCACGGGATGGGCAACGAGTTTAAGCTGACCGGTATGGGAATCCTGGTGTTCCTGGTCGGCTACATTGTCGAGAATTTATCCCGCGAGCGCTCCTGACCCGCCAACGTCAGGGCGCATTGACCAATGGTTATTGAGGGCACGGTAAGAACAGATGGCTGGCAGACCGGGGCTTGATCCCAGCGAAGAAGCAAAATCCTACAGCGCGATGTTCGTGCTGATGGTCGCACTGTTGCTGGGAGCGGCGGTGTGGTCCATCTGGGACGACAACATCTCGCGCCGCCCGTGGAAAGAATACCAGGTCGAGTTCGACCGGCTCGCCTACAACAAGTACATGAAGGACGCGGCCGTCGAGCAGAAGCTGCTCGACGCGGATCCCCAGTACCAGAAGGACACCAAAGAACTCGCCCAGGCCAAGGTCGAACTTGCCTCCGGCGCCACCGCAAAAAAACTCGACGACCTGCGGGCCCAGCTTAAGGCCACCAGGGAAATTGCCGACGACAAGGAACAGGCGGCGCGCTTCACCAAGTCGTTCCTCACCGAGCGATGGTACGATTACAACCACGCGATCCAGCAGAAGCAGGACCCCTCGCGCTACATGGCGGAGATCAACCAGCTCAACGCGGAACTCGCGGTCGAGCAAAAAATCTCCGATGCCTACAAAGCCCAGGTCCAGGGCCTCAAGGATCAGATCGACGCCATCAACTCAAAGGAGTTCGACCTGACCCAGAAGCTGGTGGAAATCACCAAGAAGCGCGACGACGCTATAGACAAGGCCGATATCTACCTGATCCCGGTAAAACTCGGCAACCACGTCCTGTTTCGCTATCCCAAGATCCCCAAGATCCAGCAGACCTCGATCGAAGATTTCGATCGCAACGCCTTCGACGAAGCGGTAGCGCGCGTCGACCGCTGCCAGTCCTGCCACATGGGTATCGACAAGCGCGGCTTCGAAGATGCGCCGCAACCGTTCCGCACCCATTCCAACTTCGAGCAAATCATCGGCAAACATCCGACCGATAAGCTCGGCTGCACTCCCTGCCATGAAGGGCAACCTCCTGCGGTCAATTCGGTTGCGATGGCGCACGGAGACATCGAGCACTGGGAGCATCCGCTTCTGCGCGGCGAAGAGATGCAATCCCGCTGCATCAAGTGTCACGTCGATGTCGGTTCGCTGCGCAACAAGGACGGCGAACAGATCGCGGTGAACTGGGTCAACGGCGAGCGACTGTTCGAGCAGATGGATTGTGCCGGATGCCACTTGCTCAAGGGCTACGAAGACATGCCCAAGATTGGCTCCTACTTGAAGCTCGTCAGCGCCAAGCTCGATCCATCCTGGACCGTGCGCTGGATTACCAATCCGCACCTGTTCCGGCCGCACACGCGGATGCCCAACTTCATGTTCACCCGCGACGAGGCGACCAAGCTCGCCGCATACGTCCTGGCAAGCTCGAACAAGCAGTCGGCGGATTGGCTCAAGGCGCATCCCGAGCCGGCGTCGCTGGAACAGGACATCAAGAACCCTGGCATGATCGAAGAGGGCAAGGGCCTGTTTGAATCGGTCGGATGCAAGGGCTGCCACGCGATCGAGGTAGATCAGATCGGCGCGCCGGTCGGCGACGATGCGCACTTCATTCCGACCGCCACTCGCACCGCCAAGGATTTCGCTCCCAATCTAAGTCACATCGCCGAGAAGACCAGCGCCGGATGGGTCTACGCCTGGCTGAAGAATCCGCGCGATTTTTCACCCCACACCGCTATGCCGTCGCTGCGGCTTTCCGACCACGAAGCCGCAGCACTGACCGCGTTTCTGATGACACACGGGCAGAAGAAGGAGGATCCCGGCGTCGAGACCGCGCTCAAAGATCCGACCAACATCAGCGCCGGCGAATCCCTGGTGCGCAAATACGGCTGTTTCGGATGCCACGAAGTCGAAGGGATGGACAAGGAGTCGCGAATCGGCGTCGAGCTGACCACCTTCGGCTCCAAGCATCTCGACGAGTTGTTCTTCGGTGATCGGACGGACATTCCCGAGACCTGGAACGACTGGACGTTTCACAAGCTCCAGGATCCGCGCATCTACGCGACCAAGGATGTCGAGCAGTTGATGCCCAACTTTGAATTCCAGGACGCCGACATCAAGAACCTCCGCGTGTTCCTGGCGAGCCTCACGGAGGGTACCGTCCCCGAAAAATACCGGATGCCAGCGAGCGCGGAGCAAGATGCGATCGTTCCGGGTCGGCGGATGGTCAACTACTTCAACTGCGTCGGATGCCACATTGTCGAAAATCGTGGCGGGTACATCCGCCGCTTCTATCCCGAGGACCAGATTAATTTCGCGCCCCCGATCCTGAATGGCGAGGGCTTGAAGGTCCAACCCGATTGGCTGTTCACCTTCCTGCAGGGCCCGACTCCGATTCGGCCGTGGCTGAAGATTCGGATGCCTACCTTCCATTTCGACAATCACGAGGGCGACACCCTGGTGAACTACTTCACCTCGTTGTCAGGCGTGCAGGTGCCGTACGAATTCCTGAATACCAACCTGATCGCAACCCCGACCCTGGAGGCCGGCACCAAGCTGATGTCTAAGGACTATTTCAACTGCTTCAGTTGCCATCAGCAGGGCGATAAGAAGCCCGAAGGTCCGCCCACCGGGTGGGCCCCCGACCTAGCCTTGGCGCACAGTCGGCTCAATCCCGAATGGATTTTGCTCTGGCTTAAGAATCCACAGGCGGTTCAGCCGGGTACCAAGATGCCGTCGTTTTATCCGGGCGGCCCCGACGACATCTTGGGAGGCAACGAAACCGAGCAGATTAAGGCGATTCGTGACTACATATTCTGGTTTGGGACGCACCCGGGTCAGGCATTGCCTTCGGGCACGCCGGTCAAGGTGACCCGCAAATAAGGAAGTAGAGTGCACGCATACACTGGAACCTGAGGAGACTTCAGGAGGTAAACATATGAGGAAGTTTGCGGTTTTGGCGGCGGGATGCGCCGCCATCGCGATAGGCCTTGGCGTCGCAGGCTATCAGGCCGCGGCCGACAACGGAGGTACTGTGAACGGTACCGTCAAGTTTGACGGGCCCGCGCCGGCGCCCAAGAAGGTTGAAGTCACCAAGGACAAGGAAGTCTGCGGGCTCAAGCCCCACTTCGACGAGGCCCTGGTTGTGAGCAGTGGCGGTGGAATTGCCAACGCCGTGGTGGTGCTCAAGGATGCCAAGGGCACGGCGAAGCCTGGCGACGTGAAGTTCGATCAGAAGGGCTGTGACTACGTGCCGCACGTCCTCGCGTTCCCGGCCGGTTCGACGGTCAACATCATCAACAGCGACGGCATCCTGCATAACATCCACACCTACTCAAAGGTGAACCCGCCCTTCAACATGGCGCAGCCCAAGTTCAAAAAGGTGATCAAGCAAACGGTAGAGAAGCCCGAGATCATCAAGGTCAACTGCGATGCGCACGGATGGATGCAGGGATGGTGGTACGTGACCGATACGCCCTACTACGCGGTGACCGATGACAATGGTAACTTCGAGATTAAGGACGTGCCCCCGGGTAGCTACACGATCGAGGTGTGGCAGGAAAAGCTCGGAACCCAGGACCAGAAAGTCGATGTGAAGGCGGGTGCAACCGCGACCTCGAACTTCACGCTGAAGCCCAAGGCCTAAGGGGCGCTTAGGTCCGCAGAGTAGTCGGATTGCGTAAAGAGACTCGCCGCGCACCACTCGCGGCGAGTCTCGGTGCGCTGGATCGGCGCGATCTACGCAGTCCGTGAATTTTTGATAGAACAGAACCGAGGCGATGCTCAAACGGCTTGATCACCTCGAGGTTGTGACGGCAGACCTCGCCGACGCGGTCTCGATTTATGAACGAAACTTTGATTTTAAGGTGATCCAATCCGGCGACGGCAACGCCGCCTCAATCCGAATCGGCGATTCGGAAATCCGCCTGCTCTCCGGGGTTCTCGCTGCAGACGCCATCGCGAAGGCGGGGGAGGGGATGTTCGCGCTGTGGCTCGAAGCCGCTGATGTGGAGTCGGTCGCAGCGGCGCTCCGCAAGTGCGGAATCGATCCGGGCGCAATTCAAAAAGAGCAGGGCCGCCGCATCCTCGCGATCGACCCGGAATACGCCAACCAGGTCCCGCTGTTCATTTTCGACCGCAAAACCTGAATTCCGGGCATCGCTGGCTCCCCGGTTTGCGTTCCCCCTGGCGAAGCGATTTTCGCCCTCCCTCCAACCGGCTCGCTTCCAAGAAGACGCGAGTCGCCACCTGACTCGTGCCCCGCATCCGGTCGGACGAGGGGATGCGAGGCCGCTATCGCGCCACCGTCACACAGAACGGAGTCGCGCCTACTGGCAAAGGTCAGCGCGCCCCGTTAGCGGACTCCGAGGCTGTGGTCTGAATCGATGCACGCCCAGCTTCACTGATGGCCGTGCCTTTCGAACTTGATTTGAGCGCTTCGAAGGTCGCACTAATTTGTCGATCGAGCAGATTGAACTGCAGCGGATGCGCCTCGCTCGAGTAGTGGAAGGGCGTGCCCCGATAATAGTTCGTCAGCGCGTTGGCCACCGACTCACTTGAACCGCTGGTCGCAAGTTGCTCTCCTTGGCATTGCATGCGTTCCATCAGATCGTCTGAGGTACAGTCCCTGCCGATGGGGCTGAGTTCAATCCGTTTAATGACCAGGTCGGGGCCCGCGCTATGAACCTTGCAACGATACGCGATATTCCCCATCACCAGTTGTCCGCTTGCGGTCATGGAATTATCGGCTCCCGCAACCTGCACATCCTTGACGAGCATCTTTCCAGTCATGCCCTGAACTGGGATCGGCACCTCATATTCCGGCGCGTATAGCCTCAGCAGATCATTGACGAAAGCGTACTGCGCACTAACCAATACGTTCGCTCGGCTCGGAATCTCGGCAGTCTCTGCGGCGAACGACCCTTGGACCGTCAAGCTCGCGAGCGGATTGCTGGTGCGTCCGCTCGCGTAGAGCGCGGCGACGATAGTGGTGGCGGGAAAACCGAACGCCACATCAAACCGGCGATCGTCTCCGGGCGGCGGCAGGATGGCAATATTTGCCGTAGGGTAGCTGGCGAGGGTCTGAATGCCGGCGAAGGAGGGCGCGTTTGCACCTTGCCTGGTTGCCGGCGCGGCGCCGGAGAGCGTGAGTTTGAGTTGCCACGGCACCCACGCAAGCTCTGCCCTGACCGCGTCAATCCAGTCGGGAGCCCCGGGGCTCTCCATTGCTCGTTTCGCTATTGCCGACAAAGCATCGTGACAATCGGCGGGAGACAAAGGTTTCGGCGAAAAGGTGCTTTCCGCCGGAATCGCGATTCCGACCGCATAACCACCTCCATGACCGTCAGTCCCGCAATAGACAAGGGTTGCGATCTTGACCTTCACCGATGAGGTTGCGGACTTATCCGGCAGTTCGACGGTTATGGGTACCAGTTGCTGGGCGACGTCTGAGATAAGATTCGGCAGCAGGACGGCGGTTGCCAAAGGCGTATCGTCGGCATGCACCGTAGCGACGCCCACGGTGATTGTCGCAGCGACCAGCACGCCCACCCACCATCTCTTCCCATTGGTTCGCATTTGACTCCGTTCCTCCTCCTCTAGGATATACGTTCGCACTGGGCGCCGGGGGGGCGCGCGCAGCTTGACACCGTTCCTGACAATCCTAGCCGGGGAATTTATGGTCGACGAAAAGGTGGATTGCTCAATTCGTGGAGTAAGA
This sequence comes from Thermodesulfobacteriota bacterium, assembly GCA_046728175.1. Taxonomy (GTDB): domain Bacteria; phylum Desulfobacterota; class Binatia; order Binatales; family Binataceae; genus JAFAHS01. The sequence continues at coordinate 27,253 of JBKPEA010000104.1, read as the reverse complement.
CCTTGCATCCTTCATGTCGTAGGTCTCAAAGCCCTCGGCAAACCCGTGGTAGATCTCGGTGAGCGCGACGCGAGCTTCATCATACCGTCTAGTATCGCGGAGCATTCCCGCGCGAGTGAGGTCGCCGCACGCAGCTCGTACGACTTCGCACTCTGATTGCGTGCCACTTCGATGGCCTTCCTGAATGTGGCTCAGCTTGAGCCTTGTTTTGAATTCTGAAGGCACTAGCCTTCGGCCGGAGTGCCATTGCGCCCATGAGGCGATGAACCTCCGCTTCGTCTCGCCCCTCGCCGGTTTCCGTCACTGCCGACAGCGCCTCACGTGACGCCTTTAGGGCCTGCGGGAGGTCTCCTGCAATATCGTAGGTCTCGGCCAGGCAGATAAGAACCCACGGCCAATTTATCCCGGTTCCGGTTGTCTTATAGATCTGGTCGCCGGACCGGCGCGCGGTCAGATCGTCTCGAGAACTACTTTGCCGTCAGAATCGATCTTCACCCTCGGTGCGGGCGCGAGCCGGCAGGCCGCGCCGCTGATGCATTCTCCGCTGCGGACATCGAATCGATAACCGTGCCACGGGCACTCCACGACTCCGCCCTCGATGTGGCCTTCTCCAAGCGGCCCCATCAGATGCGCACACCGGGCGGAAAAAGCGACCAGCTTCCCATCGAGCTCGATGATCGTGAACCGCATCCCCCCGAAATCGGTTTCCAATGGCAGCCGCTCACGCAAATCCCCGAGCTCACCGATGACTTCACGCGTCGCTTTTCCCGAAGGTTGGCCCGCCCGGATGCGATCGAGCTCGGCCTGACGCACCGTCATCATGGCAACGTCTTCGTCGTAGAGCTGCGCGTAGAGCCTGTGGTAGTAGTCCCGCAACCGGACGGCGGCGGGTTCCCCCGCGCCTGGCACAAAGAAATCGACCACCACCAGGGTCGTTCGCGCGGCGAGCGAAAAAGCGTGCGTCCAAATTTCGGTGCCGGTACCTGAGCCTTTCAGGGTCCTCGTGATCCAGCGTCGGCAATCGCGATCAAGATTCAGTTCGATTACCAACGCGCGCTGCTCTTCAAATGGATGAGTCCACACCCGCGCGCGAAAGCCCCAATCGCCCGAATCGATCCGTTCGATGCGAGAGAAGCTCGAACGATGCAGGTAGGGCAGGTGCTCCCAATCGATCGCGTTTTCGTAGAGCCGCTCAAGACTGACCGGGAGCTCGCGGCGATAAGTTCCGATATGCGGAACTCGCGCGTTCATCGCGGTCAAAGTTCTTCGACGAACAGCGCGCGAACTGCCTCTTCCAGCCTGCGCGTTAATTCGCCACGGTCGCGGTTTTTGAGGTTTGCGGTGAGAATCGGCGCGCCGATCGTCATCCGCATCCGGCCGCCCGGGACCACCACCTTCGCCAGGCGCGGAAAAAATGCTCCTGAACCGCTCACTGCCATTGGCACTGCCGGTAGTTTGGTCAGGGCGGCGAGCCATGCCGCACCGTCCTCAAACTCATGCACCCGGTTGTCACTGTACCGATGGCCTTCCGCGAACACGCAAAGGCTGAAGCCCTTGCGGACGATCTCGACAGCCCGGCGAATTTCTTTTCCCCCGCCCTGGCGATCGATGATCACATGACCGCCATGCTTGAGCGCATAGCCGACCAGTGGGATTTTCAGCAGCTCTTTCTTGCCGACGAACCGCATCGAACCCGGCATGTAGGCGGCGATGGCAAAGATGTCGAAGAAGCTCTGATGGTTGCAGACCAGAATGTAGGGGCCCAAATCACGAACCCTTTCCAGCCCCTCGATCTCAACCCGGATGCCGCAGGTGTTGATGAGCGCACGTGCCCACACGGTCGTCAGGTCCGTAAGCAACCGCAGTTGTCCAAACCTTGCGAGGATTACTGCCGGGAACGCGAATAACGCGGTCAGGAGTACGCAGGCAGCAGTAGCGATCGCGCCCCACACGGTCCGAAAGAGCCGCGCCGGCGGCGTGGACGCAAACGAAACGGTGTCGGCCTGATTCGCCATCGCGCCAGCATTATACCCACCGCATAAGAATCGAACACCTTTCGTCTGCCGAGCGGGCGTCGAAAGATGACCTTGCGGCCAAGGCGTCTTTCGCCCGGAAGTGATAGCATCCGACAGACGAAGGAGCGTTCTGGCCCCGGCGCAGACGCAGCTGACGGGGCAAAATCGTCTTCCTTTCTCCGGGGGGTTGGCCGAGCAACGACACTGCGAGTCACCCTGGGCCGTTACAGGTCGTAGGCTCCGAGCGCATTTCCCTACAAAATCCTGCACCTTGGGACTCTCACGTTGACTTCGGCTAATGTGACTGATACTTGAAAATCAGATAAGCCGATAGATCGCGGCGAGCGCGTGATGCGTTACGCGGGCGCGATCGGTGGTTTTTAGGGAACACGATGGAAGGACACATCTCTGGTCTTCAGCAATTCCTGCAAATTCTCGTGCAACCCGACAACATCCCGATCATGGGGATGATGCTCCTGGTGCTGTTCTTCACCCATGTCGCGCTGAAGCAGGCCCGCCGCAACGATCAGCTTATTCAGCACGGCGAGCGTGATAAAATTATCGACGAAATGCGCAAGTAGTTGATTCTCGCGGATACGTCCCGCGTCACCCGAAAGGTATCTGGAGATGCCCTACGAAATCATCGCCGAGAATTGCACCGGATGTAGCGCGTGCGAAAAGCGCTGTCCGACCGGCGCCATTTCCGGAATTTCCAAGAAGGTTTATTTCATCGAGCCCAGCCTCTGCATAGATTGCGGTGCGTGTGGAGTAATTTGTCCCGACGAGGCGATTCTGAACAACAAGGGCGTGCTCACCCACGTGCTCAAGCGCGCCGAGCGTCCCGTCGCGGTGGTTCATCCCGATAATTGCAACGGATGCGGCGTCTGCATTGATGTGTGCCCCTTCGAATGCATCTCGCCATCACCCGAGAATAGCGCGGTGTATCTGGGACGGGTGCACGTCAACGAGAAGACCTGCGTAGGATGTCTGCTCTGCGAAGAGGTTTGCGGATGGGACGGAATTTACATCATGCCATCCGGCCAGAAAGAGGAATTCCTCAACTCGCTCGGCTATTCCAGCTCGGCAGAGGATTCCGCTTAGGGTCGGACCCGTCCGACCCTTCCTCTGATGACGCGGAGCCGGCTCGCACGCCGGCTCTACTGTTTCCATTGCTCCGGTTTCTAGCCGCGGCGTCTGCGGTCGCGGTACTGGGAGCCGCAACTGTCTGCGCTGAGACTCCGGAAAAGGAACCGCCCCCGAATATTAACACTGCGGAAGGTGCGTGCGGGCTCATCCGTCACGATTTAACTCGCCTGGCCGAAGCCGAACGCGATCAGGCTTTCGCCCTTAATCTGGGCGCACCGCCGGGAAGCTCGACCGCGATGATCGAGAGCCGGCTGGCGGTAATGCTCGATCGCACCAATCGACTGCGCCAGAACCTGCGCGAAGTCCGGCACAGTTCGGTTCCTCACGACCCGCGCGTCGAGCAATGCACCAAGATGGGATTTCGTGCGCTGGTCGAAGCGGAACGGCTTACTACCAGCGTGGAGGAATTCCTCCACAGCCATGAAATCGGCGAGGCTTCTACTCCGAGAGCGTTCAGGTCAGATGCGGCCGCGGCGCCGGCGGCGCCTCGCTCGCAACCTTTATCCGGTGCGACCCCATCCACGGCGCGATAAGCGCGGACGACGCCAGCAGTATCAGCGCGAGCTGGGCGCCTATCGACTCGAAGGTGGGGAAAAGCCCGACCGCGGGAATCTGCGGTACATGCTCGACAAATGTTGCGGGGAGAACATTCGCCTCCTGCCAGGTCCCGACGCCCTGGCCGACGAACACGACCGCTAGCGCATAGAGCAGGATCGAGGTGACCGAGAAGAGTGGCTTAAGCGGAACTCGATACGCCGCGCGGGTCAGGATCCAGAACACCAACCCGAGTGCCAGCGTCGCGGCAATGATCCCCGCGAAAATCGCGTGACGTTCCAGCCCCTGGTTCGCCCCGGCGGTTAGGCCCTGGAAGAAAACTATCGTCTCGGCGCCCTCGCGGATCACCGCGAGAAACGCGGTTGCGCCAAGCGCGAGCGCTGGCAGCGCGCTCCGTTCGGCGACCTGGACTTTGTCCGAGATAAACCGGTTCCAGCGATCTGACTGGTTCTTCGCGGTAAGCCAGGAGCTCACGTAAAAGAGGGTCGCGGCCGCGAGGAATTGGAATATCCCCTCCAGCGTATCGCTCGCATCATCCCCGATCACATGATTCACCGCCCACGCGAGCAACACGCTGGCGACCACCGCCAGCAGCGCTCCTGCATAAACGTCGCTTGAACGGTCCCGCCCGCCCGCGTTGCGGGCACCCGCCGCAAGCGCGATGATGACCAGCATCGCCTCCAGCCCTTCGCGCAGGAGAATGCCGAACGAGTAAAAGAAGTAGGGCACAGAAGCGTGGGCCAACATATTGATAATGATTCTCAATTCCGAGAATAGTGGGGAGCGATTCCACTGTCAATCAGTCGTTAGGCGCGCTCGGGCCGCGTGGTTTGCGCCAGCGCCTTGCGGCTTCCAACAGGCGAGTGTAATTTCTGTTTTGAAGCGAGGCCGCCTTGGTGCGAGCGCCCGCTTCATCCGTTTTTTTGGGCTGTCACTCGGCGCCGAGTGGTTCGATGAGATGCCGATGCGCTGTATTTACTGCCGAAAGCGTGCTGGTTGGATGCGCAGGGTCTGCGAACCCTGTGGCAGAGTAATCGCGGTGGTGGAGCGCGCCGGAGGCGAGGTCGGCATGGCGGGTCTGGTCGATCTGTTCATGGCCGAAGGACTTACCCGCGAACAGGTTGATGTGGTCCTTGACGCCCAGTTGAGCGGCGAGCCGACTCTTCGTGACCGCCTCACCTCGAATCTGGCCAATGCCTTGATGCGCGGACTGGGCATGCCCGGACGACAATCGCCCGAGGACGTAAAGCGCATCCGCGAGGCGATGAAAACCGGCGGCGCTGGAACCTGGGTCAAGGGCGAAGCACCACCGCGCTGGTCCCATTAGCGCTCAGCGGGATGCCACGGCGTCAGAGCATGGAAAAAGATCGCAGTGATTTCGCGGTAATGAACCGGATGATCGATCACATCCGGCTGCTCATCGCCGTCGACGACGAAGCGATCCCGGTCAAGAAGAAACTGGAAACCCAGGCAATTCTCAAGGACTTCCAGTCCCTCCTCGCCGAGCCGACGGAACAGCAGGAGCGCGGTCGCATCAAAGGCTATTATGAAATCCTGTGCCGCGAGCTGGCGGACGAAGCCGACGTTGCTGCCTTGCTAAGCTCGCTCAAGAACTACATCCCTTACATTTAGGGCGGGATTGGAGAGGTCGAATGGCGGTAAGTACGGTTGGAGTGGTCGGCGCGGGGCAGATGGGCTCCGGCATCGCGCAAGTTACGGCGCAGGCCGGCGTGCGCGTCCTGATGAACGATGTGTCGCAGGAGGTGTGCAATCACGGGCTTGACGCCATTAGACGTAACCTCGAGCGCATGGTGCAACGCGGCCGCTTCAAACCCGAGGAGCGCGACCGCGTGATCGCCCGCATCGAGACCACCACCAACCTCGAAGATCTCGCCGCCACCGACTTCGTGATCGAAGCCGTGGTCGAAAACGAGGACGCGAAGATCGGATTGCTCCAGAAGCTCGACCAGCTGTGCCCGCCCGAGGTGATTTTCGCTTCCAACACGTCGTCCATTTCCATCACCCGGATGGGTGCGCGCACCAGACGTGCCGATCGCGTGATCGGGATGCATTTCATGAACCCGGTTCCCGCCATGCGGCTGGTCGAGATAATCCGCGGTCTCGCCACCTCCGACGAGACCTACCAGGCGACCCGCTCGCTGGCCGAGCGCGTAGGCAAGACCACCATGACCGCCCAGGACTTCCCGGGCTTCATCGTCAACCGCGTGCTGCTCCCGATGATCAACGAAGCGATTTACACCCTCTATGAAGGTGTCGGCGGGGTAACCGACATCGACACTGCAATGAAGCTGGGCACCAACCAACCGATGGGTCCGCTTGAACTGGCCGACCTGATCGGACTCGACACCTGCCTCGCGATCATGGAGGTAATGCATCGCGTGCTCGGCGATGACAAATACCGACCCTGTCCGCTGCTCAAGAAATACGTCGATGCGGGATATCTCGGCCGTAAGTCCGGCCGTGGCTTCTACAAATACGATGCCCAGGGTAACCCCATCGCGCCGTAGGGCGAGCCGCACTGGCGCGTGTGCGCCGCGGGAGGTGTGCGTATGGCAGTCAAAGCTTTCATCCTCATCGACACGTCACCCGGCAAAGCTCGTGAAGTCGCCGGGCGAATCAGGCAGGTCCAGGGAGTCTCGGTAGCGCACGCGGTCACGGGTCCGCACGACATCATCGCGATCGCCGAAGCCAGCGACGTGACCGCGCTCGGTGAACTGGTAGTGCAAAAAATCCAAAGCGTCGGCGGCGTCAACCGCAGTCTTACCTCGATCGTTGCCGACTAGCAGGGTGGCCGAGAAACGCCGGGCCGGACGGCTGATTTGCGCCACGGCTCTTCAATTCGGGACCCAGCCGACGGACGTCAGGGTCAAAGCCGGGCCCGGGAAGACACGGAGAATGGATTGGGCCGCACGCATCAGCTCTCCGTCTTGGTTACCGCGCGCCCCGGAACGCACGCAGCGAGTCAGGCAAAGATCGGATGCGGGGACACCCGATCATCAGTAAAATCAAGAGGTAACGTCCTCTTCAGGAAGTCTTTGTCGCATGGCTGAACTACCGGTAATCAAACGGCTCAAGAAGGAACTCGAGACCCTCAAGCGCGAACTCACGGTCGACTTGCCCAGGGAACTCGAGCGCGCACGCGCGCACGGCGATCTGTCCGAGAACGCGGAATGGGCGATGGCCAAGCAACGCCAGGAATTTCTGCGTGCCCGTGTTTCCAACATGGAAGCACGCATCGCTGAGCTAACCACCATCAACCTGGAGTCTATTCCCCATGACACGGTTGGGCTCGGCAGCCGCGTACAGCTCGAAGACCTCGACGAGGGTGCAGTCGTCGAGTACGAGATTGTTGTGCCCGAAGAAGTCGATGGTGCTCAAAACCGCATCTCACTCTCGTCGCCCCTTGGCCACGCTCTGATCGGCAAAGCCGAGGAAGACGACATAGAAGTGGTAACCCCCAAGGGCAAGCGCTCCTACCTGGTAAAGCGACTGGTAACCATTCACGTCCTGCTAGCTCAGGAAAACGGTGGTTCCCGAGACTGAGCCGTCGCAGATAAAGACAGCCTCCGGGCGTGGTTACGTGAGTATGGTGTGCGGCCGGGGCCTGACGGGTCGCTCCCACACCCTACCCGCGATACATCGCCTCGATCGCGTCCCGATAGTGCTCCTGCACCACCTTGCGCCGCAGCTTCAGCGTCGGGGTGAGCTCGCCGTTTTCCTGTGAAAACGGATTTGCCACCAGAGTGAACGAGCTGATCGCCTCCACATCCGATAACCGTTTATTGAATTCGCGCAACTTCGCCTGGAACAGCTGACGCAGCGGCGGCGATTGCACGACTTCATCCGCCGCCTTCTCCTGGAGCCCATTCTGCGCCAGGTAGTCACGAAGGTTCTCGAGATTCGGAACCAGCAGGGCCGCAAGATGTTTGCGGCGATCGCCGATCACGCACGCTTGCACGATATGTGGATCTGCCGCCAGTCGCGTCTCCAAGTTGGCAGGCGAGATATTCTTGCCGCCCGACAGCACGATGATTTCCTTCTTGCGATCCGTAATCACGATGTAGCCGTCCGCGTCGATCGTTGCGATGTCGCCCGTGTGCAGCCACCCTTCGCCATCGATCGCTTCCCGCGTTTCCGCATCGCGATTGAAGTAGCCTTTCATGATGCTAGGCCCGCGCAGCAGGAGCTCCCCGTCGGCCGCCGTGCGCGCCTCGACATGCTCAAGTGGCGGTCCCACCGTGCCGATCTTGATCCTTCCGCCAATCGGATTCACCGAGACCACCGGCGAAGCTTCGGTCAGCCCATAGCCCTCGACTAGCGGAACTTCGGCCGCCGCAAGGAACCGGAAGATATCCTTGGGCAGCGGCGCGCCGCCCGAGATCAGGACCCGCAGCCTTGACCCGAACAGTCCGCGGATCTTCTGAAACACCAGCGGACGGAACAGCGTCATCGCAATCGCCAGATGGGGAGGCAGCGCTTCGCGCCGATGCCGATACTCGGCCGTTCTTGCTCCGGTCGCCATCGCCACCCGAAATAGCTTCTGACGCAGTGGCGGCCCTGACTTAACCGTCGCCATCACGCGGCCGTAGATAACTTCCAGCAGCCGCGGGACCGTGAGCACGATGGTCGGCTGAATTTCGAGCAGGTTCGATGCGATCGAGGCGAGGCCTTCCGCGTACGCGATGGTGCCGCCTGCAATCATCACCGTGTAGTAGCCGGCGGTGCGCTCGAACGAATGTGCCACCGGCAGGAACGACAGCGTCATGTCGCTTTCGTCGAGCGCCAGCGCCTTCTGCGAATCGGCGCAATTTGCGAGCAGATTGCCGTGCGTGAGGATGACGCCCTTGGACGGTCCCGTGGTGCCTGAGGTGTAGATCAGCGTTGCGGTGTCTTCGCGGGACCCTTCCATGATGCCTGCCGGGCTCGATTCACTGGCCGCAGCCATCGTGCTCACCGCGGGCCCGCCGTCGTGCGCGGCCTCGGCCACCGCGCCACTATGCATCGCGAGAATGGTTCTCAGCCCCGGTAACGAAGGGGCCAGTGCGCAAAGCTTCTTCACGTGCTCGGCGCCATTGGCCGCCACCACCTTCGCCCCCGAATCGGAAATAACGTGGCGGGTCTCCTCGGCGCCGCTGGTCGTGTAAAGCGGCACCACAATTCCGCCTAGGCCCAGCACCGCCTGGTCGACGATGACCCATCGCGGAGAGTTGTCGGACAGGATTCCAATGCGGTCCCCCGACCGGATCCCAATTTTCTGGAGCCCGGCGCGCAAACGGGCGGCGGCGTCCGCTATCGCGGCCCACGAGTGGTCCTGCCAGGTCTTACCGGATTTGTCTTTGAGGAAAGTGCGGGCACCGTACTTCTGCGCCCGGTTCTCAAATGCCTGCGCCAGCGTAGCGAAATTCTCAGCCATATACGCTCCCAGCGAACGAAACTTCTAACCGAAAGGCGACGCAATCGCCAATTCTTCCGCTCCGCCCTCCGCCAAGCCCCGGTCCGGGGCAGCGAGAGGGAGGGCCCCACGCAAGTCAGGTGCACCCCGTGCCGGTGCGAGACGGAAGCGTGCGATTGGGGTCCGCGTATGGGGAAGGGAGAGGTTGCGGTGGGGCGACGTCCTGCCCAGTTATCCCCGGATCTCCGCTCCTCCTGCCCCTGACTTTGCGCCCCGCCGCAAGCGCCCGTAAATGCTGGAAAACCCCCACGGTCATTGCTATTTTGCTTTAGTTCGAGACGAGTAGTGGAGCGAGAATTTTTCATTTCACTAATCTTCTTTCAGATGTCCATAATCGCGCCGGAGTGATGCGTCGTGAACCGCAGATACGCACCGGAGTAACACGGAGCGGTTTCGGGGCAGGGTGCCGCGCGCAACTCGCGCGCAGGGGGTCAGATTTAGCAGATGCTCGAACACTTGTGGTTCCCGCATGATATCTCAACTTTTGGGCCGCAAATCGACTGGTTATTCATCCTCGTCTTCTGGATTACGGTTATCGTCTGGGCGCTGGTCATGATCGCGATGGTGACCTTCATGGTCCGCTACCGTCATCGTCCCGGGCGCAAGGCCGAATACATCGAGGGCAATCCGCGCCTTGAGGTCGTCTGGACCACGGCGACTGCCGTGATTCTGATAGCGCTGGCCCTGATGAGCAAATCGACCTGGGCCGAGATCAAGGAGCATGGTCCGCCGGGCCAGGTTTTCTATCAGGTCGCAGGCAAGCAATTTAACTGGGAGATCACCTACCCGGGTCCCGACGGCAAGTTCGGCCCCAAAGCCGTCACCGTCGAGAACGAGATGCATGTGCCGGTAAATCAGGTCGTCCGGATCGAGCTCACCTCCAAGGACGTCATCCACAGCTTCTTCGTGCCCAGCATGCGCCTTAAGCAGGACGCGGTTCCGGGACGCACCATTCGCGTCTGGTTTCAGGCCAGGGAACCCGGCACCTACGCAATTCCGTGCGCCGAGCTGTGCGGCTTCGGCCATTCGGGAATGCAAGGCACGCTGACGGTGGAGTCCGAGGCCGATTTTCAGAAGTGGCTCAAGGACCAGTACGCCAATCAACAATAGGGTGAACACGCCGACCTCACGGCGCGGGGAGAATAGCTTCAGATGAGCAGCACGGCAGCGGTTGCGGTTCACGGCGCCCAGGGCGAGCATCACGAGCTCGGCTTCTGGCGCACATACATTTTTTCCGAAGACCACAAGATGATCGGGCGCCAGTTTCTGTTCGTGGCGCTGTTCATGATGTCGATCGGCGGGTTGATGGCGATGCTGATGCGGCTCGATCTGGCATGGCCGGACACTCAGTTCAGCTTCCTGAGCATCCTCCCCCAGTCGCTTCAGAACGATAGCGCGATTACCGCCAACACCTACAACGCCGAGTTCACGATGCACGCCACCATCATGATCTTCTTCGTGATCATGCCGATCCTGGTCGGATGCTTCGGCAATTTCCTGATTCCGCTGATGATCGGCGCTCGTGACATGGCGTTTCCCAAGCTAAACATGCTGTCATTCTGGGTGAGCGCCGGTGCCGGCGTGCTCATGATGGCGTCGTTCTGGGTACCGGGCGGGCCCGCAGCAGCCGGGTGGACTTCCTACGCGCCGCTCAGCGCCGTCCCGCTGTATACCGGGGTCGACTGGGGCCAGAACCTCTGGTGCATGAGCCTCATCTTACTCGGGGTCGGCTCGCTGATGGGTTCCATCAACTACATCACCACCGTCATCAATATGCGGACCAAGGGCATGACCTTCTTCCGCATGCCGCTGGTCATCTGGTCGCTGTTCATCACCGCAATTCTGCTGCTGCTCGCGCTGCCCGTGCTGACCACGGCGCTGGCGCTACTGCTGTTCGATCGCATGGGCGGGACCCACTTTTTCCTGCCCCCGGGCGGTGGCGAACCGCTGCTCTGGCAACATCTGTTCTGGTTCTTCGGCCATCCCGAGGTCTACATCATGATCCTGCCAGGGATGGGCATTGCGTCCGAGCTGATCGCGACCTTCTCGCGCAAACCGATTTTCGGCTACCGCGCGATGGCCTATGCGATGGCGTCGATCGCGTTCCTGTCCTGGGTCGTGTGGGGACATCATATGTTCCAGTCCGGCATGGACCCCGCGCTCGGCACCGGCTTCATGCTGACCACGATGGTTATCGGCGTGCCCTCCGCTATCAAGACCTTTAACTGGCTGGGCACCCTCTACAAGGGCGACATCCACTACACCACCGCAATGTTGAACGCGCTCTCGTTCGTCGCGATGTTCGTGATCGGCGGCCTCTCGGGCATCTTCATGGCCTGTACCCCGGTCGACATGTACATCCACGACACCTACTTCATCGTGGCGCACATCCATTACGTGCTGTTCGGCGGCAGCCTGTTCGCAGCCTTTGGCGCCATCACTTACTGGTTCCCGAAGATGTTCGGGCGAATGATGAACGAGAAGCTCGGCAAGGTTCACTTCTGGATCACTTTCGTCGCGTTCAACTGCACCTTCTTCCCGATGCACATCCTCGGCATGGGTGGGCATATGCGGCGCATCTACAACCCGACCCAGTACGACTTCCTCAAGCCGCTCGAGCCGATCAATATGTTCATCTCGATCAGCGCCTTCGTCCTTGGCGCCGCTCAGTTCCTGCTGCTCGCGAACATGATCTGGAGCTATTTCAAAGGCGAGAAGGCCAGCGAAAATCCATGGCACGCGAACACGCTTGAGTGGAGTGCGCCGTCGCCTCCCCGGCATGGCAACTGGCCGGGCGTGGTGCCGGCCGTGTATCGCGGGCCCTACGAATACAGTTCGCCCGAGGCGGCGGAAGACTATCTGCCGCAGTGGCAGGCGGCCGAACCGGCGACGGCCGCAGCCGACTAGCGGCTTCGATTAGCGATGATTGAAGAGCGGACTTCCGGGGGCGCCACATGCGCGCTGCATCGGTTCGCGATGCTTGCGGCGGGCGCCACCTTCTGCCTTATCTTCGTGGGTGGTCTCGTCACCTCTACCGGCTCAGCGCTGGCGGTGCCCGATTGGCCGCTCGCGTTCGGCAAGCTCATCCCGGCCTGGCAGGGCGGAATCCGTTTCGAATTCGCCCATCGAGTGGTAGCCGGTTTGACCATAATCCTCACCCTCGGGCTGATGATCTGGGTGCTCCTGGTCGAACGCCGCCGATGGGTCCGCAACACTGCGCTGGCCGCTTTCGGCTTGATAGTCGTGCAGGCCGTGCTGGGCGGCATCACCGTGCTGTTCGAATTGCCGCTCGCGATTGCGGTGACGCACGCGGCCACCGCACAGGCTTTTTTCTGCGTGATGGTTTCGATCGCGATCTTTACCAATCCGCGCTGGGAACAAACCGCCCCTGCCGAGGAAGCGGCTACGCGCCCGCCGCTCGCTGCCCTGGCCGCGATCACGACCGGCGCTATCTACGCGCAAATTCTGATGGGCGCCCTGATGCGGCACCTGGGCGCGGGGCTTGCCATCCCTGATTTTCCACTTGCGTTCGGGCAACTGGTGCCTCCGTATTGGAACGAATTCATCGTGGTCAATTTCGCGCATCGCGTCGGCGCGCTCGGGGTATCCGCGATGATCATCTGGACGGTCGCGCTCGTGCTCCGCTCGCAGCCGGAGTTTCCAGAACTGCGGCGCCCGGCGCTTGCGCTTATCCTGCTGCTAGTGCTGCAGGGCTCGCTCGGCGCGCTTACCATCTGGAGTCAGCGCGCGGTGCTCCCGACCACTAGTCACGTGGCGATTGGCGCCGCCGTGCTGGCGACCAGCCTAACCCTGACCATTCGCGCGTATCATCTCTTCGGATGGGCGCGGCACGGCGAGTTGTCGCGTGCCTCGAACATGCGTATCGGCGCGCAGCGGGTGTCCGCATGACGGCCAGGACCGCAACCGTAGGTTCACCTTCCGTCGTGTCGCGCGGGCGGCTTTTCGCTTACTTCGAACTGACCAAACCTCGTGTGGTCGCGATGGTCCTGGTCACCACCCTTGCGGGCTACTATCTGGCCGCGGCCGGCGGCCTCGACCTCGGCCTGGCATTTAATCTGCTGGTGGGAACCGCATTCGCTGCCTCGGGAACGCTGGCCCTGAACCAGTACTCCGAGCGCGCCACCGACGCGATGATGCTGCGTACCCGGCATCGCCCGCTGCCCGACGGCCGGTTGAGCCCGGGCGAAGCGCTAGTCTTCGGCTTAATCACGACCGCGGCAGGCCTGAGCTATCTGGCGCTCTCGACCAATTGGGCCTGCGCCGGGATCACGGCGTCCATCGCCCTGATTTATTTGCTCGCATACACCCCTCTCAAACGCGTGACCTGGGCGTGTGATATCGTCGGCGCCATTCCCGGAGCGCTGCCTCCAGTGGCCGGCTGGGTCGCCGCGCGCGGCACGATCACCGCCCAGCCGCTGGTGATGTTTGCCATGATGTTTCTATGGCAGTTGCCGCACACCTTCGCAGTGGCGAGGCTCTACCGCGAAGACTACCGTCGGGCCGCCATCAAGCTGCTGCCCGAAGACGGGCGATGGGGCAACCCGTCCGATATCGTCGTCATCGCCGCGAGCTGCGCGTTGATCGCCGTGGGAATCGCCCCGACGCTGATGGGTAGTGCCGGGTTACTCTATCTGGCGGTCGCCGTTTTGCTCGGGCTGGTATTGCTCGTGTGCGGCATCGCAATGGTACGTGCTCCCAAGCAGCCGCAGCGGGCGCGCCGCCTGCTTTTCGCATCGCTGGTCTATCTGCCCGTGGTCCTGCTGATAATGGTGGTCAACCGAATTTGAGGATTCCGATGAGTTTGCTGGTAAGCCGTACCGACGTCAAAGAAGGGAACCGCAGGATTCTGAAAGTCCTCCTCGGCGTGATGCTCTTCCTGGTCGTGTTCTCGGTCCTCACGATTATGGCCAAGCACGGAGGAATAAATCTTCCGTGACCGCGACCACCGCGAAGATTCGCCCGCTCCTCACGCCGCGCAGGACAGGCTATCACGACTCGGGCGGCGAAGAGCGCGAGCGTCCGTTCATTTCCAGCGGAATGCTGGCGGTGCTGATGCTAATAGCATCCGAGATGATGCTGTTCAGCGGGCTGATCGGTTCGTTCCTGATCTTCCGGTTGTCGGCCCCGTTTTGGCCGCCGCCCACGCTGCCGCGGCTCCCGCTCAACGTCACCTGGGCAAACACCTTGGTGCTGCTGTTTAGCGCCGTTACGATGTACCTCGCGGTCCGAGCGGTGCACCGGAGCCGGCAGCGGCTGCTCCGCCGCTGGCTGATCGTGACCGCGGTCCTTGGCACCACTTTTTTGACCGTGCAGGGTTCCGAATGGGTTCGCCTGGTTGCGCACGGCCTCACCCTCAAGAGCGGCAGCTACGGCGGCACCTTTTATCTGCTGATCGGATGCCACGGTCTGCATGTGACTGCGGCGGTAATCTGGCTGGCTTCAGTGACCTGGGTCGCGATGCGCGGTCGATACAATGCGCACAACTCCGGCGGTGTCGAGCGTATCGCAGCGTTCTGGTTTTTCGTTTGCGCGATTTGGCCGGTGTTGTTCGAGCTGGTCTACCGGATGTAGCCGGGCGGGAGTCGATGCGATGAACCTCTTGCGAAGGAATTCGATGGGAATTGCGATGGCGGGTGCGCTGGTTGGCGCGATGCCGCGAATTGCGGATGCGTGCGCGATGTGCGGCCTGCCACCAGGCGATACCGCCGGACACGCTTACAACGCGAGCGTGTTGTTCATGTTGGCGGGTCCATATTTTACGGTCTTGGCAATCGGGGCAATCGTTTTTGCGATGTGGAAGCGCGCGCACCGCAAGCCGCGCGCGGATACGGCCACCGCCGCGACCCGAAGGTAAAGCAACCCAAGTGTTGAGCGGCGTTATCTTGAAATTAGGGAGACGAAGATGAGCGAGGCTGCGGCAGCAGAGCTTCACGCACACGGAGCGATAGTCGATCAGACTGAACCGTCATTGACGCCCGGCAATTCCGGCAAGCTCGGAATGTGGGTATTCCTGGCCGGCGATGCGATGACTTTCGGCGCGGGCATCGCCGCATATGGCGCGCTGCGTTATCAGAATGTCAACTGGCCCAACCCCGCCGATTGGCTCGGTATCTCGCTTACCGCCGTGATGACCTTCATCCTGATCTGTTCCAGCGTCACGATGGTCGAGGCGCTGTCGGGAATCAATCACGGCAACGTGCCGAAGATGCAGCGGTTCCTGGCGCTAACCGTGCTCGGCGGGGTCACGTTCCTCGCCTGCCAGGCTTTTGAATGGCACCACCTGATCTGGGGCGAAAACCTCTCGATCAGGACCAGCCTATTCAGCGCGACATTCTTCATTTTGACCGGGTTTCACGGGATGCATGTGACCGGCGGCGTGATCTATCTCGGCACCCTGCTGGTGCGTTCCTTTCAGCGGCCCTTCACCGTCGTCGATGCGCGGTTGGTCGAGGTCGCAGGTCTGTACTGGCACTTCGTCGACCTCGTCTGGATCCTGATCTTTACGTTTGTGTATTTGATTTGAGGGGCGCGACGCGCCCGCGAAATTCGTCGAGCGCGAGACCGATGCAATGGTTCAAAAGATGAGTCTGGCAATTTCGATTTTGTCCCCTCCCACGGCGAGGGCTAGGTCGATTTTACGTCTTGCCAGGATTTCCAGCAGGTCACCGGGCTGGCAAGAACGACAGAGAGGCGAACGATAATAACTATGGCGACCGAGGCGGTAGCACATCAGGCTCATGAAGCACACGCTGAGCCCAACTACATAGCAATTTTCATTTATTTGGCGGTCCTGACCGCAGTCGAACTGCTGGTTTACGCGATGGGGTTCACGACGGTTCTCAAAGTCGGACTTCTGGTCGCGCTCGCCCTCGCCAAGGCAGTGCTGGTCGCAATGTATTTCATGCATCTGTCGTTCGAACGCAGGGGACTATGGATCATTGCGGGCACCCCGTTGGTCCTGGTTGCCTTCTGCTATCTGATGGTGCGGCCGGACCTGAGTGCTCGCGCCTGGACCGGTCAGCCCCATCCGGAACAGGCGGTGGGGGTGCACGAAGGATCCGAAACCTCTGCTCCCGCCCCGGCACCTCCGCAGTCTTAGGCCGAATCAGCGGACCTGCGTCAGCCACCCGGCACCAGGAGGCCCAGTCAGGGTAACCCTCGGCAGTTATTCGTACGCCGGGTCCAGCGTCGTCCGCCCTTGGTGTCTTGCTGCCTTGGTGATTGACTGTTCCTCGATGGGCTACACCTCACTCGCACCACTCAACGCCATATTGAACGCCACCGCGACTGTCCTCCTGCTCGCGGGCTTCGTCTTCATCAGGCGCAAACAAGTCGCCGCCCACCGTGCCTGCATGCTCTCCGCGCTGGCCGTGTCAGCGGTCTTCCTGATTTCCTATCTGACTTATCACTACCACGTCGGCGAAGTGCACTTCAGCGGCACCGGCTGGGTCCGCCCGCTGTATTTCCTGATCCTCATTCCACACGTGATGCTCGCCGGTCTGATCGTGCCGCTGGCGTTGGCCACCGCATACTTCGCCCTTCGCACCCGCTTCGCGACCCATCGCAAAATGGCCCGCTGGACCTGGCCCCTATGGATCTATGTCTCCATAACCGGCGTGGTCATCTACTTCATGCTGTACCGCCTCTACAAGCCGATAATGCCGTAGCCAGTTTTCTTCCTCCGACTCGTCAAGTGGGCGCGGGTCTATAGACGGCTAGGCGGGGCCAGATGAAGCCTGCGACCACGCAAGAAGAATTGCGGCACTGAAAGATCACGCTCGGGTGCGAATTCACCAAAGAAAGGCGGCAGCGACCCCTTGGGTTACCGCCGCCAAACCCAAGCGCAAATGAACTAGGCCTTCGCGCTAGGTCGCGATGACACCTCGGCATGCCACCGCGCCAGGTTCTTCTGACTCTCCTGGATCTTGATCCCGGTGGTACGCCCAAAATCGATCCCGACCATCGCCGTAATATCGGCAATTGTGTACCGATTGCCCGCGATAAACTTGCGATTGGCCAACTCGCCATCCAGCCATTCCAGCCGCTTTACCGCCGCGTTCTTGCAAATCTCGCCGTACTCCGGCACTTGCGGAATCCGGCCTTTGAAAAACTCGCTAGTGTTGCGGAACGAGCCGGCCGTCATCTGCAGTACCTCGAACTCCATCCTCCGGTTCCACATCTCGATAACCGCTTTTTCCTTCGCGTCCTTGCCCATCAGGTCGGGCTCCGGATGCAGATCCTCGAAGTAGCGGCAAATCGCCACCGACTCGGCGATAAACGTGCCGTCGTCGAGCTCGAGCACGGGCACGCCGCCCATTGGGTTCTTCTTCAGGAATTCCGGCTTGCGATTGTCCGCGGTGCCGAGGTTGACCTGCTCCAGGGGGACCTGGATTCCTTTTTCCGCGAGGAACACGCGCACGCGCCGCGGATTGGGGGCCTGGGTAAATTCGTGAATTTTCATAGTGGTTGCAATTTAAAACCGCACTCCTGGATCGGTCAAGCTTTCGCGCTCGGTCGTGATGAGACCGCTTCATGCCAGCGTCTCAGGTTCGGCAGGTCGGCGGGGAACGGCTGCCCGCCGTAACCGCAGAAGAGATCGATACCGACCAGCGCCGTGATGTCGGCAATCGTGTAGCGATCCGCGGCGACGAATTCGCGCCCGGCCAGTTCGGCGTCCATCCGCTTGAGGCGCTGTACAAGATTGGCGCGTTGCACCTCGCCATACTCGGGGACCTGGGGAACGCGGCCCTTAAAGAAGGCGCCGGTATTTTGGAAGAAGCGCGCCGCCACCGCGAAAACCTCCAGTTCCATCCTTCGGTTCCACTGTTCGATGAATGCCTGCTCGCGATTGTCCCGCCCCAACAGGTTCGGACTGGGATGCAAGCCCTCGAGGTACCGGCAGATCGCGACCGACTCGGCAAGGCAGCTGCCGTCATCGAGTTCCAGCACCGGTAGTCCACCCGAAGGGTTCTTCTTCAAAAACTCCGGCGTCCGATTGGCACCCGCAAGCGCATCAACCTGCTCAATCGGAATCTGTAGAGCCTTCTCCGCAATGAAGATGCGGGCGCGTCGAGGATTAGGAAAGAGGCTGAAATCGTAGAGTTTCATCGTAGTTGCAAATTAAAACCGCGATCTCTGAAGGTCAATAGGAAATTGCAAGCGGCCGCAACCTGCGGGGTGACTGGCACTGCGAAGAACCCATAGAGAGGATACCAGGGTAGCGCAAATCCAGAACCTCACAACCCGAGTCGTCGATCGATTACCCGCCGCGCCTTAAACTCGGTGCGGGGCAGCGTCCCCGGCGCCTCGATCCGAATCCTGGGCCGCAGCTCGCAGCGCCGAATAACCTCCGCTTCTAGACGCCGCGTTACCTCGAACATGGCGTCAACATCCATCGTGGTGCGCGCCTCGGTCACGATGGTGAACGCATCCAGCACACCCTCAGTTTCGATCACGATCTGAAACTCGTCATCCAGCGAATCAATTCCTCGCACGATCTCCTCGATCGCACTCGGAAACAGCTTCAACCCCCTGATATTGAGCAGGTCGTCCGCGCGCCCCATGAACCCGCCCACCGCGCGCGCAAAGCGCCGCCCACACGTGCAGCGCCGGGTGTCGAAGCTCGTGAAATCACCGACCAAAAACCGCAACTGAGGCGATCCCTCGGAATTCAGGTTCGTGACTACCGTGAGGCCGCGCTGCCCCGGAGCAACCGGTTCCAGCGTCTGCGGATCGACCAACTCCCAGATTTGCAGATCCTCCTGGACATGGGTCGAGACCGGAGTCGCCGACAACCCCTGCTGACAGGTGAACGCCCACCCCGCGGGCACCGCCTCCGTGCATCCATAGACGTCATGCAGTTCCGCGTCCCACGCCTCCTCGATGCGCCGGCGCGTCGATGGAATCCCCGAGGCCGCCTCGCCGCCGCAAATCACCTTCCGAATCGAACTTGTACGCGGATCGCTGCCCGCCTTGCGCAACGCCACCGCCAGATGCAGTGCGTACGATGGCGTCGCGACCAGGATGGTGGGGCGATAGAGATCGATCATCGCCAGCCGCCGCTCCGTCGGCACGCCTCCCGGTACGATCGCGACCCTCATCAGGTTAAGTGCGTAGTGCAGCGACCAGAAAAAAACGTGCGGATTGTAGTTGGTGCAGGTCAGAGCCGAGTCACCCGCTCGCACTCCCATCGCATACAGCGCGCGAGCACTGGTGATTGCCCACAGCCGAGCATCGACCTGGGTGTAGCGAAACGACCGCGGCGTCGTGGTCGTGCCCGAAGTGGAAAACACCATCCAGCCGCGGGCACGCCAGGTCTTCTCGTCGACCGTGGTGTAGGTTCCCCAGGGAGGGTACGCCGCGACATTCGTCGCCATCGATTCCTTGGTCACCACCGGAATTTTGTGAAGGTCGCTGATCGATCGGATATCCGAGGGGGTCAACTTCACGGCCCGCAAGCGCTCCCGATAAAACGCGCTTTCCTCGTAGAGAAACGGGATCAGCGCGCGCAGCTTTTCCTCCTGAATCTCCACGATTCGTGCGCGTGACGCGCTCTCCAGGGCGGGCGCCCAGATCCGCGCACTCTGCGGCTCATCCAAACCGCGCGAAAAGCGCTCCAGGACGGCGAGCCACCGATCCCGCGCCGAAAGCCGCTTCATCCGCCGAACCGGCTTTGGGGATATCTTTTTCCTAGCCCTGACCATCAACAGAGCCGCCGCCGCATTCTAAAGGTTTCGACGAAAGTGTCCATTGCAGCCACAAATTGCCTCAATCCGGCTCGAGGGGTAAGTCATAAAAAATCGCTGGCGCGGCCAACCTGGCCGCACCGGCCATAACCCGCTCAGACGGAGGGTATCGTCATGTTGGATCACGTCGGTTTAGCAGTATCCGATTTTGCCAAGAGCAAGAGCTTCTTCGAGCGTGCACTCGCGCCCCTCGGCTACAAATGCCTGATGGAATTTCCTGGGGCCGCAGGGTTCGGCCGCGAAGGAAAGCCGGATTTCTGGATCACCCAGGGCAACAAATCCAACCCGACCCACGTTGCGTTCGCAGCCTCCGAACGCTCCGTCGTCGATTCCTTCCACAAGGCGGCCACCGGCGCAGGCGGCAAAGACAACGGCAAGCCGGGACTCCGCAAGGAATACCATCCGACCTACTATGGAGCCTTCGTGTTTGATCCCGACGGCAACAACATCGAGGCGGTTTGCCACCAGGGATAAGACTGCATGAGGATGAAAAGGCTCACTCTCATCGCCGCCCTGTACCTTCATCCGGGGCACGAGGCGGAGTTCGCGCAGTTCGAGGCGGCGGCTGCCGAGATAATGCAGCGCTATGGCGGTACGATCGAACGTCGAATCGGAGTTGCGCCGAGCAGTGGCGAGAATTTGCCGTACGAAGTCCACATCCTGAGTTTTCCTGACGAGCGGTCGTTCCAGGGGTACCGAACCGATCCCGACCTGGAGGCGCTCCGGGACCTGCGCGCGCTAGCCATCCGGGAGACGGTCCTATGGTTCGGCACCGAGCTACCGGCGTACGGCAATTGACGCAGCGGGCCGTTCCCGCCAACGCCCTGCTGGGTCCTCCAGAAGGTCGTGGCTGATGCCAGCAGGGGCGACACGCTCTAGGATATGCGCAACTGCGCGGCTTGAGCTGCTTGTAGCCTTCTCAGGTCCGGCGACTTCGTTCATGGTGTTCGCTTAGCTCGGGGACTACGAGAAGCACGAGAAATAAAACGGGCCAGGGTCTCCTAGGACCCCGGCCCGTCATCTTGCTCCGGTTGCGCCGGTGTCTCGGCGGCTGCTCAGCCCTTCAAGAAGTCGCGCACGGCATTTACGAAAGCAGCCTGCTGCTCGTACATTACCATGTGTCCAGCCTGCTTGATGGTGACCGACTTCGCGCCTTTGATTCGGCTGGTGAACTCTTTGGCGTAGACCGGCGGGATCAGCCGGTCCGACTCGCCCCAGACCACCAGCGTGGGTGACGAAATCCGATGCGCCCGTTTTTTCAGTCCACGGTCGGGCAGCGGCCACAGGAACTTGCCAGCCGTCGCCAGCCGCTTCACCCGCTCGACGTACATCGCCTCCAACGCCTTGAAGTCCTCCGGAATCGCGGTGAACATCTTGGCCACCGGCGAGTTCGCATCGTGAAAGAGCAGGGCAGCGATCTCTGTCAGGTCGGCGGCAAAGAAATCCGGAATCGGGTTCGATTCAAGCCAGAACCCCGCCGGCGCCACCAGCACCAGCTTCCGCGCCCGATGATTGCACAGTGCCGCGGTTTCAGCCGCGAGCATTCCGCCCATCGAGTGTCCGACGATGTTCGCCGAGGTGATGCCGAGCTCATCCATCAGTTGATGGTAAAAGAGGGCCGCGTCGATCACGTCGTCGATATGCTCGTTGCCGGTGGACTCGCCGTAGCCCGGGAAATGCGGCGCGTAGACCTTGAAATCTTTGCTCAGGTCTTCCAGGAACGGATCGACTCCGGTCAGTCCGCCCGCGCCGTGCAGGAACAGGAGCGGCTCACCGCTGGTGCCGAGCTGATGCAGCTCGACCGAGAATTTTCCATTCAGCAGTTTCTGCGTGGTAATCATTTCGCGCTCCGTGCCTCCGCCTGAATTGCCACGCCCGCGCGACTAGGCCCGTTGGCGGCGCGGTTCTCGAAATGCACCGGCGCCGGCGTCTGGATTTCGTTCTGCGGCAGTCGCCTGGGTGACCAGCGATCTTCCCAATCGCTCCACAGGTCGCGCATGTACGGCATCACTTCCTTGGCGAACAGCTCGGTGCTCGCCTTGACCAAATCCGGCGGCATCGAGCCGATCTGCATCAGCATCATGAGGTGGCCGCAGTTCAGCGACTTCATCGCCTCCCGCAGCCGCTCGCGCACCGTCTTGGGCGATCCGGCGATAATAAAGCCCTGGTCGAGGAAGTCCTTCCAGGTCAGTCCGTCGCGCCGCAGGTCTGCCTGCTTGCCGACCTGACCGAGCATCCCCGCCTTGATCGTCTTGACGGTCCGATAACCGGGCGCATCGGCGAAGCCGTTGTACACGTGCAGGCAGCGATTGAAGAAGTAGTCGACGTGCGGGGCATAGAGACGCTCGGCCTCTTCGTCGCTGTTGGCCACGATTACGACCTGCGCAAAGCCCATCGAGTACGGGTTTAGTTCCTTGCCCTGCTTGGCCATCACTTCCCAGTAGCCGTCGGCGACTTTTTTGCCGGCGATGTATCCGAAGTAGCTTAAGAAGCTGTACTGGTAGTCGTGATTGGCGCAGAAGTCGTAGGTCTCGACCGAGCCACCGCCCGGAATCCAGATCGGCGGATGCGGTTGCTGAACCGGACGGGGCCACAGGTTGACGTAGCGCAGCTGCGTGTACTTACCGTTGAAGGAGAAGATCTCCATCTCCTTCCACGCCTTAACGATCAGGTCGTGCGCTTCGTAGTATTTCTCGCGCAGCGTAGCCGGCACGGCGCCGTAGCAGAAGTTGTCGTCCATCGAGGTGCCGACCGGAAAGCCGGCAATCAGACGCCCGCCCGAGATCACGTCGAGCATCGCGAACTCCTCCGCGACGCGGACCGGAGGATTGTACAGCGCGATGGAATTGCCCAGTACCACCAGGTTGGCGTTGCGGGTGCGCCGCGCCAGCGAGGCCGCCATCAGGTTGGGCGAGGGCATCATTCCGTAGCCGTTCTGGTGATGCTCATTCACCCCCAGACCGTCGAAGCCCATCAAGTCGGCAAATTCGAGCTGGTCAAGATAGTCGTTGTACAGCTTGTGTCCGACCTTGGGGTCATACAGGCGGCGCGGGATATCGACCCACACGCTGCGATACTTTTCCTTGAAGTCGTCCGGCAGGAACCGGTACGGCATCAAATGGAACCAGGTGAATTTCATACGTTCATCTCCTTATGCGCGTGCCACCCGGTCAGCCGGAGGACCGAGAGGCGAGCGCTTGCGATTCTTCTCCGTTTTCAATTGCAATCTTCTCGAATCGGGCCGTACTGCAGGCCGCATCCTTCACCAGATGCGACTCCAGCGCCTCGTGGATGAAGTGTTCCGGGTCAAGTCCCGTGATGTCCCGAAAGAAGTTGTCATCACCCAGCAGCATGAACGCACCGTGGATACTTGCCCACATAACCGCAGCGGTCTTGGCCGACCCCATCGCATTCGCGATCAGTCCAGCATCGATCACCCGTGCGACCGTACGCTCCCATAAGCCGAATACTTCACGGTTGAGGGCGAGAACGCGTTTGTGGTTGCGAATTTCAGATGCACGCCTGATGCGCTCGGTAAGTTTGGTCCACCCGGCGGACTGCTGGCTGAGAAACATCTCGCGCGACTCGCGGAGGTAATCGAGATAGGCGGCAGCTACCTCGCGCAACTCGTCAAGCGGGGGAAGCTTACTCGCCTGGATTTCGAGATAGCGCTTGCGCAGCTGCTCGCCCCGCGCGACCCACAAATTCAGAAATAGATCGTCGCGCGAAGCAAAGTAGAGGTAAATGGTCCCGACCGCGACTTCAGCCTCGCGCGCGATCATCTCAATGGTCGAGTGCTCGAGCCCGTGCTCGCCAAAAACACGCAGCGCGGCGGCAAGAATCGCTTCGCTACGGGCCTGTCGCTCGCGCTTATGTCGCTCTCGAACGCTCATAAAAACCGCGCTGAATCAACATTCACTTTCTGAATATAAAGTCATAGCGTGGGAAAAGGGAGAATGTCAACCGGTGGAGGGGTATTAGGCCAGGACCCCAGCCAGTTCTCTCTCCCAGGGGTGAAGCCGCGCGGCCTGGGTTTGCCAAAGGCAGTCGCTCACGGGTCTCGATATGGGCGCTCGCGTCGCGAATCAGCTATGGTCGGTGGAACCATTGAGAGACGAGGCTATGGTGGAGGACTTCTTCAAGAAGCAGTCATTGCGGCGAGGGTTTCCGCTGCTGGGCATTTCCGCGATTGGGAGCGCTGTCGCCGCGTTTATGGTGTCGCTCTGGATTCTGTCGTTGAGGAGTCGCGGGCACTCTCGCCTCGTCCGTTCCGGGTGCTCGATCAATGTTTACGGGACTTGCACGGTTGCGAGCATTGGCCCGCTGGAATTTGAGGATCAGCCCAGCCCCCCAGCAGCTCTCGCTTGGTCCGCGAACCCGGTGTGCCAAGCGATGAGTGCTGAAACGGGCGCTCGCGCGACACTCGCTTCCGCTCGGCGACGCGACAACTCCACATCATTTTCAACCACTGCGACCAACTTGCCTTTGCAGCCCAAGATATGGTCGCCGTGCCTCACTATGTCGATATTGGGGAGCAGCTAGCGGTCGTATCTTCAGGAGCTCATCCAAACACTGTTGTTCTGTCCCGGAGCCGTGATGACGCCGCAGCAGCGCCAGGCCCAGAGCAGTGCTTCGCGATTTGCCGCGGCGGCATTGGACCAGGACACGAATGACACCGTCAGCTGATTGGCATTTGTCAAAGTGCCCAAGCGCGCTCAACAATTTCGAGCGGTGGCGCGCCAGCGCCTGTTTCGACGTCGTTGCAAAACAGAAAAGACTTGTCGATCGGCCCACTGTGGCCCGATCGCAGACGCGAGCCGAGACGCGCGGTCCTGAACAGGGTCAGCTGGCGACTCTATCGAAAGAACGAGTCCAAAGGGAGTATTCTGACCCTCGCGAACTTTGACCAGCTCAAGGACTTCGGCTGCAGCGCAAACGGTTAATTCCAGTCCCATCGTGTTCTACTGGGTAACCGGGCCGATCTCTTGTACCGGACGAGTGAGAGAGCTCTATATTGCATTGGCACCGTCCGAGTCGAGTTCTCGGCCCAGCCCGCATCGTGTCCTGGACCGAACCAACGCTGCTCACACTGCATGGTCTTCAAAAGGTTCGTCGCCAGATCGATGGCCTGTTCCAGAGTCATGCTGAACGCCACAGTGGCAACTTCGGAAACGTCTTTCTTCCGCGCCCCGTGGGTAAATCTTTTGGCAAGCAACATTGCCAAACGAACGTCTTTTCCAGGTTTGCGCTCCTTCCTCTGCAACGGATTTCACGATGAGCCAGCAAAGCAACAATTCAACACTAACGCGAATCCAAACGATCCTTCGCCGCCCGCGGCCCTCGGGGAAGAATTGGCGGGCGGTGCTGGCCTACAACCTGTCAACCGGTGGAACTTGATACATAAGCCTCCCAAAACTTCTCCCCTAGGGGTTCTGGTGGAATCCGGATAATGTGGCGGCGCTGCCTACTTGGGACCGTCGTGAGCCTGTTTCGCGAAATAGGCGGTAGTGGAGTGAAGAAAGGTGGCTGAATCGAATGTCATCGAGCGCTATCTGCCGTCATTTCGAAACGCGGACCCCATTAGGTCGCATCACTTTATGGGGACAGAACACGCTCACTGCGGCGACCAAGCTTCGATTCGCATATTACTCAGATCCGCTGAATTATTTTGTACGCACGCCAAGACCACTTCATGGGAATTTTGGTGGGATGGCGTCAACGCCTTTTTCGCCTGGGCTATTGCAAGCGAACCTCAAAACGGCGTCGCTATGGCCCAAGTCGCCAGGCCCTAATATGGTTGCCCCGCTCCTCGCAGCGCTCGTTCCTATTGTGTGTGGTTCCGAAGTTCACTCGGCGCGTTCCCCAGATTGTTGCGGGTCAGCGCCCACTTAAAGCGGCAGCTTCTGGCTTGGCCTGACCAACCAAGGTTTTCTGGCGGCAACCGGGTTAGAACCCGCGGTTCGTCCCGTCAATCGATAGTCGACTCAGCGTCGTGGGCCGACCCCGGCGACCGGGGCCGCTTGCTCACGGTGAAGCCGGCGTTGTGGCTGCCATAGTTGGCGTTTGATGCAGCTTGAAATCTGCAAATTGGTGAACGCTCTTATCCACCCGCCAGACGTAAAAAGTCGCGTCCTTGTCAACACGGACACCGTCTTCGCCGTCCTCGTCGACACCAAACGCAATCTTCTTTTCCTTGGAAAGAAGAAACGACCGACGATCCTCCTCTGCCTCCTGCATCAGTGCACTGAGGACGCAGCGTGCATCTCGAACCCGCTTGATTCCCATTAAGGAGCGGAAGTGATATCCGATAGTTCGACATTGGTCAGCGACTTCGTCGAAGTCTAAGGAGCTGTTATCGTCTTCAATGAGCCCTTCGATCACACGAGCAGCATTCCTACCATAAACCGAGTTGTCGCTGCCCTTTTCCTCCACCTTCATTGGATATGTTATGTAGACCTTCACGTCGTCCTTCACATCGTCATCACTTCCGGTTATCAGCTGCTGCTCGGCGCTGGCGTCGCTGAGAACGATCGTGGGCATCCGATCCCTACTGCTGCCATAAATCCCTCTAAGCTCTCGAATAAGAACTAGCGCAGGGCGCCATCCCCCGGGAAAAAAGACCCATCCAATGTTCAGATCAATAAGGGCTCTTGGGCTGGGCAGGCTGAGGTTGTTGGACCACAATACGACATCACTGCTTACATCCTTGCTGCGATCACCACTTTCACCTTCGGTGCGACCATTGCTCACATCTTTGACGAATTCATCCGCCAAGTAAGACGAGTAAACGTGATTGCCGATACCTGACATATCTTGGACAACCCAGATGGACTTGTGACTTGCACCCGCCTGCTCCTTGATGAAATCGGCAGCTACCCGAGCCTGGACTTTATCGGTCGGCAGGAGTCGAAAAACCGGGCGAAATTTGTGCTTCTTTATTTTTGCCGGCACAAGATCCGGATTGGTCTCGGTGGTGAGGATAACAGGTATCGGCGGTTCGGCGGCCAGATAGACCGGTAAAGCTTCCTTGCTCTGGCCACTGGCGGTATGGCCAATCACCATCAAAGTATCAGGCTGCCGTGCGATTTTTTCCGCAATTTGGCGCGCCCTCACAGGGTCCCCGCGATCGTCTTCCTGGGCGACCGTAAGAGCCCCACCTTCGAAGTTCTTTAGTTCCTGGCTTCGAGCCTCGAACTCTTTGGTGAACCCGTCGTTGATTTGCTTGGCGACGCTGAAAGAGTCGTTCATGTTACCTACGACGTAGATCTTGTAGGGGAATGTTCCAAAATACCAATTTG
>JBKPEA010000103.1:0-21228 GCA_046728175.1 Thermodesulfobacteriota bacterium | reverse complement strand
GATTAGCGGACCGTCGAGGTAAGGAACCTTCTCATCGAGAATCCCGCCATCGCCCGTGACCGCGACGTAATGTGTCGCAACATACGGCAGCCAAATGCGATCATCGGAGACGCGCGTGCGAATTCCATGGCCCGAGGGTGGAAGCCACCAATGCTGAACATCGCCCTCCGCGAATTGCCGAGCTGCAGCGCGCAGCAGATGTTCGCGAGCTAGTTCGGGCTTCGAAACGGTGAGAGCCATGGCGTCCTGGAGCTGGTCACGAAAACCATAAGCGCCGCTTGCTTGGTAGAACGCAGATCGGGCCCAAAGCCGGCACGCGAGCGTCTGGTAGAGAAGCCAACGGTTGAGCAGGAGGTCCATGGAGCGATCCGGAGTTGTCACCTGAACCGCGCCGAGAACGTCGTCCCAATAGCGAATGACGGCGTTGAACACAGAATCAAGGTCGGTGGTTCGATAGCGCGCAATGAGCGAAAGCGCCTCGGGCTTGGTCTCTGCTTGTCCCAGAAAACACACGACCTCCGCGACCGCGTGCGGCTTGAGTTCAAGGCGGGTTTGAAGCGCGCCGCAGGGATCGAGGCCGGCACCGGCTCGGTTCGATAGACGCTTGCCTTCGGCGAGTGCGGCAGGATCTTCGAGACCTCGGTTACGGCCGAGAAACTCGCCGCGGTCGCCCGAGCAGCTAAGCTGCTGCCCTGCAAGATCGAGGAAGGCGGTGCGCCGCCCGAAGTCGCGACTCCAGGAATTGCGGGCGAGCAAGGCTCCGCTGGGCGAATCAATCTCGGTGACAACGAACGGGGCCGAAGCACCGCGCTGAGTTCCGAGTACCCATTCCACGTAGGCGGTGATCGAAAGCCGCCGAATTCGTCCGGTGCGATTCCTGATTTTCAATCGCGAAATCTTGATCGGATCTTCCAATGCGACGAACTGTTCGAGTTCGAGATCGATACTATGCGCCGAGTGCTCGAAGCGGCTGTACCCCTGGCCGTGCCGCGCTACGTATGGCGATTGCTCGCGAATCGGAAGCGCGGTCGGCCCCCACAGCTCTCCGCTATCTTCGTCCCGAACGTAGAACACCTCACCTGGCGAATCGCTCACCGGATCGTTGGACCACTGAGTGAGCTGATTCTCGCGGCTGTTGATCGACCAGGTGTAACCCGAGCCGACGGCCGAAACCTGGAAGCCGAAGGCTGGATTAGCGATCACATTGATCCACGGCGCCGGCGTCCACTGTCTTTCACTGAGAACAGTTACGTATTCGCGTCCGTCGACCGTGAAACCTCCAAGGCCGTTGAAGAACTCCAGTTTCGATCGAATCGAGAGGGGCGGCTCAATTGCATTCTCTTTGGAGGGAACCTGGGGGCGCGATGGCGCCGGGAGCGGTTTGGTTTCCTCCAAGCGCTTGAGCTGCTCGGAGAGACTCCCGCGGCGGCTGAACAGCACAACGCGAGCGGCAGATTGCAGGAGATTGCGAGCCTCAACCGAGAGCAGCCCGGCTTGCAGAACGAAGACCGCTCCCCTTATGTATTCCCCTGCCGAAGGCGTTCGCGACTGATTCGACCGGACCATCGTCTCAAGCGCTGTCTGCAAATTCTCGAGGTACGATGACGGCCGTTCATTGAGAATCACAAGGTCCACGGCGAGCAATTTCATTCGCCAGTATTCGTGAGCGCGAACGAGTTGCTTGACGATTTCCAGGTCTTCGATTTCATCAGTTCGTACCAGGACGATGGGAAGGTCGCCGGAGATGGAATAGGGCCACAGCGTCGACTGCGGACTCTCGCAGCCTTTGAGTGCCTCAGAGGGAGTCCGAAGCGTGGGATCCGAGTAGAGAACGTGATTGGCTAGACGCTGAAAAAGATGCGCCTCTTCCGGGCCAACGCTCAGATGCAACAACTGCACTTGCGCCTGGGTCCACGCGCGGGTTGCCGCGCGTTCGAAAGCCGAAGCGTCCTGATGTTTATCCGCAAGGTCGAGTGCGTCGCTGCGAGAGGGCGCGATCAACGTCCAGAACGCCACACGCGCCGTTGCGCCTGGTGCGATTCGAACCCTGATGCGGAGACTGAAAATCGGATCAAGCACGTCGCCAACCGTATTGGATAGTGGCCTGCCCTCGACAACGGAAACGGGCTTCCGAATTACGCATCCCTGGCCCAGGAAACGTGCGCGATCGGTTTCGAATTGCAGATCGCCGAGGGAGTCGCCCTCGACCACCGAGAGATGCGCCGCCCAGATCGGAGACTCGGCCGGAGAACTCAGCCGGCGCGTCGCGAGTAACGCGCCAGCCTCGGCGACGAATTCCGTTTGGATAAAAAGCTTGGAGAACGCGAGATGTGCGTTGTCAGCCGCGGGGAGTGCCAGCACCACCTCGGCATATGAAGTAATCTCGATCTCCCGCGGTCGTGTCCCGAGGTTCGTGATCGACAACCGACGGACTTCCGCATCGTATTCGGGCGACACTGCCACTTCGAGCCTGGTCGTGATCGTTCCATCTTGTCTGATGATCTCGGCACGGTCCTCGGAAAACGCGACCTCGTAGCTATCCGGTTCAATGCAGGTCGGCTGATACCCGGCTGACCAGACCTTGCCGCTACTCACATCGCGCAGAAACACATAACTGCCCGACGAATCACGTGTAACGTCTTCCTGCCATCGGGTGACGGCGAGGTCCCGCCAATGGCTGTAGCCCGACCCGGCCGCCGTCATCATCACGACATATCGGCCGTTGGAGAGCAGGTGGGTGCGCGGGATCGAATCGTGCGGCGAATGAAACCGGCGCACTATTGGTGCGGCGCTTCCGCGAGTTTTTGCCGCGTCCGCGAACTCCTCAGCACGGGGAAACGCCATCGGGGCATCGCGCGGAATTCGCTCCTGCAGCAGCAGCTCGGTTGCTTGGATGATCGGCTCGGCGTGAAAGCGGGCACGCGTCGCGCCGTGGCAAAGAACATTGCCGATCGCGATCAGGGTCATGCCCTGATGATGCGCCATGTAGGTGCGAACGATCGCTACGGTCTCCGATTCCGGAATACGCAGCGGAGTATAGTCCAGGGCTTCGTACCATCCGTAGCGGCCGCGCCCACCGACGGTAGCGATTTGTGAGAAGTTTCGCACGGCGGCGCCCGCGTCGATCATTGTTGCCAGCCCGGTCGCATATGCGGAGATAACTATGTCCTGACTGAGGCCGCGCTTCAGACCGAGCCCTGGAACACCGAAGCCTGAGTACTGGTAGGTGAAATTTAAGTCCCGCGCGTTGAAAGCCGATTCCGAGACGCCCCACGGGACACCGAGCTCCCTTCCGTATTCCATCTGGCGGCGCACGACCAACCGGGTAGTGTTCTCCAGCACGCTGCCGGTCGGCTCGTGCATCACGAGCAGCGGCATCAGGTACTCGAACATCGATCCCGACCAGGAAATGAGCGCCGAACCGCCATGGATCAGCGTCATCTCCCGCCCGAGCCGGAACCAGTGCTTTACGGGCAGGTCGCCCTTGGCGATCGCGACGAGGCTCGCAAGCCGCGCCTCCGATGCGAGAAGGTCATAACAGTTTTCATCGAGACAGCCCTCGGTGACTCGATATCCGATGGAAAGCAATTGCCGCGACGTATTGTAGAGAAACCCGAAGTCCATCGCCGAGAACATTCTGCCGGTGAGTTCGATCACGGACTGTAGGCGTCCAGCCAATGACCGAGCCGGGCACGCCAAGTGCTCAACATCGATCTGATGGCTACGAATCGTCGATTTGATCGCGTCGACCCAGACCAGCACGCCCTCAAGGGCGCTACCGCCCCGTTCCGCTGCGAGCGTGCGTGCGACATCGCCCACGGTGTCCGCTTCGAGGCTCAATTTGTTCAGCGTCGCGGGAAGAGCTTCGCGATCGGCCAAGGGCCCTTGACGGATGGAGGAAAGCGACTCGCCCAATGCATCAAGGGCCGCTTCGAGGTCCTTACGGGATATAGTGTCACCACGCCGCTCCTCGAGCGCACGAGTGGCCTCGCACGAGAGTTTGACGGTGTCTTCTATTCCGGACAGCCACCCCTGAACGACCACGGGCGCATCGAGCATTTCGCGGCAGGCGTTCGTTACCGCGATCAGATGTCCGGCCAGATTCCCGCTATCGACGGAGGAGACGTATCTTGGCTCGAGGGGGTGCAGATCTCGGGTGTCGTACCAATTATAGAAATGGCCGCGAAATCGCTCGAGTCCGGAGATTGTGGTCAGCGTCGCTTCCAGTCGTTCGAACGCCTCGACCGTGCCAATCCATCCGAGATCACGAGCGCCGATCACCGACAGTAAGTACAGTCCGATATTGGTCGGCGACGTTCGATGCGCAATGACAAGCTCGGGATCCTCCTGGAAATTATCAGGCGGCAGCATGTGGTCCTCCGCCGTCACGAAGGTCTCGAAGAAACGCCAGGTCTGCCGAGCGATTAGTCTCAGTGCCCGGGCGTCCGTTGCCGAGATTGAATTGGCATCTTCAGTTGCAAGCGGGAGGCTCACCCATCGCGCGACCGCAGGAGACAACAGCCACAAGACGATAAATGGTCCGGCGACGGGCCACGAGCTATGTCCGACGTATGCGACAATCACCGCCGCTGAGAGCGCGAGCGCAAGTGCCCCGGCCAACCGTCGGTAGAATTCCAAGAGATCAAGTCGGCTTCGAAGGCTCGCCTGCGCGGCGGTGATCCATTCGAGCATTCGCCTTTGTGTTACGAGCATTCGGACCAGAGTTCGTGCGACCGCGTCCGCCATCAGCCAAGCCTGATGAGCAAGGAAGATGATTCGAAGTGCCGACTGCGAGAAGGCGAGCTGAAGGTCGGAACCAACTGCACGCCAATGGTTTTGCACCGAGATGTTCGGACGACGCGGCAGGACTCCGGCGAAAATAGGTAGCAGCGCGGGGATCGCAATACTGAGAAGAACGAACGCGGTCCAGACTCCGGCAGCGCGCAGCGGAAGCGTCCATCCGGCTATCAACGCCAGGAATGCAGCCGGCGCCGAAATAGATCGGCGCAAGTTGTCGATCATTTTCCATCGGCCGATAAGCGGAATTGACGCCGACCTGGAGTCGCCTGCGCCCTGGTGGAAGCCAAAAACCCAGGGAAGCAACTGCCAGTCGCCGCGAGCCCATCGATGTTCCCGGGCAGCGGCTACGTCATATCGCGACGGAAACTCCTCAACCACAGCGATGTCGGCGGCCAGTCCGGCTCGGGCGAAGATTCCTTCGAAAAGATCGTGACTCAGGAGCGTGTTTTCCGGAACCCGTCCCGCAAGTGCAGCTTCGAAGGCATCAATGTCGTAAATTCCTTTTCCGCTGTACGAGCCTTCATCTAAAAGATCCTGGTACACGTCCGAGGCGGCGAATGCGTACGGATCGATTCCGCTCGGTCCGGAAAAAACCCGTTGGTAGATCGATCCGTTCTGATCAGTCGGCAAGGCAGGGGTCACTCGCGGTTGCATGAGCGCGTGCCCATCGACCACGCGAAGGCTGCCGGGATCCAATAAAGGCCGATTGAGCGGATGTGCCATTTTTCCGATCAACCGCTCGGCGGTTCCGCGTGGCAGCCGGGTATCCGCGTCAAGTGTAATCACGTAGCGGACGTTGGAAGGCACCGCGGGCGCGCCCACTCCGGTCACGAAGCTGGTGCCGCGCGCTCCCCGCAGGAGTTGATTCAGCTCGTGAAGCTTTCCGCGCTTGCGCTCCCATCCCATCCACTTTCCTTCGCGCTCATTCCATAGCCGCCTTCGATGAAGCAGGAAAAACCTGGCTCCGTCTCCTCCTCGGGCATGGATGCTATTCAACCTCGCGACTGCGCGGGACGCCGCAGCCAGCAGCTCATCATCGCCCTCTAAGCTTTCCGTGGGTGAATCTGCCCAATCTGAAAGCAGGGCAAAGTACAGGTCGCCGCCTTCGCTCGCCAAATAGTGCACTTCCAAGCGCTCGATCTGCACCTCGAGGTCTTCATGCGTGGTGAGCAT
Organism: Thermodesulfobacteriota bacterium; assembly: GCA_046728175.1. Classification (GTDB taxonomy): domain Bacteria; phylum Desulfobacterota; class Binatia; order Binatales; family Binataceae; genus JAFAHS01. The sequence continues at coordinate 15,255 of JBKPEA010000103.1, read as the reverse complement.
TGTGGGGACGACCACCATCGTACGAAGTTCGAGTGGCACCCCCTTGCGCAACTCGAGAGCCGGCAAAGAATGCACGGGTATCCAGCTCGTGAACTGCCGGTTCGAAACGGCTACCGCAATCTCCAGAGCTGGCAGAGCCGCCATAAGGGCGAAGAAAATCAGGGTGGGTCCGCCGACGCCTAGTGTCGCAATAATGAACAATGGCAAGGCAATGGCGAGTGAACTGAACATCGCAATGGTGGCGAGATAGCCGGACAGCCCGGCCGCCAGGCTTGCGCGAATCAGCCAATCCTTGACCGGCGCACGGAATCCGATTTGTTTCTCGGTCTGCTTGCGGCCTTCACTGATGAGGTAATAGCCAGGATCCTGTTTGCGACTCGCTCTAGCCTGGTCGCAGCCGACGTGATCGCATTGGGCGCGGTCGGCGGCTGCGATAGCAAAGTCAACAATCTCCAGCTCGGAAGCGCTCGAGCCGCGCGCAAGCTCCTCGATCGCGCGGCGATAGCTATCTCGTGTTGGGAAGTCCATCTCCGCGAAATTGCTCTTGGCGCGAAGCGCCTGGTCAACGGGGCTGATGCTCTCGAACAGCTCCTGCCAATCCGCGGCGGAGATTAAACGCATGCTGGTAATCACGTTGCGGACCGTAACGTTCACCGCCCCTTGCCGGCGATGCTCCTCCTGAACGATCTCGTCCGCGCTTGTGCCCTGTAGGGCAAGGCGCTCGTCCAACCAACGAAGTGCAGGCGTGGCGATCGGATCTTGCTCGCGCAGGCGTTGAACCAGTTGCACCGCAAATGCGGTGGCGAGTCGGTTCTGGCCAACCCCACGCAACGCTGCGTGGAAGGTATCGCTTTGCGCGCGGGCAGAGTTCAGAATCCGGTCCGCGAGGGCATCCGCCTCTTGTCGAGCGATGCCGCTTTTGACGATTCGTTCGGCACAGCGCCGCAAATTTTCGACCAGAACGATTCGGAGCGTGATGGGAACAGCCCAAAGCTCACCAATCGTCAAAGGCTGCACGCGCTGGTATGCGCGCACGAATCGGCACAGCATCTCGCCCTCGAAGCGGCTGTCGGTATGCGCGACAAAAGCCCACGCCACCCCATACACGCGCGGGTAGCCTTTGAGGGGACCTTCAGCGAGTTTCGGCAGTTGCCGATAGTAGCCGCGCGGCAGGTCATCGACGATGTCGAGAATCTGCTCCTCGACGGCATGAAAGTTGTCGACCAGCCAATCCGCCGCGGGCGTGATGGCGCGCTCGTTTCGGATCGCCATAGCGATCGCGCGATATGCAGCGTGCAGAACGCCGCCGTTGTCGGCCAGCCGGTCGGCTAGGCGTTTTTTGGTGGCTGGTCTTTTGGTAATGCCTTGTGCGACCGCGAGACTCTCTGCATGTTGCTCCAGCCGTTCGATACCGAAAAGTTCAGCGCGTATCGGCTCTTCCGCATCGGAAACAAACGCCGGAGAAGGCCTCCTAAACAGGTGCACAATCAAATTCTTCAATGTGACACGTCACTGACAACTGGCGCAGCGCGGAGCGGCGCATGAGAACTACTGGCTATTGTGCAACGAGAATGGAAGGGCGGGCCGAAGCCCGCCCCTGTTCTAAAGGGCTTTAATAGCGGTTGCGGCCACTATTGTTGCCACCGCCGAAACTCGATTCGCGAGGTTTTGCCTCGTTCACCTTTATGTTTCTGCCCTTGAGCTCGGTATCGTTGAAACGCTGAATTGCCGCAGAAGCTTCTTCAGCGGATGACATTTCGACGAAGCCGAAGCCTTTGGATTGGCCGGAGAACTTGTCCATGATGACAGCGGCGCTCCGCACCGTTCCGGCTTGGGAAAAGAGATTCTCGAGATCGCCGTTGGCGACCGAGTAGGCGAGATTGCCTACGTACAATTTGCTGGGCATTCATGCCCTCCGTTAGTTTTGGCTGGGAAGCTCTCGAACAGGCAACCCGAGCTGATTCCCGGGTCATTATGAAAGGAACCATCCGAGCGGAACTAAATCAATTTACTCCTTAGCGTCGCAGAATGCCAGTGACCACGACCTTCACTCGTGCATAGGCGGACAATCGAACCGCCGGCCCAATGAGAAGCGGGCGGGTCTATAGAACAACCATCATCCCGGACATCCGGAATCGCGAATCTAAATCTGGCCTCGAAGGCCGGCATACTCCCTAACTTCGCAGATTATTCCAATACCGCCAGACACCGCATATCGATGAGTGGCTGTGCGAAGATGATTGTATCGAATTGATTTATCGGGAACCGGTACTGACGTCCTGGGGGCCAAGAGCATCCTGGCAAGAAGCATGCGTCGTGGGGTGCTGTCCTGGGACGGCGGAGTTCAGTGCAACGGTGCTAAGACAACTGCGGGTGTCCTGAGCGCCACGCTTCCGCCCTGGTCTCAGACAAGTGGCCCGCGAGGCGCGAAGCGTCCGACGAAATGTTAAGTACGTGTCACCTGCAGCTCCGATGCTACGGAGCAGTTCGCGGCGGCGCTTCACGATTCCTTGTCGGTGGCTGGTTCACGGTCTTCGGGTGCCTGGCCGACTATGACTCTATTGATTGGTCGTGAAAACGGGAGTTCCTGGGTTTCGAAAAAGAGCGCAGTATCTGCGGAACCATCTGCAAGCACGCACGTCCATTTGTCAATCGCCGCGCGACATTGAACGCAGAGATTTAGGCTTTTCAACATACCGAATGCGGTGGGATCGTCAATCGAACGCGGATTACCTGGCCTGCCGCAGCGCTCGCACGAATGTCCCATTACCTCATCATGCGCCGTGGACGGCCCAAAAGCGAAACGCAACCTTTCGCTGGCGACCCGCGCTTGGCAGAATTTCAGCTCCGCATCGGATTCGTGGTCTTCGACGACCCGCGGAAACCCGTGAAGAGGAGCGGTGGTTGCAAAAGGCCACTCGCGCCATAGCGGCGACACACCTGCGGAGGGTCTCAACAGAGAAGCCCGTTTCCTATGCGGACCACAGCTTGGTCGAAGATGCCCGTGAGCCGCGGCCAAGAGATTGCCATTCGTCCAAATACCCCGACCCCTGACAACTCAATCTTGTCTGCCGTTACGAAGGCATGGCCTCATCTAGGTAGCGCGGGTGCGCAATGGTTTTGTTCCGGCGCGGAGGACGATGGTCAAGGCACGCTGCAAATTGGTATCAGATTGGCTGCTGGTCTATCGGGTTGGGGCCCAAATCCGGGACGCGTGACCTGATTTGCCCGGCGGCTTTCAGCTTACATAGTCTCCGCGACTTGCTGCGCATAACGGATGAAGTGGTGCGCGGAAAGCGCAAGTTCGAACCCAAGCGCCCTCTTCTGTGGGATCAATCCCCATCGCATCACCAGGCGTCCCAGAAAGTGCCAGTAAGCCCGCCGATAGCCGGACAGCACGCCTTGTCTCCAAACCGATTTGAACATCACGCTCAGCAGGTAGAGCAAGGAATGCGCGGTAGCTTTCTGTTCCGGTTGAACATTCCAACGTTCCAGGGAATCGAATACACGATTATAGAAGCGACGCGGATCGTAGAGTGTAAGCAGCATCCGCTTGGTACCGCCGAGCAGTTCGCCCAACGGCAGGACAGTCCGGAAGTTTGGGGGGCTGAAGTTGCTGGGTTCGGCGCTGGCTGCAACCAGTCGTCCCTCAGCTCTCATGCGTGCATATAACGGAGTAGTAGGCGGTGCCTGCAGGACACCCGCCATCGCCCAGGGGATAGCGGCTCTCTCTATAAACTCAATCTGCCGGTCAAAAATGTCCGGCGGGTCGCTATCGAAACCGACGATGAAACCACCCATCACCCAAAGTCCATGCCCTTGAATAAAGCGGATACAATCCAAGGGGTCCCGGCGAAGATTTTGGAATTTTTTTGCTTCCTTTAGCGACTCGGCGGATATCGTTTCGATCCCGATGAACACACGCCAGAAATTTGCTTTGACCATCGCGCCAAGCAGTTCCGGACGAGAAGCAAGATCGATCGAGGCTTCGGTAAAGAACGCGAAGGGATACCGGTTGCGGCGCTGCCAGCATTCCAACTCCCTAGCGAGGGCCAAAGCCGCTTTGTGATTCCCAATGAAATTGTCGTCGACAACGAATACTTCCTTACGCCAGTCGAGTTGCAGAAGCGTGTCGAGTGCTCCGATCAATTGCGCGGGGGACTTGGTTCGCGAACGGCGTCCATAGAGCGTGATGATGTCGCAAAAGTCACACGTGAAGGGGCAGCCGCGCGAGAACTGCACCGACATCGAACTGTATTTTTCCAGTGCCAACAGATCGAAACGCGGCACCGGTGCGCGGCTGACATCAGGCTTTCAACTCGCTCGGCAGATGTATCACCGCTTAGCTGGGCTGCACCGTGCAGCCTTCTGGCGCGAGCAAGGCTTTCCAAACCTGGTGCGTGCGCGGGCCGCCTGGGCCAGGATTTGTGCGGAGCGTCGCCGCCAGAAAGCTGCCAAGCAGTTCAGCCAGTTTGCGATCTCCGGCGAGCACTATGAAGACATGTTGCCGCCGCCCAAACCGCCTCAGCGTCGCCGCAAGCAGGTCTACAAATCGCGGGTGTTAGGCCGAACTGGAAATATCGTTGAACCCGCGCGCCGAATTAGGTATCGGCCTGGTCCTGGTTCGCGAGAATAGCTACTGCGCCGGGATGCTGGCTTCAGGGATGGCCGCTGCTTGCGTTTCTAGGCGTGCTGCCCGGTTTCCCGCCCCAAGCTCCACCGGCGGGGGAGGGATCGAAACTCGGCAAATCGCCCCTATTGGGCTTGTCGAGCGCACTACTCCAATCGGCGGTTAATCCCTGACGCCCAGCTTGACGCCCACGGGGGTGGTTTTGTACGGACAATATGGACTCTGGCGGATTGGCTACTCGACGGATTATTCAATGCGCGCTGAGGTTCATTACTCATTTCCGACCGGCACATTCGAAATGGCATTCAGGAGGTCGCGCGTTCGATCCGCGTCAGCTCCACCAATGAAATCAAGACTTTTTCTCCGGTTAGAGTTGTCCCCACATTCTCTAGGTAGCACGTAGGTAGCTGCTCTGGTTCGTGGCGGTGGAACTTGGTGAAAGAGCTTCATCCGTGTTGGAGGTGCGGCTGCTTGAACTTTTGGCGCGCACGCGACGGCGTCATCCACTGCGCCCAATGCTCACCGCCCCGCGCCCACTACCTCATTGCCGCGCGTCTGCGGGCTTCCGCAGTGCCGCGCTCGCAGCTGGATAGGGCGGTTGGTTTCATCGGGAGCGCGCTCAAGGAAGCCGGGAGCATCGAAGCCAGATCGGTGATCGATGCCGCACGGCGGGCGAAAATCGCTTTAGCTACCCTGATGAGGGCGCGGTGGAAGTTGGGACTTCTTTCGGTAAAGACGCGGCGAGGCTGGGTGTGGATCCGTCGAGCATAGCGGCGCGGCGTTTTTCCAGCTGCACCTGCGCGCCACGGCGACCCCATTCCGAGAGCCGCCCCGACTGCAGGTTCGCGGCCCTCATCCGTGCCAGCGCGGCGGCGTGAAAGTTCTTCCCTGATCGGTTTCGGCGCCCGATGATGAATGCCTCCAGCACTTCGTCTGGGGCGTCCAGAAACAGCCGCAAAAATGCGACCTTGTTTGAAGGGGGTAAGCCTCTTCCGCATCTCAGGCGGCTCCAGATGACGCACCGCAGAAAGACGAGCAGCACCTAAGCCACTCAGTACGCGTGATTTCTTGCTGGCTAAGCTTCCTCGTACCTGAGGCTGTACACCGTTTGGAGAGCCATAGCCGCGCGGCTATACAGTCGGAGCGTTCGCTGATTGGCGGGATAGTCCAGGTCCCGCTTTGGTTTCTAGTGAGCTTGGGCGATAAAGTCGTCCTCGATGGCGAACATCGGGTGCGCGACTCCGGCGACTCCCAGCGACAGCAGGATCGGCGCGATCAGATAAGGCGATGAACTCAGATGGAGTAATCGCTATCGGCATTCGGTTGCTGAGAGGAAAGGCGGTCGCAATCGCGATCCGCGGCGATCTCGCCACACCCTCATATGCCGGACGAGCGGAATTGATGTTGAGCGATCCCAAGTTCCCGTCTACCCTGAGACCGTTTCACGCCATGGCGCGGCTGCCGTTGGGAAAAGCGTTACCAATGGTGAAGCGAGACGAGGCGCTGGTGCGTAAGGCTGCCTCGAAGTCCGTGTCCAGCTTTATTGAGGGTCTCCGCAAGTCCAAAATGAGTCCCCGAAATGTGGCGATTGTCTCCGATGACGAACCAGCTCAGATAGGTAATCCTCACTTGAAGGCGCATGCGGACGAGCGTCGCTTATTTCGCGAAGCTACCGCATCGGCAGCGCGCGAATTGGGAATTGATTCGATCTTCCTGGTCGAGAAAGAGATTTCCAGAAGCGCCCGGAACATAATCGGCGTTGCAGATGCAAAGGTCCGTCCGTGGCTCGCGGACATTGCTGCCGCCGCAGGTCGTCCTTGGCGGGGTGAAGAAAAGACTGCTGCCGTCGCGGCATGGATAGCTCTGGTCAGCGGCCAACGAAGCCGCCAATGAGAGCCGATAGGCTATGTCACCGTCAAGCGGAAACTGACGCCAAAGCGGCATGGTACTGCTAAGGTACTCCCGAGTCGGGGCCAGAAGTCCCATCTACTAACCATCTGCAGGCAGCGTTTTTGCGCAGCTATCAGAGGTCGGTTTTTTCCGCATTATGGCTTGACATCCACGAGAAGTTGTCCAGCTCGCTTTCGCACACTTACGAAATATGACAAAAGAGGCGCGATGCCCATCACGAAGATCGCCGACGGCCTTCACTGCATCAGCGAAACAAATCGCAAAACAGGATTGAGCCACTATTCATATTTCTTTGAGTGCAACAGCGGAAATCTCCTCTTTCATCCACTGAAGAAAACCGCCGAGCTAAAAAGGTGTTCTCGAACGGAGGGGTAAAATTGCAACTGCTTAAACACGACGCCGAGGTTTCGTCGTCGTGCGACTGGATATGCGAGCGCTTTGGAGCGGGACTCTACCGTAACGCTCCTGATACTCCCTATCTGGTTCGGAAGAGCGCATGTCCCATCGCCAACGACCCGTGCGGCGCTCGAGCCCCGTTCTTGGTGCTCGGTGTTTCCCGCATTTGAAATTTCTCCGGTCGGTTTGAATCGATTAAACGACACCCATCGGCGGCTTGTGGTCCGAGACACGACCGGCCAGCCGGTGCCCAGCTATTTCAATATCTGGCGCTGGCTGCTTACGAATTTGACGGCGGCCGAACGCGGAGGAGGGCGCGCGAATCCCAAGCCGGAAGCAGTCCTCAAGCACGCCTATATACCCATTGTGATGCTTGCAGGGCTTTGGAACGAATTACGCGAAGAGTGGGAGCGCGAGCGCTCACAGGATCCGCGCCCGCCTGTCTTCATCATCGTTTGCAAAAACGTACGAATAGCGGATGTCATTTACCGGTGGCTTGGCGAGAACGGTCCACCGGCAGGCATCCCACCATCGAAGATACAGGCCCTCCTCAATAGTAAGGACCAGAAGTACACGATTCGCGTAGATTCGAAAGTAGTCGCTGAAACTGACACTGGCGAGTCGAAGAACGACGAAAACCAATGGATGCGGCTCACGCTTGACATGGTCGGGAAACGTGAGTGGCCGAAGGATCGTCAAGGTCGTCCTATCTACCCCGAGGATTTCGAGGAGTTAGCAAAAAAGCTTGGCCGTCCGCTCCTTCCGCCCGGGCGCGACGTACGTTGCATCGCGAGCGTGGGGATGCTTACCGGGACTGCAACACGGTAACGCACATCGTGGGGCTGCGGCCATTTATGTCGCAGCTTCTTTGCGAGCAAGTGGGTAGGACGCGGTCTACGCCGCTCCAGTTACGAAGTAGGACTCACAGAGGAAGTCGCCGGTCTTCGGCGTCCCGTTCGAGATTATTCCATTCAAGCAAAACAAAGGTGGCTCAAAGCCATCGGTGAAGCGGCACCACATTCACGCGCTACCCGAGAAAGCCGCTTTTGAAATCAGGTGCGTCCTTCCGTCTTGGTTTCGTACACGCCATCGAAGCGGCCTAGTGTGCCGCCGACGAAGATCCGCCCTTCCCTACCGACTTTTAGACCCCTACCTGCCCGGGAGCGTCCCGCAATGATCTGCTTCGATGTCCGGATCGTATACGTGATCGGCGCGCTCCTCATCGGCTTCGCTCTTGGGCTGTGGTGGAAGCGCGAGACGCCGAAAGACGGCGGGCTATGAGACACCTCATCGAGTTCGGGATCTACATCGTCTTCGGCGCGTGCCTTTTCATGGCGACGTTCTGGCGTGAGCTCCAGGCTAACACCGCGAACCAATACGTACTCAAGCTCTCCATCACGATGATCGCGTGGCCGCTGGTTCCCGTCATCGCAGTGGGCTGGTGGACGCAAGAAAAGATCGCGCAAAGGCAGGAGTAAACAGGGGGAAAGCTTGACTTCCTTCCCTACTTTCTGTAGGATTTAGCTACAGACGATAGGGTGGAATGGGCTGGGTAAAGGGGGAGAAGAGAGGCAAAAGACGCGGCCGCCGCCGTGGCTAATTTCAACTCTTCGCGAGGCACAACAAGTCTGCGGAGGAGAAATCTCGTGGAGCCGTCGACAGCCTAGACTCCCAACGGCCGATCTCACTAAGGGCAGAGAAAATTAGCAAAGCTGCGAAGCCGCGTCGTGGGGGGCGTGGGGTTGCAGGAGGTTGTGGATGAAGTCTCTAACACGGCTGCTGACAGCGCTGTTCGTTCTCTGTCTCTGTTCAATCGGCATAGCTCACGCTAAACCGGGCGGCATTCCAAAGAGGGGGCCGCGGCTGCATATCACCAGCTCTCCGACTCCTACTCCGACGCTGACACCGACACCGACTCCTGCTCCGACAGCTACTCCTACTCCGACACCGGCACCGCCACCGACTCCTACTCCGACAGCTACTCCGAAGCCGACACCGACTCCTGCTCCGACAGCTACTCCGACGCCGACACCGACTCCTGCTCCGACAGCTACTCCGACGCCGACACCGACTCCTACTCCGACAGCTACTCCGACTCTGACCGGCACTGCTTCGCCACAGCCGGGATGGACTCTGAATTCTACGTCGGTGGGTTGGAAGTGGGTTTCTCCTACCGGCAGCATGGTCTGCAAGTACATGGCACTCTCAATGGTGGATACAACCTTCGCTCCACCCAACCTGATTGGCCCAGGATCTAAATACCCAGACCGTCCCACTTGGGCAGCGGCACAAAATACTCGACTTCGGACGTGGGGCTTCACTGCGGCGGGGCAATACTCCTATGCCTATTCGGCGAGCTTTCCTTCTGGAGGATTGCCCTTCGCGCCCACGGACCAAGTCTCTAGCTGGGTCACCCGAAATTCCATGCCCTACCACATCAAGAACGTCTACCAGAACCCCGGGCCCAAGCAGTCCTGCAACTCAATTACCTACTATGGGAATACCGCAGACATCTACGACCCGAACGCCTTGGCTGACTACAAGGCGGCTTTAGCAGGCTTCTCATGGCCTAATTCCGCTCCCCCGGCTCAGACGATGGTGTACTTCCCCGAAGAGGCCGACGATATGTTCGGCCTCGACCAGAACTACACCCACACCGACATGGGCTTCATGATCCTCGCGCAGAACCCGATGCAGGTCAGCGACGGCCAGGGGTTCACGTATCCCGACCACACTCTGTATTCCAAAATGGCCCTGAAGAAGTTCCTGGCCGACAGGTATGGAACTATCGGCGCGCTGAATACCGCCTGGGGCACGAACTACACCACCTTCGACACCTCTGACCCTGCTGGCGATACCGGCATCCAGAACGGCACCTATGCATCCTACGGCACGGGCACCGGCCTGCTCGACGAAGCTGGCTCAGGCGTCCTGCCGTCTGATACCAACTGCAAGCTAGCGCCTTCGGTCCAGTGGGCATCCCACCCACAAATTCAAGCTGACGTGGATGTCTTCGTCGCTCAATGGGCGACCACCTACGGACAGATCCTCTCGCAGGCGATAACCGCGTCGGTGCCGCAACATCCGGCAGTATTCCTGCCGCTCTACGACGCTCCGGCCTATGTCTACTCAGCTATTGCGCCCCACGTGGACGGCTTTTGGGTTGCGGTGAATCAGACGCCCGGTTCCGCGGTGCAGCAGGTACAGACGATTCTCAACGCCTCCAGCAAGCCGATTATCGTCACTGACTACTCGGTGTCTAACCCAGACTCGCCGCTAAGTGCGTTCTCAGACGCTTCTTGTACCAACTGTCCACCCTACGTGGATCAACCATCACGCGGCGACGGCATGGTCGCGTGGTGGCAATCCATTCTAGGGCTCAAGAACGCGCAGGGCCTATTTGGCGTGGTCGGCGTGGAACACTGGCAGTTGTACGATAACAAGACGGAGCAACTCGACTTCGGATTCGCTACCTCGACTTTCGATAACCCCTACGACGGCAGTGCGAATACCAACAACGGCGAAGCAGCGAACTACGGCGACCTGATTACCCCAATTCAAACGTTCCTTCACGGGAACCTTTGTGACCCGTAATATTCGTAAAATTCTGAGGAGGATGATTTTGATGTTGATGAGGCTTACTAAGTGGATATTTCTCGCGGCCGTGCTGCTTCCCGCAGCTTCGGCCTTCGCCCTCGAAGCGCCGACCCAGTACTGACAGGGCTACAACGAGGTCTGGGCGGATAACCGGACCATTCCGGCGAACTACGATAACGTGCTCTATCTGACCACGTTCTTTGCCCTGCGTGAGGGTCGTTGAAAATTCCGTCGAGGGATCGTCCTACATCTGTTTGTCGTGGCTCAGATATGGGGAGGCTGGTCGTCTCGAGTGGATCCTGGCTGAGCGTGCGGGATGACGATTATCGAGCCTCGGGGAAAATCCAGTGCTTGAGGACCATTGCGCAGCTGCTAACGGGGCGTGGACGCAGCGGATTGTTGAGTCCGCGGACATCGCCCCCCAGGGTGAAGTGCTCGTCAATCCTGTTTTTGAGAGCCTAAACATACTGCCCCGCTCGCCAAATCGAACCGCCCTAACCTCGTCTGCTTGAAAGACCAATTTGACGCCAAGCTTGGATCGGGGTCCTCCGCCGTAGTCGCGCGCGGGTCCGTATTTTCTCTCTGCGACTTCCTACACGGCTGGCCTGAGCATGGCCGTGTTCGAAGCATTTGCAGGGACCGCCATCAGAGTGAAGAAAGAAAAGCCAGAGATCGCTCGTCAGGTGTTAATAGAGCTTGCAATAGCGGCGCTCTACGTTAGGCTCCCGTGCATCCTCTCCCGACGGGGAACAATGATATCTTCCAGTGAGCAAGGCGGACAGCGGCCGCTAGGCTCGTTCGTAGGGCGCGAACGCGAACTCTCAGAGTTGCGCGCGTATTTGGCCGATGCGACCAGCGGTCATGCCCAGATCTTCAAACGTGAGCCGCTCTTCGCTAGGGCCGAGTAATCGGCCGTGGGCCATTTCCCCGACCCGCTTCTTGAGAAGCTTGCGAGCAACAGCCTCATTGTCCGAATCGAGCTCTCCCGATGCTCTTTTCCGCGATAGCAGTAAGCGATCCAGTAAATGGATCCGCGCTTGAATACCCTTCCAAAGCCTCTCATTTGCGCCGGACTCATCTCTCTCAACATAGACTTTAGATTCTTGAGCTTGAAGTTTGAGGATTTTGCTCCGAGATCTGCGTAGCTTCAAGCCGCCAGGAGTTGGATGACTCGGTCGATGGGGTGAACCCATCGGCTCGAATGCGACTTTGATTTACTTGACGCGGAATTTTCGCGAGAGTGGATCGGGGCCAAAGTTGTAATGAAATTTAGTCGAATCCTGGTTCCTACCGACTTTTCTGACCGTTCACTCAGGGCTCTCGAGTACGCAATCGATTTTGGACGTACCTGGAACGCCGAACTCCTGATAGTCAACGTGGTCGAGCCAATCAGGCATACCCGTCTCATTTCGGACGTCTCCGAACTGCTAGAAAATCGACGCGCCGAGGCGGCTGAAGAGCTCGCGAAGCTGGAAGGGCAGACGAAGCAGCACTACCGCAACTGTCGATCGGAGGTTCACTTCGGTATTCCTTTTGAGGTCATCGCCAAGGTCGCAAAAACAGTGGAAGCGGACCTGATCATAATCGCCACCCACGGACACACCGGGTTGTCTCATATGTTCCTCGGTTCGGTGGCAGAGCGGGTTGTACGCATCGCTCAATGTCCGGTCTTAACCGTGAGGGTGGCTGAAGCTCAAAGGTCGCGGCGGCGGCCTGCTTCGCAGCGTACACTGAAGTCTCCTGGCCGAAAACGCCGGCGGTAAAACCCGCAGATTCGGCACGAGCCGAAGAGACCCACTCTGGTGGAGCGGGCTCCCGCCTTGCGCGTGGGCGGATACGTGATCGACTTTTGGGGGGCCGGCTATGATATCGCCGTTCGCGTGGAACCCCGGAGCTTCACTGAAAGGGCTACCAGGTCCAAGAAGTTCGCGTCGTAGATCAGAACGGCCGAAAGGTAGCGGCCTTTCCCGCCACCGTATTCACGCGTGCGACCAGAGTTCGGTTTGTCAGCATTGCGCGCAGGGACCTCGCCGCCTCGATCTTCGGTCGGATCGAGGGAAAGACAGAAACGATCTTCAACGACAGCATCGCGAACATCGAGCTGACCGAGGAAAGCGTCACCGTAACATTTGAGAGTGGTGCCGTACGCAGATTCGATCTGGTGGTCGGCGCGGACGGGCTTCATTTCGAAAGTGCGCGACCTAGTTTTCGGCGCCGAACGGGAATTTGAAAGACATCTGGGTTATGCGGTCGCGGCATTCGACGTTCGCGACTGCACACCACGAGATGAACTCGTTTATGTCTCGTACGCCCGACCAGGCCAGCAAATAGCTCGGTTCCTCCGGCAATCAGGCGGAGCTGTGCGACATTGAAACGCAAAAGGCAGTTCTGCGGCGCCGGGTCGGAAACGGTGGATGGGAATGTCCGAGGATACTCGAGGCCCTAGAAGCCACGAACGAGTCGTACTTCGATGCGCGGAGACCCACATGCAGCCATACTCGCGTGAAAACGACGATTAGGCCGAGGACGCGCGCGATTTTGGCGCCAGCTTGGATTTCCAAACCTGGTCCGCCCCAGGGAGGCAAAGGCACGCAAGCGCCTGGAACGGCTATATGGAGCGTCCGATTCACAGTCAGATGCTCCCTCGAAAAAATGCAAGTAACCAAGCCCGCTCCCCTAAGAACTACATTTGACTAGTGCTTCGACTCATGGGTAGCGATTCGTTGGTAGTGGAATACGCGACGAGCGTCAGCGGTGGAGAAGCGCCAGTCGATTTTAAGTTTGGTGCGATTGGCCCACCGATTCCAGGCACGGGTGCGCTCGCGCAGCTCAGTAAGCGACGCAACCCCTGCCGCCCCAGGCACTGCCGCGACCAAAGGCTGGCTTCCAGCTCGGCCGGATTAAGCCAACTACCGTGCTTGGGGGTGTAGTGCACCGTGAATCGCTCCCATAGCTGGTGCCCATGTTCAGCACCGAAGGTGGCGGTAAGGGATGTTTCCCGATGCGTGTTGAGATTATCCAGCACCAGATGAATGGTGTTCGCGGCCGGGTACCTCCGCGCGATCCGTTGGAGCGCTCCCGCAAATTTAGCCGCGGTACGGTTGGCCGTGGCGTGGGTCTGATGGCGACCGGTCTTGGGCTCGACCACGCAGAACACATTGGCTGTGCCGCAGCGCGCGTACTCGTAGTCGCGGCGCGCGGGTTGGCCGGGCGCCATCGCAGTACCCGGCCGCAGCGAACCCACCAACTGCACTGGCCGCTCGTCCAGTGCCACCACCGGTGCATGTTTATCCAACGGTCGGTTCAGCACTTCCAGCACCGCTTCCATCCGCTGCGGGTACTCCTGGTCGAGCTGCGGCACGCACCACATTTTTTTCCCGCCACGGCTTCAGGGCGTGGCTTACAAACAGACGGCGGATGGTCTCCCGCCCCACCTTGCGGACCACCCCGCGCTGCTGCGCTTCTTGGGCCGTCAGCACCACGGTCCAGCGCGCGTGGCCGGGTGGCGGCGGGCCACACACCATCGCCACGATCGCAGCCTGCTGGGTGGCATCCAAAAGCTTGGGTGGCTTGGGTCGCGGGTCATCGCTCAGCGCCGCGTCCAACCCCAACTCCAGATACCGCCAGCCGACCCGGCGCACCTCGCGCGGATAGGTGCCGACCGCGGTTGCGGTCTGGCTCAGCTTCCACCCCCGGTCCAATAGCTCCAGAATCCGTATTCGCCGCCAGCGCCGTTCACTTAACCGCCGCCCGCCGCCGCGCGCTGCGCGCAGCGTTTGGCGCTCCGCCGCTGTCAGCCGCAATCCTGGAAACTGCCCTTGCCTCCGCTTCCTCCGCTCCACGTCTTCTGTTTGATCAGATACATCGACCCTCTGCAAGTCACCTCGTGATCCCTAGGCGTGGGTCGGAGCACTAGGCTGCTTTTCGAATCTCGACTTCATAACCGAGCTCTTTGATTCGGCGTGCGAGGCGTTGGGCGGTTCGATCCTGGTCGAGTTGAGCAAAATAGAGCGGTCCGAGATCGCGATACGGCACCTGATCGCGCAACACATAGTAAGCGGCAGTAAGGAGAGAGGCAGCGACAGCCACGATGGCCTTTTTAGGACCGCGGCGCGCTCGCAGCCGTAGGAACTGGGCGTGCAGATAGTTGTGCTTGCTGCGCGCAGCCGCCCAGGCGCACTGCACCAGCACGGTTTTGAGCCACGGAGCCCCATAGCGTAGCCGGCGCGACCTGACCTTGCCGGCACTCTCGTTGAGTTGCGGGCAGAGCCCGGCCCACGAGCGCAAGTGTCCGACGGTCGCAAAGCGGCTCATGTCGACCCCGATCTCCGCGATGATCACGGACGCGGCCGTCGCGCTGACGCCCGTGATGGTTATCAGGCGTTCGACCGCGGCGCGAAAGGGTTCCAGCGCAGCCTCGATCTGCGCCTCGAACTCGCGGACGGTTTGCTCCAGCTGCTCGATCATCTGCAGGTGCTGCTTGAGCAAGAACCGATGATGGGCGGTAACCTTTCCGTGCAGTGCCTGGGCCAGGGTTTCGTGCGAAGCGGACAGTCGTTCGCTGCCCAAAGCCGCCAACTTGCGGGCATCGGTTTGCCCGGCGATGAGCGCCTGGAGCATCCGCCGCCCACTCTCGCCAAACACGTCCGACACTACCGAAGCCAACTTCACATTGGCGTCCTCCAGCACCTTCTGGATGCGTTGCTTGTGCTGCACGACTT
>JBKPEA010000102.1:0-15362 GCA_046728175.1 Thermodesulfobacteriota bacterium | reverse complement strand
GAAGATGTCTTTTGCGAGATCGATTCCCACTGTCGTAATCTTCATCGCGGACCCTCCTCGCTTTGGTTGGTGATGGTCGAACGTACCATCGTGGCCCATCGAGGCCGTTATCCAAGCGGGGAGCGGTCCATACCATCAATGTATTCGGCAAAGATGTCTTCCTTTAACTCGCCGCCGTTGCCGGGAGTGTCGAGGGCCACAATATCGAATTCGGCGGACCCGGCGTCGCGGAACTGACGCTCGATGATCGCGCGACGCTGGCGACCATGGGCGCGGAGCTCAGCGCCGACTTCGCGACTTTCCCTGCCGACCAAAGAGTTATTGAGCATCTGCGTTCCGTGACCGGTGAAACCTTCGAAGCAATTGAGCGCGACCTGGACGCAACCTACTCCGCCTCCTACGACATCGATCTCTCGGCGCTCAGGCCATATGTCGCGCGGCCCGACTTCATTCCTCACAATACGCTGCCGGTTGCCGAGTTGGCCGAGGATGTTCCCATAAACCAGGCCTTCGTTGGCTCGTGTGCCAACGGCAAGCTGGAAGATTTTCGGATCGCGGGGCAGGTGGTACGCGGCAGAAAAGTCGCGCCCGGCGTGCGCTTCATCGTCACCTCTGCATCACAGCGAGTCCTCAAGGAAGCGGTCCACCGCGGATACGTCGAGACGCTCCTCGAGGCCGGTGCCGTGGTAACCAATTCAACCTGCGGTGCCTGCTACGGCGGACACATGGGCATCGTGGGACCCGGGGAAGTTTGCATCACATCGAGCACGCGCAATTTCAAAGGGAGGATGGGAAGTCCTTCTGCCCAAATCTACATGGCGTCGTCGGCGACCGTCGCCGCATCGGCGATCGCGGGGCGAATCTGCGATCCCACCACCTATTTCGAGGATAACCTATGAGCGATCCGCTGCTAATTAAGGGTCGGGTATGGCTCTTTGGCGAAGACAACCTTAACACCGACCTGATGATGCCACAGACGGTGTATGGCAAGTCGCTGGAGGAGCAGGTACGCCATGTGTTCGCTACCTATCGACCGGAATGGGTTGATGAAGTGCGGGCGGGGGACGTTCTGGTGGGTGGGCGCAATTTCGGAACCGGGTCGAGTCGTCCGGCTTCGCTGCTTTTGAAGCGGCTTGGAATCGCCGCCGTCGTTGCCGAGACCCTCAACGGACTCTTCTACGGTAACAGCGTCAACTACGCGCTCCCGCGATGGAGTGTGCCGGCATCCGGGACCTGGTCGCCGAAGGCGACGTGCTACGCCTGAAGATAGCAACCGGCCTCGTCGAGAACCTCACGCGCAATGAGCGGCGCGTCGGAACTAAAATGCCCGAGTTCCTGCAAGCGATCGTTAGATCCGGCGGCATCATGGAGCGCTTGCGCGCGGAGGGATACTTTTAGCGTTGCGTATACGGGCGTGCACTCCAGGCGGCCCGCGCATCTGCACAGCTGCAATCAGCTCCACGGGTTGGAGGCCAGGATCCCGGACTATTGGCGGGTCCAGCCAAGACCCAGGTTCGACTCATGAGGTTTGTCCGGGTGCCGCGAAGCCCTTCTCAAACGCACCGCCGCGCGCGATGGGGTTTGCGTGCCGGATGAGTAGGTCAACTACGCCGCTTCGGGAATCCTCAGCGAGATGACTTTGGAAATACCGGGGCGGTCCATGGTAACGCCATGAATCTGGTCGGCCCGCTGCATGGTGCGCTGGTTATGAGTAATTACGATGAACTGGGAGCGGTCCTTCAGCTCGCCTAGCAGATCGGTGAAGCGCGCGAGGCTGAATTCGTCCAGCGGCGCATCAACTTCGTCCATTACGCAGAACGGACTCGGGTTCAGAAGGAACAGCGAGAATACCAACGCCATCGCGGAGAGCGCTTTCTCGCCACCCGATAGCAGACCGATTTCCTTCACCTTCTTGCCCACGGGCTGCACCATGATGTTCACGCCTGCGTCGAGCACATCGGTCGCTTCACTCAGCTCCAGGCGCCCCTTACCGCCGCGCATCAGCTTGGGAAACAGTTCTTCAAAGTTCTTCGCCGCGCCCTGGAAGGTTTCGGCGAAGCGTTTGCGCGCCTCGCGGTTCAGATGGCTAATCGTCCTGGTCAGATCCTGCACCGCGGCGTCCAGGTCCGCGCGCTCCTTACTCAGCAGCGCGGCGCGTTCCTCCAGCTCTTTCACCTCGCCGTCCGCGGCAAGGTTCACTTCACCGATTCGTTCCGCCCTGGCGCGCAGTTCCAGCAGACGCGCATCGTCCTGAACCGGGTCCCTCCCTTCGAGCGCGGGAATGATCTCAGCCGCAACCGAGTCGAAGTCAGCCTCGAACTTTTCGCGGAAGCTGCGCGCGAGTTCTTCGCTTAGGGTTCGGGCCCGCTCGCGCGCGAGCTCGCATCCGCGTGCTTCGGCCTCCAGCCTCTGCAGCTCCTCGCGGGCGGTCTTGAGGTGCTCTCGTTTGGTCTCCAGGTTCGACTCGCATTCGGAGCATTCCATCCGCAGCCGTTCTACGCTCGCGGTCAGTTCCGTTTCGCGAATGCGCGCCGCCTCGTGCTGTTCCGCAAGTGTGTTCAGTTCGCGCTCGAAGTCCACTCGCTCCGCCCGCGAACGTTCCAGATTCTCGGTATGCTGCCCGATTTGCGCATCAAGCTGGGTCACAGTCTCGACCGCGTGGCGCAGGTCACGTTCCAGCGCGGCAAGTTCCGACTTGCGTGCGTCCACGCGCGCGGCGGCCTCGGCCACCGCCGTCATCAATCGCTCGGCCCTCGCGCGGGACGCAGCCAGCTCATCGCGTATGACGCCGAGCCGGGCGCGCGCGTCCTGCTCGGTGGTCGCAAGCTCGCCCAGACGCGCGTTCCCTCCGGTAACACCCTCAACTATTTCAGCGAGCCTGCGTCGCGCGTTCGCCGCCTCCGCCTCCGCCAAAGCTGACTCCTGATCGGCCTGCGCAACCGCTCCGCGACGCTGGGCCACCTCGCGTTCGCATTCACTTACCCGGGCGCGCGCTGCAGTCAGGGCGTTAGCGGCTGCTTCTCGGGCTGATTGACACTTGGCCAAGCGCTCGGCAGCAGCCCGATGTTCGTCTTCGGCCAGCACAAGCTCGCGACTCGCGCTCTCGCGTGCCGTCGCATCCGCACTATGAGCCGCCGCATGCTGAGTCAGGCTGCCGCCTGCGATCATCCTGCCGGGATTGAGCAGGTCGCCTTCACGCGTCACGAACAGGGTTCCGCGGCCGTTCAGGTTCGAAGCTGCCATCGCGGAGTTAAGATCTTCAGCCACCAGCACGTGCCCGAGGATCGCCTCGGCAACGCCGCGGAACCTGGGCTCGACGCTGATCATATCCAGCAGGCGGCCGGACACGCCGGGCGCCTCGATCGCGGGATGAGGCGTCGTGGTCACGTCGGGCTCCGGCACAAAGCTGAGTCGCCCACCCTGATCGCGTTTCAGAATTTCGATCGCGCGCAGCGCAAATGCCGGCGAATCAACCACCACGGATTCCAATTCTCCGCCCAGTACCGCGTGGAGGGCCGGCGCCAGCTCCGCGGGCGCCCTAAGGACTTCGTGCAGCCATGCGGGCGGCGTCGTGGGGCCGTCGCCATTCATTGATTCGAGAACCGCGGTCAGGCGTTGACTCTTCTCGGAGGTGCGCTCGGCGGACAGGGTTTCGTTCCGCGCAGCGACTGGCGAGCGCAGCGATGCAACCCGCTGGGCGAGATGCTCGAGAGCCGCGCGCGCTTCGATCTCGCCCTCGGCATCTCGGCGCTCGCTGGCTTCCAGGGCGGAAAGCTCACCATGGCAGCGTTCCAACCGCTGCTCGGCGGCGCTGAGCAGAGCATGCGCGTTGGAGGTAAGTACGTGTAGCTTGAGGGCACCGCCGTTACCGGTATTGAAGGCCGCAAGCTTCTCTTCGAGCTCCGCGCGTTCTCCCGCCAGGTCGCCGAGGCGGCCGCGGACGACCGCCGCTTCGCGTACGACGTCCGCCAGATCATCCTTGAGGTTCTCGGCCCTTGCGTCGGTTTCCTTGAGATCTTTTTCGGCGACGCGCAGCTGCTCGGTCAGATCGGCCAGGGCCGCTTCGTGGCCCGATTCTTCGGTCGCGGTCGCCCGCGCATGTCGCGCACCCGCCTCTGCCCGCGCCGCGCGGGCTAGGGTGGCCCGGCTTTCGAGCTCTTCAAGCCTGGCGATAATCGCTGGTTCCGATTCGCTCAGGTCGTGCAGCTTGCGGGTGAGAAACCCGCGCGTGCGCTCGCGCTGCCCCGCACCCGCGACCAGGTTCTCAAGCTCGCGCTCGGCGGCTGCCAACTCGCCGCGCAGGGATTGGGCATCGGTCGACGCGGATTCAACGAGCCTCTGCGCGTCGGAGACAACCTGCCGCGAATTCTCGATCGAGGCGGCCAACTCTTCAGCGCGCACCGTTTCCGTGCCGAGCGTGTCGCGCTCCGCAAGCAGGCGGCGCGCCGCGGTCAGTTTCTCCAATTCGGACAACTCGGCGCGAATGATCTTGTATTGCTCCGCCTTCTTCGCCTGGCGGCGCGCGTAGCTGAGTTGGCGTTCGATCTCGCTGAGCACGTCGTTGACGCGCGACAGGTTTTCCTTGACCCGTTCGAGTTTACGCTCGGAAATTTCCCGACGGCCTTTGAACAGGGAGAGCCCGGCCGCCTCCTCGATCATCGAGCGCAGCTCCTGTGGCTTGGCCTGGATAATCTCCTCGATCTTCCCCTGTTCGATCAGGGAGTAGCCGCGGCTGTGAATCTGCGCGGCCATGAAGAACTCCGTGATGTCCTTCAGCCGGCAAGGAATTTTGTTGATGAGATATTCGGAATCTCCCGAACGATACACGCGGCGGGTCACCGCGACTTCACTCAGCGCCGAATACGGCTCGGGGAGCAGGCCACCATCTTCGGCGTCCAGGACCAGCGAAACCTCAGCCATTCCCGCTGCGGGATTCTGATCATTGCCGGCATAAACCAGATCTTCCGTCGTTTTGCCCCGCAAGCGGGTCGGCGCCTGTTCCCCGAGTATCCAGCGTATGGCGTCAACGACGTTTGATTTGCCGCATCCGTTGGGCCCGACAACTGCCGTGACCCCGGATGCGAAGCCGATCGTCGTGGGTTCGAAAAAAGACTTGAAGCCTACCAATTCAAGGCTTTTTAAGCGCATGCGTCCATCGCCTCCACCGCACCACCACAAACACCTTATCCCATGACATTATAAGGCCGATCAAGATACCTGCCTAAGTTATGGGGCAAATCGACAACCCAGCAGAGCGCACGATGTCTTGACCTCCCGGACAAGTCCCGCCGGGCGAGCCTAGATTGACCTTTAGCCTTAATATTTCTTGATAAGATGAGCTTAGTCTTGAATCAGTTCAGTGTTCCAGTAGGCGCTATCGACCTGGGAGACAAATGGCATCCACTCGCGATACCGCCTAAGCGAGAACATTTCGGCACTGAAAGGAGTCCACTCGGGCCGACGCGGCCTGCGGATGAGCGCCATCGACGCTTCCTCTGGCGTTTGCCCACCCTTCCTGCGGTTGCAGTGGTGACATGAGCAAACGATGTTCTCCCACGTCGACGTCCCGCCACGCGAGCGGGGAATAACGTGGTCGAGGTTCAGTTCGGTGCGTGGCAATCTGCGGCCGCAGTACTGACAGGTATTGTTGTCGCGCGCGAAGATGTTGAAGCGCGAGAACCGTACGTGCCGCTTGGGAATGCGCTCGTATGCCGTCAGCAGCAAGACCCGCGGCACCCGAATGAACCCGCTGACGGTGCCCACCCGCTCGTGATGTACCTCAACCGCCAGATCGCGCCACGAGTCAAAATCGAAGGTCCGGTATTGCTCGTCGACCGCTCGCGCGACGCCCTGATAGAGCAAGGCAAAAGCCCGTTTTACTGAGGTGACGTGAACTGGCAGGTACGACCGGTTAAGAACCAGGACCTTGGTGTTGAGAATCGAGGCGCCCGGCATTGGCGCCGCGATGGCTACGGCCGCCGAAGACATTAGAAGTTTCGTAACCGCCCGCGAACAGCATGTCAAGGCTCAACGCTATGAAAGGCCTGTGAATTCAAGGCTTTTTGAGCTCGCCTTGCAAGCGTGCGAACCCCTCCGTATGATTTCGGATGGTTCGTCGTGGTGGTGGCTGATGGGCGGATGTCCAGTTGGGATAGTCCATTCCAGCACCGAAATTCCGCGAAAATCCTCACCGACCGCGCGCGTGTTTGAAACCGCGCCACCAAGGGGCGTACAACAATTTCCAAGTGAAACGTGAAATCGTAATCAACGCATCCGCACTGGAAGTGCGGGTGGCTCTACTCGAGGATAACTCTCTGGCCGAGTTTTACCTCGAGCGCGATGCCCATCGCGGATTAGTGGGCAACATCTACAAGGGCAAAGTGACGCGAGTGCTGCCCGGAATGCAGGC
Source organism: Thermodesulfobacteriota bacterium (assembly GCA_046728175.1). Classification (GTDB taxonomy): domain Bacteria; phylum Desulfobacterota; class Binatia; order Binatales; family Binataceae; genus JAFAHS01. The sequence continues at coordinate 8,953 of JBKPEA010000102.1, read as the reverse complement.
CGCGTTCGTCGACATCGGGCTTGAAAAGGCCGGCTTTCTCCACGTCTCTGACTTCCAGGGTGAAACCGACGGACTCAGCTCGATCGCCGAAGTATTAGGCGAGGAAGATGTCGAGACCGACGAGCCGCCGATCGTCGAAGCCATCGACAATTCCGCGCACCCCGATGCCGGCGAGAGCGACGACGCGGCACCGGTCGACCACCCGACGCCGCGGCGCAAACCGTCACGCCGACCGCACCGCGCGCGCCTGCCTATCGAGCAGCAGCTTCGCCGTGGACAGGAAATAATTGTTCAGATCGCAAAAGAACCGATGGGGACCAAAGGCGCCCGGCTGACTTCCTCCATCTCGTTGCCCGGCCGCTACCTCGTCTACACTCCAAGCAGCAATCATCTGGGAATCTCGCGGCGCATTGCCAGCGCGGAAGAACGTGCGCGCCTGCGCGCGGCGGTGAACGAAGCGCGACCACCGCAGGGTGGCTTCATCGTGCGTACCGCATGCGAAGGGCTGTCACGCCGCGATATCCAGCGCGACGTCGCATTCCTCACCAAGACCTGGGGTTCGATCCTGAAAAAAAGCGAGAAGGGCCCGCCCGCATCGATGCTCTACAGTGATCTCGATGTGGCCTTGCGCACGGTGCGCGACCTGTTTTCCAGCGAGGTCGACCGCCTGTGGTGCGACGATCCAAATACCTACAGCCGCATAGTTCAATTCATCCAGACTTACATGCCGCGGTTGCGCACGCGGGCGATGCTGCACCAGGGCCACGAACCGATTTTCGACCGCTTCAACATCGAGCCCCAAATCGAGCGGGCGCTCGATCGCAAGGTGTGGCTTAAGTCGGGTGGCTACCTGGTGTTCGATCAGGCCGAAGCGCTTACCGCCATCGACGTCAACACCGGTCGCTTCGTCGGCAAACGCAACCAGGACGAGACGGTTTTGAAAACCAACCTGGAAGCCGTCGAGGAAGTCGTCAAGCAGCTGCGTCTGCGCAACATCGGGGGCATCATCATTGTCGATTTCATCGACATGTCGCGCGAAACGGACCGCAGGAAGGTCAGCGAGGCGCTCGGACTCGCGCTGAAGCGCGACAAGGCACGAACTTCGGCGCTCAAGATTTCCGAACTCGGGCTGGTGCAGATGACGCGCAAGCGGACCCGAGAGAGTCTGGAAGCATCACTCACCGACCCATGCCCGCGATGCCAGGGCCGCCGGGTTGTCAAATCCATCGCCACGGTTGCCGCCGAAGTAATCCGCGGGGTCCGGCGTGAGGCAGCGCGGCGTACGCTCGGCGACATGGTGATCGTGAGGCTTAGCTCTGAGGTGGCGCGCTATCTCTATGACAATGGCGCCAAAGATCTCGAGGCGCTGGAAGAGAAGCTGGGTGCCAAAATAGTGCTGCGCTCCAAGGAAGGCCTCGAACCCGGCGCGTTTGAACTAAGTCAGGCGCCGGCAGCGGCATAGAAAATTCCGGACCGCGCCAAGATTTACAGATCGGTTTCCCTCATCCGGGTGAGGCTCGGAAAACCGCCGATTTCTTATTCCGTCGCGGTGGCCGCCGCGATTTGCGCGGCTGCGCGGATTTGACCGAAGTGAATCTTGTCGAGGTCGAATTCTGACAGCGCTTTGATCAGACTGTTCAGCGCCGCGTTGCAAGTGGGGATGGTCTTGCGTGCCCGGGTCAGCGGATTCGACCGGGCGATGATAAAGTTCTTGAGATATGGATGCACCAGTCCGCGCTTCTTGCCCTGCGCAACCAGATCGGTCACCAGCTCATCGGCGCGCTCTACCTGTTCCGCGCGTTCTTCCCGTTCTCCAACCGCTTCCTTCAGCGGCCGCGCCAGGAAATTATCGACCCGGCTTAGAATGGGTGCGTAAGCGCCACCCGAAAATTTCGGCTTCTTCTCGTAGAGCAGTCCCAGCGTGATGAAATGCGCGCGCTCGAATTCGAACGCAAAATCCTTTTCCGCGCGCCGCGGGTGCTCCTCGAGCCGCGCCCGATACATCCTGATCACCTCCAGCGCCTTGTCGCGGAGGTTGTGCGCTTTCTCGGTATTGAGGGCGAGGATCTGGAATGCCACCTCCGACTCCGGAACCACGATCGCGGGGATGCTTTTTGCGCCAACCTTGACGGCGGCGGCGCGGCGATGGTTGCCGTTGGGCGTCCAGTAGCGGCCATCCAATCGCACCGCCAGGATCGGCTCGGTATATCGGTCGAGCTTCTTCATCACTTCGACCAACCGCTTCAGGTGCGCCGGTGAGAGATCGCGCTGGTAGGGTGTCCCCTCGACCAGGTTGAGCGGCAGCAACGCGAAGATGTGCCAGTGCCCGCCGATCGGCTCTTCAAATGCCGCCAGTGCCTCGCCACCGTCGGCCCGTATGGCCGCCGCCAGATCCTCGACCGCTCTGGGAGGCTTGTCTGATTTTGGAGAAACCGCAAAATCCACCATGCTGGACCCCTGTAATGTATTATCGCCGCTCGCCCCACTCGCGCCACCTGGCAGACATCGTCGCGGTCTGGCTCGTTGCGGTTTTGTGGGCGTCCCGGGTTTGGGCGAGTCCGCGGGAATGGCAGCCCCTGAGTCTTAAGGGCAGCCAATTGCCGTCGCTGTCGGGTGTCGACATCGGGCATCTCGAGGTTCTCACCATTCATGGAGGCAAGGCCGAACCGATTCCGTTCCAGGTGGACGAAGTCTCTCATGACGGCAGCTACGCGCTTCCCGAGGGACCGGCTGGAACGCCCCGCAACCCTCGGCCGACGTTCTCGCCCGACGACGAGATCGCACTGATGTTGTCAGATCTTGGTGAAAGGGGCACCGCGACCGCCCAGCTGCCGTCGCAGGCTCTCGAAATCGAGGTCGCTGACCCCCTGGGTGGCTCGCTCCGCTACGGGTATGTTGGCGTCGCCGGCGCTCCTCGCCTGAGCGATCGGCGTTACGTCGCCTTCGATCCCCGCACCGACACCATCGAGACCGAGCACTATCGCGTGGGTTTGACCAATGGACTTCCGACGGACTTCACGACGCAGAACTGGATCGGTGAGCATCGGCCGAACCTGATCGATCGCATGAAAATACGGCTGACCACGCTGGTTATCGGTTTGATCCGTTTTTCGTTTTCGGAAGACGACATCCACAGTGAACTGCTGGCCTGGAAGGTGGGTCCGATCCGGGTGGTCCGCAGGCTCAGCCACTCGGTAAATTTGCTGCTGGGGCTGCATTCGCCGGTTTTCGAGCGGAATGATTTTTTCTATCGCGATCATCTTGAAAACCCGTTCAAAATGCATTTCTCATGGGCGCCACGGATTTTTTTCCGCGATATCCGCGTCCGCATCGACCTCGATTTCAATGATTTGAGCGACTATGAGCTCTTGTGGTCGCAGATGGCGATGCCGCCGCTAAAAGTTGGCAACCAGGAGATGGAGCAACGGCTCGCGGCGCTGGGTTCCGTTCCGATCTCGTGGATCGCAATTCGTGGCGCAAGCCGTACCACGGTCCAGACCCTCGCACCCACGCCTGATCTGCCGATGCTCAACCGCCGGCTCTATTTCAACGACGCCCCCAACCGGCCGGATCCCCCGGAACACAGCCCCGGAGAACATCCCGGAATCGGATACGTGATCACCGGGTGGGAGAAACTGGAAAGTGGGGTCCATACTTTCGATTCCCTTCTGATCACGACCCGGGCGGACTATAGTCCCGACGTTCTCATGGAGGAGTTGCACTCGCCTCCGGTGGTTACCGTGCGACCAAGGGCCGACCTCAAATGAAATACTGCGTTGTCGCCATCTTGGCCATTGCGCTGACCGCCGCACCCGCGGCCAGCCCCGCCCAATCCCCAGTGGGCGAGGACTTCGAACATGGAGTCCCGCGGGGATGGGCCACCGAAGGGCTTGGTCCCCAGCCGGATAAAGGAAGAGTTGAAGACGCTCAGGAAAACGGCGGTAATCACTTCCTGAGAATCTCGACCGACGGTTCCTTTTACTCTTTTGGAATCGACACCCCATTCGACCCCGAGCAGTATCCGGTTCTGAGCTGGCGTTGGCGCGTGGACCGAATCCCACAACGTGCCGATATTTCCACGGCCAATGGCGACGATGCTGCAGCGCGGTTGTTCGTCGTGTTTCGTGATGCTGCCGATCCCTCGATCAAGCGCAAGCTAGAGTATGTATGGGACACCGTCCACGTAGTCGGAACCATCATCCCGGACCCTTATTCGCCAGATACGACGAAAGCGGTGGTGCTGGAGAGCGGATCAGCAAAGCTCGGCCAGTGGGTCCCTGAAAAAGTGAACCTGGTGTCCGACTACCAGCGCGCCTTCGGCACCAAGCCAGGGCGGGTGAAGACCATCGCGTTTGCCAGCAACAGCGAGGAGACTCACTCCGCAACCGTAGCGGATTTCGACGATCTTCAAATCACCGGAAAATAGGTTCCCCACTGTGCTAGAAGACCCGCTGATCGCGACGATGTGGAAGCGGATGGTCGCCTGGTCGCTTGCGCGCATCAATCCGAACAGCGTGGTCGGCACCTCGATACCCCAGTCGGGATAACTCAGGCTGACCTCGCCAAACGCCTCAACTCTAGAGCCGGTGGTCAACTCGACCGCCACTGGAATAATGATCGCGCGCGAGACGCCATGAAGAGTTAGAGTGCCGCGAATAGTCGCTGTTCCGCTCGTGTCGCCACTGTGCACGATGTTGTCGACGTCGCCGCCAGTGAACACGATTTGGGGGTAGGTCTCAGTCTGCAGGATGGACCCGGTCACTGAACGGTCGCGCATCGACCATCCGCTCGAATAGCTTGCCGCGTCGATCACGAGCTTTACGCTCGTGGTCCGCGCCGGGCTTGCCGCGTCGCTTGAGACCTCTCCGGAAATCACCCGAAATTTGCCGGTGACATTTCCGCGGAGCGAAGACATCGGCTCAAGGACCGTCGCAGAAATATCACTCGATGCTGGATCGACGGTGAAGTGCAGCAACTCTCCGCGCGCGCCCACAGGAGACAGAATCACGACCGCCGCGAGGGCAAGCACCATTGTTGCTGCTCGAGGCTCGGCCGGAGGCGTGGTTGCGCCGGTCCGCCGGCGGCTCACGGCGCGAACCGTCGACGGCTGATCGCGATTCCCACAATCATATAAAGGAACCCGAACCCCAGATTGACGGCGCTCGGGACCAAAGCGCTCGATGCCGAAAGACCTCGAATCATCAGATCGTTGAATGCGCGCATCGCCCAGGTGGTTGGTACCACCAGCGCCGCCCTCTGCATCCACTGCGGTTCGAAATCCATCGGCCACCAGCAGCCTCCGACTGCGGCCATCGTCATGATCACGATCGCGCCGACCGGAAGAACCGCATCGCGTGTCCGTCCGACCCCGGCAACCACCAGGCCGAAGGCCGCGCCGGCAAACGCGATCGCGGCAGAAGGAACCACCAGGGCCAGGGGGGCGCGTCCCAGCGAGATTCCAAAAAGAACCCACCCGGCGGCAAACAACACCGCCATCTGCACAAATCCGATCATGAACCGGGCGAGCAACTTGCCGGCAAAGGTAGCTCCCAGCGGAGCGGCGGCGGCACGCAGACGGTCGAGTGTTCCCCAATCGCGCTCGTCGATCAGTGCCAGCGATACGCCCATCAGCATGCCGATCAGCAAGAAAGTTACCGCAAACCCCGGCACCTGCAGGTCGAATGCATTGAACCCACTCAAGGGGCTGACCTCTACCCCGCTGGAGTCCTCCTCCGCGAAACCAATCGTGCCGGGAACGGTCGCGGAAACCTTAGTCGCCTGCGTCGGAACCGCGGGAATGGCAGGCAACGGCGGAAACGCCATCCCGGGGAGGTGAACCTTCAAGTCCGGCGTTGCGATGGACTTCTCCAAGCGGGCGCGAAGCGCGTCGAAATTGGGAACGGTGGGTTCGGTGTCGCCGATTGTCAGCAGATCGGGCGGGGGCTCCGGAAACGCGGGCGGCGCGGGAATGCTCGACGCGCGCGAGCCCGCCAGTTGCCGGAGGTCCGCCAACCATCTTTCAAATGCGACCCGCGTCGTCTTGAGACGCTCCAGATAGTCACGGGTCTGGCCGAGCAACGCGCGCTGCGACGCGACCTGCGAATGGGCCTGCGCGGAGAGTTCGGCGATCGCGCTGTTCAACGCCTCCTCGGTCTGGGCGCGGGCGCTGGCCACCGCCGTCTCCAGCTGCTGGCGTACCTGCGCGTCGAGTTCTGCGCGAGTATGCTGAGCGGTTCGGGCGAATTGCGCGATGGCCGCGCGCGCCTGGTCGGCACCATGATTGGCATCCGCGATTTCCTGCTCCAGACGGTCTTTCGCCTCAGCCAGTGCCTGGCGCGCCCGGTCGTTGGCCGTCTGATTGATGCGCCGGCCCAACTGCGCCAGCTCAAGTTCGACATTGACCGTCTCGAGGTAGCGGACGGGATCGGCGTACACGATGAGCCGCACAGAGGCGCCCCGTTCAAATGCGGCGGTGGTGCCCGCCGGGATTATGATCGCAACGATTGCCTGTTTATGTTCGCGGACTATCGCCCTGGCCAGGTCGCGATTGTCCACGTGGAGGACCACGAGGGATCGTTTGCTGCGCAACGCATCGACGATGGCACGCGAAATTTCGCCCTCATCCTCGTTGACCACCGCGACCGCGTACGATGAGGAGCCGCCTCCGTAGACCCTGGACAGTGAGAAGCCGGCCGCAGCGATTACCGCGATAGGCGCGACGACTAGCATGAACAGCCCTACCGGATCGCGCCTAAGCAGGCGGAATTCCTTGCCGATCGCGAGCAGGACCGCGCGAATCATGGCAGTCCGATTAACACGAAAGTCCCCCGCAAGGAACGCCGCCCCAGCGAGGGCACCCCAACGGGTCGAAGTAACGCATCCTGCCCTGCTCCACGATATGGGCGAACCCGCGTCAGGACCCGAGAAATTTAAGAATTTGCGCTGCTCATTCCCGGCGCGGTAGGTATTCGTGCCGCAAGCGCAATGATCATCCTGCAAATCGCTGCCGAACCCGAGGTGGATCTTGCCGCCTACGGCTTGGAGCCGAGCGCGTTATTCGAGCAGCAACTCGTGAACTGACGGCTAGATCCAGAGGATGAACCAGCTATCACCGCCCCGCCCCGCTCTTACCCTGGGCACCAACATTCTCTACGGGGTCGGTTCGGTGGCCTTCGGTGTCCACGTCGCCGCGCTGAGTTCCCTACTGATGCTGTTCTTCAACCAGGTGGTGGGCCTGCCGGCGGCCCGCGTAGGAGAGCGATGATGGTCACGCTGATGTTCGACGCGATCTGCGATCCGCTCATCGGCGAATGGTCAGATCACTTGCGGTCACGGTGGGGCCGACGCCATCCCTTCATGCATGCCTCTGCGGTTCCCATAGCGTTTGCGTTTTACTTTCTGTGGAACCCGCCCCACGGATGGTCGAATCAAAGCCTGTTCATTTATCTAGTATCTAGTCGCGCTGCTGGTCGCGGTTCCACTGCTGTTGAGTCTCTACGAAATTCCGAGCATCGCCCTCGCCCCCGAGCTGACCCTCGACTATGACCAGCGTACCGGGTTGATGAGCTCGCGGTTCTTTTTTGGAACGCTGGGTGGAGCGGGCATGGGGTGCTCGCCCTGCAGGTATTTCTGCGCAAGGACGCGACCCATCCGCTGGTGCTGATGAATCGCGCCGGCTATGGCCAATATGCCCTGGTCGGCGGCCTGGTGATGTTCGCTTCAATCATGATTTCGTCCCTTGGCACTCATAAGTTCATCGCAAACCTCGTTCATGAGCCAAAACGCGCGCAGAGCTGGTCCGATCGGTGGCGCGAGCTAAGCGGTACCCTAACCAATCGATCGTTTCTCGCCCTGATCGCGTCCGGAGTATTTGGCGCGCTTTCGCTCGGTCTGAGCACCACGCTGGAACTCTACGTGGACAACTACTATTGGGAACTGAGTCCTGCCCAGATGTCGTACTTCCCGATGATCTCCACACTTTCCGCGTTCGTTTGGGGTAGTCCTGGCTCCGGGCATCTCGAAACGCTTCGGCAAACAGCATTCGATGATCGGCCTGTTCGTCTTTTCAACCTTCACCGCGAGCGGACCAATCGCGCTACGCCTCCTCGGAGTGATGCCGGCCAACCAAACTTCGACGCTTTTGACAATTTTGCTGGCAAGCTATTTCCTGACCGTTGCCCTGGGACTCACCGGATTCATTATCATCAGCTCGATGATGGCCGACGTAGTCGAGGACGTCGCGGTGGTAATCGGCTAGCGCTCGGAAGGGTTGCTGTTTGCAGCCAATGGCCTCCTGAACAAATGCATCAACGGCATCGGCGTGTTTTTGTCGGGCTTGCTGCTTGCGGTCGTACACTTTCCGCAACACGCCGTGCCGGGCCACGTGGCGCCGACAATTCTGAGGAATTTCGCGCTGATTTACGCGCCCGTAATTGCCACCTGCAGCCTGATTTCGATTGCGCTGCTGCTCTTTTACGACATCGATCGCTCCACTCACGAGATGAACGTCGAGTGTCTCGAGGACGCTGGAATCAAACCCGTCGCAAAGCGGCGAGCGCTCCGTGAGTCTTTCCCTGCAGAAAGTCTCAGTGGCAGATGCTGTTTATTTTTCTGACCAGGGTGTCGGCACTCACCGGCTTGCGAAAAAGTGCGGCCGCCTTCAGTTGAGATAGCTGGCTGTCCGAGGTCCAACTCGCTGTCAGGACGATAACCGGCACCGCCGCGAGTTGAGGGTCGTCGAGTTGGGCTCTACGAAATTGCCACCCGTTCATCACCGGCATCATCAAATCGAGCAAGATGATGTCTGGTAGGGTGTCGGCGCTGCGCAGCGTTTCGAGAGCCATTTGGCCGTCAGTGGCAACCGCGACCTCAAAGCCCTGGTGCGCAAGCAGTTCGGACATGGCCTCGCCAGTATCTGGGTCATCGTCGACTATCAGAATCTCAACCACTATCG
>JBKPEA010000101.1:0-35926 GCA_046728175.1 Thermodesulfobacteriota bacterium | reverse complement strand
GGCCCGAGATGTAAGCCTGGTCGATGCTTCCCGCACCGCGCGCCGCCTTGAAGTCGAGGTGAAGACTCGCTACCGGCAGAATCCGGTCCCCGCGGAGCTCGCGCTGGCCGCCGAGCGTCGGGCGGAGGTGCGGTTTTTGGCGGGCGGTTCCGCCGTAACCCCGGGGCAGGCCTGCGTATTTTATCGCGGCGAGGAAGTGCTGGGTGGCGGATTCATCGAGCGGGCCCTGGAGGCGTGACGGCATGCGCTTCGCACTCGCCACGCTGGGCTGCAAGGTTAATCACTACGACTCCGCGATTATCGAGTCGCGCCTGGCCGCGCACGGACTGGAACGGCGCGATTTCGGCGAGGCGGTCGACGTCTACGTCATCAACACCTGCACCGTGACCGATCGCGCCGACTCGGAATGTCTCAAACTGGCGCGGCGGGCCAAGCGGCGCAACCCCAACGCGAAAGTAGTGATGACCGGATGCCTTGCGCAGGCAAATCCTCACGTGCTCGCCGGCCGGCGCGAAGTCGACGCGGTCATCGGTCTGGGGCGCCTGGAGGATCTCGAACGCGCGGTGGTTTCCGAGAGCACAGCGCGCGTGATGGTCACCAACTTGCGCAAGGTGCGCGCTCCTATCGAACTCGGCGCGGTCGCGCTCTCCGGGCAGACCCGTGCCTTCCTGAAACTGCAGGAAGGATGTGATCAATTCTGCAGCTTCTGCATCGTACCGATTTCGCGCGGCACCTCGCGCAGCGTCGAACCCCGCCGGATAGTCGCCGCCATCGACGAGCTCGCCGCGCGCGGCTTCAAAGAGGTTACCCTCTCGGGCGTGCATCTCGGCGGCTATGGCAAGGACCTTGTGCCGCAGGTCAGCCTCGCCGAACTGCTCGAGATGCTGGCCGAGCGATCTCCCATCGAGCGTCTTCGCATCAGCTCGCTCGATCCCGAAGAGCTGAGTGACGAAATTATCGAGCTCGTCGCGCGCAATCACAAATTCTGCCCGCATCTTCACTTGCCGCTGCAATCCGGTGCGGATGCGATTCTCACCGCGATGCGCCGGCGTTACGATCGCAACTACTATCGCGAGCGGGTGGAGCGGGTGCTCGCTGCGCTGCCGGATGCGGCCATCGGCACCGACCTGATCGCCGGGTTCCCGGGCGAGACCGCGCGCCACTTCGAGGAGTGCTGCGAGTTCATCGAATCGCTCCCGTTCGCCTATCTGCACGTGTTCCCGTACTCGGTGCGCGCCAATACCTCGGCGGCGAAGCTAGCCGGGCACGTCCCGCCCGCCGAGATAAAGCGCCGCGCCGAAGTGCTGCGCCGGCTGGGTGAGGCAAAGCGGGCCGAGTTCGCCGTGCGCTTTTGCGGAACCAGACTTAATGTGTTACTTGAAGAACGAACCGGGCGCGGGATGCTCTCCGGTTACAGCCGCAACTACGTGCGGGTCTTGACCACGGGCCCCGACGACCTGACAAATCACGAAGTCGAGGTACAAGCATCGCTTGTCGAAGGCGCTCATTTGGTTGGCCAGATTGTTCGGGCGGAGCGACGCGCGAACCCCGGGGCTGACGCTCAAGGCCCCGCCTGAAAGTGCCCGTTCGCGCCTTGAGCGCACGATTGGCTACTCGTTTTCCCAGCCCGAATTGCTCGATATTGCGCTGACGCACCCGAGCGCGGTCATCGGCTCCGATGCGCACTACGAGCGCCTGGAATTCCTCGGCGATGCGGTCCTGGATCTCGCAATCGCCGACCTGCTGATGCGCCAGTTTCCGACCGCCAAGGAAGGTCCCCTCTCCAAGCTGCGCGCTTCCATAGTCAATGCGCGTACCCTGGCTCTCAAAGCACAAGCCCTGGACATCGGAGCCATGCTGCAGCTCGGGAAGGGAGAGGAAAAGAGCGGGGGACGCAACAAGGTTTCGATCCTCGCGGCGGCGTTCGAGGCGCTCGTCGGCGCGATCTATACAGACGGCGGAATCGGACCGGCGCAACGCGTAGTGGAGTTTCTGTTCACCGGCGACATCGGCGGTCCCGCGGCGGAACGCGACTACAAAACCGAACTCCAGGAACTCGCGTATCGCCGTTTTCGAACCCAACCGATCTATGAGCTGGTGTCGGCCGAAGGCCCCGATCATGCCAAGCGCTTCACCACCCGCATCCGCATCGGCGGACGCGAATTCGGCAACGGCACCGGGGGCAGCAAAAAGCAGAGCGAGCAGGCCGCCGCGCGCGAGGCGCTTGATCAGATAGCGCAGGAGATTCGTGGCCGACGCGCTTGAACATCGCGCGGGATTTGTGGTCCTTGGCGGGCGTTCCAACGTCGGCAAATCCACGCTGCTGAACCGCATGGTCGGCCAGAAGGTCGCGATCGTCACGCCGCGGCCGCAGACCACCCGCCGGCGCATTATCGGGATCCGTACCGACCCTGACGCGCAGCTGTTGCTGGTTGACACTCCGGGAATTCACGAGTCGAGGAAGGAACTCAACCGCAGGATGGTCGAGGTCGCCCGCCGCGCGCTGGCCGAAGGCCGGGTGGTGCTGGGCGTCATCGCGGCAGGCGAATCGATCGATCCCGCGGACCGTGCGGTGCTTCAGGAGCTGGCCACGCTGAAAGCTCGGCTGATCATCGTGATCAACAAGCTCGATCTGGTGGCCCGGCCCCACTTGCTGCCGCTTATCGAACAGCTGCATGGTGATTTTCCCTACGCGGAGATTGTCCCGGTGAGCGCGCTGCGCGGCGATAATGTCGAGGAACTGATCGCGACTGTCAAGCACGTGCTTCCGGTCGGTCCGGCCCTGATGCCGGAGGACGAATATACCGATCAGACCGAACGAATGATCGCGGAGGAGTTGGTGCGCGAAAAGATCTTCCTCGCGATGCGCCAGGAAATACCATTTTCCACGGCGGTGCGGGTGGAGAAATTCGTCGACCAGCCCGAGCGCGGGCTGAAGAGCATATCAGTGCTGGTCATTGTCGAACGCGATTCGCACAAGGCCATGCTGATTGGCACCCGCGGTCGCACGCTGAAACAGATCGGAACCGCGGCGCGACTCGAGCTCGAGGATATCTTCGCGGCGCGGGTTTTCCTCACGATGCTAGTCAAGGTCGAACCCGGCTGGACTCGTGACCCGCGGCGAGTCGCGGAGTACGGCACATGAGCCGCCCCCGCGCCGCCAGGTCCGCGGACCGGGAACACGGCGCCGCACGGGCGTTCGCCGCCGGTTTGCCAACCGTGGTCATGGTGGGCCGCGCGAACGCCGGGAAGTCCTCGATCTTCAACCGCGTGGTCAGGGGCGCACGGGCCATCACCAGCCCGATTCCCGGCACCACCCGCGATCTCAATTTCGCTCGTGCTTCTCACGCCGGCCGCGAATTTGCCGTGGTCGATAGCGGGGGACTCGAACTCGGCGGACACCAGCCGATGTCCGAGCGGGTCGTGGCCGAGGCGCTCGCCGCGGTGGGCGCTGCCGATGTCGTGGTCTTCGTGTTCGATGGCCGCTTGGGCCTTAGTGAATCCGACAAAGAAGCGTTCACCCTGGTCCGCGAAACCGGGTGCCCGCTCGTCACCATCGTCAACAAGATCGATTCCAGCGGACAGGAGAGCAGGCTCGGCGAATTTTACGCAACCGGCGCACAACCCCTCATCCCGGTCTCCGCCACGCACGGATTGGGCATCGAGACGCTCCTCGACGAGATCGTCACGCGGCTCCCAACCGCCGCCACCGCACCGGCGTCACTTCCCGACTTGAAACTGGCGCTGATCGGACGCCCGAACGTCGGAAAATCGTCCCTGCTCAACCGGCTCTCCGGTTTCGAGCGCGCCCTGGTCGATTCCGCTCCCGGGACCACGCGCGACCCGGTCGATGTGCGCCTTACCGCGGAGGGTCGCGACGTTCTGTTGATTGATACGGCGGGTATTCGCCGGCCCACTCGCGTCGAGGGCGACTTGGAACGCCACTCGGTCGGGCGAGCCATCGAGACCATTCGCCGCGCCGACGTGGTCCTGCTGGTGATTGATGCGACCGAAGCCATCACCGATCAGGACGCGCGCCTGGCGCGCCTGGTCGACAGCAGCGATCGCGCGATGGTCATCGTGTGCAACAAGTGGGATGCCGCAGCGAGGCAGGAGCGCACGATCCCGGGTTTTGTCCGAGCCGCGCAGGCGCGGTTTCCCTTCCTGGCCTTCGCCACCATGGTGTTTACCTCGGCGGTGACTGGTGACGGAGTGGGCGAAATGGTGCTCGCGGCAACCAGGGCAGGAGATTCGTGGCGCGCGGCGTTTCAAACCGCGCTGCTGAACCGAATTCTGGCCGAGTCGCTCTCCGCAATGGATCCGCCGCTGGTCGCGGGCCGCCGCCTCAACCTGATGTACGTGACGCAGACCGCCAGCGCTCCGCCCCGCCTGCGCTTCTTCTCCAATCTTGCGCGTGACATTCCCGCGCATTACGTGCGCTTCCTGGAGACGCGGTATCGCAGCGCCCTCAAGCTGGTCGGTACGCCTTTGCGCCTGGAGTTCCACAAGACCGGCCGAACTTTCGTGGGACCGCGCGGCGCCACCAGCCGCACGCCGCAAGCGCGCGTGCGGCGACGATGAGTGTGGAAACCTGCCGGGCGCCGGATTTCGTACGCGCGAAACGCTCCGCTATATTAAATCGTCAAGGGACATGATCCTGATTCTTGATTTCGGCAGCCAGTACACGCAGCTCATCGCGCGACGGGTGCGGGAGGCCAACGTGTATTGCGAAATTCACCCGTTCAACTTCGCCGTCGAGAAGATCCGCGCGCTCAAGCCGCGCGGCATCATCCTTTCCGGCGGCCCGTCCAGCACCTATGACGACGACGCACCGGACATTTCCGACGAGGTGCTGCGGCTCGGGTGCCCCGTGCTCGGCATCTGCTATGGCCTTTACATCATCGCCCAGCACCTCGGAGCCAGGAGCGTCAGCTCGCGGGTGCGCGAGTACGGTCCCGCGACCCTGGCAATCGATGAGCCCGACCTGCTGTTCGAGGGTCTGGCCGACAAAGAGCATCGGGTTTGGATGAGTCACGGCGATCGCGTCGAGGCGCTGCCGGATTCGTTGCAGCCTATCGCTCACAGCGGTCACTCGCCGTTTGCCGCATTCCGCACGCGCGACGGTCGGACGCGGGCGATTCAGTTCCATCCCGAGGTCGTTCACACGCCATGCGGCGCGCAGGTGCTGCGCAATTTCGTGCTAAAAATCTGCGGCGAACCAGGCGACTGGACGATGGCGAATTTCGTCCAGACCAAGACCGCCGAGATCCGCGCGCAGGTCGGTGCCACCGATCGGGTCCTGATGGCGCTCTCCGGGGGCGTCGATTCCGCGGTGGCGGCCGCGCTTATTTATCGCGCCATCGGTGCCCGCCTCAGATGCGTTTTCGTTGATACCGGGCTGTCGCGCGCCGGCGAGCGCGAGCGCATGGAACGAATCTTTGCCCGTCAGCGCGGCGTGGACCTCAAGGTTATCGACGCTTCCGCTCTCTTTCTGGAGCGACTCGCCGGGGTGCTCGACCCCGAGACCAAGCGCAAGATTATCGGTGCCACCTTTATCGATGTTTTCGAGTCCGAAGAAGTAGTCGGCGGGGCGCGATTCCTGGGCCAGGGCACACTCTATCCCGACGTCATCGAATCGGTTTCGTTCAAGGGGCCGTCGGCGGTCATCAAGAGCCATCACAATGTCGGCGGTTTGCCGGAGCGAATGAAGCTGGAACTCCTCGAGCCGTTGCGCCTGCTCTTCAAGGACGAAGTTCGCGCGCTCGGACGCGAGCTCGGGTTGCCTTCCGAAATCGTCGACCGCGAACCGTTCCCGGGCCCCGGTCTCGCGGTGCGCATCGTCGGCGAGGTGACTCGGGAGCGGCTCGATCTGCTGCGCCGCGCCGATGCGATCGTAATGGAAGAAATCTCGCGCGATGGGTTCGGCGCCAAGCTGTGGCAGGCATTCGCGGTACTGCTGCCCCTCAAGACCGTGGGTGTGATGGGGGATGGGCGCAGCTACGAGAGCACCATCGCAATCCGCGCTGTCGAATCGCAGGATGGCATGACGGCCGACTGGGCGCGGCTGCCTCCAGACCTTCTGGCCCGCCTTTCCTCGCGCATTACCAACGAGACCAAGGGTGTCAATCGGGTTGTGTACGACATCACGTCCAAACCGCCTGCCACGATCGAATGGGAGTAGCCAGTGACGGTTCGCACGCGCTTTGCTCCGAGTCCCACCGGCTCGCTGCACATCGGTAACGTTCGCTCTGGCTTGTTCGCCTATCTGTTCGCCCGGCACGGCGGCGGCAAATTCATCCTCAGGATCGATGACACCGATCGGGAACGCTCGACCGAAGAATCCTTGAAGGAAATCCTGACCGACCTCAAATGGCTTGCGATGGAGTGGGACGAGGGGCCGCCCGACCCCGGATATTTCCAGACCAACCGGGTCACGCGTCATCTCGAATGCGCGCTCCAGCTGCTGCGCGAGCGAAAAGCGTACCCTTGTTACTGCAGCGCCGAGGAGCTGGATGCGAAGCGTAAGGCCGCGGAAAAGGAGAAGCGCCGGCCGATTTACGATCGGAAGTGCCGCGGCCGCGATTTCCCCGCCGATCTCCCGCTGCCCGACCGGTCGGCGGGACGCAATTACACGATCAGATTCGCGATGCCCGAAGCCGGCCAGACCGTGGTCAATGACCTGGTCAAAGCGAGGCTGGTTTTCGAGAACGCCGACCTCGATGATTTGATTATCGTTCGCTCCGACGGGAGCCCGGTTTACAACTTCGCGTCGATCGTCGACGATATCGACTTTCGCATCACCCACGTCGTGCGGGGCGATGATCACGTCCCCAACACCCCCCGCCAAATGCAGATGGCGTACGCGCTCGGGTTCACGCCGCCGGCATTCGCCCACATGCCGCAGGTTACCGGCGCGGACGGCACTCCGCTCTCGAAACGTCACGGCGCAACCTCGGTGCGCGCCTATCGGGAGGGCGGTTACTTCCCCGAGGCGGTGCTCAACTACCTGGCGCGCCTAGGCTGGTCGCACGGGGATCAGGAGATTTTCTCCAAGTCCGAGTTGGTCGAGTTTTTCGATTTCACCGGCTGCGGCAAATCGCCCGGCGTCTTCAATCCCGAGAAGCTCCTGTGGCTCAACTTTCACTATCTGAAAGAAAGGCCCCTGGCGCAGCTCGCCGCCGAGGTCAGACCGTTCATCGCGCAGCGCGGACTCACGGTTCCCGGAGACGACGATTGGCTTCAGAAGATGGTCGCGACTTTGCGCGAGCGCGCCAAGACTCTGGTAGAGTTGGTCGACTTCGCGGGCTTCTATCTGAAGGATCAAATCGACATTGACCCCAAGGCAGCCGCGAAATTCCTGAGGCCCGACATTAAAGAGCCGCTGAGCCTGCTGACGGAACAGATCGACGCAATCAGCGGCCCCTTTTCGGAGCAGACGGTCGCATCCAGCTTCGAACACGTGCTGACTCGCTGCAACCTGAAACTGGGTCAGCTTGCCCAACCCGTCCGAGTAGCTTTGACTGGCGGGACAGTAAGCCCGGGCATCTACGAGGTGATCGCGGTTCTCGGTAAGCCGCGAACCGTAAGCCGGCTGCGCGCGGCCCTCACGCATATTGCGTAAATTCCTTGCTGCGTTACTGCCCCGATGCTGGGCGGCGTACCAGCGGCATCGGTACGAGGAGACTTGCTTCTAGTTGCCGTGGTCCGGAGATTTTTCTGCGGCTGCAAAGCGGACTTGGTCGCTATGGCGGCTAGCCATCCGCAGTGGTCTCCTCGCTCCGTTCAAGAAAACTGCTGGAATTCGAAATCCAAGAGGACCCGGTCGCTGAGACCTTCGATGCGCATCTGTCCCGCCTTTGTGACATATTCGTCGTCCGGAAGGTTGCCGTTGGGACGTCGAACCGATTGTGCTTAGAGGCCACGACGTGCGCGTCGAATTTCCATCGTACCGGCCTGACCTGGTACGCATCACGCGTCAGGCGTGCGACTTCGGACGTTGGGAAATGGCGAGCCGCGGGCCCCACCCTCGACTCCGCGACTTCGTCATCGGGTATGTTGGTCTGCGGAGTGCCATGCGGCTTAATCGCGAGCGGCATCTTCCGTCGGGTGAGGCCGCGCTGGTTGTAAACCTCGGGACGCCGCATGACGTAATCGGACCCGGAGCTCGGAGTGGCTCGCTGGAATTCCGCAGCGTGGCAGCCATGGGGGTTCACGATCAGCCATTTGTCACGAGGAGCGCCGGGGCCAAGCATCTTTTGGTTGTGCGACTTACACCGCCCGGCGCACGCCTGCTTTTTGATGTTGCTATGGGCCAGCTTATTAATCGATGGGTCGATCTGGAGGAGATCGATGGTGAGCTAGCGCGGCGTATCGCGGGGCAGGTGCACAAACCGCTGGGATGGAACGATCTCTTCCATATTATGGACTCGGTGATAGCCGAACGCCTTGCAGCAGTTCGCCTCTCCGCACCGGGCGTCCTGTGGGCCTGGCGGGAGCTTCGCAGGTCGGGAGGTTTAACCTCGATCGATTCGCTCGCCGATCATCTCGATTGGAGCCACAAGCGGCTCCTCGCGGGATTCCGAGAGCACGTTGGTATGTTACCCAAAGCGACGGCTGAGATTGTTCGGTTCAATAGAGTCCTGCGAGTGACTCGTAGTGAGGATCGAATCAACTGGGCGAGTGTCGCGCAGCACTGCGGGTATTACGACCAGGCGCATATGATCCGAGAGTTCAAATCTTTCGCCGGCGCGACACTGAAAGAACTGAAGAGTCTCGTCGCCGGGTTCACCTTGCTCGAACCCGCGCCCCGCTCGGGCTGAGGAAATTTTTTACAATAAGGCGATTGGCTCGGAATGTAAGTTCCTCGTCATGAGCACAACTGGCGGGAGGAACGTCGCGGGCCGCAGCCGGCGACCACACTCCGGAATCGGGCGCAGGGAGCTGCTCAGGGCATCGCTTCTCGGCGGATCCGCGCTCGTTGCTGAGATCGCGCGCGTGGCACCCGCTATTCCGGGGGATGTGGAGAGGGGCGCGCCGCTCGCCCCGAGAGGCGAACGCCCGAAGTTATCAGGCGAAGTGGTTGAACGGGTCGCACGCGCCGTTTTCGACTACGAGATGCTAAAGACCGACTGCGACGCAATCGCGCGCGGCGCCGAAGCCGCCATAAGAATCTGGCATTCAATTGCGTTGCGTCACCTTGCTCCCGTCGATCCTCCGTTTGATTTCAGTCTGATCAGGGCCGAGGCGGAACGCCTGACCAGGAAGCGGGGGTGAGAACGATGGGCCTCGCAGAGGCATTGACCTTCGAGGTTGCGACGCTTTCTTCAAAGCTGCGAGCGCGCGAGATTTCATCGGTCGAAGCCACCGAGGCGTACCTCGATTGGATCTCAGAACGCGATGGGAAGCTGGGGTCTTATATCACCGTCACGCGAGAGCGAGCGCGGGCTGACGCGGCTCGTGCGGACCGCGAGATCGCTGCCGGCAACTGGCGCGGACCCTTTCATGGTGTTCCGCTTGGACTCAAGGACAACGTCTACACGAAGGGTGTTCTTACGACGGCCGGTTCGAAGGTCCTTGCGGATTTTCGACCTGACTTTGACGCCACCGCCTGGGCGAAGCTTGCCTCACAAGGGGCGGTTCTGCTCGGAAAGTTGAACCTCAACGAGTTTGCCTACGGTGGACTGCTCAAGACGTGCCGTAATCCGTATGATCCCGGGCGGTTTCCCGGCGGTTCGAGTGCGGGCCCGGCAGCCGCGGTTGTTGCCAGGATGTGTGCGGCTGCTATCGGCACTGACACCTCGGGTTCAATCAGGATACCGGCGGCGCAATGCGGATGCGTTGGCCTAAAGCCGACCTACGGCCGCGTGCGCCGCTTCGGTGTTATTCCCCTTGCGTACACGATGGATCACGTTGGCCCGATGACTCGCAGCGTGCACGATGCCGCCCTCATGATGAATGTCATCGCAGGATTCGATCCGAACGATTCCACCTCCAGTCGGGAGCTGGTGCCTGACTTCACGGCGGCCCTTGCAGGCGGAGTGAGAGGAATTCACGTCGGAATAATTCGTGAACTTACCGACGGGCTGTCAGACGGCGTCTCCCGCGCATTTGCCGCTGCGCTGAGACTGCTCGCGAGCTCGGGTGCTTACGTGGACGAAGTTTCGCTACCGACTCTGGAGTTCGGCGCACTTATCAATGCCACCGTCACGTGGGTCGAAGCGCTCGACTATCATGAGCGCTGGCTCCGCGAGCGGCGCAACGACTACGGCAAGGAGATTCGTCTGAATCTTGAAACGGGCATGATGATACCCGCCCTCGATTATTTCAGGGCCCAGCGCGGACGAGCGCGCCTTCTGGCCGAGGCGCTGAGCACGCTACAGAATCATGATGTCGTGGTGAGTCCCGGTGTTGCGACGACCGGGCTGAAGGTTCGCGACTATCTTAAAATGGACGACAAGACGAGAGCAGAGCTCGGGTATCGAAACCAACTTCGATTCACGCAACCCTTTGATGCCACCGGGCAGCCGGCGATCACGATTCCGACTGGGATTGCGAGCGACGGACTGCCAACGTCGATGCAAATTGTGGGACGCCCCTTCCATGAGGCAACCGTGTTGCGCGTAGCTGCTAGTTACGAGGCGCTGCGCGGGCCGCCCACCCATCTAAGCCAGTCTGCGTTCCGTGCACACGAGAAATGCGGCGGGCGAGAAGCTGCTGATGACGACTTCCGGTGGTCCTCCCTCGCGCATTTCGGCGTCGTGTGGGTTCAACCGCCAGTGCGAAAAATGAACAGCGCCATTGGAGGGCCGAGAACTCGCAGCGCGCAAGCACCCACGACGGTCCGCAGGTGCGGCGGCTGGAACACAAACACACGCTACTCGACCGGCGCGAATTCGCGGAGTACCTTCGAATCATGAGTATTCTGGTCCCATACGTTGTTGAGCAAACCGGCCGCGGCGAACGTTCCTACGACATCTACTCCCGTTTGCTCAAAGACCGCATAGTCTTCCTCGGCGGGCCAGTCACCGACGACCTCTCCAACCTGATAACCGCACAGCTCTTGTTCCTCGAGTCCGAAGACCCCGAGCGCGAAATAAACATGTACATTAATTCGCCTGGCGGCTCGGTCACTGCCGGGCTAGCGATCTACGACACGATGCAATTTGTAAAACCCCCGGTTTCCACGCTCTGCGTCGGACAGGCCGCCAGTATGGGCGCGGTCCTTCTGGCGGCGGGCGCCAAGGGACGCCGCTACGGATTGCCGCACAGCAGAATCATGCTTCACCAGGGCTCCGGCGGTTTCGAAGGACCACCGACCGATATGGAGATCTATGCCAAGGAAGCGCTTCGCCTGCGTGAAGTCCTGAACGAGATTCTGGCCAAGCACAGCGGCCAGCAGGTAAAGCAGATCGCCAAAGATACCGAGCGCGACTACTTCATGTCCGCACCGGAGGCAGTGGAATACGGCCTCATTGACGAAGTCCTCGCCGGCCGCACCGTCAAGGTTCCGTTTCCCGGACCATCCCAGGAAAAGTAGCGCGGTTTTCCCGCGCTAAACCGCCTGCCGCCGGGAGATGGGGCGGCGCCTCTTGGCGTCGTCTGGGTAGTCGGTCGCAGCCTCGCGTTGCTCTGGCTAGCTCCGGGTTCTGAAAGGGCGAAGGAGCACGTCGAGTGAGGAGGGTTGGGCGCGGGCAGCCTTCTACAGCAGCGAACCCTCATCACCCAACATCGCGCGCCGAATAAGCGGGACCGGCACCGCCCCCTGGCGTAGATACTCATTGTGAAACCGCCCAAGGTCGAATAAAGCTCCTTCCTTCTTTTTCAGATCCTCCCGGAGTTTCAGAATCATCAACTTTCCTAGCTGATAGCGCAGATAGCCTGGGTCGTCCGTCCCGCGCAGCGCCTCCACCCGTGCATTGTGCGGAGTCTGATAAGAATTCTTTTCAAAAAAATCCGCCGCTTCATCGACGGTCATCCCGCGCGTATGCATCCGCATACCCACCAGGTACCGACATGCGCGCATCAGCGCCATCTGCAACTGCGCAAGCCGGTAGTGCGGATCGCCGCGGTGCAGACCTTCGTCGAGCATCATCTGCTCGCAGTACAGCGCCCATCCCTCGCCGTTAGCCCCCGAGTGATAGATGGTGCGGACCGGGTCCGGGTTAAGGCGATTGTTGAGGAACTGAACATAATGGCCAGGATACACCTCATGCACCGAAGTGTCGGAAATGGTCGGCGGCGCATAGAAGGCGAGCAGCTGCTCGGTTTTCTGTGCTGACCAAGAAGGGTCGGGCAGGGTCACATAAAAGTATGCCTCGGTCGATTTCTCGAGCGGACCCGGGGAGTCCATCGAGGCGAAGGTCGTGGCCCGCATGAAGGGCGGAGTCTCGGCAACGATTGGCGGCACCTCCGATGGGATGGTCGCGATATGGTGTTCGACCACGTAGGTGCGAAGCGCGGCGAGCCCGCTGTTCACCTGAGCGATCACCTGGTCGGCAGGCGGATGGTGCTTGGCGAGCGCGGCGGCCGCCTCGGCGGGTGATGCTTTCGGATAAAGTTCCCCTGCGGTCTGGCGAAATTGCTCCTGCAGCCGTGCGAGTTCCGCGACGCCGACCGCCTCGAGGCGGTCGAGTGGAATGTCGACCATATCGGAATCGGCCAGCATTCGCCGGTACGCTTCCGCGCCGATCGCGTAGTTGCCCGTCGCTTGCGGTCGAAGATCGGTCCGCAGCCATTCGCCGTATTTCGTGACCGCCTCGACGATTTGTCGATTGGCCACCTGAAACGCGCTCTTGTTGTGGCTGGCCTGGACCTCGCGGAACGCCTCCGGCAGCGCCTTGTCAAAAAACGCTATGGTCGCCGGCATCTGCTCGAGATTGATATCGATGGTCACCTGTGCGACGCGTTCGGGACGCAGGTTCGCGCGCGCAGAGTCGAAGTTTTTTAGCGCCGCGCGCTCGCGTTCGGTGACCGATTCCATCCGGTTTTCCAACGGTGCGAAGTTGCGCTTGATCAGCGAATAAACCGCCGAGGTCGGCAGATACATCCCGGGGTCGCGTTGGTAGGTGCGAAGTTCTTGCGTCGAGAGAAGCTCTCCGTCGCATCGCGCGATGAGCCAGTCGCGATCGGCTCGGTTTGCCGGTGATAGCGCCTTGGGGTTGAACCTACTCAGCTTCGCCTTCCACTCCGTCGCATGCAGTATCTCCTCGGCGATGCCATGTGCGGACACATCATCCATGCGATTGTCGAAACGATGGTCGCCGAGTTGGGTTGCCCGCTCTGGAAACATCTGCAGCTCGGATTCGATGAAATGATCGACCGCGGCGCGGAATACGGCATCTCCCGAAGCTGGGGTCTCGGCGCAAATGCCGCCGTTGAATGCAATTGCCAGGAGCAGGCCGAGCCATACTGCCACCAGGCGCATACCAGTTGGGTGACCGTTTCTGCCTTGCATGGAGACCATTCTCACACCTGGTTGCTCGAGGGTGGACAAACATAAGGTACTCGGCTCGCCGAGACGAGCACGTACCGCGACTTGACTCTGGACTCCGAATAAATCAGCATCCGGCGCGACTGTTTTCACGACGTTCGCAGAAGGAGATTCTCATGGGTTTCAGGAAACCGATCATCGGGTTGATGGCCGCCGCGCTGGTGGTCGCGGCTTTCGGGCTCGTCACGCCCGCGCTGGCACAATCCGCTCCACCGTCGCAGAAGCAGCTTGATTTTGCGGCCCTCAAGGCGAATCGCAAGGCGCTGGTCGGCCAGGCGATGGCGCTCTCCGAGCAGGAAGCGCCAGGCTTTTGGCCGCTGTACGACCAGTACGAGAGCAAGATGGACGCGCTTGAAATGCGGCACGCCGATGAGGTGCGCGCTTTCGCGAAGGCGTTCCAGAACCTGACTGATGCGGACGCCAAGGCAAAGCTCGATGAAGTGATTGCGATCGCGCAGGCGCGGCTCGACACTCAGAAGGAATTCATTCCGAAATTCCGCGGCGTGATCTCCCAGATCAAGACCACACGGTTTTTTCAGATCGACAACAAGCTGCACGCGATGGTGCAATGCGATATCGCGCAGATGGTGCCACTGGCCGGTGATGTGGGAAAGATGGGCGCAAGCCAGTAAACCTGCCAATTTGACACACGAAAACGGCCGCGAGCCCCGCCAGCAGGCTTCCGGCCGTTTTTTCAGCGACCCGCCCGCAACTAGGAATTCCTCAGCTCGGGGGGAAACCACGCGCCGGCGTTGAAACCCCCGTCGATCGGTACTGCGACTCCGGTTATGAACCCTGCCTGCTCCGAGGCCAGAAACGCCGCCAGCGCGGCCACTTCTTCAGGCTTCCCGTTGCGGCCAAGCGGATGCATCATGCCGCTGCGGGACCACATCGCGGGTGATGCGCCGGCGGGAATCTGATTGCAGTTCTCCGCGATCGGGGTCTCGATCACGCCGGGACAGATCGAAACACACCGAATCTTGTCCCGCGCAAAGTCCAGCGCGATCCCCTTCGACATGATCACCACGCCGCCCTTCGCCGCCTGGTATGCGCCCAGCCGCGGGACGCCCTCGATCCCCGCGCCACTGGCGGTGTTGATGATTACTCCGCCGCCGCCTTTAATCATGTGGGGAATCGCGTACTTGCAGCCGAAGAACACACCCTTGAGGCACACATCGACCACCCAATCCCACTCCTCCTCCGTGGTATCGACCACGTTCTTGGGAACAAACACCCCGGCGTTGTTGAACAGGATGTCCAAACGGCCGAACGCGCGCACGGTCTCGTTGACCATCCGCTCCACCTCGACACCGACTCGGACATCGACCGTCAGCGATTTCGCGGTGCCCCCTGTGTTGCCAATTTCGGCAGCGGTGTTGGCGGCCGATTCAGGTCGCAGATCAGCGGCAACCACTTTGGCGCCCTCCTGGGCAAAGCGAATCGCACTTGCCCGCCCGATCCCAGAACCGGCACCCGTAATCAGAGCGACTTTGTCTTTGAGCAACATAAGCCTGAACCCTCAGCCGTGATGACCGAGAGGTGCCACAACTGAAGCCGTTTTGAAAGCGATCCTGGCCAGTCCAGGAATGGAGCGCTAGATGTCTGTCCGCGGCGAACGAAGCTCTCACCCGACCCCGACTCCGCAGGTCAGGGGCCACTGGAGAGCTTATCCAGGGTGATGCTCCGCCGCCATCCGAGCGCGGCTTGACGCGAGTCCGGAAGATTTACCTGAGCGAGTCGGTTGGCTCGCTCCGGACCATCACGCGGCCGCCAGGTATTCCACCAACCGCTCCAGCGAACTACTCCAGCCACCCCGATGCGCGTCGCGCGCTGTCACCGTCTCGAACACCGAGTGCAGGGTGAGGCGGGTCTGCGCACCCCGTTCCTCAAACGTGACGGTGAGCACTGTTTCAGGTGTCGTAGGGGTCCCCCGCGCATCCGCCCAACTTCCCACCATCACTAATCGCTCCGGCGGCACGATCTCGCGATAGACTCCCTGTGACCAATGATCGGATCCCTCGGGTGAACGCATGTGAATGCGATAAGCGCCACCGACCCGAAATTCCATCTTCTCGATGTCACTCCTGAACCCGCGCGGTCCCCACCAATGAATCAGATGCTCGGGCTCGGACCATGCTTTGAACACCACCTCGCGTGGTGCATCGAAGAGACGGTCTAGAAGAAGTGTGCGCTGCTCAAGTTCTGCAGCGGATCCATTCCCTGGCGTCATATCCGTTTCGGCTCAGAGCGCGCCAAATATGCCTCGAGCTGCTCCAGAGTGCTGAGATAACCTTCGCGATGGGAATCGCGTGAAGCGACTGATTCAAACCCCGTCTGCTGCAGGGTGAGCTTCGTCTTGCCCTCGTACTCCTCGAAAGTCAGCGTCAACAACGTTTCGGGACTGGTTGGGTTTCCCTCCGCGTCGGTCCATCCAGTCGTGAACACCAGCCGTCTGGGCGGGACAATTTCGCGGTAGGTACCCTGCGACCAATGGTCCGTGCCGTTCGTCTCCTTCATATTGAAACGATACGCGCCACCAGGCCTAACATCCATCTTGATGATGAGGAAGGTGAGTCCCTTGGGACCTCCCCAGCGTGCCAGGTGCTCCGGCTCAATCCACATTCTGAAGACCAGCTCACGTGGCGCATCGAAGGTTCGCGTGATTACCAGTTCGGGTTCGCCTGAGTCAGCGGTGGCAGTTGGTCCCGGAGTCATCGTACCTTCTCCGCTTTGCGGCTACGCGTTCGGCAGGTAATCGGCGAGCCGGCTCAGAGCATCGTTCCACCCACTCTGATGCGCCTCGTAGTTGGCGAGGGTGTCGAAGACTGCCTGATGCAGCGTCATCTTCGTCTTGTCCGCCTGTTCCTCCAGCGTCACCGTCAAAATCGTTTCGGCGCTGATCAGATTGCCATTCGGATCGCGGATGGTGCAACTCCACACCAGCCGCTCGGGCGGCACGATCTCCCTGCACACGCCTTGCCACACGACTTCGCGACCGTCAGAGGCTCGCATCCGGAAGTGATAGGCACCTCCTGCGCGCGCATCCATTTCGAGCGCCGGGGTGCTGAATCCGCGGGGACCCCACCAATGGACCAGGTGTCGCGGCTCCGTCCACGCCTGGAACACCAGCGTTCGCGGAGCATCGAAGACCCGCGTAATCAGGAGTTCAGGACCCTTCGCCGCGCCTGCCTGCTGAATCGTATCCTCACTCTGCTTGTTCACAGTTCACCATCCATGGAATTCCGAATTGATCGGTTACCGTACCGAAACGTACTGCCCAGAACGTTTGCTGCAGCGGCATTTTAACGCTGCCGTTCTCCGCCAGTGTTTTGAAGATACGCTCCGCGTCCTCAGGTTTCTCTACGCTGAGCGATACCGAAAATCCCCTAGGCTCCTCGTACATCTCGGGCGGGGCGTCGGAGCCCATCACGACCAGGTCGCCCACCGTCAGCCGTGCATGCATAATCTTGTCGCGCCACCCGGGCGGCGTCTGCGCCGCCGCCGGCGAGTCGCCGTGGCTCATCATCATCTCGATCTTTCCACCCAGGCATCGCTCGTAAAACTTGAAAGCGGCCGCGCAATTACCGTTGAAAGTGAGATATGGATTCAAACGCATGAACAACTCCTTTGCCGGCCAACGCGACCGGTTACTTCATTTGGCTGCCAGCTGGGCTTGGGTCGGCGAGCTGCGCAAGCCTCGGCTCGAACCGGCCGCTCGCATCTTGTCCGCCAAAAATCCTCGCTGTCCGAGTCCATTTTGCCGACGGCGACCGGGGCTGGAAACTGTGCAGGGTGTTGACTTGCGCAAGCACCCCAGTCCGGTCTGAGCCAAGACCCTAGCGGTTGGCACCAGCCGATGCGTGCCGGGTTCAAGGCCGCTCACGGCATTCAATGCCCACGACCGCAATGCGAACAACCCTATCAACATCAAGTCGCCTTGTGCCTCCGAGACCCTCAGCCCGCCAAGACCATTGTCAGCCGGTCCAGGCTTTGATTCCAACCATCGTTCATTCCGTTCAGCATCGCATGAGCTTCTGGCAGCAACGCAACCGCGCTGGTATCCAGCGTCATCGTGGTCTTGCCTTCCCGCTCCGAGAAGCTCACGGTGGTTAACCCCTCGAGCAGCGACTCGCCGTTGGGTCCGATCGCCCGGTTCGTGAACACCAGCCGCTCAGGCTCGCTGACCTCTCGGAAAACACCCCTCATCTCATGGCTCACTCCGTCGGGGGCGCGCATGATGATCCGGATAGTGCCGCCGGGGCGGGCATCCACCTCGCACAGCGGGTTGGTGAACCCTCTTGGTCCCCACCATCGCGCCAACTGCTCTGCATCGACCCAAGCCTTGAACACGATCCGCCGCGGGGCATCGAACACCCTAATGATTTTGAGTCTCCGCTCCTCCAATCGATTCGCAGCATGGTCTGGCACGGGTGACACTCCCTTCCCCAACTCGCCAAGATAGTCTTGCAGACGATCTAAGCTCTGCTCCCAAAAATCACTGTCCCCGCCCTCGCCGAACCAGGGGAACTCGACTCGTTCCTTATGCGAGTTCCGCAGCGCACCGTCCGCGACGCTGCGCGCACGGGGCGGTCTTATGCCTCTGCTCAGAGATGCGCCCTCGCTTCATGCCTTTGCGGGACTCTCATCGTATTCGTCATGACGCCGGACCCAGTCCAGCATGTTGAAGTTTGGTCCGGTCTCGTTGCGGCCCTTGGGCGTCACGTCGAGAAACATATAGGCGCCTAACCCGCGCTCGTCGCCGCGGCCATATGAGGAGTAAGTATGATAGACGGTGCCGTCGCTATCCTTGAAGAACACGCTGCTGCCGTGCAGGTCTTCCATCGCGGATTCGATCATCTCGAAGTTGTAGTAGACCTTGCCCTTGGCCAGATCCTCTTTGCTGAACGACACGTGGTAGTCGTAGTTGAAATCACTGCCGAACGACGAAACCCAGTTGAAGCGCCATCCCATCCGCTGCTTGTAATCCTCGATTTCCGTTAGCGGCGCGCGCGAGATCGCGACGAAAGTCACATCGTGATGTGCCAGATGGAGGTTGGGGCCATCGACATGATCGGCAAAGAACGAGCAGCCTACGCATCCGACCTTGCGCCCCGGCCCAAGCATGAAGTGATATACGACCAGTTGGCTGCGCCCCTCGAATAGCTCTGCCAGGCTCTGCTTTCCCCGCGGAGTATCGAAGACGTATTCCTTCTCGATCTTGACCCAGGGCAGTTCGCGGCGTCGCGCATTGAGCTCATCGACCATCTTGGTGAGCTCCTTCTCCTTGCTGAGGAGCTGTTTGCGGGCGTCGATCCATTTTTCGCGAGATACGACTTGGTTCATTGCCTTCTCCTTGCGGGCCGTGCAAAACAATCCGGTTAAATAACTGATCGGTTAAATACAACCCGAGACAGCCTCTGTCAAGCGGGGCGCTTAACCCTGACCCCGGCGGGTCCGACACCGGTCTCTGTTACGGCGCAATGGCTGGTGTCGACTCGAGGTCAAACATCCGGAGCGCCGCGCCGGGCTCGAGGGCACGACCCTGAGTGAGGGGGTGCTTAGCGTGACTTTCGCCGCGGTTTCTTCGATGCGGCTTTGATGGGAAGTTCTCTCGCGTAAGCCAATGACTTAGCGATCCAGCTTTTAAGCTCGCCCCGATTGCCCACTAGCGTATCCGGCAGCACGACGTATTCACGCATCGGACGTCCTGGCATAGGTTCGAACGATCGTCCGCCGCTCTCGATCATCTTCTGTTGCAGGTCTTTCGGCAGGCGCAGAAACATGTTCTCGCCGAAGATGCCGAAAAACATGTTGCCGTTGATAAACGCCGTGGGATAACCAAATACCTTGCGCTGTGCGGCCGGCGGTCCCGGCGCGGTTGCACCGAATGTCTCGACTAGCCTGGCGGGCGCCTTTAGGAATTCCATATTGGATATCCTGTATAGCGAGCGGACCTCGTTTACGCCAATGAATATGTGCTCGCCTGTGCGTAGGCACCCGGAAAGTCGACTGCTCGAGATAGGGACCAATCATAAGTCCGGCCAAACGATGCAACCCGTCGATTCGTATGCAGGGTCGGTTAGGCCGAGCAGACCCGGCGCCTGGTACCAATGCCGAAGCGCCTGCTGAAGAAGAGGGGGTCAGACGGATAACTTCTTTAGACTTCTTTACGGCGTTGAGTTGTCGCCCTTCCTAATGCTAATTGGCCTTGAACCGGGGAGGACTTGGTATGTCGAAGCGGATTGGAAAAGCAATCGCGGTTACCGGCGTCGCGCTACTCATGCTTGTAGCTTGGCGGGCGCAAGCGCCCGCAGTGGCTGATTTCGACCAGGAGATACGGATGCTGGAGGACCGGCTCGCCGCCGGGATCAGGGCAAAAGACATCGACAAGATCATGGCCTGCTACATGAACAGCCCAAAACTGGTCGTGTTCGATTTGATCCCGCCGCGTCAATACACGGGCTGGGAGGCGTACAAAGCGAACTGGCAGGGGTTCCTCGCGCAATGCAACGATTCCCCTACTTGGGAAATCAGCGACCTCCACATTCAGGGAGGCCAGGGCTATGCCTTCAGCCACAGCATCCAGCATGCCGCCTGCACGACGAAGAATGGCAAGATGGACCTTATCCTTCGCGTGACCGATGGGTACGCAAACTTCAAGGGCAACTGGTTAATCGCGCACGAGCATATTTCCGTGCCGGTCGATCTGGCTACCGGAAAAGCCGATCTGCGGTCGAAGCCGTAGCAGGAATGGTTCAGGCGGTTCGTTCGATCAGCCTCGCAGGCAGAGCGCGGCCCCGATGACCGGAGCTAGGTGGATGGCGCCGCGACCTGCGCCGGGAGCTCCTCTAAAAAGGCCGATCCCCGTCGATCGTGATCCGCTCCATCCTCCGGTTTGCAGTCTTGTTGTCCGCGCACACCCGATGCTGCGTGCAGCGGTTGTCCCACATCGCGATCGAGTTTGGATGCCATCGGAACCGGCACGTGAAATCCGGCGTCTCAATATGTCGATGCAGAAATGACAACAGCGCGCCGCTCTCACCCAGCTTCATCCCCTTAATCGATGCGGTGAAGACCGGATTGACGAACAGCCCTTTGCGCCCCGTTTCCGGATGAGTACGCACCACCGGGTGCTCTGAGGAAATCACTTTCATCGCCTGGGTACCGCCGATGTGCTCGGTCTTGTAGTCGGGCCGTGAGAAACTCCGCGCGGTATCGTGAATCGCGACCAGGTCCGAGAGCAGATGCTGCATCTTGTCGGACAGGGACTCGTACGCGGCATACATGCTCGCCCACATCGTGTCGCCGCCGTACTCCGGCGCGGTGACACACTTAAGAACCGAGCCAAGCGGAGGACACTCCACGAAGGTAACGTCGCTGTGCCATGCTTCTGCCACAAACGGATGCTGTGCATCGCTCTCCAGTACCACGAACTCCGGATGACCCTGGTCTTTGAGCGGTTGCAGGAAAGGATGAATCTGGAGCGTGCCGAACCGACGCCCGAAAATCTTGTGCTCTTCGCGCGTGATCTCCTGGTCGCGAAAGAACAACACCTGATGCTCGAGAAACGCCGCCCGCACCTCGTCGAACGCCGCATCGTCGAGGCGCCCCAGATGCACGCCCTCGACTTCTGCGCCCAGCGCCCCGGCGACTCGCTTAACCCTGATCTTCTGCGCGATGCTCATGACTCCCGGTAACCTCGACCTGTAGCTTACCTGTTCTAGTTCTTGCGCACGTTGCGGAAGGGTCCCGTGTCGAACCGCGGTTCTTTCGGCAACCCAAGCACGCGCTCGGCGATAATGTTGCGCTGGATCTCATCGGTACCGCCGGCAATCGACACCGCTGGCACCGAGACCAGGATCTCGGCAATGATTCCCTCGCGCGGACTGCCTTTACCGGTAAGCATGGCTTCGGTCCCGGTAATCAGCGTATGCACGCGCGAACAGCCCCGCGCGACGTGGCTCGCCGCGAGCTTTCCCAGCGAACCCTCCGGTCCTTGCGGCCGGCCCTGTTGTTGAGCGGCGCGTGCCCGGCGGGCGGTCCATTCGGCCGACTTAGCCAGGATCAGCAGCTTCGCAATCTCCTGGCGTGTGTAAGGGTCCTGGTTCGCGCCGGTCTCCTTGGCACGCTCGATGATGAGGTCAACGCGCCCCGCGCGCTGCGGATACCAGGTATAGGGCTGATTCGCTTTTTCGGTCTCGGCCCGCTCTTCGGCATGGATCCGTCCGACCCGCGCCCCGCGCTTGGAGGGTGACGCGAGCCCATCTGCCCCGCGGCGCTCATGAGCGAGCGTCGTCATCGCCACTTTCCAGCCCTCGCCGACCCGTCCCACCAGATTCTCTTGCGGGACCTTGGCGTCGGTGAAGAACACCTGGTTGAACGACGCGTGGCCGTTCATCTGCTTCAGGGGCTGCACATCGACCCCGGGCTGTTTGACGTCGATCACAAAATACGAGAGCCCCTCGTGTTTGGGAGCGTCCCAATCGGTGCGGGCCAGCAGCAGGCCGTGGTCGGCATGGTGCGCGCTCGTCGTCCACACCTTCTGTCCATTGATGATCCAAAAGTCTCCCTTCAGGTCCGCGCGCGTGGTGGCACCGGCCAGGTCCGAGCCGCTCCCCGGCTCGCTGAAGAACTGGCACCAAGTGTCTTCGCCCGTAAGGATGCGGCGCAGGAATTTCTTTTTCTGGAGCTCCGATCCGTGTTCCAGGAGGGTCGCCGCCGCCAGCAGTCGCACTCCGGATTTGGCAACCCCGACCGCGCCGAGGTTTGCCAACTCTTCTTCCACCACCCGGGCCAGCGTGTGCGGCAGGCCCCGCCCATACCACTCCTCTGGCCATTGGGGCATCCCCCATCCCGAATCTGCCAGCCTGCTGCGCCACTCCACCAACGACATATCCGGATCCCAATTGGCCGCCAGCCACTCGCGCACTTCGGCGCGCACCTCGGCCTCGCTGACTCTACTCATTGCTCAAACTCCCCAGCGCTGCATCAACAGCTCCCGATGGTAGCTCGGCTGACCCAAGAAGACCTCCGAGCTTTTTGCCCGTTTGAACCACAGATGAGTGTCGTTGTCCCAGGTGAAACCGATCCCGCCGTGAATCTGAATGCACTCGGCCGCCGTATGCAGGTAAGTTTCCGACGTAGCGGCTTTGGCCAGCGAGGCGAGCGCGGGCCACTCCGGGTCGTCAACCGCGGCTGCTTGCGCCGCATAGTAAGCCGCCGACTTGGCAAGCTCCACCTCGAGCAGCAGGTCGGCCAGTTTGTGCTTGATAGCCTGGAAGGAACCGATTTCGCGCCCAAACTGCACTCGCAGCTTCGAGTATTTCACGGCGGAATCGAGCAGCGTCTGCGCACCACCCGCCATTTCGTTCGCGAGAGCAATCGCCGCCTGGTCCAGGGTCCTGACGAGCGGTGCCGCGCCCGCTTCCAGATTACCGAGCAATTCCGCACGAGCGCCGCGCAGGTCGATCCGCGCCAACTTGCGAGTTGGATCCATCGCTTGCAGCGCCCTGCGTCCCACGCCGCTGTTTTTCTCTGTGAGCGCGAAGAGCGCTAGACCCGCATGCCCGGTACTCCCGGGTTGCCGTGCCGCAACAAGCAGCAGGTCGGCGATGTGCCCGTCGAGGACGTAGCTCTTGGTTCCGTCGAGGCGATAAGCGTCCGCCTCAGGAGTGGCGACCACGGCTATCTTGGCCGGGTCCCACTCGCCAGTCAGTTCGGTAACCGCGAGCGTGCCAAGCCGCGCGCCGCAGGCCAGGTCGGGCAGCAACTGCGACTTCTGCGCATCGGTGCCGGCGTTCAGGATCGCGTTGGCGGCGAGGACTGCCGTGGAAAAGAACGGCGCGCACAGCAATGCGCGTCCGAACTCCTCCATCACGATTCCTAGTTCCACGATTCCGAACCCTGCGCCGCCATATTGCTCCGGGATATGGATTCCGGGCAGCGCGAGATCGCCGCTCAACAGCCGCCAGACTTCAGGATCGTAGCCCTCGGCGGTGGCCATGAGGCGGCGGACCTCGGTGGTCGGCGACTTGTCTTCCAGAAATCGCCGCACGGCCGAGCGGAATTGCTCCTGCTCGTCGGTGAACGCGAACCGGATCCGGCGCGTGGGCTGTGGTTTCGCTTCGGGGGTAGCGCTCATCGCATTCCTCGGGCGCTCTTCGCGCGATCAGGCCAGCACAAAACGGAATGAATCGTCCTTTTTCACGATTTTGCCCGCGGTCGGGGTCGCAAAATGGGTTCCGATCACCAGCGTCTTGCCATCGGCATAGCGCTGGCAGAATCCGCGCCGCGTCTTCTTCGCCTGCGCGCCGTCGATATCGAAGATGTCGTCCCATTCCGGGTAACGGCATTGAATGGGATGGTGCATCAAATCGCCGGTAATCACCGCGTTCTGTCCTTGGGACGAGATCCGCACCGCGAAGTGCCCAGGAGTGTGACCGGGAGTTGACTCGAGCCAGACTTCGTCAGTGATCTTGTGCTGGTCGTCGACCAGCTCGCTCATCCCGTCGGCCATCACCGGACGCACCGAGTCGTCCACCGGGTCCTTCAGGAACGGGTCTTCGGCGCGTGAGAAGAAATCCCACTCCGTACCGCCGATCAGATACTTGGCGTTGGGGAAGGTCGGGACCCACTTGTCGTTTTTGAGCATCGTGTTCCAGCCCACGTGGTCGATATGCAGATGGGTACACACGACCCGATCGATCTTCTCGCGCGGGCTGCCGATCTTTTCGAGGTCCTGCAAAAACGGCAATTTAAGCTTGTTCCATTCGGGATTGGCACGAACCTTGTCGTTGCCGATACAGGAATCGACCAACACGCGCTTGCCCTGCGACTCGATGATGAGCGCCTGGATGGCGAGTTTGACCCTGCCATCTTCGGTCGAGAACGGTGAAAGCCAGTCGCGCTCTTTCTTGACATTCTCCGCGCTGGCGTTGGGCAGCAACATGGTGCCCTCCCACACCGCTTCGGATTCGATCACCCGGCTGATTTTCACGTCGCCAATTTTCCACTGGTTCATTGCGCGCTCCTCACTGCTGAATTCTCGCCTCGAGGCGGTCGGTTAACATCGGCATATCCCTGTTGGACCGCTTCCGGCAAGCCCGCCGTCAGGTCACCTGCGACCATCGGGAACGTGTGCGACCAGACCTCAAACATAGTTGGATCGTCAGTTACAGGTGAATTGACCCGAAGCTGGCGAGTTCGGCATATCGCTCGATGCGGATTTACGGCGAGCTGGTTTTACGCCACAAAAGCCGAGCCGGAATCGGGTGACCACCGATGCCTTTTAAAGGCGACCGCCCTGCAGCTCCTACGTTGGGTGCTTGGCTTCGCACTCAGCCGGCGAAACGCGGCTCGGGTTTTCCCTTCACGCCGAGCCCCTTGATCGCGAACAGACTGCCACCCTCGGCTCCCGGCTCCATATTGAGCACCTTCTCGCCGATCGAGGTCGCGTACATCACGTCCAGGTCGTCCCCGCCGAACATGAGGCTGGTGATGATCGGTACCGGCACCTCGACGGTGCGTGCAATCGAACCATCCGGGTTGTAGCACACGATCTTCCCGCCACCCGCGATCGCCGACCAGTAGTGGCCTTCCGCATCGACGGTGGCGCCATCAGGAACCCCGCCAAGCCCTTTGATGGTCGCGAACAAGCGCTTGTTGGAAACCGTGCCGGTCGCGAGGTCGTAGTCGTAGGCCGAGATCGTCCGGGCGACGCTGTCGGCGCAGTAGAACCTGCGATTGTCGGGGCTGAAGCATGGACCGTTGGTGCATCCGATCGCGGGTTCGAGTACTGCACACCTCAGCGACCCATCCAGGCTGAAGATCGAGCCGACCGGCTCGCGGAACTTAGAATCCAGGGTGCCAGCGACAAATCTGCCTCGCGCGTCAGTCTTGCCGTCGTTGAAAGTGGTTCCCGGCTTCGCGACTGCACCGCCTATCTGCTGGGCTTGTCCCGACTTGAAATCGAAAAGATAAAAGCCGTCGGAGAGCGCGCACACGGCGCCGCCCTTTTCGCGCAACGCCAGTGAGCCGATGGGCTTCGGCGTCTTCCAGGACTGGATGTCGCCGGACTTCGGATCGAGACGATAGATGGCTGGCGCGCTGCCATCTATCCAGTAAAGCGCTTGCTCGGCCACATCCCACACCGGACCTTCGCCGAGCTTGTTTTTAATTCCGCCGATTTTTTCGATTATGATCGCCATGGTTTGTCATCCTCGACTGATCGTTCAGCGAATTTGTTCTTCCGGTCCGACCACCATCACCAAATCATGCTCCGCCCAAGATAAATGTGTAGCCTTCCAAACATGGACAGTTCCAGCCCGCAGACCTAGAATCCCGGCCAGATAGCAGCCGCGCACACCGAGGAGGACACTCCGATGACAAAGTACACCTTCATCGTGCTGACCAATCCGGTCGAGGGCAAGGAATCTGAGTACAACGATTGGTACAACCGCAACCACATTCCCGATATCCTCAACGTGCCCGGTTTCGTCAGCGGCCAACGCTTTCGCCTGGCCGATACCCAAATGAGTCGCGACGGCAACCGAGCCCACAAGTACCTCGCTATTTATGAAATCGAGACTGACGATTTAGCCGGCACACTCGAGGAACTACGAGCCCGTGGCGGGACCGCGGAGATCGTGCCCAGCGACGCGATCGACCTGAAAAACGTCGCCAGCTACATCTTCACCCCTGTGGCGGAAAAAGTGCTGGCCAGCGAAGTGAGACGTCCCCGCCGCGTGGCGTGAAGTTAGTCTCGCGTGAATCAGGTCGGACCGCCAGACCGGAACTTTTGCCGAGTAGGAAGCGGCTTGACGTAAAAGACCCAGATGGTTGCCCAAGGTGAAATCGGTAATCAGGAGGAGCCCTCATGGCAGCGACCGCGCCTAAAAGTCTGCACTACGAGTTCGAGGTTGAAGACGTGGAATATCTCCGCCACGGCGACACCGCGCTACTGGCACGCCTGTTCAGGCCGCAAGGCCAGGGGCCGTTCCCCGCGGTAGTCGAACTACACGGTGGCGCGTGGTGTCTCGGCGATCGGCTCCAGGACACCGGCATCAACGAACAACTGGCGCACGGCGGCATCCTGGTCGCCGCGCTGGATTTCCGGCTCCCGCCGGCAGCCTCGTATCCCGGCTCGTTGGCTGACATCAACTTTGGTATTCGCTGGATCAAGTCGCAGGCCGCAACCTTCCGTACCCGCCCCGACATGGTTTGCACGTTTGGAATCTCCAGCGGTGGACATCAAGCAATGCTGCTCGGCATGCGACCGCAGGATTCACGCTATGCCGCGATACCACTTTCCGGCGATAATTCCGCTTTCGACGCCAGCGTGCGCGGTGTGATCATGGGCGCCCCGGTAATCGATCCGTTGGGTCGTTATCGCTACGCCAGGCAGCTCAAGGAAAGCGGCAAGCCCTATCCCGAGTTCGTGGATATGGTGTTGCCGCTGCACGACAAATACTGGAAGAGCGAAGAGGCGATGGCGGAGGGGAATCCTGTGCAGGTGCTCGAGCGAGGCGAACGGGTGGCCTTGCCTCCCGTACTGTACATCCAGGATACGCGTGACATCGTACACCCACGCCCCCAGCTCGAGCGGTTCGTTGAGCTGTATCGCAAGGCGGGCGGGCGAGTAGAGCTGGAACTGACCGAGGGTGCAAGTGATGCGTTCATTTCCAGGAATCCGCCGCAAGCGCTCCGGCAGATGTACGCCAAGCGGGATCCAGCGTCGCCGGTCGCCGCGCGCATAGTCGAAAGAATGATCGATTTCGTCCGTGCGCAGACCCTCAAATGATTTGAGCGAAAGCTGGTTTAAGCGGTTGAGAGTGGCGGGGCGTTAAGAAACGAGGAAATGAGCAAAGCGGAAGCGAGGGGGCTTTTTCCTTTAGCGCTTCCTCCTAGTAGCCTAAAGTGAGGGAAGCAGGCGCGGAGAATCCTTTACCGGAGCCTGCTCGAAACTTGTAAGAGGGACACCATGAGCGGTTACACAATCATCGATGCTGACACCCACGTGACCGAAACGCCGGACTTGTGGACCAGCCGCGCACCCGCGGCGATGCGCGACCGGGTTCCACATGTGGTGACGGAAG
The DNA here is from genome assembly GCA_046728175.1 of Thermodesulfobacteriota bacterium. Lineage (GTDB taxonomy): Bacteria > Desulfobacterota > Binatia > Binatales > Binataceae > JAFAHS01. The sequence goes on along the minus strand of JBKPEA010000101.1, from coordinate 8,344 downwards.
CCGATGGGAGCCAACGGTGGGTGGTGGGAGACAGCAAGCCCATGGCGGTGGTTGGTTTGACCGCTACCGCTGGGGTCGGGAGCTTCAAGCGTCCTCCCAAGAACTACGAGGGCATGCACCCTGGCGCGTACGATGCCCAGGCGCGGCTCAAGTACATGGACCAGATGGGTATCTGGGCGATGGTTATGTACCCGAACGTCGGCGGCTTCGGGGCGCAGCAGTTCCTCAAGCTGAATGACCCGGAACTGATGCTCACCTGTGTGCAAATCTACAACGATTGGCAGAGCGAATGGGCGTCCGCCGATGCGCGCCGTCTACTGCCCATTACCTCGCTCCCGTTTTGGGACGTCGAGGCCGCGGCGAAGGAAGTTCGTCGCTGTGCCGCCAAGGGCCACAAGGGGATTCTCTTCACCGGCGAGCCCCAGTACTACGGTAAGCCGCTGCTCGGCGATTCGCATTGGAATCCGCTATGGAAAGTGGCGGTCGAACTCGACTTGCCGATCAGCTTCCATATTGGCTCGGGCGATATGGCCGAGGGCCTGGCAAGGAAAAGGGTTGCGACCTACGGCCGGATGGCGGCATTTACCGAGCTGGCGGTGGATATTTTTCTGCATAACGGCCTGCAGCTTAATGATCTGCTGATGTCCGGTGTGCTGGTGCGCTACCCGAAAATCAAGTTCGTGTCGGTGGAAAGCGGCATCGGGTGGATCCCGTTTCTGCTCGAAGCGATGGATTATCAGTTTCAGGGCAACAGCGTCAGCGAAGAGCATCCCGAGTTTGACCTGCTGCCGTCGGAGTACTTCGCGCGCAACGTTTATGCCTGTTACTGGTTTGAGCAGACCGCGCCGCGACGCCTGATCGACAAGATCGGTGTCGACAACGTGCTCTTCGAAACCGACTTTCCGCATCCGACCTCGCTCTACGGTGACGAGGTCCACGCCCGCATCAAGGGCGGGCTGTCCGACTGCGAGGAGTCCGTGCGACGCAAGATCCTCTGGGAGAACGCACAAAAGCTGTACAAGGTTACTGGTCCGTCCGCGGCCGACGAAGCCAGGCGCGGCAGCGCGTGACGCGCGGAAACGGAGCGACAACATGATTGACGTGTATTACTGGCCAACTCCCAACGGAAAGAAGATCACGATCCTGCTCGAGGAAGCCGGCATTGCCTACACCATCAAGCCGGTAAATATTGGGCGCGGCGATCAGCTCACACCCGAATTCCTTAAGCTCTCACCCAACGGCCGGATGCCGGCGATTGTCGATCACGAACCCAAGGGCGGCGGCGCCCCAATCGCCATCTTCGAGTCCGGGGCGATCATGGAGTACCTCGCCGAAAAGAGCGGAAAGTTCTGGCCGCAGGAACCACATCACAAGGCCGAGGTCACGCAGTGGCTCTACTGGCAGATGGCTAATCAGGGACCCAAGATGGGCGAGCAAGGACACTTTCGTCGCGCCGCGCAGAACCCCAAAAATGGAGATCAGACCTATGCTCTGCTGCGCTTCGACAACGAGGTGCATCGCATCTACGGAGTGATGAATTTGGGCCTGCACAAGAAGCGTTACCTGGCCGCTGGCCAATACACCATCGCCGACATGATTTGCTATCCGTGGGCCACGACTTGGCAGAATCGCAATCTCGATCTCAACGAATTTTCCAATGTAAAACGTTGGCTTGATGAGATCGGCGAACGGCCCGCGGTAAAAAAGGCGATGGCGGCAGGTCCGGAATATCGCGAAGACCCCGCAACTATCACTCCCGATGAGCAGGCACGGCGCTCCAAGTTGCTAACCCACCAGCGGGCGCAAGCGGTACCCAGGGAATGGGCTTAACCGCGGCCAGTCAGGATAACTAGGGGAAGATCCGCCAGAGCACTTTGGTCCGGTTTAGTCGCGATCCAGGAATCGGCTCGCGGCGAGGGAATGACCTTTTTCGAGCGTTCTCAAGCCGAAATTCGATCGTTTTCCCCGATCGGGGTTCGACCTCGGCTTGCGCGGTGCCAAGGCGCTGCTCAGACCTGAAGGTCTCCTGCGATGCGCGATACCAACCGCGCGGGCGCGCGCAGCCCCGGTCTGTTCTCTGACGCGACACGCCCGCTTCGAAACTAGCCCCCTTTGGGCAGCCCCAGCACGCGCTCGCCGATAATGTTGTGTTGAATCTCATTGGTGCCGGCTGCGATCGTGCCGCGGCGCGCCGCGAGCATCCGATGCGACCACTTGCCGCGATCGATCGCGCCGCTCGCCTGATACTCGAACTGGCTGTAGGGTCCAAGCAATTCCATCGCGAACATCTGGATGCGCAGATTCAGCTCCGTGGTACCAAGTTTCAGAATGGATCCCTCCGGCCCGGGCGGCAGCCCCTTCAGTTGTCGGGTGAGCTGACGCAGACTGGTGTACTTGAGGCCGTCGGCCTGGCACGCGAACTCCCCGATTTTCTGGCGCACGTATGCGTCGTTCGATGCTGGTCGACCGTTGCGCGCTACTTTCTTTGCCAGCTCCGCAAGCTGCCGCACCTCCACCATCATGTCGGTACGGCCGCCATGGATGGTGCGCTCGAACATCATATTAGTCATCGCGACCATCCAACCCTGGTTCTTCTGACCAACCAGGTTGGTCTTTGGGACGTGCACGTCTTCGTAGAAGACCTGGTTGAAGCCGCGCTCGCCGGTGATTTGCAGGAGCGGTCGCACTGTCACCCCGGGACTCTTCATGTCGACCAGCAGATAGCTCAGGCCCTTGTGCTTGGGGAGACTCGGATCGGTCCGGCACAGCAGGGTGGAAAAATCCGCGTGATGCGCATTGGACGTCCAGACCTTCGATCCGTTAACGATAAAGTGATCGCCCTGGTCCATCGCGCGCGTTTCGACCGCAGCCCAATCCGAGCCATGGTTCGGCTCGGAGAGGCCCTGGCACCAGATTTCTTCGGCGGAAGGAATTTTCGGTATGTAGCGTTCCTTCTGTTCCTTGGTTCCCCACTGCATCAGGGTTGGGCCAACGCGCGCGATGCCCTGGAAATTGACGGTAGGCGGCGCCTTGGCCCGGTCGAGTTCCTGATGGTAGATGAATTGCTGGATGAGAGTCGCGCCGCGGCCACCATATTCCTTCGGCCAATGAATACACATCCAGCCCGCGTCGTAGAGTTTGCGATGCCAGGCGCGGCGCCGCTCGAATTCAGTTTTGGTGTCGGGATCGGCCAGTTCGCTGTCATCGCGCCAATCGCGGGAAATATTGTTCTCCAACCAGCTCCTGAATTGGTGTCGGAACGCCTCGTCCTCTGCGCTGAATTTAAAATCCATAGGCGCCCTCCCGGTTATCAGCGACAACAGATGTTTCATAGCGAAAGTGGCGGGCCTTTGACCACGCCCCGAAGACGCGTGCATTGCCGCCCACAGCTGCGGTCTTCAGCCACGCCGGACCGAGGAAGGCAACGCTGTAAACCGCAAACCGCCAAACCCGAACACTCAATAACCGATGCGGCCGAGCGCCATGCAATGCCGAGTCTGTTGCGGAGCCCGGATCCTCGCGCTCTTAGAATCCGCGGCGCACACGCCGGCGATGTATAGGCGGTCGCTCGAATCTATATTGAGTCATGGAATGCGGGCTGCGCCGGCCTGACCCGATAACGGTTGAATGAGACGAAAGTCGCCCTGCGGGGACGGTAAGGCGGCGAGGCGTGCGGAACTGGCGTGGGGCTGATGCTTTCCGAACAACTACAACGTTTACCTGCACAGCACACCTAAGCGATGGCTATTTTCCCGGGCGCGTCGCGATCTCAGCTACGGCTGCATTCGCGTGGAGAACCCTGCCTCCCTAGCCGCGTGGGTCTTGCGCAATAAACCTGACTGGAACCCCGATCGCATTCGAGCGACGATGAACGGCGACACCGACAATCTGCAGGTGAACCTCGACAAGCCGATTCCGGTCCTGATTCTCTACAGCACTGCGGTCGTGGAACCCGACAACGAAGTGCACTTTTTTGATGACATCCATGGCTACGATGCGTCCTTGCAAAAAGCCCTGCAACCGGGTGCTAGTTAGCGATCCCGCCCTCGCTTGGCGCGATCTTCCTACTTCTGACGCTAGTCATTGCAAGCGCAGGTTCGCGCAGGGCGGTCGATTTTCTGAAGAGGCATGCCCAGCGAAGCAAGTTCAATAGGAAATCTTACCCTGCCGACCCTGGAATCGCAGTCAGGTTTCCCTTTCGGCGACGAACGCGGTTAACGTGGCCAGTTCGCGCTCGCCTCAGGCACCCCTTCTATCCCTCGTCTGTGTGGGATTTTGCCTATACTGCCTTCCAACATGATTGGACCATCACGAGCGAGGTGCCCGCTTTGCTCAGTGGCGGCTGGGGTTGCTTTAACGCTCCGCGCGGCGCCGGGAATCTCCAGACCGCCGCCTCAATACCGGCAGGCCGCACCGATTCCCGCAGGCCAGATCAAAGTGGCGGCGTTTGCATTTGTAGGGCTGCTTGCGTTCGGAATCATTCTCGCGTGGTTATGGAATCGCTGGAACGCACGAGAATCACATTCGGCTGGAAAGATACGCCGAGATAGCCCGTTCTGAATTTTCGATTCCTCTCGCCGTTCTGTGCAGCCGGCGGCTGACGTCGACTGCCAGAGTCCGTTCGAAAAACGATGGCGCGTCTATTTGTTACCACCGGGCCAGGGCGCACTGCTTAAATCGCTCAGAAATTGGTTCAGGTACGAATCGACTAAGCCATCGAACCACGACCCAGTGAAGTGCGTTTGGATACATCCGTAAGCGAGATATTGCAAGTTCGTCCAGTCGGATATGCTTGAAGGGCCGCTCGGATTGTTCGCGGCAGCGATGACCGCGTTCTGGTAGTCGGTTGCGCTACTCGGGTTCTGCGAATGGTAGTAACCGTACTGGTCGCCGTTCACGCAACCGCGCATCTCTGCGTAGCGGAAGTCCACGGCGAAGGGGGTAGACTGCTCCATCATTGGCCAAGTCATCCACTCATAATAGACCTTGTTCTGAACAATCGACCACGAATCGTACTGATTGGGCGCCTGGATCCCGCCAAATCCCTGCAACGCACAGAATTGGCCGTCGGGGGTTAGCGGCGTGACCGGAAGGCCGTTTGTGCAACCGCCTGGATTGTTGAGGTCGCCGCCCTCGTTGCACCCGCTTCCGCCATGTGCCGCCGAGCAGTCCTGATGCCAGTGCGATTCGATCATCGCTTGGGCGCGGACGTAATCTTCATCGATCCCCCACTTGCAAGCGTAAACACGAAAGATGTCATCGGTGGTGCCGGCGTAAGCGCCGTCAACGTTTGCGAAATCGGAAGAGGGCAGCGCACTGCCGCCCGCGTATGTATAAAAATAGCTCGGTATCGGCTCCGGCGGCGGCTGGTTGGAGTCGTAGCCGGTTCCGTCATTTTGGTTCCAAGGAGCGAACTCGACGATCGGGAAGGCATTAACCTGTTGGGCGCAAGACGCTTCGCTCGGCAGCGCCGCGCCCGGGCCCTGCATCGAGTAGTGTGAGCCAGTGGGGGTAGGTGTCGGGGTCGGCACGCCGTTGACAACGTTCACAACTACTGACGCGCTTCCCAACACCGTCGTCCCGGGATTCATGCTCTGACTGGTGACAGTCAGCTGGTGCGAGCCGACAGGCACGCTGGTGGCGTTGAAAATCACCTGACCGCTGGGAAAGGCGCCTGCGGCTTTTCCGTCGACTTGCAACCCTTCAAACCACATCCCCGCGCATCCGTCTATCGTCTTGATCGGCACGGCTGATCCGCTTACCGCGGCGCTATTAGCCGGACTGGCGATCGAGATACATGACGTCGATGTCGGGGTAGGCTTTGGACTAGGGTACCAGTGTTTGTACGCGAGCGCGCTTTTCGGAATTAAGACCAAAACGATTAGTATGAGACAAGAACCAACACTACGTGAGTGATACATGTGTCCCCCCTTTTGAGACAGACTCTGCACAATGCGGAGATCGTGTCATGTCTCGCATTTGGTGGAAGAGCTATAAGCGTCTCGAGCGGGTTGAGCGATTTTAACATCAACCGACTATGCAGCCTCCGCCGATTTACTACTGGAGTCGAGTTTCTGCCATCCGACCAGCCGGCGCAGTTTGATCTGACCGCTGCGCGGCAGCCCAAACAGCAGAAACAAAACCGCCCCCTCGTTCGGCAGCGAGGCCTGAGTCTTGGTGTGACGGCGAAACTCCTCGTCGATCCGTTCCAGTGCGTTGGTGGTGCGCAGCGCTTTCCATTGCGCGACCGGAAAGGCAGTGAAGGTAAAGAGCTCGTCGCCGGCTTCCTCGAAGCTGGCGTAAACCGCCTGGCAGCGCAGCTTCCATTTGCGCGCAAATCCGCGCCGGGCCTGCTCTACAGCCCCGCGGCTTTCCGCGTAAATCATGCACCGATAATCTTCGGCCAGTTCCTCGCGCAGATGGGCAGGAGCCTTGGCCAGCAGATTCCAGAGTTTATGGTTGGTGCAGCGCTGAATCGCGAGCTTGGGCCATCGCGCAGTGAGTGCCGCGGCCAGACCTGGATTACCGTCGATGACCGCCGGCGCCGGAGCACCCAGTTTGCGTTCGACCAACGACTGGACCGTCGCGAGCCAGGCGCGTTCACTTTCCACCCCCGCCAGCCGCAAGTCTAAAATCACGCGCTCCGGCGGGTGTTGGTGCCGCTCAGATACACTCCCAGGATCGCCTCGTCCACCCGTTCGGTTCTGCGCTGATAGCGCGGAATAATCTGGCTGCGCCATTCGTGCCGTTTCCGGTCTGGTCCTTCGATCCGAGCTCGCGGCATCGCGATGATAGTCGCTCCAAGACTGGTGCTCAGTGTTCGGCCGCGATGGCCGTGCCGGTACCCAGTGCGTCTATCCCCGATCCGTTCCGAGCTCGCCGCTCCGATCGCAGTTCTTGCTCGAGGATGAGCTCGATAGTGCCCCGAATTCGCTCCCGCAGCAGCTCTTCCAGCGAACCTTTCCCTTGCCATCCGCTCCTGCTATCCCTCTCCATAGCGTCATCCTCCGGTACCCGCCGAAGATCGGCTAACCGCTCGAGGTGAAGGTGGGGCTGAGGAAGGAGGTTTGTCGGAGGAAGAGAGAGGTGGTCCGGCCCCCGGATTCTGCTACTGAAAGTAAAGCTCTTCTACGCTGAGATTTGTGTCGCACGCAATTGGACTTTGGTCCAATGTAACCATCGAGGCGCTGAATACCTGGGGATTGTGGTCGGGTGGAATTGGTGCTCGATTGTCCTGAACTCGGGCCCTGTCGCACTGTCGTGAACTCCGCGGCGTTCTCTTGGCACATTCGCCAGTGCACAATTGGTCCGTTCCTCGGGCCGCGAAAGTGGAGGTTTGAGAGCGGTCACAGAAGCTCGCGGAGCAGTAAGCGTTCCGACTAAGTCGCAAAGGAACTAGAAGCACTAGAGAAGCGAATCCGCGGAAAACCGATCAGCGGAAATAAACCGTGACGGCTACGCCTCGTTCTCTCACACGAGTGCAGATATTTTCGGGGTTCTTTGAGAGGCGGTGTGAGCGTCAGGAGGCTGACAGTCTTGATTAGGCCGCTGTGATTGGGTCTCTATTTCAAATTCGCCGGGCCACGCTCTGATTCTCATCGAAACGGAACCCAAGTCCCCCACACAACTGTTAGCGAGCACTGAACGACAATTTCGTTGACGGCGCCGAGCAGTTCATTCTCGTCGTGGTCTCTGCGGCGGGGGTGACGGCAATCATCGCGAGGATTTCCTGACCGCGGTCAAGGGAAGGCAGCAAAGCTTAAAGCCAGCATACAGTATTCGCCAGCCCCGCTCTTTCAAATGGCAATTTTGATGAACCTTGGCAATGATCGCGGTTGCGATGAGGTCGCTGACCCGCTTATGCATTCCGCCTCGCGTGGGCGGTTGCGACTCTTTGGCTCTGACGGTTTGGTCGATTATGTCCGACGCGAATCGAAGTGGCCTTCCTCTCTATTCTACCCAGGCTCGCCCAGACTCGGATTATCGGTCTCGTTTGACCCTTGGACAAAAATGTGCCGGCGCGGTGCAGAGCGCGCTCGTCTCGGTCAGGGAATCAGACAGTTTTTCGTCCCACCCCCGGAGCGGGTGAGGGCGGGGCGAAAAACTGTATTAAGGAAAAACAATCGGGACCCGATCGAAAATGAATCAAATCCCTGCGGGTACTAACTTACGAGTGGTATACCAAAAGGGGTAAGGCCAGCCGGTCTAAGTTGTGATGCGCGAAGCGCACTCTGATGGATGAACCTGATAGGAGAGGAGTACCGCGCTGCTGGCACAGAGGTCGGTTTTCTCTTGGTGCTCGCAGCCCGTGTCTAAGTTTGACCCGAAGCCCTGCGAGCACCCT
>JBKPEA010000100.1:0-113698 GCA_046728175.1 Thermodesulfobacteriota bacterium | reverse complement strand
GGATACTGTTTCTGGCCGGAAGTCCAATCGCAAACCTGATTTACCCATCCCGCTAACTCCGGCTTACGAATCGAGCGGTCGTGGGTCTCACCGTCCTTGATTGCCAGCCCACAGGGGGCACGATATTCTTCGTGCCAGATGCCGATTTTTGAGTATGAATGCGCGCGGTGCGGCGAGGTCAGCTCGCATGTCGTGCTGGGGAGCCGCAAGCGCGAGCGCCTTTCATGCCCCGCTTGTCACTCGACGCGGCTGCGGCGGGTGATGTCCCGCTTCGCCGTGGTCGAGAGCGAAGCCTCGCGGCTTCAGAGTTTTGACACCTCCAGGCCCCGCGACGAGTCCTTCTACCGAGACTCCCGCAACGTTGGGCTGTGGGCCAAGAAGCGCGCCAAGGAAATGGGCGTCGACTTGGGACCCCAGTTTGAGTCCACGGTCGAGAAAGCGCGCAGCGGCAAACTGATCAAGGAAATGTCCTGATCCGACCCCGCTCCGCCTTTTGAGCGCACGCGGCTTCGCGCCGAGGAGGGCAGCAATCGCCGAGGTCAACTGTTGGCTTCGGCAACGTTCGAGGCGCGCGGCTTGATGGGACCGAGCGCGGTGCGACCACCATCCTCGGAAAGCTCGTCAAATCAAGAGAATAGGGCCATTTTCTCGGCAGTCTCGGCTGAGATATAGTGATTGGTAAAAGAAGCTAGACTTAAACGTCAAAAGTTCCGCGAAAAGTCGCTCTTCTTGACAGCACGATCTGGTACAACTAATTGAGGTTGCGGTAATCAGTTCATGTATTTGCACTTCGGAGTGCCGCTGGCTCTGACCATCTTTGGCATCGGGCTAATCGCGGCGATGTTCGGGCTGCAGAGGTTGCTGGCTCCGAACAACCCTTATGAACGCAAGGTGATGCCCTACGAGTGCGGCGAACCGCCGACCGGGCGCGCATGGATCAACTTCAACGTCCGGTTCTACCTGATTGCGTTAATCTTTGTGGTGTTCGAAGTGGAAGTCGCGTTTGTCTATCCGATCGCAGCCGTCTATCTCGATTGGGTGCGCGGCGGTCAGGGGCTCTATGCCCTCTCGGAAATTCTCATATTCCTCCTGATCCTGTTCGTTGGGCTGATTTACGTGTGGGTCAAGCATGACCTGGAGTGGGTCAAGAAGGTACCGGAGTAAGTGGTGAGAGAGTTATGTCGCTTCTGAATACTCTTCCGGACTACGTGCTCACGACCAAGACCGATGAGCTACTCAACTGGATGCGCAAGTCGAGCATCTGGTACATGCTGTTCGGTCTGGCGTGCTGCGCGATTGAATTGATGCACACTGGGGGTCCGCGCGCGGATATCGATCGTTTCGGCGCCAGCCCGCGCGCCTCGGCACGCCAGTCCGACCTGATGATCGTGGCCGGAACGCTGACTTTGAAGATGGCGCTCAGGACGCGTCTTCTTTACGACCAGATGCCCGAACCACGATATGTGATTTCAATGGGCTCGTGCGCGAGCTGCGGTGGGCTCTTCCAGCTTGCCTACTCGGTCTGCGACGGGGTGGACAAAATCCTGCCGGTCGATGTCTACGTACCCGGCTGCCCGCCGCGACCGGAGGCGCTCACCGAAGGCCTGCTGAAGCTCCAGGAGAAGATGATGACCGAGCGCTGGCTCACCCGCGGCAACCGCAATGGTGCGCAGGTGACCGCGGCCTGAGGATGGAACCGCTTGCGATATATCAGCGGGTCAAAGACTGGTTCGGCGATCGCGTTCTAGAAATTTCTGAAAGCAAGCCCGACCCATTCTGCGTGATCGATCCTGCGGTGATCGTCGAGATCGCTACCGCGCTGCGCGACGATCCCGAGACCGCGATGGACTGTCTGTCCAACGAGAGTGGCGTCGATTACAAGGATCGCATCGAGGTCGTCTACCACTTTTTCTCTTACCGGCTCCGCCATGGAGCAGTGCTGAAGGTTAAGCTGCCGCGGGATAATCCGGTGGTGCGTACGCTGGAGGGAATGTGGAAATCGGCGAACTGGATGGAACGCGAGATTTTCGATCTGCTCGGCGTGACCTTTGAAGGTCACAGCGACTTGCGCCGGATCCTGATGCCGGAAGACTGGCCCGGGTATCCATTGCGCAAGGACTTCGTCGAGCCGCTCGAATATCATGGCATCTCAACCGTCCGCGAGAGCCCAATCATTCGGCTCGATCCGAAACGGAAATGAGCACCTTTCATACTGAAGAAATGACCCTCAACATGGGCCCCCAGCACCCCTCGACCCACGGGGTGCTACGCTTCGTGGTGCGGGCGGATGGCGAAGTGATGCGTGAAGCGGTTCCGGACGTCGGCTATCTGCATCGTTCGATCGAAAAAATCGCCGAGAAGGTCGGTTACCACGGCTTCATGCCCTACACCGATCGGGTCGACTACGTCTGCGCGATGTTCACCAACCAGGGCTGGGGCATGGCCAGCGAGCGACTGGCCGGAATCGAGGTCCCGAAACGGGGCGAGTACTGCAGGGTGATCGCAGCCGAGTTCAATCGGATCGCGTCCCACCTGATCTCGGTCGGCACGATGGGCATGGATATCGGCGCCATGACGCCGTTCACGCATGCCATCCGCGAGCGAGAGATGATCAACGATCTGATCGAGGAGCTCTGCGGTGCGCGCCTGACCTTCAACTACATGCGCATCGGCGGAGTCGCCTGGGATTTGCCGCCCAGCTGGCGCGAGAAGGCGCTTGCGTACCTGGATCATTTCGATCCCATCCTCGAGGAGTACAACTCGCTGATTTCGTTCAACAAGATCTATATCGAGCGTCTTGCGAACGTGGGTGTGGTGACCCCGGAAGAAGCGATTAACTACAACCTGGTCGGACCGAACCTCCGTGCGTGCGGGATCGAGTGGGACATTCGCAAGGATCTTCCGTACTCGGTCTACCCCGAGTTCGATTTCGACGTGCCAGTCGGGTCGGGAGAGTGGGGCACGGTGGGCGATTCGATGGATCGCTACATGGTGCGCATCCGCGAGATGCACGAATCGTCCAGAATCCTGCGCCAGGCCCTTACCCAAATTCCCGCCGGTGCGGTGCTGGCCAAGGTGCCGCGCAATTTCAAACCGCCCAAGGGTGAATGTCAGGTCCGCGTCGAGTCCGGGCGCGGCGATATGGGATGGTACGTGGTGAGCGACGGCACTGGTTATCCTTGGCGGGTCCATGTTCGCACCGGTTCTTTCGCCGCGATGGGAATTATCCAGAAGCTGAGTCGCGGCTTGATGATCGCCGATCTGGTAACGCTCATCGCGAGCCTCGACGTCATAGCGCCGGAGATCGATCGCTAAGCCGCAATGGAGACGCTGATCAACAGTCTGATCGCCTCCGGCGCGTTTGGGGCTCATCCCAACTACGCGGTGGTCGCCGGGGTCGTAGAATTTGTTGCAGGCGCAGTCGTGTTTCTGGTGGTCGCCATGCCGTTCGCCGGCATCGTGACCTGGCTTGAGCGGAGGGTATGGGCGCGCATTCAGTCGCGCGTGGGACCCAATCGCGTGGGACCGCAGGGGTTTCTTCAGTGGGTGGCCGACGGGCTTAAGAACATCTGCAAAGAGGACCTGATCCCCGCGCAAGCCGACGTTCCCTTGTTCAAGCTCGCTCCGTACCTGGTGATGCTCGCGTTCATTCTGCCCTGGTCGGTGATGCCGTTTTCCAGCAGCCTGATCCTGGCGGATCTGAACGTCGGCGTCCTGTTTTTCACCTCGATCACCGCGCTGACCGTGGTGGGTGTGTTGATGGCCGGGTGGGCCTCGAATGACAAATGGTCGCTAATCGGCGGGATCCGTTCCGCCGCTCAAATCGTGAGCTATGAAATTCCGGCCGGACTCTCGATTTTTCCCGTGGTATTCATGACCGGAACGCTTTCGATGCAGGGAATCATCCGTGCGCAGGGCTGGGCGCCGCAACATTGGTTCCTGTTCGCCAACCCGTTCACCTTCATCGCGGCGAATATCCTGTTCATATCTTCGCTGGCAGAAGGCAACCGTACGCCATTTGACCTGCCGGAAGCGGAAAGCGAGCTGGTCGCGGGATTTGCCACCGAATACAGCGGGATGCGCTACACGTTCTTCTTCATGGCCGAATGGGGCAACCTGTTTCTCATTGGCGCCCTGCTGACGACGCTGTTCCTGGGCGGATGGCAGTTCCCGCACGTGAGCGACAACCTGATCGTCATGAACCTGCTCGAGCTGGCCATTTTCAACGTCAAAGTGCTCGCGGTGGTGTTCGTTTCAATGTGGATTCGGGGGACTCTGCCGCGGGTGCGAATCGATCAGCTCATGACCGTGTGCTGGAAATACTTTGTGCCGATCGCCTTCATCGATATGATCGGCACCGCGGTGTGGGTGGCGATTTGGCCCAACGGCAACGCGGTCATGGGCTACGCGATGTTCGCGGCTGGTCTGATCGTACTGGCCATGTTTCTGCGCCGCGTCGCCCACTATGTGCGGAGGTCTCGGATGGAACTCTACTTCCATCCGACGATTTAGGAATTTCAACATGAGTGCGTTGGGCTCCTATCTGCAAAACATAAAGGATACCGTCACCACAATTTTCGAGGGGATGGCGGTCACGGCGTCGCATTTCGTCAGACGCCCCTACACCGTTCAATACCCGGACCGCACCCCGGTGCGGGTGCAGGATACGCTCCCGTTCCGCTACCGCGGCATCCTGGAAGTCGATCTGGAAATCTGCACCGGATGTCTGGCGTGTGAACGAGCCTGCCCAATCGATTGCATCGTAATCGCGTGCGAGAAAGACCCGAAGACGCGCGCGATGGTAATCTCGCAGTTCGATATCGACATCGCCAAGTGCATGTATTGCGGCTTGTGCAGTGAGCCGTGCCCGACCGGATCGATTCATCATACGACCGAGTTCGAAGGCGCTGACTATTCGCTGGAGAGCCTGATTCGCCGGTTCGTCAAGGAACCGGTGCTGGCCTACAAGCCCAAGAAGGGTCCGGAGACCGATCCGCGAATCGCGCCTATCTTGAATCGCGGCATGCGCTATATCAACGAGTTCGCTCAGCCCGGCGGCGAAAAGCCTGCGGAAGAAGAGGCTGACGCTTAGGCGTTTGCCGAGGAACCGGGGAGGAACTTTGCGGGTATGGTCGCGAGCATAGTCTTTTACGCGCTTGCGGTGCTGACGGTAGGGTCATCCTGCATGGTCGCATTCTCGCGTAACATCGTTTACTCCACCTTCGCCCTGCTCGGCGCATTCATGGGGGTAGTCGGTCTCTACGTATTGCTGGCGGCTGACTTCGTCGCGATGGTGCAATTGCTAGTTTACGTCGGAGGCATCCTGGTGCTCACGATTTTCGCCGTGATGCTGACGCAGGGCATCGCCGACGTTACGGTCTCAAATCGTGCGGTCGGGCGGGTTCCGGCGGTGGCGATCGTCGTGATCGCGGGCGCAGTGATGGCCTACGCGATCGAACGGACTCATTGGCACGTCGCGCCCCTGCCCAAACCGGCGCCCACGACTTACGGAATCGGTAACGCGTTCCTGGGCGACTACGTGCTGCCCTTCGAGGTCGCGTCGCTAGTGCTGCTGGCGGCTCTCATCGGGGCCATCGTCATCTCGCGCCACGAGGCGCGCGAGTAGGACGACCGGGGAGGGTCACCATGCCAGGCACGATTGGGCTCAATCACTTTCTCCTGCTAAGCCTGGTGATTTTTTCGCTCGGGATGGTGTGCGTGCTCACGCGCCGCAACGCGATCGGAATCCTGATGGGCGTCGAGCTCATCCTGAATTCGGCCAACATCAACTACCTGGCCTTCGCCTTCTATGGTGGCGGCAGATATGACGGGCAGATTTTCACCATCTTTGTAATCATGCTGGCCGCGGCCGAGGCGGTGATCGGCCTGGCCGTGGTGCTCGCCATCTACCACAATTTCAAAACTATCGATGTCGATGCGACCGAAACGCTCAGCGGGTAACGCTCGGTTACAGCAACGATTTCGGCCGCGCGCGACGCGCCATTTCGGCTTTTCGCCCTGCAGGTTTTCTGCTTATATCAGCGGGATCTCTTCGCGGCGGGGACTGCGGCGGCGCGGTGCTGAGCTTCCGACCTCCGGCTTCCGGCATGGCCGTCTGACATGAGCAACTGGCGATGGACCATCCGGTAAGCATAACGATCGTGCGTTACATTGTGCTGCTGCCGCTGCTTGGCGCGACGCTCAACTTCCTGGCCGGTCCCTGGCTGCAGAAGACGTTCGGAAAACGGGCCATCAGCCTGGTCGGCTGTGGGGTCGTGGTGGTCGCGTTCGCGCTCGCCGCGAGCGCGTTTACGGCGATGCTCGCGGCGCCGCCGGAGAACCGCTTCATGCTCGACGAGCTCTGGAAGTGGATCGACATCGGCGGCCTGAACCTGGAAATAGCCTTCTGGCTGGACCCGCTCTCGATGATCATGACGCTGATCGTCACCGGGGTCGGCGGCCTCATTCACATTTACTCGACCGGCTACATGCACGATGAGGAGTCGTACTGGCGGTTCTTCGGATGGCTTAACCTGTTTACCTTCGCGATGCTGGTGCTGGTTCTGGGCGACAACCTGTGGCTGATGTTCGTCGGATGGGAGGGGGTCGGGCTGTGCTCATTCGCCCTGATCGGCTTCTGGTACAAGGTGCTCGCCAATACCACCGCGGGCAACAAGGCCTTCATCGTCAACCGGGTCGGCGACTGGGCGTTCGTCATCGCGCTCTACAGCCTGTTCGCGGCACTCGGGAAAGTGGGACATCCGACCCTGGTCACGCGCGAAGTCGCGCACTACGCTCCGCTGCTGGCCGGCATGCCGGGCTACCTGGGCATGACCATGGTCACCTTTGTAACGCTGCTGATGTTCGCGGGGGCCACCGGCAAGTCCGCACAGATTCCGCTCTACGTCTGGCTCCCCGATGCCATGGCGGGGCCGACCCCAGTAAGCGCGCTGATTCATGCTGCGACCATGGTTACCGCGGGCATCTACATGGTCGCGCGGCTCAACTTCCTGTTTTCGATGGCGCCCGCGACCATGACGGTGGTGGCGGTGGTGGGAGGGCTGACCGCGCTCGGTGCGGCCACCATCGGCGTCGCGCAAAATGACATCAAGAAGGTCCTCGCGTACTCGACCGTCAGTCAGCTCGGCTACATGTTCGCGGCGGTGGGGGTGGGCGCGTACGCGGCGGGTGTGTTCCACCTTATGACCCATGCGTTCTTCAAGGCCTGTCTGTTTCTCGGCTCCGGCTCGGTCATCCACGCGATGGGTGGCGAGCAGGACATGCGCAAGATGGGCGGTCTGCGCCACAAGATGCCGATCACGTTCTTCAGCTTCCTGGTCGCGACCCTGGCGCTCGCGGGGGTGCCGCCGTTCGCGGGTTTCATGTCCAAGGATGAAATCATCTGGGAGGCCTTCGCTCACGGCCACACGGTCGTTTGGGGCTTTCTGCTGCTCGGCGCGGCGATCACGGTCTTCTATATGTTCCGCCAGGTATACATGACGTTTTTCGGCGCGTTCCGCGGCACTCACGAGCAGGAACATCATCTGCACGAATCCCCGCCCTCGATGAGCTTGGTGCTGATCGTGCTCGGGATTCTCTCGGTGGTCGGCGGGCTGGTAAAGATTCCGGACTTCATCGCGACCTTCAAGCCGTTCGAGGTGTTTCTGGAGCCGGTCTTCAGCGGCACCGCGACGGGCGCGATTGAAGTGGCGCAAATCCACAACCACTCGATTGAAGCCGGCCTGGGGTTCGTCACGTTCACGATGGTCGTGCTGGGATGGTTGGCGGCCGACTTTATGTATCGGCAGGAAACCATCGATCCGACCCGCTTCAGTCAGGCTTTCGGCGGCGTCGTGTACGATTGGGTGCTGAACAAGTACTACGTCGACGAGCTGTACGATTTGGTGCTGGTGCGGCCGTATCTGTGGACTACCCGGGTCTTGGGCTGGTTCGATTTGCACATCATCGACGGCGTGGTCAACCTGGCGGCTTCGATTACCGTGTTCGGATCGTGGCTGTCGGGACTCTTTGACAACTACATCGTGGATGGCCTGGTCAACGCGACGTCGCTGGTGACGCTGGATTTGGGCGGGCGTCTGCGCCGGCTGCAGACTGGGTCGATCAACGGATATTTGTACGGCATTTTGGCTGCCGTGATGGTGATTCTGCTGGTGCGCGCGATGCTGCACGTGTGAGCGCGCGCCAACGCGAATGGGTATCTATCAGGAAATGAATCACGCCCTAACCCTTATTACCTTCGTTCCGGTCGCCGGCATGGTCGTGTGTCTCGCGATGCCGGAGGCCTTGAAGAACGCCTGCAAATGGATCGCCGCCGCGGCCACCGCGGTGCAGCTGGTGATTGCGATCGCCCTTTACGCGCATTTCGACACCACGACCACTGCCATCCAGTTCGCGGAAAAGTACCGGTGGATTCCCACCTATCACATCACTTATTTCATGGGCGTCGACGGTATCTCGATCTCGATGGTGCTGCTGACCGCACTCATCTGCTTCATCTCGGTGTTCGCGAGCTTCAGCATCACGCGCGCGGAGAAGGCTTACTACGCGCTGCTGCTGATGCTCGATGCGGGCATGATGGGCGTGTTTGTCTCGCTGGATTTCTTCCTGTTCTACATTTTCTGGGAAGTGATGCTGCTGCCGATGTACTTCCTGATCGGCATCTGGGGCGGCCCGCGTCGGGAATATGCCGCGATCAAGTTCTTTCTCTACACGCTGCTCGGCTCGGTGCTGATCCTGCTGGCCATGCTCGGCTTCTACTACTATGGCGCGCAAAGCACCTTCGACATGACGGTGCTCGCGTCCAATGCGTCACACTATTCGCCGACCTTCCAGCGCATCGTATGGATCGCGCTGTTCATCGGCTTCGCGATCAAGATTCCCGCCTTTCCGTTCCACACCTGGCTGCCTGATGCGCACGTCGAAGCGCCGACCGCGATTTCGGTCATCCTGGCCGGCGTGCTGCTCAAGATGGGCACCTACGGAATCCTGCGCGTCAATTTCGCGATCCTGCCCGAAGCCACGCATCAGTTGGCGTGGCTGTTCCTGGGGGTGATCGGGACCGTCAACATCGTATACGGCGCGTTGTGCGCGATGGCGCAGACTGATTTCAAGAAACTGATCGCTTATTCGTCGATCAGCCACATGGGCTACGTGATGCTGGGGTGTGCGTCGTTCACGGCCGCGGGAATTAACGGTGCCGTGCTGCAGATGTTCAATCACGGCACCATCACGGCCATGCTCTTCATCCTGGTCGGCGTGATCTACGACCGCGCGCATCATCGCGAGATCGCCGGGTTCGGCGGGCTGGCGCAGCAGATGCCGGTTTACGCAGGCATGACCGGGTTCGCCTTCTTTGCCGGTATGGCGCTGCCGGGCATGTCGGCGTTCATTTCGGAAGTCCTGGTGCTGATCGGCGCATGGCAGACCTATCCGTTGATGACCGTGTTCGGCGCCGCGACTGCGATCTTAACCGCCGGGTATCTCCTGTGGACCTACCAGCGGATTTACTTGGGCCCCTTCAACGAGAAGTATGCCGGCTACCAGGACCTGAGCTTCCGCGAAGCATTCACGCTGGTGCCACTTGCGGTCATCGTGCTGATTCTGGGCGTTTACCCGCACGGGATTCTGAATTTGCTGAACACCTCGCTGCTGCACTTAAACCAGGTGGTGCTCTCGACGCAGGGGCCCGCGGTCGCGTTGCTGCACTGAGATTGAAGGCCGATGGACCTGTCTACCTACGCAAGCCTAGCCCACTTTCTGCCCGAGCTTTTGCTGACCGGGGGCCTTCTGCTGCTGGTTCTGGTCGATTTGCTGGTCGTAAACAAGGCCCACCTGGGCGACCTGGCCCTGATCATCACCGCAAGCGCGCTGCTCTTGATTGCGCTGACCCCGGTTACCGCGAATGCGTGGCTGTTTCACCGGATGCTGGTGTTCGACGGCTTCGCAATGTTTTTTCGCGCGCTGATTGCGCTGGCCGCGCTGGTTGCGGTCTGGATGTCGATGGGCTCCGAGGAAGTGCGCGGGTGCGATCAGGGCGAGTACTACGCCATCCTGCTCGCGAGCACGCTGGCGATGTTTTTGATGGCGGAGTCGGCGAATCTTCTGATGGCGTATCTTGCGCTCGAGTTCGTGAGCTTGACTTCCTACATCCTGACCGGGTTTCTGCGCCACAATCGGCGCTCGCTGGAGGCCGCGCTCAAGTACCTCATTTACGGCGGGGTCGCTTCGGGCACCATGATTTACGGGATGAGCTGGATCTTCGGAATTAGTGGCTCGCTCGATTTCGCCGTGATCAACAAGGCGCTGACTACTCACGAAACGCTGCCGGTGCTGCCGGTGTTCATTTCGCTGGTCCTGATCCTGGCCGGGATGGGCTACAAGGTCGCGTCGGTCCCGTTTCACATGTGGGCGCCCGACGTGTACACGGGCGCGCCGATTCCGATCACGACCTTTCTGGCGATCGGATCCAAGGCCGCCGGGTTCGCGCTGCTGACGCGGTTTTTCTTCCCCGCCATCTCGTCGCTCGGTGCAGGCGGAAGCTGGCATGCACTCAAGGGTGTCGATTGGCCACAACTGCTGCTGGTCATCTGCGTCATCACGATGACGCTGGGGAATCTCGCCGCGCTGCAGCAGACCAACATGAAGCGGTTGCTCGCGTATTCGAGTATCGCGCAGGCCGGCTACGCGTTGATGGGGTTTGTGGTGCTGTCGAACGACGGCATCCGCGCGATGCTGTTCTACCTGTTTGCCTACTACCTAATGGATGCGGGCGCGTTCCTGGTCGTGATGATCGTCGCCAACAGTACCGGCCGCGAAGATATCGATGCGTATCGCGGGCTTGCATGGCGTGGCGGAGTGGTGCCGGCGATTGCGCTGAGCATCTTCCTGCTGTCGCTGACGGGTATTCCGCTCACAGTCGGGTTTATCGGCAAGTTCTATTTGTTCGCCGCGGTCATTCACGGGCAGTTCTACGTGCTGGCGATCGTGGGCGTGATTAACTCGGTGGTTTCGCTCTACTACTACATGAGTC
Organism: Thermodesulfobacteriota bacterium; assembly: GCA_046728175.1. GTDB lineage: Bacteria > Desulfobacterota > Binatia > Binatales > Binataceae > JAFAHS01. The sequence goes on along the minus strand of JBKPEA010000100.1, from coordinate 102,648 downwards.
CGATCAAGACGATGTTCCTGGATTCGCCTAACGGCGACGAGGGCAAGGTTGCTGGCGACACCTGGAACTACGGCCTGATGGGGGTACTGGCGTTCGCGACCATCGCACTGGGTATCTACTGGACGCCGGTCATCACCTTCGCCAATCGCTCGCTGAATTTCTTCCTCGGGCCCACCTAAGCGGCCTTCCTCGAACTAGCGAAGCGCGCGCCGTTTCGGGTCCGTCTCCGGGCGGCACGCGAGCCAATCTCGGCAGGAAGTCAACCGATGGCGCGCCACGCGCTTAAGCGCGCAGCGATGCGTGTGAGGGGGCGGGGAGGTCGCGGCACCAGCCGCACTTGGCGTCATCCTCGGGCGAGGGACGCAAGACCAAACGTTAAACCCTCGCTCGAGGCGGAGGAAGCTACAGCAGTTGCGCGAGTCTTGCTGCGAAGGCCGTTTTTGCCTGCTCCGCGTTGGCGACCGTGACCTCGAGGTCGCGAAGATACCCGTCCGCGACTGAATAGATCCAGCCGTGGACCATCAGATCCTGGCCGCGCGCCCATGCCTCTCGCACCAAGGTGGTTTGCGACAGGCTGCGGGCCTGCTCCGGCACGTTGAGCTCGCAGAGCTTGTCCCAGCGCACGCTTTCGCCGGGGCACAGGTCGAAGAACGCGCGGTGGCTGGGGTGGAGGGCACGAATCGGAGCCAGCCAGTCGTCGACAGACCTTCCCGGTAAGGTTCCAGAGCGGCGCGGACCCCACCACACCCATGATGGCCGAGCACCATGATGTGCTTTACGCGTAGCTTGCCGACCGCGGACTGGATAACCGCCAGGCAATTTCGGTCGGCGTGGTCGACGACGTTCGCGATCTTGCGGTGGACGAAGACCTCGCCCGGCATCAGGTCGACGATCTGATTGGCGGGCACGCGGCTGTCAGAGCTTCCGGTCCAGAGCAACTCGGGCGCCTGCTGTGCAGCCAGCTGGCTGAAGAAACCGGGGTGGTCGTGCTCTATCCGGCTCGCCCATCTCCGATTGTTGGGGAACAGTTCGCGCAACGACGGCACGTGGTCGAATCTGCCACAGAACCCGGGAGCTACTCGAACACGATGGTGCGGTTGTGATGGATCAGCACCTGCTTGTGCAGGTGCGCTCGCACCGCTTTGGCTAGGGCTACTACTTCCAGGTCTTTGCCCTTGCGCGCCAGGTCCGCGATGGTGTCGCGATGCGTAATCGCCGTGGTGGCCTGCGCTATGATCGGGCCGGCGTCCAGTTCTTCGGTCACGTAATGTGCGGTGGCGCCGATTAGTTTAACCCCTCGGTCATGCGCCTGGCGGTAGGGATTCGCGCCCGCAAACGCGGGTAGGAACCCGTGGTGGATGTTAACGATCGGTTTCTGCCATTTCCTGAGGAAATCGCCGGACAAAACCTGCATGTAGCGTGCGAGCACCACGGTATCGGCCTTGAGCTCAACCAGACGCCTTAGCAGCCGCGCCTCGGCCTCCGGTTTCTTGTCCTTCGTGACTGGAATCACGTCGAAGGAAACTCCGAAGGGACGCGCCAGCGGCTCCAAATCGGGATGATTGCTGATGACACCGACGACCTCGGCTTCGAGCTCGCCGAAGCGGTAGCGGCTTAGCAAATCCATCATGCAATGCGCCAGGCGCGAGACCATGATCACCATCCGATCGTGCCTGGCAGCGTTATCGAGATGCCACCGTAACTGCTCCCACGGCAGCAGGCGGGGGAGCTCGTCAGTTAAATTCGCCGCCAGCTCGGAAAGCGGGCGCTGGCTGCTTTCGAAGTAGATGCGCCAGAAGAAGTGCCCGTCGGCGTCATCGGTGTGCTGGTCTGAGGTGATAATATTGCAGCCGAGATCAAACAGCTGGCCGGCGACGCGAGCTATGATGCCAGGTCGATCGATGCATGAAATTAGAAGAATAGCCCTTTCCGATTCGGCCACTGGTGGTTGTTCCTTTTCAGCCTGGCGAACACATTGTAGTGTCGCGGTTAAGCCCCGGACAAACGACCCAACTCCGGTTCGGTTTTGAGCAGCACTACAAATTCGCCCGGGGTCCTCTACGTGGTCGCCACGCCGATCGGTAACCCCGGTGATATAAGCGCCCGCGCGTTGCAGGTGCTGGAAGAAGTCGATTTGATCGCATGCGAGGATACGCGCCGGACGGGGCAGTTCCTCGCCGCACACGGGCTGCGCAAGCAACTGCTCTCGCACTACGAGCATAACGAGGAACGACGCGTGCCCGACCTGGTTGCGCGACTTAGAGGAGGTGCGCGCGTCGCGCTGGTGACCGACGCCGGCACGCCGGCAATTTCGGATCCGGGCTACCGCCTGGTTCGCGCGGCGCTCGATGCGGCGATAGTCGTGAAAGCGGTTCCGGGCCCTTCGGCGGCGATCGCGGCCTTGTCGATCGCCGGTCTGCCCACCGACCGATTCGTGTTCGAAGGGTTTCTCCCTGTGCGCGAGGGCGCGCTGCGCAAGGAGCTCGGGGCGCTGTCTGGCGAACCGCATACCATGATCTTCTACGAGGCCGCGCGCCGGCTTGGTGGGACCCTGGCAACGATGGCTTCGATCTTCGGCAAGGAGCGCGAAGCCGCGGTGTTGCGCGAGACTACCAAGACCTACGAAGAAACGGTGCGCGGTTCGCTCGGTGAGCTGGCGGCCAGATTCGAGAACCGCCAGACGCTCGGCGAGATCACGATCGTGGTCGCGGGTGCCGCTGCCGGCGCGGCCGCGCGTGCGGCGCCAGCCATCACTGTGGACCTGCTGCTGGAAGAGGGAGTCAGCCTGAAACAGGCGAGCGCAATCGTCGCGAGGCTGACCGGTCGCAGGCGGCGGGAGGTCTACCAGGAAGGGCTCAAGAAGCGGACCGCAGGATAGCCGCCTTGGGTAACCTGGATCGGAGTCCTCCGGCCCGCGATCCACTCGAAAAGGGGGGACTCTGGCGCGGCGCACCCTCGCCCCCGCCGGTACTAGGCGGAAAGAGAAAGCGCGCCAAGCTTCTGGAAGGTGTGCGGCTGCGCGACCAGCGGTTGGCGCGTTCAGTCATCGCGCGCTGTGCGCCGGAGTAGCCATTATGCGGAGCGGAAATACTCTCCGGGCGTTTGGCCGAAAGTTACCCGAAACGCCGAGATAAACGCGCTGGGGCTATCGTAGCCGACATCGAGTGCTACGCTGGTCACCGCTTGACCCGCGGCGAGCAGCCGCAGGGCATGACCTAGGCGGAACTGTTGGCGCCATTTGCCGAAGCCAAGTCCGGTCTCCGATTTGAACAATCTCTCGATGGTGCGCTTGCTGGCGCCGGCGGTCCTGGCGAGTTCGCCGAGCGGTCTTCGGTTGGCAGGCTCTTGTCGGAGCAGGGACACGATTCGCCTTGCGCGCCCGTCGCGGGGCAGCGGCAGATGGATAGGGTCCGATTGCATCAACTGAAGATGATCGAGCATCACCGGTACCAGATGGGAATGGAGCGGGATATCGGAGTTGAGTCCCTTGAGTTCGGATACCCGCAGAATCAATTCGCGCATCAGCGGAGAGATCTCGACCACGCAGCATTTGTCTGGCAGCGAGGTGCCGAGGGTCGGCGCGACATACAGCGCCCGCAGTGAAACCGGTCCAGACATCTCCAGCCAGTGGCGCGTGCGCGCCGGAACCCATACGCCGCGATGCGTCGGGACGACCCATGAGCCCTCGCGCGTGGTAACGGTGACGACTCCCTGCGACGCGAAGGTGAGCTGGTGCCACGGATGCCGATGCGGCTCGACGATGTCGCCGTGCGCATATTCGGTGGGGAATCCAGCGCGAATCTGGTAGTGGCGTCGGTCAAAGAAGCGCTGACGCTTTATGGGCATTAATTGACACTTTAGCGCAAGACCGCCAGAACCCGGAACCGCTAACCAATATTCAATATCGTGCGACGTGCGCGCTTGGTCGAGGCCGGCCGGCGCCCGCACCGAGGAGTTCACAAATGGCAACGCGTCTGGACCACCTCATTCTGAACGTGAACGATCGCGAGAAAAGCCTCGCCTTTTACACCCGCATTCTCGGCTTCGCCCAAGAAGGTGAGCGCGAAGGGACACCGTTTTCGGTTATCAAAGTGGAGCCTGATTTCATGCTGCAACTGGCCCCCTTCGGGACCAGGGGCGGCGAGCATCTGGCGTTTTCGATGTCGCGCGAGGAATTTGACCAGACTTTCCAGAGGGTGCGCGAAGCGGGAATCGAATATGGGGACTCCTTCGACACGGTTGGCAACATGCGTGGGCCCGGAGATAGCGGAGGGGCGCGCGGAGCATGCAAGTCGGTCTACTTCTTCGACCCCAACCGGCACCTGATCGAAATTGCGTACTACTGATTACGGTGCGCGCCGCGATTCCTGCTTCTCCTGACCGTAATTGGCACGCGCGAACCGACTTGAAGTCGAGGGTGCGGTAGGGTTCAATGCCGCGAGGAGTTGTGCGGGGACTTGACGCGGGAGAAGGATGGTTCCGGGCGCGGCCGGGGCGACGGCGAAGCCAAGAGCGGGCGAGCTATTCGCGTCCTGGTGATTCACGGGCCCAACCTGAACCTCCTCGGCGAGCGCGAACCGGAAGTCTACGGCCATATCCAGCTTCGCGATATCGACCGGGAGTTGAAACGACTGGGGCGCGAGCTGGGTCTTTCGGTCGATAGCTTTCAGTCGAATTCCGAGGGAGCGATCGTCGATCGCATCCAGAAGGCTCGCAATCGCTCCGACCTGGTCCTGGTAAATCCGGGTGCCTATACCCACACGAGCATCGCGATTCGCGACGCGCTTGCGGCGATCGCGGTCCCGGTAATCGAGGTGCATCTGTCCAACGTCTACCGGCGCGAATCATTCCGCCATCATTCCACCATCGCGGATCTGGCGGTCGGCCGAATCATGGGGTTCGGCGCAGAAGGATACTACCTGGCGCTGCGCGCCGCGGCGACGCTGCTGTCGACCAGGACGGCACCCCCGTAGGAGACCGTTCGCGCCATGGGCGTTGGCATGCCATGATCTTGGGGAAGGGATGGAAGTTCGAGAGATAAAGGCCCTGATTGCCCTGATGAACGACCACGGCCTGGTCGAACTCGAAATCGAAGACAAAAAGGGCAAGGTTCGTCTGGTTCGGGGCACGCTAGCTTCCGCGCTCGAGCCCAATTCACAGCCCCATCCCGCCGCGGTGTCGGTCAAGCCCGGGAAGCGCCGGACGGGTGCGAAAGTCGGCGTCAAAGCGGAGGGGGGCGCGATCGAACTCGATTCGAACCAGACGCTGGTCGAGAGCCCGATGGTGGGGACCTTCTACCGTGCTCCGTCTCCCGATGCCGCGCCATTCGTGGAGGAAGGCTCCTCGGTGCGCAAAGGTCAGACAGTCTGTATTATCGAAGCGATGAAGATGATGAATGAGATCGAAGCGCCTGCTTCCGGGCGGGTCGTGAGGATAATTGCCGAGAACGCCCAGCCCGTTGAGTACGGGCAGGCTTTGATGGTGATCGAGGTGGGCTGAGCCGCCAGCGCAATCGCTAGAACGTTCCAATGTTCAAGAAGCTTCTCGTCGCGAATCGGGGCACTATCGCGATTCGCATAATCCGCGCATGCCGCGAACTCGGTATCCCGACCGTCGCGGTCTATTCCACGGCGGACAAGGATGCGCTGCATGTTCGCATGGCCGATGAATCGGTGTGCATCGGGCCGCCTGCGGCGGAAGACAGCTACCTCAGCATCCCCTCGATTCTGAGCGCCGCGCTGACCTACGGCGCCGACGCGCTTCATCCCGGGTACGGCTTTCTTTCCGAGAACGGTGATTTCGCGGAAGCCTGTCAACGGTCCGGGCTTCAGTTCGTCGGGCCGCGTGCTCGCCACATCCGGCTCATGGGTGACAAACCGCGCGCCCGGCGCATCATGAAGCGTGCCGGCGTTCCGGTTCTTCCGGGGAGCGACGGAAAGGGTGTTACCGAGGTCCGCGATGCGCTTGCGGACGCCAAGCGGCTGGGATTTCCGGTGCTGATCAAGGCGGCGGCGGGGGGAGGCGGGAAAGGGATGCGTGTCGTGCGCGACGTGAAGGAGCTCGAGCGTCTGTTTCCGCTGGCGCGCGCCGAGAGCGAGGCCGCCTTCAATTCGCGGACCATGTACCTGGAGAAGTACCTCGAACATGCGCGGCACGTTGAGTTCCAGATTGTCGCTGACAACTTCCGCAACGTGCAGCATCTGGGTGAGCGCGACTGCTCGATCCAGCGCCGTCATCAGAAGGTGATCGAAGAATCGCCGTGTCCGGTCCTGATTCCGCGATGGCGCGAGAAGATGGGTAAGGCAGCGGTGCGCGCGGCCGAAGTGGTGGGCTATTCGAATGTCGGTACCGTGGAGTTTCTCCTCGCGCAAGACGGCGAGTTCTATTTCATCGAGATGAACACGCGCATCCAGGTCGAGCACGGTGTCACCGAGATGGTGACCGGCATCGACCTGGTCAAGGAAAGTATTCGGCTGGCGCAGGGCGAGCGGCTCAACCTCAAGCAGAAGCAGATAACCTTCAACGGCTGTGCCATGGAATTTCGCATCTACGCGGAGGATCCGGAAAGGCATCTGCCCTCGCCCGGAGTGGTTTCAAACCATCATCCGCCGGGGGGATTAGGCGTGAGGGTCGAGACGGCCCTTTACGATGGTTATCGGGTGCCGGTGCACTACGATCCGCTGGTTGCAAAACTGATTGTCCATTCCGAGACCCGCCAGCTGACCATGCTGCGGGCGCGCGCCGCGTTGCGCGAGTATCTGATCGACGGAATCCGGACCAATATTCCGCTCCATCTCAAGATTCTGCACGACCCGGATTTTGTCCGCGGCGACTTTTCGACGGGCTTTCTCAGGAGATACGAGCCTGCCCCGTCCCGCGCGACCGGCGAAATGCCTGCAGCGAAAGCCTCTTGACCGCCATTCAGTACGAACGGATTGATAATTCGGGACCGCGTGCTTGGTGCGCGTGGAAATTGGAGCGCGTTATGCGACGAATTCTGCTTGCCTTGCTGGCTACGGTGCTGATGGGCGGCGTCGCGGCCGCGCAGAGTCCGCCGCAGATTCCCGGAATTAACTCTGCGCCGCCGGGCCCTCAGCCCAGGGTTCAGGTGCTCAATCCCCTCTTTGATTTCGGGACCGCGCTGGAAGGGAAAATGGTGGAGCACGTCTTCAAGATCAAAAACGCCGGGCAGGGTCAGCTGGAAATCCGCGGTGTGAAAACCTCCTGCGGATGCACGGCGGCGTCGCCCAGCAAAAACCATCTGGCGCCCGGCGAGGAGACCGACATCTCGGTCGGGTTCGACACTCATTTCCAGAAGGGGCATCAGGTCCGAACCATCACCGCATTCACCAACGATCCTGCGATGCCGCAAGCAGTGATGACGATGCAGGGCGTCGTCAACCAGCAAGTCGCCGCGACGCCGGCGCAGGTGGCCTTCGGCACGGTTCGCAAGGGCACCGCGGCGACGCAGGAAGTGACGATCGATGACCTGACCGAGCAGAAAGGGTTCAAGGTCAGCTCGGTCAGCAATGCGAGCCCGTCGATCAAGGTTGCGATTGAACCGCGCAAGGACAGCAAGCCGGGCGCGGTTCTGAAAGTCGAGCTGCTGCCGAGCATGCCGGCGGGGAACTTTGATGACGCGATCAAGGTGACTACCAACCGGTCGCCGCTGCAGATCGATGTCTTCGGGACGGTTGCCGGCGACCTGACGCTCGACCCCGCGCAGGTTTCATTTGGCATCGTTCCCAAGGGCCAGGACGTCGTCCGGATTTTGAGGCTCACCAATTCCAGCCCCCGAGACGTGAAGGTGCTCGACATCTCCAGCTCGACGCCTTCGGTGGTCGCTTCGGCCGATCCGGTGAAGGCGGGCAGGGAATATCGCATTACCGTGACGCTTCGGCGCGGCACGCCGGATGGTCAATTGCGTGGGCAGCTGGCGATCAAGACCGACGACCCTGAGCAGAGCAAGGTCGACGTTCCGTTTTATGCCATCGTTGGGCAGTTCAAGATCTGATTTGCCTACTCTGACCCGCGCAGAAGGGCGGATCTCGCTTGCCCGGCTGCGCAGATTCCGCCCCAAATGACGCGGCCGACAATTCTGCAGGAATCCCAGCCCCACAGCTTGCGAGCCGCCGCTCCCAGAGACACGGCCGGCACGAGCGGAAAGTACCTCGGCGAGGGCACTATCTTGATTTCACTGGGAAATCGCTTGTTTCCGTGAGTGATCAGTCCGTATTATCTGGGCAGACCAGGAAATTGTCTTATGCGATCTACGCTTCAATGTCCCAGCGGCGAAAATTGAATCTGTTCGCTCGACTGGGGCGGAGGCTTTCCGATGTCGCGGTCAGAGTTCTGACCAAGCCACTCAAGAGCTACGAACTCCATTCGCCCAACGACATGGCGAGCCTCAAACGCCATATCCGCAAGGGCGACGTGGTTTTGGTAGAGGGCAACGAGCGGATCAGCGAGTGCATCAAGTACCTGACCCAAAGCTCGTGGTCGCATTCGGCGCTGTTTGTCGGCGACGAACCGCTGCGGCCAGACCCGCGGCAGCGCGGCGAGCTGGTCGCGCAATTTGGTGAAGAGGCGACTTTCCTGTTGGTCGAGGCGCTGGTGGACCGCGGCGTGGTCCTCTCGCCGTTGACCAAGTATCGGGATTTCAACATCCGCGTCTGCCGCCCGTATAATCTCTCGACGGCTGACTTGGCGGAGGTATTGGACGAGGCGCTGCGGAGTGTGGGCGCCACCTACGACGTAAAGAATGTGGTCGATCTGGGCCGCTACTTTCTGCCGATCAGTCTCATTCCCCGTCGCTTTCGCCGCAGCGCCTTGCAGATTGGCAGCGGGGAACCGACCCGGGTGATCTGTTCGAGCCTGCTCGCCTCGTGCTTCAACCGGGTGCGCTTTCCAATCGTGCCGCGCTACGAGCAATTACCCGATGATCCCATTCCGACCTCGCGCCTCGCGCTGTGGCCGCGGCGGTCCGCCAAGCCGCCGGGCGTCTGGCGGCAGGTTTCACCGACCCTTATAACGCCGCGAGATTTCGATCTCTCGCCCTACTTCGAAATCGTCAAGTTTAATATTATCGAGAGCATGCGGTTCGACTATCGGAAGATTCGATGGGCGGACGACGTGCCGTCGACCCAAATCAAGAAAGGCGCGTAGTGGCATCAATCTGAGCACGGAGCGGACGACTTGAGCGACGAACAGAATCACGATGGCTGCCGACGCGAGGTCTTGGAAAAGACCATTGCGAAGATTCTCCATCGCCACTGCAACTTCGGCTGGGCGAACTACTACATCCCGAGCGAGAAATTTCCCACGCTAATCGACGAGCTGGTGGACCTGCTGAGTCCCGGTGGCGAGATTGGCCGTGAGGAACTGGTTCAGTTCTTCCTGGGCAAGCAGCGGACCGCGTCGGTGCAGGATCGCATCGCCAAGTTCGCCGAGAGCTATATCGTGTACAAACGCGGCTGACGGCGGTCCTCGCCGGCCGTCGCATACTCGGGGGAGTCGCCGCGCCGCGCTCAGCAGGTCGATTCTGATTCCGGACGGGAGTGTTGCCATGGAAGCTTTCGAGGCCATCAAAAGCAGGCGAGTGCAGCGCGGATTTTCGGCGCGCGACGTCGAACCCGACAAACTTGAGCGTATCGTCGATGCAGGCAGGCATGCGATGAGCGCACGCAACCTGCAGCCCTGGCAATTCATCGTGGTGCGCGATCGGGCGTGCCTCAAGAAGATGGGCGAGCTTTGCTCGACCGGACGTTTTGTCTCCGACGCGCCCGCCGCGATCGTCGTGCTCAAGAACATCGAGAACACGCGGTGGGCCGATGTCGACTGCGCGCAGGCGGTGCAGAACATGGCGGTGGCGGGTTGGGCGCTGGGACTGGGCACCTGTTGGGTTGGCAATTTTGACAACCTCAAAATCTGCGAGATGGTGGGTGCTCCCGCGCCGTGGGCAATCTTCACCATTTTGCCCTTCGGATATTCGGACCCGAAGCGGCCTCCCGAGTCGCGTCCACTGCGCCCGAAAAAAGAGATGGTTCACTACGAACGCTACGGTAATCCCGCCGCTTAGCCGGGTGCGCACCGACCTGCGAGCAGGCCGTTTTACCGGGAATTTTTCCCGGCCCTGTTCCCCGCGTTTTTGGCACCCTGCTACAATTGCGGTGTGGACCTTATCGAGGAATTAAATCCAATGCCGATCAAGCAATCACCGCCGACCGAGGCGTTCGAGACTTTGCAACACAACCCGGACGCGGTTTACCTCGACGTACGCACTGAGCGCGAATTTGCCCAAGGCCACGCCGCGGGTGCGATCAACATCCCGGTAGTGTTCATCAAGGGACCGGGACAAATGCAGGTAAATCCAGAGTTTGTCGAGGTCGTCGAGAAAGTTCTCCCGAAAAGCCGCAAGCTGGTGGTGGGATGCCAGGCGGGCGGGCGCTCGATGCGGGCGTGCGAGATGCTGGAAGAGGCCGGATACTCGGATTTGACCAACGTGGCGGGCGGATTCGGCGGCCAGCGCGATCAATCCGGCAACGTGGTCGTCACCGGATGGCGTGAGAGCGGACTGCCGGTGTCGACCGACCTGGGTGACGTCAGCTACGAGGCGCAACGCAAAAAAGCGGGGCTTTAATGGCGATTCGGCTGACTCGTATCTACACGCGCACCGGAGACAAGGGCACGACCGTTCTGGTGGGGGGTGCCCGTGTCGCGAAGGAAAGCGGCCGTATCGAAAGCTATGGCACCATCGACGAGCTCAATTCCGTCATCGGTATCGTCAGGACCTATCTGCCGAAATACATCTTCAAATTCGGAAACGATGGCGAATGGTATTCTCAGAGCCTGCGACGCATCCAGAACGAGCTGTTCGATGTGGGCAGCGAACTGGCGACTCCCGCCGACGGCGAGTACCAAGGGATGCACAAGATGAGCACCGCGGAAGTGGCCAAGCTCGAAGAAGAGATGGACAAGATGGGGGAAGAGCTCGAGCCGCTCAAATCCTTTACCTTGCCTGGCGGTGGCGAACTGAATGCATTTCTACATCTGGCCCGCACCGTGTGCCGGCGTGCGGAGCGTCAACTATGGCGCCTCAAGCACGAGGAGCCCATCAACGAGCAGCTCATCATCTACGTCAACCGTCTCAGCGACCACCTGTTCGTGCAATCGCGCTGGGTCGCGAAGCGGCTTGGCGAGCCCGAGTTTCTGTGGGATCGCGGATTGCGCCTCGACGCTCCGGAAATCAAGGCGGCGCGGCGCAGGGCCGCGGCGCGGCAACTGGCGACACGCCGCAGGGCAAAATCCTGAACCGGGAGAGCTCGCACTATGGCGGATGAACGACGGCTCTACTTGCGCCAGGCGCAGATCGGCCCGATGGCCAACTACGTCTACATCCTGGGTGACCCGGTTTCGCGTAAGGCAGCGGTAGTCGACCCCGCTTGGGACACTAAGGCGATTTGCGATTTCGTGGAGAAGGAAGGCTATGAAATCGACAAGATTCTGATCACACACTACCACCAGGACCATCTGGGCGGGCATATGATGGGGCACAGTGTCGAGGGCTCTGCTGAGATGCTCACGCGGGTCAAGGCCAAAGTGTACGTCAACAAGCACGAGGCGGAGGGCACCAAGCGGGTTGCGGGACTCTCCGACTCCGATCTGGTCAAGGTGGACGCCGGCGACCTGTTCAAGGTGGGCGATATCGACGTCAAGTTTCTCCATACGCCCGGGCACACGCCGGGGTCGCAGTGTTTCCTGGCGGCCGGAAACCTGATTGCGGGCGATACGCTCTTTATCAACTCATGTGGGCGGGTCGACTTGCCAGGATCGGATCCGGAAGCGATGTACTACAGCCTGAACCAGATCCTGAAGAGCCTCGATGATTCGACGGTGGTGTATCCCGGACACGCCTATTCCAACGAGTCGAGCTCAACCATCGGCAAGCAGAAGCGGACCAATATGTATCTCCGTTTCGAGACTCTCGACGATTTTCTGGATGCGATGGGCTACGCGCACAGGTAGCCGCAAGTGCCGGTGACGCGCGGGGCGAGAGCACGCATGCGGTAAGCGCTTGCGCTCGCGCCGTTGACGCCGACCGCACAAAGAACGCTTCAAGAGACGAGAATTGGGTGCAGCTGCGAGGTTCCCGCTACACTGGCGCTCGCGAGTGCCTAACTCTAGTCGTCCTCGACCAGCGGAGGAAACCGGAATGTCACGCCGGGGCGGGGTTCATGGCACACATGGGGTGGGCAAACCAACCGTGCTCGATGGCACTTGTCAGGTAAGCTAAGTTGGGGCCTCGGTCATGCCCAAACCCGATTCACAGCAACTGAACTTCAAGGCCGCGCAGCTGCGCGAGCAGATCAATCATCACAACTACCGCTACCACGTGCTTGACGATCCCGAGGTTTCCGACGCCGAGTATGACGTGCTGATGCGCGAACTCGAAGCTCTCGAGCGGGAGCATCCGGAGTTGCGCACCCCCGATTCCCCGACGCAGCGCGTCGGCGCTGCGCCCAGTGAAAAATTTGGCGTGGTGGTGCATCGCAGGATGATGATGTCGCTGTCCAACGCGATGAACGCCGAAGAGATGGTCGAGTTCGACAAACGTATCAAGCGTTTTCTCAAGTCGGACGAGGACATCGAATACGTCGCGGAGATCAAGCTCGATGGGCTGAGCGTCGAGCTGGTTTACGAAAATGGCGCGCTGGTGGTGGCGTCCACGCGCGGCGACGGCATCAACGGCGAAGACATTACTCCCAACATCAGGACCATCCGATCAGTACCGCTCCATCTGCGCAAAGCCGAGCGCGGATCGATTCCCAGACTGCTCGAAGTGCGCGGGGAGGTGATTTTTCCCAAGGCCGGATTCGCCAAGCTCAACGCGGATCGCGAAAGCGCGGGCGAGCCGGTGTTTGCGAATCCGCGCAACGCGGCGGCAGGCTCGCTGCGCCAGCTGGACCCGAAAATTACCGGGTCGCGGCCGCTGGAGATTTTCGTGTACGCGGCGGGCGTCATCGAAGGTGCCCGTTTCGCGTCGCAATGGGAATTCCTGCAGGGAGTCAAGGCCTTGGGGCTTCGGATCAACCTGCTTTCGCGCTTGTGCCCCAACGTAAATGCGGTCCTCGAATACTGGAACGAGATCACCGAGAAACGCCATTCACTTGCCTATGACGCTGACGGTGTGGTCGCCAAGGTCAACTCTCTCGAGCTCCAGGAGCGGCTTGGAGAGGTATCGAGGTCGCCGCGCTGGGCGATCGCATACAAGTTCAAGGCCCAGCAGGCGCAGACCGTGGTGGAAAACATCGAAGTTCAGGTCGGCAGGATCGGTTCGCTTACTCCGGTCGCCAAGTTGCGACCGGTGCCGTTGGCCGGGGTCACGATTGCCAACGCCTCGCTCCACAACCTGGACGAGATCAGGCGCAAGGATATTCGCGAGGGCGACACCGTGCTGATCGAACGCGCGGGCGATGTCATCCCCTACGTGGTTCGGGTCACCGAGCAGCGATCGCCGCGCGCCGACGAATTCCAGATGCCGTCGCACTGTCCGGTGTGCGGTGCCGCGATCGTTCATGAACCAGGCGAGGTCGCCTATCTATGCGTCAACGCCAATTGCCCGGCGCGGATGCGCGAATCGATTCGCCACTTCGCATCCAAGAACAGCCTCGACATCGAGGGTCTCGGTGACAAGCTGGTCACCCAGCTCGTCGAGCAGGGCCTGGTCAAAGAACTCGATGACATCTACGCACTCACGACCGATCAGCTTGCGGGGCTCGAGCGGATGGCGAAGAAGAGTGCCCAGAACGTGGTCGATGCGATCCAGAAATCCCGTAAGATCACCCTCGACCGCGTGATCAACGGCCTCGGCATCCGGCACGTCGGCGAGCACACCGCGCGCCAGCTCGCGGTTCGCTTCAAGACCCTGGAGGCGCTTTCCGCCGCGAGCGAAGATGATTTGTCGGCGGTCCGCGATATCGGGGGCGAAGTCGCTCGGAGCATCCGGGAATATTTCGCCGAACCGCGCAATCTCAGAGCCGTGCGGCGACTGGAAGAGGAGCTGCAGATCGCGGTTCCCGCCGAACCTAGCCGGCGCGGTGCGCTTCGCGAGAAGACTTTCGTCCTGACCGGCACGCTGAACTCGATGTCGCGCGAAGATGCCGAGGGCAAAATCATGGCGGCAGGCGGAAGGGTGACGGGATCGGTCAGTCGAAAGACCGACTTCCTGGTCGCCGGCGCGGAACCGGGCTCGAAGCTGAAGAAAGCACAAGACCTGGGCGTCCGGGTTTTGGACGAGGCAGGCCTACTGGAGTTGTTGAGGGAGGGCTGAGGAATGGCCGCGCCCCTGAGGCAGCTTCGCATGCTCGTGAGTGGGCGAGTTCAAGGGGTAGGATTTCGCTTCACGGCCAGGGACGAGGCGCAAGCTCTTGGGCTTCGAGGATGGGTTCGCAACCGCTCATCCGGAGAGGTTGAGATCGTGGCCGAGGGGCGCGAAGATGTGCTCAAGATGCTCGCGGCGTGGGCACACCTCGGACCGCCTGCCGCCCATGTCAGCAGGGTGCACGAGGAATGGGCAGAATATACGGGTCAATTTGCCGATTTTGGCATCAGATAAGAACAAGCCTCTTTCGCGTTTACCACACATTAGTTATACTTTAATTCTGCGTGCGTGAGCGTTTGTAGCCCTTCATCAAACCGGAGTATTTTCCAAGCACAAGGGACAAGGAGATTGGACTGAGATGGCTGTACCACCTGAGGCTGCCGCGCAGACTGCCGGGTCGCAGGGTCAAGCAGGATCCAATGCCGCAGAGAAACCCCAGCTGAAGCGTGATCGCGTCGTCATCCGCTTTGCCGGTGACTCCGGCGATGGGATGCAGCTGACCGGGATGCAGTTTACCGCGGAGTCGGCACTGGCCGGTAACGACATCGCGACGCTGCCCGACTTTCCCGCGGAAATTCGCGCTCCCGCGGGAACCCTGGCCGGGGTCAGCGGCTTCCAGCTCAATTTTTCGAGCAACGAGATCTTCACCGCGGGCGACGAGCCCAACGTCCTGGTCGCGATGAATCCGGCGGCCCTGATGGCGAACCTGGAAGACATCCCGCCCAACGCCGTTGTGATCGTCGATCGCGAAGCATTCACCGACGCCAACCTAAAGCGCGCCGGTTACAACTCGAACCCTCTGACCGATCATTCGCTCGACAAATTCCAGGTTATCCAGGTCGACGTGACCAAGCTGACCACCCTGGCCACCCATGGCATGGGCCTGAACAACCGCGCCGTGTTCCGCTGCCGCAACATGTTCGTGCTCGGTATGCTGTCGTGGCTCTATCAGCGACCGACCCAGAGCACGATTCAGTACCTGGAGACGCGGTTCAAGAAGACCCCCGACGTACTCGAGGCGAACCTGCGTGCTTTCAAGGCAGGCTTCAACTACGGCGAGACGACCGAGATGTTCGCATCGTCGTACGAAGTCCCAGCCGCGAAGATCAAGCCGGGCCTCTATCGCAATATCACTGGTAACACTGCCACGGCGCTCGGGTTCGTCGCGGCGGCGGTCAAGTCGGGCCGCCCGCTGTTCCTGGGTTCGTACCCGATTACCCCGGCCAGCGACGTGTTGCACGAACTTTCCGGTCTCAAGAATTTTCCGATTTATACTTTCCAGGCTGAAGACGAGATTGCCGGCGTATCGTCGGCGATCGGCGCGGCGTTCGGGGGCGCGATCGGGATTACCACCACCTCCGGCCCGGGCATGAATCTCAAAGAAGAGGCGATCGGACTTGCGGTGAAGGTCGAGTTGCCGCTGGTCATTACCGATATTCAGCGTGCGGGGCCCTCGACCGGAATGCCGACCAAGCCCGAGCAGGCCGACCTGTTGATGGCCATGTACGGACGGCACGGCGAGTCACCGATTCCGATCCTCGCAGCTTCCACGCCCGCCGATTGCTTTGAATGCGCCTACGAGGCGGTGCGAATCGCGATCAAGTATATGACCCCGGTCATCCTGATGACCGACGGGCAGCTCGCGAACGGCGCGGAGCCGTGGCTGCTGCCCGATATCGAACAGTTACCGCCAATCGAGGTCGAGTTCCGCACCGACCCCAACGGGTTCCTGCCCTACTCGCGCGACGAGCAGACGCTGGCGCGCCCCTGGGCGATTCCCGGCACGCCCGGCTTGGAGCACCGGCTGGGCGGCATCACGGGAGAAAACCTCACCGGCAACATCAGCTACTCGCCCGCGAATCACGAGCTGATGATTCGCATTCGCGCGCGCAAGGTCGCCGGCATTGCGCAGGAAATTCCGCCGACCGAGGTCTTCGGCGACCCGGACGGCGGTGACCTGGTGGTGCTCGGATGGGGTTCGACGTTCGGTCCGATTCGCGAGGCAGTCAAGCAGGTGCGCGAGAAGGGCCGTAAGGTTTCCCATATCCATCTCCGCTATCTGAATCCGCTCCCGAAGGACCTTGCGGAGCGCCTGCGCAAGTTCAAGCAGGTGATGGTTGCCGAGATGAATATGGGCCAACTACTTAAAATGATTCGCGCCGAATACCTAATCGACGCCTTTGGCTTCAACAAGATCCAGGGGCGTCCCTTCAAGGTGAGCGAACTCGTAACCCGTATCCAGCGGGCGTTGGAGGGCTCAGGAGATGGCTACCGCGCTTAACCGCAAAGATTTTGTTTCTGACCAGGAAGTGCGCTGGTGTCCGGGGTGCGGCGACTATGCGATTCTTGCGCAGGTACAGAAGACGATGCCGGAATTTGGCATCGAGCCGCACAAGGTCGTGTTCATCTCCGGTATCGGATGCTCGAGCCGCTTCCCCTACTACATGAACACCTATGGTTTCCACACCATTCACGGCCGTGCGCCCGCGATCGCGACCGGACTCAAGGTGACGCGGCCGGACCTCGATGTGTGGGTGGTGACCGGGGATGGCGACGGGTTATCCATCGGCGGGAATCACCTGATTCACGTGCTGCGCCGCAACGTCGACCTGAAGATTCTGCTGTTTAACAACAAGATCTATGGATTGACCAAGGGCCAGTATTCGCCAACTTCGGAGGTCGGCAAGGTTACCAAGTCGACGCCTGCCGGGTCGGTGGATTTTCCGTTCAATCCCATTACGGTTGCGCTGGGTACGCATGCGACTTTCGTGGCGCGTTCGATCGACGTCGAACAGAGGCACCTGGGCGAGACGTTAAAGCGCGCGCACCAACATCGAGGCGCTTCGTTCCTTGAGATTCTGCAGAACTGCAACATCTTCAACGATGGCGCATTCAATGACGTGAGCGACAAGGGCATCAAAGCCGAGCACCAGCTGGTGCTCGAACACGGTAAGCCCCTGATCTTCGGCAAGAACCGCGACAAGGGCATCAAGATGAACGGCATGCGTCCCGAGGTCATGACGCTCGGGGTGAACGGCGCGACCGAGAAAGACCTGGTCGTGCACGACGAGACCAACCTGTCGCTCGCGTTCATGCTCGGCAACTTCGAGCCGCCGATGCCGACCCCGGTGGGGGTTTTCTACGCGGTGTCGCGTCCGACCTATGACGCGGCAATGAATCAGCAACTCGAGGAGGCCAAGGCCAAGCAGGGTGCCGGGAGCCTCGCGAAGCTGATGCAGAAGGGCGATACCTGGTCTGTTAGCTGACGGGTAACTCGAATAGCGGGAAATGGACGGCCCCCGAGGATTTCCTCCGGGGCCGTTTTGCATTGCGCCCGGGGAGTCGGGGAACCGAGAAACCTTGTGCCGCCTGGCTTTTAGGGAGCGCTCCGGTCCTGGCAGCCGTAGACCTGCATTACATTGGTTCCGAGCACCTTCTCGCGGTCGCCGGGTTTCAGCTTGCCACCCAGTTCTTCAACTTCCTCGATGTAGTTGCCGACGTGATCGGGATGCGGAAAATCGGATGCCCAGAAAAAACGCTCGGCGCCGACCAGGTCCACCATCGCGGGTAACGCCGACTCGTCCGGGTCGGCTGAAATCCAGCACTGCCGTTTGAAATAGACGCTGGGCTTTTCTTTCAGCGGCACGGTGCGGCCCATCCCGCTTGCGTATACCGCATCGAGCCGGTCGAGCCAGTAGGCGATCCACCCGGCGCCTGCCTCGAGCAGAACCAACTTCAATCGTGGAAATTTGTCGAAGGTTCCGTACTGGAAGAACGAGGTGAATGCGTGGCGGATACCGTCGCCGGCCGTGACGTTCAGGAAGTAGAACTGCCCGCGGAGATACTGCCAGTCGTATCTGCCGGGCTGAGCCCAGTTCGGTTCGATTGTCGGGTGGATTCCGAGCGGCACGCCTAATTCCTGAGCCTTGGCGAACAGGGCATCATGATCCGGATGCGCATGGGGCTTGCGCGTCATTACGAATGGCGCGACCCATCCGCCCTTGCATCCGTCTTTCGCGGCGCGTTCGAGCTCGCGGGCGGCGCCCTGGGGATCGCCCAATGACAGATGCGCTATGGGAATCAGCTTGCCGCCGCTGTCCTTGCAGAAGTCCACAATCCATCGGTTGTAGGCGCGCGTCAGTGCCTGGGCGAGTTCGATGTCCTCGCATTCGGTTTCATAGAGCAGGCTCAGAGTGGGATAAATGAATGCGGCTTTCAGGCCTTCCTTCTCGATTCGGGTCAGGCGCTCCTCGGGATCCATTGCGCCGAACGGGGCGTGGGCGCCGTACCCGTGAAGATTCTGCCACGGCTGATCGCTCGTGGAGCCCATGCCGCTCAATCCCGCCAGCCGCGGGCCATAGAAAATCTTGGAGAACTTGCCGCCAATTTCGAGATGTTCTTGGCCGCGATCATCCCGGCGGATTCGCACCGCACCCGGCTTGTACTTTGTCTCGATATATCTGTCCCACAGGGCGGCGTCTTCGAGAACGTGGCCATCGGCATCGACGGCCCCTGAGTATTTGAGCTTGTGAAGTTGTCCCGGCTCGGCAGCCATAATCGATTCCTCGTGATTGGGCGATAAAATCCGGGCCCGGTATCTTTTATAGTGCACCGGGCGGATCGGACAAAATGCTTGCACGAGTCTTGTTGCGCGAGCAGCTCTTCGTTTTGGAGCAGGGGTCCTGCCATCGGTGTTAAGCGGTATAGAACAGTGCATAAGAATCGCAGACGGGGGATTTGTCCAGGAGCCACTCGCGATCTTTTGAGCCATCGGTCGATGAGCTGCAGGTAGTTGAAGAAAGTTCTGAGCCCAAACTCTCGCGAGGTGAGCGCCGCAGGAAGCGTCCGTCGTATCACGCTCCGGGTGCGTGTTGTGTGCCCACGCGACGTGCACTCTGCTCGCAAATAGAGACATAATCGACTAGCTGCGCGAGTGTTCGAACGGATCGGTCGGAATCAGATTGGCTTGGGGACGAAGCCCTGAAACGTACGTCAAAAATGCCGATGTTCTCGAAGGTAGCTCCTTTTGGTTTCGGTATAAGCCGCCGTGGTGAATCGTCCGAAGAGCCATAACCTTAGCGCATCAGTCGATGATCCCCGCGTCATTGTTTGAGTGGGTGAGCGGGATGACATTCCGCTCGGAGTACGCGAGCGGCTTCGCGGCAACAATCGAGCGATTGACGATTGCCGGAGCGGGCTTGCAAGGCTTGTCCGGAAGGACGGTTTGATGAGTGATATCGCTCCCTCTGAAAAGAGCGACGACGCGTTCGATTTTGATCTCGAGGCGGTACCCTCCAAGTACCGCGATTCAACTCGAATCATTCCCTGGGATTTCTGTTGCGATGTGAAGAACATCGCCGCGATGAAAGCATCGTTCGCGTAGCTCTTTTAATTTAGGAGTAGGAGTTTGAGCCAAAGAGATTCAGACGCTGATCAGGCCGAAGTTATCGCAGCGGTAAGAGCCCTGCTGCCAGGATTTGCAGCCCGGACGCGGGCAGCCGAAGAGAATCGCTGCATACCCAGCGAATCAATCGAAGAGCTGTCCAGAGCCGGGTTCTTTAAATGGTTTCGGCCGAAGCGCTACGGCGGCTTCGAGTGGTTGCCGAAGCGAATCTATGAACTTGCGATCGAAATGGGAACCGTTTGCCCCTCGACTGCATGGGTGTCGTTGTTGGTTGCCATTCACGATCACCTACTCGCGCTCATGGATCCGCGCGTCCAGGATGAGGTGTGGAAGGAAAGCCCGCAATCACTCATATCCTCCTCGTTCGCGCCGGTTGGCAACGTACGCACGCTCAGCGGGGGCTTCGAACTCAACGGACGGTGGCCGTTTTCGTCGGGAGTGGATCACTGCAACTGGGCGATCGTGTCAAGCCGTATCGACGGAGTACAGGGGCGTGAGGCGTTCTTTCTGGTCTCCAACAACCAATTTGTGATCAACGACAACTGGTTTGTCTCGGGCATGAAAGCCAGCGGCAGCAAAGAACTGGTGATGGAAGGAGTATTCGTTCCGGAATATCGCTGCTTGACTGCGCAGCAGCTCAATTGGGGTGATCCTCCCGGACGCAAGGTCAACAACGTTCCTCTTTACTGGATACCATTCATTCCATTGTTCACCTGGGTCGTCTGCGTTCATGCATTTGGCCCCGCAATCTCGGTTCACCGCGAATACATCAAAGCTACTCTGCGCAGGGTCAGCGCTTACAACTTCGACAACCTACGCGACCGGCAACTCTCGATGGCGCGCCTCGCGGAAGCCACCGCCGAGATAGATAGTGCGCGCCTTATTTTCGCACGCGACTTCGATGCGATGGAAGAAGGTGCCCAATCGCTGCACGAAATCGAGCCTTCGGCGTACTTCCGCATCAGGTTTGACGCAGTGTACGCGCTGGAGCTGTCCTCGCGCGCGCTGGATCGGCTGTGGCGGGCAAGCGGTGCGCACGCTCTATTTGACAGCAGCTCGATTCAGCAAAACTTCCGTGATCTTCACGCGATGAGCCAGCACGGCGGCGCTGACATTGATAGCGCGCTGTCGGATTATGGAAAATTCTTGTTGGACCCGGAAGGATTTTTGGCCGCGTATTCCGGCCGGGATCGGAAGTAATAACGGCGGCGTTCAGGTAGCAGGCGGTCGGGACAAACGAATATGGTTCAGGTGAATGAGCTCGGATACATCGGTGCGGTCAAGGACGTCGTGATGCTTAGTCCGATTCATAAAGCTCGCTTAACAGTCCATGACAGGCGCATCATTGTTCGCTCCGAGTCTCGGCAAATTGAGATGCATGTAGGTGAAATGTCTGGCGTTACGGGCCGCTATAGTCAAGACTCGCCCTCTCAACGGGCGAAGTCAGTCAGGAGGGTGACCAACGAGTCCCCTGAGGGTTTGCACCTTGTGCGTGAACGCGGTCCCGAAACCCCTTCCAGACGAGCAAACAAAAAATCTTTAAAAGGTTGTGCGCTTGAAGATGCGCTCGGGGATCATCCTGACGACTCCCATAATCGGCCGCCAGAACCATGGCACGTAGACCACCTCGGCTTTGCGGCGCCAGGCGGCGATGATCTTGTCAGCGGCGGCTTCTGGAGCCACTACCAGCCGGCCGTCGCGGCCCCAGGTCATGCGGGTGTCGACGGTGCCGAGCTTGACCGTCAGAACCTTCACGCCGGCGTGCGCCATCCGTGCCCGCAAGCCCTGGGCGAAGGTCGCCAGGGCGCCTTTCGCGGAGCCGTACACATAATTCTTTGCGCGGCCGCGCTCGCCGGCGACCGAGCCGATCACGATGATGAAGCCGCTGCGCTGCTGCTCCAGATGGCGAGCGGCGAGCGTCAACAGGCTCACGGCGCCGGTAAAATTCTGGTTCACCGTTGCGACCGCTTCGTCGGGGCTGGTCTGCGCTGTGGTTTCGTCACCCAGGGTGCCGAAGCAGAGGATCACGCCATCGAGGCCGCCCAGCGCTGCGATCGTCTTTTCAAAGAACGTCGCATGAAAGTACAATTCGGTCGCGTCGAACACTCCCGGAATCGCTATCGCTCCGGTTCGGATGGTGATGTCGGCGGCCAATCGCTCGGCCTCCACACGGTCGCGGGCTGCGAGAAAAACCGAACTGCCTTCGGCCGCGAAGCGCATCGCGAGTGCGCGTGCGATGGGGCTGGTCGAGCCGAGGATCAGGATCTTGGACATCGCACCGCTCCGTTTGTCTGTGCGAGCAGGGGAAAGTCCTCGTGTTTCGCAGCTGAGCGGGCTGGGGAGCAAGAGCGCATTGGCGAGATTGTGACGGAAGCGTCCGCTCCCGGGCGTCGATGGGCGATTTTCTGGCGCCGCCTTTCTTTGGAAAGGGAACCCCGAGGTGGCTGAGTCATTGCCCCTCTGGTCCGCTGTGGGGAGCGCGATCTCCTCTCCATCGGGGAGCAGGTCGTTCGCGGACGGCCTGCCGGAAGCGCGGCGCTGCTCGGAACACGGCCGAAATAGGCGCTGGCGTGAAAGCCGCGGTACACATCGCGATTTCTGGATTGTTTATTCATCGAACTATGAGGGCAGCAGGCCGACCCTGCGTGCCAGGTTTGACGAGAACCGATTGTTGGGATCGGCCGCGCGTTTGACTTGTTGCCACTGCGCGAGGTTTGGATACATCGCGCTGAACATCTCTGGTTTGAGGCGCGCATCTTTGGCCAGGTACACGCGGCCGCCGCGCTTGAGGACCATCGCATCGAGTCGGTCGAGAAATTCCAGCAGCCCTTTGCTCACCGGAAAATCCAACGCGAGCGTGTAGCCGGGCATCGGAAAGGAAAGCATGCCGTCCTGCGGGCCGAATTTCTTGAGTACGGTGAGGAAGGACCCGCCGCCCCATTTGGCAATCGCTTCGAGCATCTCGATCAGGCCCTCGCGGCTTTCGTTGGCTGGCCATACGCACTGGTACTGAACGAACCCGCGCTTGCCGTAGATGCGGTTCCAGTGGTGGATGAAATCGAGCGGGAAAAAAAAGCTTTGGTAGTCGAACAGGCGCGGGCCTTTGCGGTTCATCGCATAGATCGCGCTGTTGAAGGTCTTGATGCCGAGCGAGCTCAACGTGAAGTTCGGCAGGTTGAACGGCACCGCGGGAGCGAACCGCGACGGAACTCGAAGCGGCTGCTGGCGGAGCGGAGGGGCGAGCGCCTCGCGGGACGCGACGTTGCCGAGGTTGATGACCGAGCGGCCTAGCGAGCCGCGCGTCCCGGCGCAATCGATCCAGGCGACCGAGTATCCATATTGGCGTTCGGTGCGCTCGAAGGTCTCGATCGCTTCGTCGAGGTTGGCTGCGATCACGATTTCGCCATCGAACCACGCGCTCTCGACGCGACGCAGGCGCAGCTCCACCTCCAGGATGACACCGGTGAGCCCCATTCCTCCGACCGTCGCCCAGAAAAGGTCAGGATTTTCTTCGCGCGAGCATCGAGTCACCTCGCCCGACGCGAGCATCAGCTCGAGACTGGTGACGTGGGTGGCCAGCGAGGAATCGCGGTGGTGGCTCTTGCCGTGGACATCGGCGGCGACCGAACCTCCCAGCGTGACAAACTGCGTTCCGGGGACCACCGACGGAAAAAAACCGCGTCGCAGGAAGACCTCGATTATTGCCGCGAGCGTGACGCCGGCCTCGCATCGGAGGAGCCCACTGTCCGGATCGAACGCCAGCATGCGGTTGAGCCGCTGTACATCCACGACCCGGTGGTCCTGATTGAGGGCGGCATCGCCGTAGGCGCGTCCCGCTCCACGCGCGATCAGAGATGTCGCGTTGCCGCTGACGATCGCCGCAAGCTCGGCGAGTTTTTCGGGGCGGAAAATATCACTCTCCGCACTCGGGTAGCGGCCCCATCCGGTGAGGGGGGCGCGCTTCGCCGGCGGCATGAAAGTGGTCACGGCAGTATAAGGTAACAGATCGATTACCTCTCCCGCGACGGGAACGAAGAGTGGCTTGCGGAATCGCAGGCGAACCCGACGCGCTCGCAGCCGGAGTCTCATTCGGTCCTCTCCCTGACAGCGAGATGGCAAAGGCGCTAGGATCGGAGAATTGTGGAGGGTGACGAATATGTCCTGGCAGCCGGAGATCGATGAGATTCGCCGCCGCGAGCAGTTGGCCAAACAGATGGGCGGCCCCGAGAATATCAAGCGCCAGCATGATGGTGGCAAGCTGACCGTCCGCGAGCGTATTGATCGGCTGCTCGACCAAGGCTCGTTCCACGAATACGGCGGGATTGCCGGAATGACGAAATACGACGGCGACAAGCTGGTCGAGTTCCGGCCCGCGAACTTCGTGGGAGGTACCGGCCGCATTAACGGCCGACGGGTCGCGGTGGGTGGCGATGACTTCACGGTCCGCGGCGGTGCCGCGGATGCCTCGATTGGCAACAAGCACAGCTATGCGGAGCTGCTTGCGCACGAGCTGCACATCCCGATCATCCGGCTGGTCGACGGGACCGGGGGCGGCGGCAGCGTGAAGACTTTTGAAACGACGCGACGCACTTACGTGCCCGCAAATCCGGATTTCGACGTTCTCGTGGAGCTGATGGGCGAGGTGCCCGTAGTCGCGGGTTGCATGGGCTCGGTCGCCGGGATCGGCGCGGCGCGGGTCGCGGCGACGCATTTTGCGGTGATGGTCAAAGGCACCAGTCAGCTTTTTGTTGCAGGACCGCCGGTCGTCAAATGGGGCGTGGGCGAGGAGCTGACCAAGGAGGAACTCGGCGGCTCGGAGATCCACGCGCATATGAGCGGCGCCGTCGATAACGAAGCCGAGAACGAAGAAGATGCCTTCGAGCAGATCCGTCGCTTCCTCTCCTATCTGCCGCAAAGCGTGTGGCAGGCGCCGCCCCGCGTCACCCCGACTGACGACCCCCATCGTCGCGAGGAGGAACTGATTTCGCTGATCCCGCGCAATCGCCGGCACGGCTATGACGCCCGGCGGATCGTCGAGCTGGTGATGGATCGCGATTCGTTTTTCGAAATGACGCCGTTTTTCGGGCCGTCGCTGATAACCGGGTTCGCGCGGCTTGATGGCTACGGCGTGGCGGTGATGGCGAACGATCCCTACGCGATCGGTGGTTCGCTGGATGGGCCCGCATCCGACAAGATGGCAAAGTTCCTCGACCTCTGTGACACATTCCATCTGCCGATCGTCAATTTCGTCGATCAGCCGGGCTTTCTGATCGGGCGTGAAGCGGAAAGTTCGGGAACCATCCGTCGCGGCGTGCGCGCGCTTTACGCGATGTTCCAGACCATCACGCCCAAAGTCGCGATCATGGTGCGCCGCGCGTTCGGCGTAGCGGGAGCCGGCCACGGCATTACGACTGGGTTAAACCTGCGCTACGCGTGGCCCTCCGCGGACTGGGGCTCGCTGCCGATTGAGGGTGGAATCGAGGCGGCGTACAAACGCGATCTGGCGGCTGCGAGCGATCCTGAAAAACTCCGGCGCGAACTGGAAGAAAAATTCAACGCGATTCGCTCACCGATTCGGACGGCGGAGTCATTTGGAATAGAAGAGATCATCGATCCGCGCGATACCCGCCCGCTGCTCGTGGATTGGGTCCACCAGGCCTACGAGATAGTTCCCACGCAGCTGGGTCCAAGGACGCGGACCATGCGCCCCTAACCAGGGCGGTCGCCAATCTCTGCGTCTCCCCGACCCGGACCGATGGAGGTCATTGTTCAGCGCACTTTTCTGCGGGCCGGGAGCAAGCGGTTGTCCGCACGAGCGGCCGAGGACTGGGGCGACACCGTAGTCCGGGTGCGGCGGCGGCTGCCCTATGCTTGCGCGGCTTTGGTGGAGGGACGCGCGACCGCGTGTTGAGCTGTGCCATGCGGTCGCGTCAGGAGCATAGCGATCAGGTACAGTACCATTCCGCCAAGCGACACCTTGATCCACGATGCCCAGCCATAGTGCGCGGCCACATATAGTGTGAGCGGTGCGGCGATGGCGGCCCATCCGCGAGCGATCATACCGAAGAACGCCCATCCGGTTGCTTGAAGCGCGGGCGACACGTCTTCGAGGGTTTCGGAGAATTGGGCCGCCCATGGCACGTAGCCGATCGCAAGGAAGCATCCAAGCGTGGTAGCGACAATCGCCATGGTGAAGCGGGGCAGGGTGTGGCCGAAGGTGGGAATCCACCACACCAGGAGAGCAGCAGACAGGAGTCCGCCGAAGATGGCGATGGGTTTTCGCGTCTGGAGACGATCCGAAATGAACCCGGTCACTACCAGCGCCGCCAGGTTTGCCAACCAGAAGTGGGCATTCATGCTCGCGGCAGCCGCCGGGGTGTAGTGAAACGCCTGCGTGAACATCAGGGGTCCGAAGGGTTGAATCGTGAAATAGAGCGTCAGATTGGCGACCACCCCTACCACCAGCAGCCAGACTTCCAAATGCTTGAGCAACCGCCCGAACGCGTCGCGAGTGCTTGAGGGCAGCTCGGACGCTGCCGGGGCGCGGCCCTCGGCCTGCATCGCGGCCACCTCGCTGCGGAAGATCTGGACCCGTAGTTCGGGGCTCAGGTCCTTTAGGCCGAACAGGATCGGAAGGTACATCGCAATTCCAAGAAAGCCGGTAATCCAGATCTGCGATTGCCAGGTGTGGAAGATTGGCAGCGTATGGCCAGCGATGAAATTGGCGAGAAAGTTTGCCCCGACCGGGCCAATGGTGAGAAGTCCGAACGCGAGGGCGCGGCTGAGTCGCGGCGACATGTCACGGATCAGAGCCGCGCCGGCGCCGGCCATCAGGCCGCCGACCACGCTCATCAGGGTGCGAATGATTACGAACGAGACGATGTTGTACATGAAAAGGTTGAGGAACACGAGGATGGTCACCGCACCAAGGCAGAGATCGATGATCAGCACGCGTCCATAGCGATCGGCGAGCGGTCCGCCATAAAACGCCGAGATCGCGGAAATCATTACCGCGAAGGTTATGAACCATCCGTAGGCGATGGTGGTCATGTGAATGTCCGGAAGCAGCAGCGAGAGCAGCGGTGCCAGCTGGAATTCGTACGCCCCCAGGATCGAGGCGAGCACGGTCAGCAGCAGGAGGCGCCAGCGATGCGCGCCGCGCGGGTACGCATCGAGCGTGCGAGCAGCGACAAATTCAGTGATCCGGCCGTTCATCGCCAGAGCCCTTACCCTATTAAGAACTTCGATATTCGGACGCGCCGGCCCCAAAAACGCTTCCGATGCTTTCTTTAGTACATCTGCGCGGCGCGCAAACTCAAGGTGAAAACGTGGTGCACGCCGTTGGCGCGCCGAGGGTCATGGTTGCTAAGAGGCGTTAGCGCGGTTGGAAAGGAATCGCGGAACCGATGGATCTGAAAAGCCCTGCGGTTGGCAAAGTACTGCGAGTGAACGCGGAGCTGGGCGCGCAGGTCGCGCGAGGCGAGGAAATGATGGTCATCGAGTCGATGAAGGTGGAAATTCCGATCAAGGCGACTGCGGCGGGGCGGATCCGGGAACTGCGGGTCAAGCCCGGCGATCAGGTTCAGCGCAACGTAGTGCTGGCGGTGATCGAAAATTGAAAAGCGCTCTGACCGGCGTCGGGTGTCCGAACGGGTTACTCGTGCGGGATCGAGCTGCTGGCTTTGCCCCACTTCTCCCAGAAAGTCACTTCCAGAGCCGCTCTGCGGGCGGGACGGTCCCATCTTCCCTTAGGATAGCCCAGCGGAATCAGCGCGACGTTGGCGTATTCGCCGGGGACGCCGAGCCTCGCATTCACCTCCTGGCCGAATCGCGTGTGCAGTCCGGTAATCGACGTGCCGAGCCCATAGCCGCGTGCCGCCAGGCAGAGATTCTGGATCGCGGGAAAGATCGCGTTGACCATGGGCTGTCCGACCCGGCCCGGATCCGTGTAGCGCTTCACGCAGCAGAAGATCATCACCGGAACTTCGGCGATATGCCCGGCCAGATAGTTGGCTGAACGCAGGATGCGGCCCTGCGGACTTTGCGGGTCATTCTCGGCGAGCGCCCGGGCTTTGCCGGTGAAATAGATCTTCCACGCCCGCAGGTAGCGTTCGGCCACGAACGTCTTGGTATCAGCATCCCGCACAACCACGAATTTCCAGGGCTGCCGATTGCCACCGCTCGGACCCATGGTCGCAGCCTCGATGATCTTAACGATAAGCGCGGGTGGCACCGGGTCGGGCTTGAGCCGGCGCATGGAGCGCGTGGTGTAAATTGCTTCATAGAGGTCGAATTCGGGGTTCCCGTACATGGATGGGCAAGCTAGCAGGTTTTCAGGCAGCCCCACTACTCAGGCCACAAAGACGCGAAGGCAATGTTGCGAGCTTTGTGCCCCCGCACCTTTGTGATTAACTCTCTCGGACTCGGAGCGGCCATCCGCGCCGAGGGTCAGGAGCAACCCAGTGGCCGAGATAATTCTTCATCAGTATGTGACCTCGCCGTTTTCCGAAAAGATCCGCAAGATTTTTGCGCATAAGAACGTAAGCTGGCGATCGGTCGAGCAGCCGGTCATCATGCCCAAGCCCAAGCTGATTCCGTTGACGGGTGGCTATCGGCGGATTCCGGTGCTGCAAATCGGGGCCGACGTTTGGTGCGACACCGGCAGTATCATTTGCAAAATCGACGAACTGTTCCCGGAGCCGACCATCTATCCGCAAGGGACGCGGGCGGCGTGTCTCATGATCAACCTGTTCGCCGATCGACGATTCTTCTTTTCCACCACGCCCGTTATCTTCGAGAAGCTCGCGCCGCTGGTCGGCAAGGAGTTCCTCGACGACCGCTCCAAGATGATGCGCGGCGCCAATTTCGAAGAGCTAACGTTGCTTGCCCCCGATGCGCGCAACTACGTGCGCGCCTACCTGGACAACCTGGATCGCACCCTCGCCGACCAGCCCTTCATCCTCGGCTCGTCGTTCAGTCTCGCCGATGCCGCGTGCTTCCATTGCGTGTGGTTCTTGCGGGCCGAGCCGAGCGCATTTGCGATGGCGCAGAAGTGTACGAGCCTTATGGAGTGGTTCGAACGAATCGACGCGATGGGCTATGGCGACGTCAAACCGATGGACCCGGACGAGGCACTCAGGATCGCCAAAGACAACACCCCTGCAACGAAACAATCCGCGGATAGCGGCGATCCCAACGAGCTCAAGCCCGGGGCGCGGGTCTCGGTGACACCGGAAGACTACGGCTTCGATCCGGTAGCCGGGATTGTGGTGGCGAGTTCGGCTTACGAGATTGCAATCGAGCGCGAAGATTCGCAGCTGGGCAAGATTGTGAATCACTTTCCGAAGCTGGGCTTCCGGATCGCTCCGGCGTAGCCGCCAACTTCGCGGATTTCGCCGGGATCGATCGGCAACCTCCAGGTCGTGGGAATCTGCCGTACACCACCCCTGTGCCCTTGGCGCCTGGTCTCGTTACAATAGACGGGTGCTGTGTGGGTCTTGCGGCAGCAGTAACGCCGACGGACGTAGTTTCTGTGGCCAATGCGGGGCGGCGCTCGAAGTTGCCTGCTCCGTGTGCGGCGCCAGCAACCGCGCCGATGAGAAGTTCTGTGGTGGATGCGGTAGGTCGCTCCCCGCGCGCACCAATCCGTCGTCAGGCTCCGGGGTGGATATCGCGGGCGCGCGATCGGCCACGGCTCAGCCACAGGTGGAATCGATCGCCAGCGGGCGCTATCGCGTGCGTCGGATCCTGGGCGAGGGTGGCAGCAAGGTCGTCTACCTTGCCCACGACGAGAGGTTGGATCGCGATGTGGCGGTTGCCTTGTTTCGGGTCGAGGGGCTGGACGACGCGGGCCGGGCGCGAGTTCTGCGCGAAGCACGCGCGATGGGCCGTCTCGGCGACCATCCTCATATCGTCGGCATCTATGACATAGGCGAAGCGGAGCAGGGCCGCCCCTACATCGTCAGCCAATACGTGCCTGGCGGATCGCTCAGTGATTGGCTGCGCCGCGTCCCCGGTCATCGCTTGCCGGTCAGCGATACCATTCGAATCGCCGAACAGCTGTGTCTGGGAGTTGAATATGCGCATTCGCTCGGTATCGTGCATCGCGACATCAAGCCGGCCAATGTGTTTCTTGCCGGCGACGGTACGCCGCTGCTCGGGGATTTCGGGCTTGCGATTGCGCCCGATCAATCACGCATCACCTCCGATGGGATTATGGTCGGGACGGCGGCGTACATGTCGCCCGAGCAGGCGCTGGGGCGCGTCCTCGAGCCGCGCAGCGATCTCTATTCGCTGGGCGCGCTGATCTACGAATTGCTCACCGGGCGTCCGCCCTTCATCGGCGACGATCTGATGGCGATCGTCTCGCAGCACGTCAATGCGATACCGGAAGCGCCCTCCAAGCATGCTCCAGGGATCTCGCCGGCGCTTGATGCTCTGGTGCTGAAACTGCTCGCGAAGACGCCCGCGGAGCGGCCCCTGAGTGCAGCGACGGTCCGCGAGACGCTTCACACCATCGCGGGCTCGTCGCGTGGCGCGATGGATCAGCTGGCATCGACCGTGATGGTCGAGCGGCCAAATCTCAGCGGCCACGCGGCTCCTGATGGAACCGTGAGCATCATGTTTTCGGACATCGAGAACTCCACCCTGATCATTGAGAAGCTCGGCGATCTGCGTGCGCAGGAGGTCTTTCAAATCCACAATCGTGCGATTCGCGAGCAGGTCGGGAAGCAGGGCGGCTATGAAGTCAAAAGCATGGGCGATGGTTTCATGGTTGCCTTTTCGAGCGCGCGCCGCGCGCTGCTGTGCGCGGTGGAGATCCAGCGATGGCTGGCGACGTATTCAGAGCAGCATCCCGACGCGCCCCTGCGGGTGCGCATCGGCCTGAACACCGGCGAGGCGATCCGCGAGGCGGGGGACTTTTTCGGAAAGACGGTGGTCCTGGCGGCGCGAATCGGCGCGGCCGCCCGCGGCGGACAGATCCTGGTGTCAGCGACCTTCAAGGCCATGACCGAGAGTGCTGGCGATATCCGGTTTGATGGTGGTCGGGATCTGAAGCTAAAGGGCCTCAGCGGTTCGCATCGCGTTTTCGAGGTGCGGTGGGCGGTTCCTGAGCGGGCCGATAAAGTTGTCGAGTTGCCGTCCGACACGGCGGCGCCGGCCCGGCGTGAGCCCCCTCCGGTTCCCCGAGCCGCGCGTGAAGCTCGTGAGAGAGAGCGAGGTCGCGAGCGGGATCAATTCGTATTCGGCGAAGTACGGCAGTCTTCACCCTCCGACGATCGTCGGCGTAGCACTCTCCGTCTCGACCGTCGCCGTAGAAGACTGCGGATAGGCGTGGTCGTTCTGTTGCTGTTCGCGCTCTCCTCGGGAATTGATCGGTGGAAGCGTTACCGAGAGGAAAATGCTACGCAGCAAACCGTGGCGCCGGGCCCGCCGAGTAAGACGATTCCCACGCGGCCGCCCGAGAGCATGCCCGAATCCAGGGCCCCAGCCGAACCCGCACTGCCAATGGTGGTGAAACCGAACACGCCAAACCAGGGGAAAGTGGCATCCACCGAGAGACGCAGTGAGCCGGCGCCGTCGCTCCCGCGATCGAAAACGTCGATCATTTCCTCAGAGGCTCCTTCAGGGGAAGACGAGTCTGCGACTGAAGGCGCGCTGTCCACTGGCCCAGCTCCAACACAATGCGTGCCGACGCCTCATCGCTACAACATCGAGGTGAATTCGGTCAGCGAGAAGAGCGAGGCGGACGCGATGGTCGGGCGCATCGCGGAGCTCGGGTACAAGGCGTGCGAGCAAACCAGAACTGTCAACGGACAGACGCGGTACGCGGTACGAATCGGCCCCTATAACACCGCGGGCGAGGCTGCGGCAGCTCAAGAGAAACTGCACGAGCAGTACAAAGCGGCTTACTCGGAGCAGTAGTTTAGAGGTACTCTGGGTTTTTGAGCGGCCCGCCACGACAACGGCACACTCGAGATTGGGCCATCGGACTCCACCGGTTCGCATGACCGAGGCGCGCATATTGTCCAAACGCCGCGTGGCACTGGGGGGAAGAGCGCGAGTGGAAGACGGGCCGCCAAGCGTGATCAGGGGAATCGAAAACCGCTGTGGCGGCTGACGTGGATGGCAGGAACCGTGCGTTGAGGAGGTCTCGATGAGCGATTTAATCGCGGAGAAAAAGGGACATGTCGCGGTCCTCAGGCTGAATCGTCCCGATCGAATGAACGCGATCAGCGTGGAGATGCTTACCGGGCTGGGTCTGAGGCTGACTGAATACGACCGCGATACCGATGTACGTGCGATTGTTTTGACTGGCGAGGGGCGCGGATTCTGTTCCGGGCTGGATCTCAAAGACACTGCCGCCGGTAGCGGGATCGGCGGCGCGCTCGGTAGCGGCGGGGTCTCACATCTGAGCACGCTGGAAATTCCCACCGTGACACTTCATCGCATCGACACCCCGGTCATCTGCGCAATCAACGGTCCGGCAGCCGGCTACGGGTTCGATTTGGCGCTCGGTTGCGACCTGCGCCTCATGAGCGATCGCGCGAAGCTCGCACCCGCATTCGCGAAGCGCGGCATCGTGCCGGAAAGTGGTGGCACCTGGTATTTGCCACGGCTGGTGGGATGGGCACGGGCGTGCGAGATCGGCTTCATTGCTGACGACATTACGCCGGAGCGTGCGGTGGAACTGGGGTTGGTGAACCAGGTAGTTGCGCACGACGACCTGGTTGCGGAATCGATGCGATGGGCGGAAAAGATAGCGGCGAATGCTCCACTCGGGATCAGGGCGATGAAGCGGCTGTTCCGCCACGGCCTGAGCGAAGACTTCGAGTCGCATACCCATCACGTGTTGACGCAGCTGCTGATCCTGTTTCGATCGAATGATTTCAAGGAAGGGCTGCAGTCTTTCCTGGAACGGCGCGCGCCCGTCTTCAAAGGGAATTGAGGTCTCGTTCGCGGTCCCCCGGGATTCTGTTCTCGTTCACCGCTGAGCCCGGCACAAAAGCTCCGCGTCAGAAGGAGCGGCCAAAGCGGTGGAATTTGATGCCCGGATTCAGAAACGAGTTCCGCTCCAGGTCACGGCGCCTGCATGAAGGCGATGGACACGCCGTCGATCGGATCGACGATGCGGGCGATCAGGCCGCCCTGGACGGCCTTTTTTGGCTCGGTAGCCGGAAGGTCTTTTTCCCGTGCGACGGCGACCGCCCGCGCGACGTCGCGGCACATGAACGCAAGCCCCCAGCAGCCGGCGCGATCACGAGTCGGCCCTACGACCTCGATGACGGTCCGCTCGAGTTTGAAGAACGCCTGGCGCGTGCCGTTGCCGACCTCACGGATGCGCTTGCAGGGAATTCCGAGCGCTTCGTGAGTCGCAATCGCATCATCGAGCACTGGCGCCATCACGACGATGTGCTCAAGATATTCCACCGTGTTCGGATTGCTTCCGAAGGTCTCGCGATGCAGCTGACAGCGCGCGTTGTGATCGGCGGTCACCGCGAGCGCGGCGGTGAAGACCCCGGAGAGACCCTGCGCAAGTGCGCTCGCTTCGGCTCCGGGCAGCTGGACGGGCATGTCCGGTTGGCGCTCGCCCGGAGCAACTCCCCAGGTCCATCCGATGATTCCGCCCCCGCGCGAGGCTGCCTCGGCGACCGCGCCCACCAGCGGGGTGGCGTCGACGCCGGCCGGCTCGCACAAGTCTAACTCGACCGCTCCGGCAGCGAGTCCCGCGAAGCGGACTTCCCCGAGCTCACGTTCGTTAGGCGCGATGGCAAAACCGGCGCGGGCCCATCGCTGGCGAGACGCCTCGATGGAAGGGGTCGCGATCAGTACGCGCTCGATACAGGTGATGCGCACTTTCCAGGCAGCTCCTGAGCCAGACTAGACCGAAACGCAGGTGCGGGTCATCAGCTGGTTCCCCTTGCGGGAATCGCCGGTTCCCCGCATTATTCGCTGCGGTCGAAGAACATCGAGAGGACCTGCAGTTACAGTGATGAAGATTCCGTGGGAGGGTATTCAGAACGAGGCGCTCGATATCCTGCGCGCGCTGGTCCGGCTGGACACCAGCAATCCGCCCGGCAACGAGCGCATCGCAGCCGATCTGATCGCGAGTTCTCTCGGCGTCCACGGAATAGCATCGGTAGTTCGCGAGAGCGCGCCGACCCGCGCGAACCTGGTTGCGCGATTGGCGGGCGCCGATCCCGCCCGCCCCGCCCTCCTGCTTTCCTCGCACACCGACGTGGTTCCGGTGGAACCATCGGGATGGACCCGCGAACCGTTCGGCGCCGAGACGCACCAGGGGTGCATCTGGGGTCGTGGCACCATCGACATGAAGTCGAAGGGTGCGATGGACCTGGTGCTGGTGAGCGCATTGAAGCGTGCGGGTGCGGTTCCGAATCGCGACATCATTCTCGCCGCCGTTGCAGATGAAGAAGCCGGGTCGGACCTGGGTGCCAAATTCCTGGTCGAGCGGCATCCGGAACTGGTGCGCGCGGGATGGGTACTCAATGAAGTCGGAGGATTTACGCTGCACGTTGGTCGGCGGCGCTTGTATCCGATCCAGGTGGCGGAGAAGGGCTTCGTCACGCTCAAGATGACGGTCACCGCGCCACCCGGACACGGTTCGATGCCGCGCCGGGAAACGGCGATCGCAAAAATTTCGGCGCTGATCACGAAGATCGTAAACACCCCGATGCGCCGCAATATCACACCGTTGATGAAGCGAACGTTGGCGGATCTCGGTATACCCGAAGACGACCCCGGTCCGCTACTGCGCCCGATGCTTTCGAATACCGTTTCGCCGACAATCTTGCGCGCCGGGTACAAGGACAACGTTATTCCCGGTGAAGCTTCGGTGGTGCTCGATGGCCGCACCGTTCCGGGCGAAGATCCCGAAAGCTTCATGGCGGAGCTGCGCACGATCGTCGGCCCCGAGCCCAAGTTTGAATTGGTCAAAACCGCCCCTCCCGCGGAGACGAGCCCCGACACGGAACTCTTCGAGCTGATCCGTCAGCGCGTACAAGCGGCGGACCCCGGTGCGCGCGCGATCCCGTGGATGACGCCCGGTGCCACCGACAACAAATTCTATGCGCGCCTGGGGTCGCAGTGTTACGGATTCAGTCCGGTCAAGCTCCAGTCGCACATGCCATTTGGGTCGTTGTTCCACGGCAACGACGAGCGGTTGCCGATCGACGGATTTTTCTGGGGTTTGAAGGTTTATGCCGAAGTGGTGCTGGAGTTTGTGGGCTTGAAGTTCAGCGATATCTTCAGTTGAAAAGAGGGTCGGCGGTCCGCTGCATCCATGCACCGCAGGCCCATCGGACGGGCGACGCTACCTTGAGAAGGACTTGATCTAGCGACCACCCCGCAGAGAATGTGTCGGCGCGGATCGCGGTAACGTCAGTTCGACGCTTGCTGGTTCTGTGGCATGAAGGTCAGCAGGAGGCGCGGCGGTCCGTCGAGGGGAACCACCGAGACGTCCGCCAGCGGGATGGTATTCATCGTCACGGTGGTGCCCTGCGAATCCGTTTTGACATCGCAATCTCTGAAGATGGAGCGGTCGAAAACGATGTGGCTCTTAAGAGTCTTGTCGGGCGTGACATCCTTCAGCGTGAGTATCGCTGCGGAGTAGCCGGAGCCGTTTTGGACCCGTTTGTCGTAGGCGACGGGGCCGGTCAGGTCAAGAATGATCGACATGGGTGGATCAGCCTGGGACAGGCGTATGGTCTTGAGCGTGGCGGGTCCCGGCGCGTGCGTTGGTGCCTGGCTGGCAGGCCGATCGAGAATCGGCAGTCCATCGGGCCCATAGGCCGAGGCCGATCGATGAGCCAGTGCAGCT
Source organism: Thermodesulfobacteriota bacterium (assembly GCA_046728175.1). Taxonomy (GTDB): domain Bacteria; phylum Desulfobacterota; class Binatia; order Binatales; family Binataceae; genus JAFAHS01. The sequence continues at coordinate 67,026 of JBKPEA010000100.1, read as the reverse complement.
AACTGATTGTTCGAAGGTTGTGCCGGAGCAGTGGGGGTGCCCGGGGCTGAGGTGGGCGCGGGGGCCGCGCTTTCGTCGAGATTCGCATCACGCTGGCGAACGACCACGTGGTCTTGATCGGGCTGTTGTCCGCCATACCCGCTCTCGGCCAGCACCAGCGGCAGCGGATCTTCTTCGGTGTCGATCGGCTGGTTGAGCTTCTTCAACTCCGCCTTGGCTTTGCCCAAGTAGGGGGTGTTGGGATAGTGGCGTTCGAGCGCGGCAAATGCTTGTGCCGCCGAGTACTTCTTGCCCTCTTTTTCCAGCGCCTGCCCGAGTTCGAACAGGGCATCCGGCGCGATCGGAGTGTCCGAATACTTCTGCATCAGCTCGGCAAGCCGCGATTCAGCGGCGCGGAAGTTCGCCCGCTTGAAATAGTAGTTGCCAACCACCATTTCGTGACGCGCGAGCATCTCGCGGCAGACGTTTGCGTTCTGGCGCGCGAGTTCCGCGAACGAGCCTTCCGGGAACCGCTGCTCGATAATCTCGAAGTGTTTCAGCGCCTGCTCGGTCTTGGTCTGATCCTGGTCTTCGCGACCGATCTGCGTGTAGTAACTCATGGCGATGTAATAGCTGACGAGTTCGAGGTTCTTGCTGGTCGGGTGCATACGCTGAAAATCATCCAGCGCTCCGATCGCCTCCGCGTATTCCTTCATCTCGTAGTACGCGAGCCCGATCTTCAACTCCGCGTCTTCGGCATACGGGCTGAAAGGGTATTTGTCGATTACCAGCTGATAGTTTTCGATGGCGGCGTTGTACTCGTGATGTGCAAAATTGGCCTGAGCCTGCTGATAGTAGTTTTCACCGGTCGGGGCCTTTTTGATGGCGCAACCGGCGATAGACAGAAGACAGAAGGCCACAAATATCGCGAACAATCTGCGCATGAACTGAGGGTTCAGGTTAAACAAGGCCAACCGTCAATGCAAATCAGGTCGAGACGATAAGGTAACAGGGATTGGAGGCGTGTTGATTCAGAAGAAAGGCTTATGACCCGCGCCGTTTTCGAAGGTGCGGGTTTCCAGGGCTGGTGATTTTCGATATGCGCGCGCGTGGAGGGCTTTTCCGCTGGCCGCGAATTTTCGGCCGAAGGCGGTTTTAGCTGAGCCCGGAACTTCCTCGGGCGAGCGGACCAGCGCGGTCGCCTCAAGCATCGCGAAGATCTCGCCGGCATAGGCGCCGACATCGGTCGCGACATACAGCGTTCCGCCTGGGACGAGAGTACGTTCCAGATTGGCCACCAGGTACGGGGTGAAGAGCCGACGCTTATGGTGGCGTTCTTTTGGCCATGGGTCGGGAAAGTAGACGTGATATGTGCTCACGCTCCGGGATCCGATCATCAGGTTTACCAGCGTGCGCGCATCCATCCTGACCACGCGCAGATTGCGCAGCGCAGCGCGACCGCAGCGCACCGCCAGCATCCGCGCGACAACCCGCGACGACTCGATCGCAAGGAAGTTGCGGTCCGGAAATTCGCCCGCGCGCGCGATGATGAAATCGCCCGTGCCGGCTCCCAGTTCGATCTCCAGCGGCGGTGCGGCGCTGCCGAAAATCGCCGCCAGATTGACCGCGAAGAAACCGTCTGCTGCCTCGACCTCGGCGCAGCCCGCGGCAGCGCGCGACTCGGGCCGCCGCCAGATCTTTGCTGCCTTTCGAAGTCGCGCCATCGTGCCCCTCCACGATTACGAACCGGCCGGACTGCCGCAAGAGACCAGGCTCACACGGGCGCATGGATTACGCGATTGTGTCGCTGCGAATTCTCGAAGTGGACATCCGGGCTGTCAGTCCACCCGGGAGAGGAACGCCGCGGCACGGTCAATCAACGGCTTCAAGTCCCTGTCCGCCAAACTTGCAGTGTCGACCGGATCATCGAGCGTGGAGCTTTGGCTCGCTGAATCAGGACCGCCGGAAAGATTGGGCGCGAGCATCCGTGCCAGCTGATGCATGGTCACGGGCTGATCCGGATTGGCCGGTGGCTCGTCGCAGAGCCCAGCTATTTCGACCAGTCGCCGATACAAACCCGGAAGCGGATCGCGCGCGGCCTCGAGAGCTGCGCGCGCAGGAACCAACACGCCCCACCGATCCACGGCGGCATGCGCTTGCGCATCGTTCAAGTGCACCCGCACGGATTCGGTGATTGCGATCATTTGCGCCAGCCGCTCGTGGACCCCCTGCGACGACTTCCGAGCCGCATCCTGCGCCATGCCTGCTGCGAGTCCGAGCAGAAACTCGGCGGTGGCCAGGTGGTGGAGCGTCGCAAGATGCGCGCGGTGAAGGGCCGAGTTAGTCGATGACGGCTCGGCATTGCAGCGAGCGACATCGCCTGACAGGAACACGCGATCCCATGGGACGACCACCCTGTCGAACACGGCAATGCATTCCAATTGCTGGAAACGTCGTCGGAGCGGATGGTCAGGAGGGAGCCGCTCCGGGTGATGAATCTCGCGACAGACGATCCGGAGTCTCTTGGTATTGCAGGGAAGCGCAAACACATTGGCGAGTGGCTCGGCCGCGGGTCCGGCCTCGAGCGTAGTCGTCGGAAGGACCAGAAGCTCCTCGCAGAGCGGGGCACTGGTGGACAGCCTGCAGCTTCCGCTGACTACCAGTCCCGCGTCGGTGCGCCCGACCGTCCTAAGCGCCTCTGCAGCGACCGCGCCACCGATGCCAGCTGGATCCGGCAAGGCCTCGGTCGCGCGCCAGTCATGATTGCGTGCTTCGCGGCAGTACTTCCGGACGTTGTCGCCGTGACGCGAATCGCTCGCCCCGAAAAACTGATGCGCAGCATCCATCGCGGCAAGGTTCACGTTCACCACCTCGGGCGTGTCCGCCGGGAAGCCGCAGGTGTAGTCGGTCCAGGTCTTGATCATCCTGCCGCGCTTGCGGAGCTCCTCTGCGCTTCGCGGCTGAATGAATGACAGGCCGGCGCGGCCCCCGTCCTCGGTGCGGAACGTCATGGCCTCCGGGTTTTCGATCTGCATGTCATAGAGCGAGGCGGTGGCGCGCGCGCGAGCGGCAAATGCGGGATGGGATGTCACATCGCGGATGGGTTCATTGCCGAGCCAGATTTCGGCCCCAAGCTTCTTGAGTGCAGAAAGATAGTTGTTGCCCGAGCGCGCACCCATTGGAATGGTTCCGATTTGCGGGTCGGCCGCCTAATACTTATAACGCCTTGGAATCGCTAGATCCCAGAGCCGGCCGGACACTATCGCGCGCGAGCAGGGAAAGCTGTTCACCTTGACGGGTCGGGCGCTCCGGTTTTAATCTCGAAGTGACAGATTGTGTCTGACTTTCCCAGAATTATTCCGCTCTTTCCGCTGCCGAACCTGGTACTGTTTCCGGGAATCAAGGTTCCGCTGCACATCTTTGAGCCTCGCTACAGCGAGATGGTGGCGGATGCCGCAGCAGGCGATGGATTAATCGGGATGATCCTGCTCAAGGGCGAGTGGCAGCAGGACTACGTTACGCAAGAGAGCTACCACGCGTATCCCGATATTTTCGAAGTCGGGTGTGCGGGCAGAATAGAAGAGTTGGTCCAGCTTCCCGAGGGGCGCTTCAACCTGGTGCTGCAGGGAATCTCGGAGTTCCGCGTCCGGCACGAGATCCGCGAGCGCTCCTACCGGCAGGCGGAAGTCGAGTGGTGTCCGGTTGCTCGTGAGGCCTTGGATTGCGACTCGGAAACCCTGGAGGGCCTGCGTGAAGTGCTGTTTAGTTATTTTGGTGCCCCCGCGCAGGAAGCGTGGCGAGCACTAGTCGAGGAGCGTGGGTTTCGGGGCGCGGAGTTGATCAATTTTCTGTCTTTTCATCTCGACGTGACCCCGCTGGAAAAGCAAACCATACTGGAGGCCTTCGCTGGCCGGGCCGATTGTCTCATTGATGTCCTGAGCTTCAAGCTCGAAGAGCGCAAGCTTGGACCGGGCGGGACCGGAGGCGGCCCCGACAATGTCCAGTAATATTAAGACGGGCGCGCAGAAGCGGGGGCGGCGCTGGCCTTTGCCCGAGCAGAGGCGGCTTCCGCCCGCGCATATGGATTACCGACCCGCCTTTACGCGGTTTGCGAAATGCGGATCGATTCGCAAAAGGCGGAAGCAGGACTGATCCAACTATCGAGTAGCCCCGCTAATCGATAAGTTCTACCGCGATTTGTTCGGCTCCCAAATTAGAAAGCTTCGGGCACGATTTTTGCTCGAAAAAAGTGAAAAATAGCAGAAGGAAGAGCCGCGACCCGCTTATATTTGTTGTAGTCTAAGGACAAAGTGCGGGGATTGAGGGACAGGATCAATAACATGGAATGGGAAAACAGCTCACTGGGATCGCTTTTTGTTCCGGACGTCTTGACGCCTGAACAATTCTACGACAGTCGCCGAGATGACAGCACAATTCGGCCCGTAAAGAAGCTAATGATGGCTATTCTGGAGGACGCTCTGCGCTGCTTTCAGAACAACGCCGATGCCAAGGGTGGGGCGCGCAAGCGCCTGTTCCAGGAGGCGGAGACCTGGCTGTGCGGTGAAGGGGGCGAGGGTCCTTTCTCGTTCGAGACGGTGTGCGAAACGCTTGGAATCGAGCCGCAGTTTTTGCGCCGCGGACTGAAGGAATGGCGCAGTCAGCAGCTTGCGGGGATTTCAACCCGTCGCCTGGCGCGGCGTTCCCCGGTGGTGCGCAGTGGGCGTATCAGTGCTCCCTCCCGGCGTGAGAACAAGCGCGCAGCTCGCGCCTGAGCTCTCGGTCGCAAGCACAACCATCAACTCAGAATAAAGCGGCACGGCGCCAGAAATGCGCCGTGCCGCTGTTTTTTAGGCGAACCAACCGCGAGCGCGTGACGGTAAACCTGTCACGCGCCTCACGTTTGAGGCAGGGCCGCTATTGCTTGGCGGCTGGAGCTGCCGGAACTGCCTTGGGAGGAGCTGTCGCTGCAGCTGAACCCGGAGGCGGTGGTGGGACATAGCCTTTCGGCTGTGCCTGCACCCACGATTCGCAAGCAGGAATGTCCTCCTGCGCAACCGAGAGCTGCTGAACGATTTGCGCATCGGACCATCCGTGCTGCTTCAGCTCGTGAACGCCCGGGCATTTCACGCGAAGATTGAAGTCTCGCATACTGTCGCCGCCGGCGCGTAGGCCCGCCGGGCTTCCCTGAGCTGCCTGGCCTCCCGCAGGAGCGCTGGTACCGCCACCGCCCCCTTGGTTGGCGCAGCCGGCCACCAGGAGAGCCAGCCCCGCTGAGAACAGCAACAACTCAATGGTCCGTCTCATGGCATCCTCCTTCACTCTGGGGGCCTCCCCCGAACGAGGCCCACAACGGGCACTCCGCCGCCCAAGTCAAAGCAGCGTAAAAATACATACACCGATTAAAGGATTTAGCAAACCCCCCGTAACACTAATCACAAAGTTTGGAAAACCACCTTGTTATTCAGTTCCATTTTGCGGGCCCGGCCTTCGATGCATGCGAGTTGCAAGTGGGCGAGGGTTTCGAAAGTAGCCGCCATCACGTGAAATATCGGGCGTTCTTCGCCGCCAAATACCGTCTGAGCGACCTCGAATGCCGTTTTCGGACGCTGTTTTATCAGGTCCAGCATCTCGGCCTCGCGATACCGATGATGCTCGATAATCTGGTTGGCGCGATGGCGGTGATCGCTGTAGACGCCTCCATGGGCGGGCAGAACCGACTGTACCTCGAAACGCTGAACTTTTAATTGCGAGTTAATGAAATCTCCCAGTGGATTACCGTCGGGATTGTCCGGATAAAGGCCCACGTGCGGCGTGATCTTTGGCAGGAGATGGTCCCCCACAATCATCACTTTCTCTTTGCGCAAGTATATTACGTTATGCCCGGGCGAATGTCCGGGCGTCCAAATAAACTCCAGGGTCCGGTCACCGACCTTCAGGATATCGCCGTCTTTGGTCAGATGGTCAGGCTCGGTCACCGGACTGTAGAGATCGGTGCCCATCCAGGTGGGGCGCATTCCGGCCGGAGAAAAGTCGTCGATCGGAAATCCGTGCAGCTGAAAGAATGCGCGCGACTCGGGACGATCGGCATGACTCAACTTGCCGAACATCAGCATGCGGCCCGCGCGCTCGGTTTCGAGCGGATGCAGGTAGGTCTGTGCGTGGCTGCGTTGGCGGATCGCGCCGGAAGCGCCAAAATGATCGATGTGGTGATGGGTGGCGATCAGAGTGTCGAGATCTTCGATCCTGATTCCGACCTGCGCGAATGCTTCCTCCAGTGTCCGGATGCTGTCCGGCGAATTCATGCCGGTGTCGATCAGCGCCCAGGCGCCGTGACAATCGATCAGATAAACATTGATGATTGTCGGCCGCATCGGCAGCGGCAGAAAGATTTCGTAGATGCCGGGATGAACTTCAACGACTTTGGTCGCCATCGCGTAAGACTCCGAGTGGCCGGCTGCGCATGGCGTGACGCCCTTGCGATCCGGCTCCCGCCGAGCACGTGACGAGCCGCTCAACCGCGATGCGGAGATGTCCCCCATCGCCGGGCGGGCGGTTCATTCGTGCAATTCGTCTTTCACCTGGAAGGTAGCCTTGATTCTCACCCTCCAGCGTACGACGCGATTGTTTTCGATCGCAGCCGAGACATCCTCGACGTGCACCGAGTGGATGCCCGAAATGGTCACCCCGGCGCGTGCGATTGCAATGTGAACCGCGTCTTCAATCGAGTTGGAGGAGATTCCTGTCAGCTCGATCGTCTTTTCTACCATAGCTTGCACTCCTGCTGCCTTGCGGGTCCGCGCGATTTGACGCTGTGCGGCGCACGGCGCTAGGTTCTGCCTGCTCGCTGATAGCTTACGTGGATCAGAGAAACAAGGCGAGGCATCGTGCGTTCCAGTGAGGACCGGGCAAAGTGACGATTAGGATTGAATCGCCGGACACCGAAGCGGGGTTCACCGCCTTCATCAAATTCCAGGAGGTCATCCGTCCCGAACTCACGGCGCGGTGGCCGGCCGCGACCGAAATGCAGCTTCCGTTCTTGATGGGCGTGAGCGCATTCGCGGCCGGGAAGACCATGAAAGCGTTCGTGGCGCGCGAAGACGGCGACATGCAGGCCCGTGTGGTCGCGCTCTTAGACCCCGACTATAACAAGCGCTGGAACGACCGGCTCGGGCATCTGGCGTTGTTTGAGGCCCACCCCGGCTCGTATCGCGCCACGCGCGAACTCATGGACACGGCCTGCGAATGGTTGCAATCGCAGGGCGCGCTAGCCGCACGCGCCGGTTTCTATCTGCCGATCGACCTGCCCTTCGTCGTCGATGAATACGACGCGTTGCCGCCGAACCTGATGAGGCAGAACCCGGACTACTATCACTCTCTGATCAAGGACGCCGGGTTTGAAAGCGAAAAGGGACTGGTTGACTACAAGATACAGATCACACCGGAACTGATCGCGCGCTACGAGAGCGCCCTCGAGGCGGGGCGCCGAGGCGGATACGAGATTGTTCCACTAAAAGACTTGCCGGCGGAAAAACGCGTCAGCGAGTTCGCACCGGCGTGGAACGAGGCGTTCTATAATCATTGGGGATTCGTTGCTGCGAGCAACGAGGCGTACGGCGAGATCCTCGGGTTTTTCGAGTTGCTGGGCGGACTGGAAACCTCGCTGGTCGCGTATCGCGGCAGCGAGGTGGTGGGTACCCTGATGGTCGTGCCGGAAGAGACCGCGCACGCGGCACTCAAGCCCGGGCGGGTTCTTGAGGATTCCGAGAAACTCAATTTTCTTGGCATCGGCGTACGCGAAGTGGCGCGTGGACGTGGAGTGAACCTGGCGCTGGCGTCGTACGCGTATCTGAAACTCATCCAGCGGGGGGCGAAGTACCTGAGCTACACCTTGGTCGTCGACGACAATTGGCCGTCGCGCCGCACTGCGGAAAAGCTCGGCGCGAAAGTGTGCGCCAACTATCTCGCGTATCGACGCAATTTTCGCAGCTAAGAAAAAACCAGTCCCAGCTGTAGAAACGACTTCAGCACATCCGAGATGCTCGCGACGCGACACTCGTCGCCGCTCGGGGTCTTCTCCAATCTCCGCAGCCTTCGCTCGTCGTGCAGGATTGAACTTACTTGGGGACCGCGCCATAGCCGCGCGTAGGTTGGTGCGCCGATAACGACCTTGCCATTCGACTCTTGGTGCTCGCGTGGGGCGCTACCGCCGAAAGAGGTGGGGCCAGACGCCCCCTGACCGAGGACGCGTGCCGCAATCGCTGCCATGAACCAAACGCGCGGCGATTGTTCCCGGCGCCGGTTCAAAAAAGCTCTTGCGATTTCGGCTCAGACCTTGAGGATACTTTCGGGGTGCTGTTCGTTGGGATCGACGCCCGGCTGCATTTCGTAGAGGACCGACTTGTCGACGATCAACTGACCGTCATCACCGATCGAAAGTTTGAAGCGATCCATCGGGCGCGGCGCAGGACCTTCGAAGTTGAGTCCGCTGATGTAGTAGCCGGAGCCGTGGCACGGGCATTTGAACTTCTGTTCCGTCTTGAGCCACCGCGGAGTACATCCGAGGTGGGTACACTTTGCAAAGATGGCGTAGAAACCCGCCTTGGTGCGGATGATCCAGGTCCGAAAATCCTGCTTGAATTTCTCGCTCACTTCGCCGATCACATAGTCGCCCGGGTAACCGGCGGAAAATTTCGAGGGCGGCAGAAACAGCACGCGCGGAAAGGCCGAGCGGACCGCGGCCAGCAATCCGATCGTGGCGAAGGCCCCAAATCCGCCCCATCCAAGGCGCCCCAGAAAATCCCGGCGGCTCCACAGCGAGCCGATCTCGGTCTTTTCCCTGTCGCGGCGCGCGCGTTCTTTCGCCTGCTCATCCGCCCGCCACTTCGCGAGTTCGGCCGGATCGGTCGGTGCTTTATCCTTCAGTGCCGCAGCCATTTAGATGCTTTTCGAACCTCTCGTCCGGCTGACGACGGATTAGGTAACCCTTATTTTTAGACGTCTGCCGATTAGAAAAAATTCTAACGTGGAAAACCGGATCAATTCAATGGGACACCGGGCGATTCCCAACCAGCCGTCCAAAACATCAATGCAGAGCGGGCTGTTTTGGTCCCGCGGATTGCCCCGGAGTCGCGGAACTGACCGGGGCTTGATACGGCGACCGGATCACGGTTTCGTGATGTGTGGTGGTCTCCTGGATATCGTCAGGCAGCGGCAAATCGGTGATCGGCGGCAGCCGATCGCTGTCGGAATCGGTGTTTGCGCCGAGAACCGGGGCGGCCGGGCTTTTGGTTGCCAGGTAATGCAGCGGCCGCGCGATTCCCCACTCCAGACTGAAACCGATCGGGCGCAAAACGTAGCTGACCATATTCAGGAGTTGTGAATCCTGATCGTCATACTCGGTCGGATCCTGCTTATCCAGGTCGGAATAACCCTGGGAGCGCGCAAACGAAGGCGCGACCAATAGGAGCGCAGCGACTAACGCAAATGTTGCCCGCCACATGGTCTAACTTTGGTCCCGAGACCGGTCCGGTGTCAACCGCGCGGCGCGTACAAGATGCGAGCGCGTCGGTCGGCGGCTTGCCTTCGATGTTCGCCGGAGCGATTGTAGATTGATGCTACGCAGATCGAGTGTTTTGGTGTGGGCTGCGGCGCTGGTTCTTGCAGTGGCTGCCGCTCCGATGGTCCAGAGTCGCGCCGCGATTGCCGCGGCCCCGGCGGGCGCCATCGTCTTCGTCGGGACCGACAATAACATCCACTATGCGCATGACGCCGGCGCGAAGCCGGAGTGCCTGACCTGCCCGGCGCAAGGCCTGCGGGTGCGACGCGAACCCGGCATGCTTCCCGTCGCCTACCAGCCAGCGGACGAGAAGTCCGAGATACTGCAATATGGATGGCCAACCTTCTCACCCGACGGTACCCGCATTGCCTATTCCTCGGTTGGACAGGGTCCCCACGGCCAATCATTTGCCGTATGGGTCTATGATCTGACGCGGCGCCAGGCCGCGCAGATCTACCAGAGCCGCAACGAGCATGTCGTCTACATCTACTGGCTGGCCGACAGCAAACACATTTCCTTTTTGCTGGACGAGCCGGCAGGGCTGAGCCTGATGCTCTGCGAGGCGAAGGAAGGAGCACCGATCCGGATCGTGATGACGGGCATTCCCTTGTATTTCGATTGGCACAGTACCGGGGATCGGCTGGTCTTTCACACCTCCGGGTCCGACCCGCAAAGCACCGAGCGAGTGGGGCTGCTTTCGGTTACCGAGACCAACCAGCAGGTCGACAAAGTCCTTTCCAGCGGACGCACTCCCTTCAAGACTCCATGCTGGTCTCCGGACGGCAAGCATCTGGCCTATATCGCGAACTACCATGCCGAATCGAACATCGTGGTGGCCGACGCAAATGGCGATCATGTTCGATCGATCGTGAGCCTGCCGGTCGGTGACAACAGCCTGCTGTGGTCGCCCGATTCCCGCCACCTCGCCTACGCGACCACCGTGGTTCCACACGAACCTACTTTTCACGGTATCAAACTGGTCGATATCCAGGACGCGAGTTCCCGCGACCTGACCCAGGATGACGTCGCGGCATATTTCTTCTCGCCCGACGCGCGTTATCTCGCCTACGTCGGGGTGCCCGGCGAGAAACCTTACTACGTGTGGAAGGTGGTGAATTTGAAGAACAATGAGACCCGCGACCTGGGCCGCTTTCTCTCGACCCAGGAGGAATCGATCGCTTATCGCTTTTTCGAGCAGCTTGCGCTCTCGCACTCGATCTGGTCGACGAATTCCAACGCGATCGTTTTCGCGGGCGTGCGTTTGCTGGTCGAGCCGAATGCGGAGATGCAAAATACTCCCCCGCCCTCGGTATGGATCGTTCCGATCGATGGTAGCAGTCCGCGGCAGGTCGACGCCGGAGTACAAGCCTTCTACTCTCCCGCGCAAAAGTAAGTGGCGGGACGCCGCTACACATCGCGGCCAGCGACCCGTGCGCTGACCCCGACCGGAGGATTCCTCACGGGCTTCGCGTACTCGCTCAACCCGTACGTCGGGTGCGGATTCGGCGCTGGCGGTGGTTGTCCATTCTGCTACGTCAGGATGCTGCCTGTCGCTCATGCGCAGGAGGGAGGGTGGGGCGAATGGGTGATTGCCAAATCGAATCTTCCTGACCTGCTCGAAAAGGAGCTCGGTGTGTTGGAGAAAGCCGGCGGGCTCGATGCGGTCACGGTCTTTATGTCCTCGGCGACCGACCCTTATCAGGGCATCGAACGACGGTTCGAACTGAGTCGCCGCTCGCTGGAGAGATTTCGTCGGCATCGAATTCGGCGCCTGCTCCTGCAGACGCGAAGTCCCATGGTGGAACGGGATATCGATTTGCTCCGGGCGCTGGGCGGTGCGCTGATCGTGTCGATCACCCTCGAGACCGACGATGAGTCGGTGCGCCGTGCAATCACACCGACCTCTTCGTCAGTGGAAAGACGGCTTCGAACCTGTGCGCACCTGCGTGACGCGGGAATCTTCGTGCAGGTCGCGATTGCGCCGATGATGCCAAACCATCCTGCCCGATTCGCCGAGATGGTCGCGAAAGTGTCGGATCGCGTGGTGCTCGACACCTACTTCGAAGGCGACGGCGCAAGCGGGCGACGCTCGCGCGCGCTCGGGATGGGTGAGCTCTATGAGAGGCTGGGCTACGCGAGATGGTTCCGGCCGGGGGCCGAACGCGAGCTGCTGGCAACGTTGCAGTCGCGAATGGGTCACGATCGGGTGCTGTTCAGCCAGCAAGGATTCAACGCAGTGTGATCGAGGACGCTCCGGCCTTTTTGCACAGATAGAGCGAGGCCGGCGCACCCAACACCGTTACTCGCCACATCTTCTCGACTGCCAGCGCACCGCGCTCGGTCAGATCGCGCATCAGCCGCCACTCCGCCGTGAGCAGGACCATTTTCCCCTCGGGCGCCAGCACGCGATTCATTTCTGCGAGCCAATCGCCATATCGGCGACGATTCACGACATGCGAGCCGTGCTTGATCCCCCAGGGCAGGTTGGATGCGATTCTTGTCACGCTCGCATCCGCGAGCGGTAGCGCGCCGGCGTCCCAGTCGTCATGGAGTTCGACCGGCTTGAAGCGCGGCCCGATGTTTTCCCGCGCGGCACGAATCGCGCCCGGGTCGCGATCACTCCCGATGAGGTTTCGATAGCGTCCCAGATGGGCCCGTTCGATAAGCACCGTGCCGACGCCACAGAATGGGTCGAGGACGATGTCGTCATCGCGCGGATCGGAAAGCCAGGCCATCGCGGCGGCTACTGCCGGGCGCAGCGAACCGGGGCGATGCGCGATCTTGTAGTCGCGGTGGCGCATGTGCTCATCGCTGAGGCGAATCCCGAGAAGCAGTTCGCCGCCGATCTGGGTTGCCCAGAATTCCACGTCCGCGGCATCCTCATCGAGACGCCAGGTGTGATCGCGGCGTTCGGTGATGCCGGTTTCGACAACGCGTTGGAGGTCGACGCGACGAAACTCATGGTCACCCACTTGTCGGGCCACGACCCGAAAGCGCAGTCGCCGTCCGGCGCGCGCTCCCGGCTGGAAAAGCACGCGAGCATTGAGCGCTTCCTCTACAAACGGCGCCTCGCGCGAGGCGGAGCGAATCTGATCGAGCGCGGCGGATTCGTTGCTGAGTCCGTAGCGATAGCCGGCCAGCAGAAGGACGTCTTCTGCGCAGCGAAGCGCGCGCAGCTGGTGGGGTGTGGAGGTGGTAAATATGGAGAGTCCCGCGCGATCCCCAACCTGCCGGCGCGCCTGTTCGCGAGCGGAGGCTAGCCGAGCTTCGATCTCGCTCCACGCGATAAATTCGAATCCAGGTTGAGTCTGCGCGATGAACAGCTGCGGGCCAAACCGCAGGGGCCGCGACGACACCGGCGGCCTGGGTTCGAGATGCTTGCGGCCTGCGCGGTTCATCACTCGATCCCGCGCGGCATTGCCGGGCAGTGGGCGGCGCTCACTTGGAGCGCGACAGGTACTCTTTGGTTTCGGTGTTGATCGTAATCGTGTCGCCCTCGGCGACGAAGTGCGGAACCTGGATCACCATACCGGTTTCCAGCGTTGCCGGTTTCAAGGTGTTGGTGACTGCCGCGTTCCTCATGCCGGGATCGGTCTGCATGACCTTGAGGCTGACGGTCTTGGGCAGGGTCACGTTGAGGGGAGTCGTCTCGTAGAACTCGACTTCGACTTCCAGATTCGGCGTCAGAAACCCGGCGACCTCTTCGATCAGTTCTTTGGGAATGGTGATCTGTTCGAAGGTTTCCGTGTTCATGAAATGAAAATCATCGCCATCCTGGTAGAGAAATTGCATCGTGTGCTGGCTCAGGATGATGCGCTCGACGCGATCCTCGGAACGAAACCGGTTTTCGGTCTGCGAGCCGGTCTTGATATTACGCAGCTTGGTTTGGACCATCCCCCGCCAGTTGCCCGGCGTGATGTGGGTTACCGTCATCACCCGCCACAGGTCCTTGTTGTATTCCAGCACCATTCCGGCGCGGAGTTGCGTCGCTTGAATCAGCATCGTCCATGCACTCTCGATGGGAAGTTAAGAAACAGAAATCTATCCAAGCCACCGCTACCGGGCAAGTTGGCCTCCTAGGGCGGAGGACCGTACGGATTGATGAGCGGACTGCGCGGTCGTGCGTAGGGATTGTTGTACATCGCGGCCGGGCTATCCACGTTTATCGGCAGTTCGATGTACTCATTGCCCGCCCCGTAGGCACGGATGGTCGCGTTGCGTCCCCCGGTGAGCGGAAAGATCACGTCAAATGGCGTGAAGGTCCCGGTCGCCACCGGAATCGGCCACACCGGGCGGCCGCCGACATAAATGCCCGCGCGGCGAACCCCCGCACCGACGATTTGCCCCGTCACTTCGTAGCTGCCCGGTTTCGAGAAAACGGGCAGCACGCTCATCACGCCGATCTCGACATTGGTCATCGGGTTTCCGACTCCTCCGACGAAGCGCGGATTGGGTTGATGGGAACGCGCCGCACTGCCGCCGTAACGCGGAATCTCTACGGCATTGCCGGATCCTTCGGGCGGCGGCGCGGCTGGAACCGCTGCCGTGTCCTCACCGGCGCCAGCGGATGCTGGCGCGGGGTTTGCGGCTGCTGCAGTTGGCGGCGGCGCGGTCGAAGACAGGATTGGTGCGGAAGCGGACTGGCCCATGCCGTCGGTAACTTCGATCATCATGGTGGGTGATGGAGCTTCAATCGCGAAATCAAAGTTCACGCGTTGGGATCCGGGTGTGCCTGCGACGTGGATGTCCTTGAGCTTCTCGCCCCGGTCGAAAATACCGGCCGATCTGAGATCATTGCCTTCCAGGAACCCGATTACGTGCACGGTACCCCCGTCGGGGGTAAGCGCGGTGATGACTACTTTGGGTGCATCCGCCGCGTGCGCCGATCGGATGAGGATCAGGCAGCCGGCGATCGCAACGCCCAAGCATGCGCAGCGGACCAGAGACAGTCCACGCACCTTGTTTGCCTCACGACGACTGCTTGAAACGCTGAGCTGCCTGCTTGACCTGTTGCGAAAGCTTCAGGAACAAGTCGCCTTCGTTATAAATGAACAGTGCAAGCGCGCCGCCAAATCCGATTATCAATCCTAGTAAGAACGGGCCCATGGATCTCGGCTCCTTCGGCCTAAATCATATCCCATAGACCGCCATCAGCGGAGCGCGGCGGAACAGTGAACGAATTGCAATCCGAGCTTGCCGGTCGCAGGGTGGCGAGCATCCCGTCCGGCTAGTAAAATCTGCAATTGCCGCAGCAGTCTAACCGTGCAAAACGCCCAGGAAACGACCAGAACCATAGCCCCCGCCTCCGCGAACCGGGAGGAGGTGTGCCGTGACTACGATGTGCTCCAGCGCGGTGCGGGAGTATGCGGGCTGTTCGAGCGCAAGCTCATTCGCGTGGTCGGTGATGATCGAGTGTCGTTCCTTCACGGGATGTGCAGTAACGACATCAAGAATGCCCGCTCTGGCACAATCGTTCCGGCGCTGTTCCTGACCGAACACGCGCACCTGATCGCGGAGTTCTTCGCGTGGATCGATGACGATTCCATTCTGATTGAAATCGACCAAGCGGCCTGGAGCCGGGCCCGGGAGCATCTGGAGAAGCTGCTGGTGGCCGATGACGTGGAATTCGAGGACTGCTCCGACTTGGTGGTGGTCGATGTAGAGGGGCCGCGGGCTGCCGAGGCCGTCGGGGCCAGTACTAAGGGCGCGGTCCTGCCGGAAGAATGGAGATGGACACGCGCGGGTGCAATATCGATTGGCAACCTGCCACGATTCGGTGGCTTCGCCGGTACAATACTGGTGGCGCGCGACAGGGTCGCCGCGGTCCTCTCGTCCATCGAGTCTCTGGGAACGGATTTTCGGCCGATCACGACCGATGCGATTAATATCGTGCGGATCGAAAACGGTATCGCCCGGGTAGGTGTTGACTCCACGGACAAGACCATCGCTTTGGAGGCGCGGCTTAGCCGCGCCATCTCATTCGACAAGGGATGTTACGTCGGCCAGGAAACTATCGAGCGTGCGACCGCACGAGGCGGGCTCAAGAAAAAGCTCTATGGTCTCCTGGTCGCGGGTGAACGCGTCCCGGCGCTGAATGCATCGGTGCGGTTCGAGGGCAAGGAAGTCGGCCAGCTAAGCAGTGTCGCGGTTTCTCCGCGACTGGGCACTATTGGTCTTGCGATTCTTAATCACAGCGTCTGGAAGCCGGGGACCCGGCTCGCGATCGCCGATATCGCCGGAGACGTCGCAGCCGAGGTCTGCGACATTCCATTTCCGCAAAGTTTGAAGTAAAGCAGTCGAGTTGTTTCGGACTGGAAAGCTAAGGAGAGATACGAGAAATGGCAAACGTGCTTGGCAAACGTTACCTGTGCGAAAAGTGCGGCACCGAGGTGCTCTGCAACAAGGCGGGTCCGGGTGCGCTGGAGTGTTGTGAAGGCGAGATGAAGATCAAGGAGGCAAAGCCGCTGCCGTCCTCGGACTGATAACGATCCCCGCGGGGCTAGATTCTGCCTCTCCTGCGGGTCGGCGACTCAACGGTGGCCTACCAAACGGTTAAAGCCGATCTGGTTCTTCACGAGGGGGAAATCCTTGGCCGGCCCGGCAGTGATTCGGTGGCGATCGCTGCCGGACGAATTGTCGACTACGGACCCTTTGCCCGGCTGAAGGCGTGCATCGGTCCGCGAACCCACCTGGTTAAGCTTGCGGGGCGGACGGTTGCCCCCGGATTTATCGATTCACACATACATTTTCTGGAAGCCGCCGCAGTGGTAGCGGGTATCTCGGTCTGGCGGTGCCGCACCCTCGGCGACGTGCTCGCCAATTTGCGCACCACCGCGGGTAAGACACCCCCAGGCAACTGGCTGCGAGCCTTCGGCTGCGATGAAACGATGCTCGCCGAAAAGCGTGGTCCCACCCGCGACGAGCTTGACCAATCGGTACCCAGAAATCCGCTGCGGCTGCGGCATCAGACGCTTCATGGTTCGTGGCTGAACACGCGCGCGATCGATCAGCTTGGCCTGGAAAGCCCCAAGTTTCGGCCGCCGGATGGCGCGCGAATGCTTCGCGATGCGACTGGACGCCTGACTGGTCTGTTCGTTGGCATGGAGGAATGGCTCAGCGCGCATCTGCCGCACGTCACGCCCGCGGAAATTGAATCTCGCGCCGGCGTGATGAGTCGTCAACTGGCCGCTGCCGGAGTGACTGCCTTCACCGATGCAACGGTTCGCAACGGACCGGGGGAAATCGCGCTGTTCGCCAAACTGAAGAGTTGCGGCGCGATACACCAGCGGGTGGGCGTGATGCTCGGAGCACCGCAACTCGATGCGCTGCACCAAGCCATGGAAATGGCCCGCACGGGACGCATTCGGATTGCGGCGCTCAAGTTCATGGCGGGCGGCAGCCGCAAGGGAGGGGGTATGGCGCGGTCCACGCGGATTGGACTGGCCAGCGGCCTCGATTGTGCGTATCACGCCACCGAAATAGAGGATCTCGAGCAGGCGCTCGATGTGATCGAGGTCGCCCGCCGACAGTTTGCGAGCGACAGGCCGCTTCCGCTGTGCCGCATCGAACACGGCGGCACGATCTCGCCTGACCTGATTGGGAGAATCGCGGCCAGCGGTGCCTGGGTGGTCAGCAACCCGGGTTTTCTGCATTTTCGCGGGCCTAAATACCTCGAGGAGGCCGGCCTGGTTCCGCATCTCTATCGGTCGCGCAGCCTGCTGGCTGCCGGAATTGAGCTGGTGGGTGCAACCGACGCACCGGTAACACCCGCGCAACCGCTGGCAGCCATCGCGGCGGCTATTTCGCGGTCGACGGTGGATGGACAGGTGCTCGCGCCGGAGGAGTGTCTGGAATCGAATGAAGCGTTTGCGATGTTCACCCGCGATGCGGCGCGCCTTGCGCGTATCGATGCCGGCGAGATCGCGTCAGACAAGCTGGCCGACCTCATCGTGCTGCCGCGAAACCCGGTGAGCTTGAGCCCCGCCGAACTGCTCAGCCTGCCGGTGGATATGACCGTGATCGGCGGGCGCGTGGTGTACGAACGCGGACGGCCGGCAGTTGCCTACAGCGACAGCGCCGACCTGCATTCGGTTTGAAAAGGTCGGCGCGTCCGCTCGTGTGATCGTCCGCGGACTCGGGGGCGTCACCCGGAGGCCTGAGAAAAGAAGCAGCACGCTTGAGCTTCACTGGAACCCGGCGGTTCGAACCCTTAGAGAATGCGCGCGAGTCGCCAATGGAAGGAGCCTTTTTGTGCTCGCGCACGACGAGGCGGACCGCATAAGCGGCGCCCGGGTCTTCCGAGTGTCTGCTGCCAGCTCCAACTGTGATATGAAAATGTGATCAGCTCGTAAGGAGTGGGACATCGATGGCCCAGCGTGAGATTAGTGAAGAGGATCTGCGCAAGCGTGTACGCGCGCTTTTGGAAGAAGCGCATCCCGACAAGGTCGACCAGTTCACCTTCCGCGGCAAGCAGTACGATTATGGCCTGGCGTGGGTTCACTTTCCCGAAGGGTTCGGAGGATTGGGGATCAGCCCGGGCATGCAGGCGGTAGTGGCGGACGAGCTCAGCAAGCACGCCAAGATCCACTACGATGACATGATGATCAACGCGATTGGCATCGGAATGGGCGCGCCGACCGTGCTCACCCACGGTACCGAGTGGATGAGGAAAACACTCCTGCGCCGCATCTTCACCGGGGAAGACATCTGGTGCCAGCTTTTCAGCGAGCCCAGTGCGGGATCCGACGTCGCGGGTCTGGCGACTCGCGCGACCCGCGAGGGTGACTACTGGACGGTGAATGGCCAGAAGGTGTGGACGAGCTTGGCCCATGTCTCGAAATGGGGCATGTTGCTGGCGCGCACCAATCCCGATGCGCCTAAGCACTCGGGGATGTCGTACTTTCTGCTTGATATGCATAGTCCGGGCGTCGAGGTACGGCCGCTGCATCAGATCACCGGAGAAGCCGAGTTCAACGAAGTGTTTCTCACTGACGTGAAGATTCCGGCGGATCGGCTGATGGGCCGCGAAGGCGAAGGATGGAAGGTCGCCATCACCACCTTGATGAATGAACGGACTGCGATTGGCGGCGGCGGCCCGACCCGCCGCGGCGCCGGATCGATCGGCGTGCTGATAAATTTGTGGAAGTCACGCGAGCCGGGACAGTTCTCGCCGGACGCCGAAATTTTACTGCGCGATCGCATTACCAAGCTGTACATCGAAGCCGAACTGTTGCGGATGACGACCCAGCGGGCGAAGGCCGCACGCAAGGCGGGCAACCCGGGGCCGGAGGGCTCGGTCGTCAAGCTTGCCCAAGCTGAGCTCAACAAGCGCATCTGGGAATGCGCGATGGACGTGATGGGAGCAGACTCGCTGATCTACGAGCCAGGCTATAAACGGCGGCGGCCCACTTCACGGGCGCGCGAAGGGCGCAACTCGCTGACCAAATACCAGTTCCTGCGGGCACGCGCGAACTCGATTGAAGGCGGGACCTCCGAAGTCATGCGCAACATCCTTGGCGAGCGTGTGCTGGGTTTGCCCGGCGAACCGCGCTCCGACAAGGACGTTCCCTGGAAACAGATTCCGCGCAGCGCCTGAGCTTCAACCTCGATCATCGTCACGGACGTCAAGAGGCCACAATGGATTTCGCTTTCACTCACGAACACGAGGAACTTAGGCAGACGGTGCGCCGATTCATGGAAAACGAATCGTCCGAGGCGAAGGTCCGCACCTTGATGGAGACCGAGCCGGGCTACGATCCCAAGACCTGGGAACGGATGGCATCGGAACTGTCCCTGCTTGGCCTGATCGTGCCGGAACGGCATGGCGGTGCGGGCCTGGGCCCGGTCGAGCTGGCGATTGCGATGGAGGAGATGGGACGCGTGTTGTTCTGCGGGCCCTATCTGGCCAGCGCGGTCCTGGCGGCGGGCGCGCTGCTACGCGGTGCCGACGAAACGGCGCAAAAGAAGCTGCTGCCCGCAATCGCATCGGGCAAGTCCATCGCGACCGTCGCGATCACCGAAGCGGCCGGGAAATGGGATCTGGCCTCCATCGCGATGCGTGCGACCGGCGCGGGATCCGCGTGGAAGCTGAGCGGAGTCAAGGATTACGTTCTGGACGGGCATCTCGCGGATGCGCTGATCGTCGCGGCCAAGGCCGACGACGGCCTGGCACTGTTTCAAGTCGAAACGAACGCGCCGGGGCTGGAGCGACATGCGCTGCCGACGCTCGATCTGACCCGCAAGCTGGCGCGGCTGAATTTCTCGAACACCCCGGCCACGCGCATCTCGGCGGGCGACGCGAGCGGAGTGCTCAAGCAGGTCATGGCGCTTGGTGTGACCATGCTGGCAGCCGAGCAAGTAGGCGGCGCGCAGCGCTGCCTTGAAATGTCGACCGACTACGCCAAGACCCGGCTGCAGTTCGGCCGGCCGATCGGCTCGTTTCAGGCGATCAAGCACAAATGCGCCGATATGTTGGTGGAAACGGAGTTCGCACGTTCCGCCGCCTATAACGCCGCGTTCGCCATAGCCGAGGGCGAGGATGCGTTTGAAGGTGCGCACCTGGCCAAGTCGTACTGTTCCGAATCCTACTTTCACGCCGCGGCCGAGAATATCCAGATTCACGGAGGCATGGGCTTCACCTGGGAACATCCCGCGCATCTGTATTTCAAACGTGCGCGCGCAAGCTCGATACTGTTCGGCGATCCGAGCGAGCATCGCCTGCAGCTGGCGAATATTCTGGAACTATGAGCGGGAGCGTGGACCGGCCTGACGCGGTCCTCTACGAAAAGCGCGGCGCAGTTGCGTGGGTGACGCTGAATCGTCCCGACCAGCTGAACGCCTACAACGTCGCGATGCGCGATGCTCTGTTCGGTGCTTTGAGCGCGGTTCAGGATGACGTCGAAGTCCGCGCGATGGTTCTAACCGGCGCTGGCCCGGCATTTTCGACCGGGGGTGATCTGCACGAGTTCGGCACGGCGCCGTCGCCGGTGGTCGCGCGCTGGGTTCGCTTCCGTCGCGACGTGTGGGGTCGACTGAAAGCACTGCCGGTTGCCACCATCGCGGCGGTCCACGGGTTCACCGTGGGTGGCGGACTGGAGATGGCGCTGCTGTGCGACATCGCGATCGCCGCCGAAGATACCCGGATTTGCCTGCCCGAGACCGGGGTCGGAATGATCCCTGGGGTCGCCGGCACTCAGACGGCGTCACGCCGCCTCGGCCTCGGCCGCGCGCTGGACTTGGCGGTTTCGGGCCGCTGGATTGACGCGCAAGACGCATTGCTTATAGGTTTGGTCGCCGAAGTCGTCTCGCTGGCGAAGCTCGAAAGCCGCGCGCTGGAACTGGCCCAGTGGTTCGCCCGACTGCCCCGCGCAAATGCCGCGCTCATCAAGCTCGCGGTGTGGGGTGGGCTCGAATTGCCACTCGGAGAAGGGCTGTCCCTGGAACGGCGCCTCGCCTACCGCCTCTCGATGCTGTGCGGCCATGAGCATCGTCACGACCGCGGCAAGCGCGGGCTCGGGCACCCAAGAAAGCCCGGGGCACCCAGGAGGTAAACAGGCTCCTTGAACACCGTCAATTTCGTAACCATCCCGTCCAGCATTGTGCCGGATCAGGAGATTCTGGTTTTTGGGAAGCAACGCCTGAACTATGCGCAGCTCGCCGATCAGGTCGCGCGCCTGGCAGCCGTGTTCAAGCAGGCCGGACTGAAGGGCCACGAGGTGGTCGCCACGCTCGATACCAACTCCGATTGTTACGTCGCAAGCTACTATGCGGCCGCGAAGGCGGGGCTCACATTTCTTCCGCTCAACTACCGCGCCAAGGAAAATGAGCTCGAGTACATGATCAATGCCGCCGAGACGCGCCTGCTGCTGGTCGGCGATCGCTACCTCGACTTGATCGAGCGGATGCGGCCCCGGTTGAAGGCGCACTCCTTCCTCGCGATTGGCGATGGCAGGGGCGGGATCCTGCGGCTCGGCGACTTGGCAGCCAAGGCCGAGCCCGACGAGACCGAGGCCGAGGTGGAAGACGAGGATACCTCCATCTTGATGTACACCAGCGGCACCACCTCGCTGCCCAAGGGCGTCATGCTCTCGTTCCGCGACTTCACCGCCTATGTCACCGCGAACGTGGAGATGGCCGATGGGACCGACCGCGGGGTCGCGCTGGTGTGCGTGCCGTTTTACCACATCGCGGGAACTACCGCGTACATGACCAACATCTGGACCGGTCGCAAAATGATCGTGATGCAGCAGTTCGATGCCAAAACCTGGCTCGAGCTGGTTGCGGCCGAGAAGGTGACGCATGCGTTCGTGGTCCCAACGATGATGAAGCAGCTGCTCGATGAGCCGTCCTTCTCGAAGACCGATCTATCCAGCCTGACAAACCTGGCCTACGGCGGCGCTGCGATGCCGATCCAGGTTATCCGGCGAGCGATCGAAGCGTTTCCGAAGACGGTTGGATTCGTAAACGCATACGGGCAGACCGAGACCACGTCGTCGCTTACGGTGCTGGGCCCGGATGACCATCGTCTGGAGGGTCCCCCCGCGGAGGTCGAGCTCAAGCTCAAGCGGCTCAACTCGATTGGCAAACCCTTACCCGACGTCGAAGTGAGGGTCCGCGACGAGGAGGGCAAGGTGCTGCCAGCCGGACAGGTCGGTGAAATAATCATTCGCACCCCGCGCATCATGAAGGGATACGCGGGCCGGGCTGATGACGCCGCGCTGCCCGACGGTTGGCGTGCGACCGGAGACCTCGGATGGCGGGATGAAGATGGGTACGTGTTCTTCGCTGGCCGCAAGGACGACATGATCATTCGCGGCGGCGAGAATATCGCGCCGGCAGAAATCGAAGCGGTGCTGATGAGCCATCCCGCAGTCGATGAAGTCGCGGTCGTGGGCGTGCCGTCCGAGGAGTGGGGGCAGACCGTGAAGGCATTTGTGGTGTTGCGCAAGGGTGTCAGCGCCAGCGAACAGCAATTGACCGAGTTCTGCAGGTCGCGGCTGGCCAGCTTCAAGCGGCCCGAACAGATAGCGTTCCTCGACGCGCTACCCAAGAACCAGCTGGGTAAAATTCTGCGCAAGGACCTGAGAGCGGAATAGGGAGAGACCGGCACGCGGCGCGCTCGCTCAAAAACCGCGCATGCCTTGCAGGCACATCACCCTGAGGCTCGGCGGCCGGTCGAGATCAGCACCGCGGGCGGATGCGTTACCGCGCGGCTGGTCGGTTCGGCGCGAAGCGCGAAACTCGGGGCAGAAGCCGCGGCGCGGCTCATCGAACTCTTCGAACAAGTCGAAGATGATGACTCCGCGCGGATGCTTGCGATCACCGGCACCGGCAAAGCCTTCTGCAGCGGATTCGCCCCGGAGGTTAACCCCGCGCTGGTCGAATCGCTCGCCGTGGTCTCGAAGCCTACCGTCGCGATACTCAACGGAGATGCCACCGACGAGGGGCTGGAACTGGCGATGGCCGCCGACATCCGCGTCGCTGCGGCATCCGCGCGCTTCGCACTCACTCAGGCAGCGCGTGGCGGTCTGCCGCGGTTCGGCGGAACCCAACGGCTTCCCAGGCTGGTGGGACCGGCGCACGCACTTCGCATGATCCTTACGGGCGCGGCTATCGATGGAATCGAGGCGCATCGAATCGGACTGGTAGCGTATCTTGCGAAAAATCAGCGCGAGCTGGCGCGCACGGCGGGCGCGGTTGTCGAGGCGATCTTGAGCCGCGCGCCGCTCGCCGCGCGACTGGTCAAAGATGCGGTGATAAAGGGGTATGATATGACGTTGGAGCAGGGCGTCAGGCTTGAGGAAGATCTCTACGCCTTGCTACAGACGACTGCCGATCGCGCCGAAGGAGTGCGTGCGTTTCTGGAGAAGCGCAAGCCGCTGTTCCGTGGCGCGTGAGCAATCAATTTTCAAGAGGAACGGACTGGAGATGGCCAATCAGCTGGGTAAGGTTTATATCTGCGGCAAATGCGGATCGCAGGTAATTGTCACCAAGGGTGGGGTCGGCGAGCTCAAGTGCTGCGGCGCACCGATGGAACAGAAGAAGTAGGCGCACGAGTGTAGGGGTCTACAACAATGGACGCTGCAGGTTTCATCGCGCAACTCGCGTCCGAAAACGAATCAATCCTGAAACGACTCGCTCCCGCCCAGGCGCTCGGGGTGGAAGCGCGCGGCGACTTGAGTCCGCGCAATCTGCTGCGGATCGCGCTGAAAAACGAACTCGAAGCGAGCGAGATTGCCGCGTTGTGGATGCCCTCGGCGCGCGGCGCCGAGCTGAAGCTCGCGCTCGCGCGGCAGGCCGGCGACGAGGCCCGACACTACCGGCTAATCGTCGAGCGGCTCCACGATCTGGGCGACGACCTTGAGGGGTTCGACCCTCTCGCCCAGGGATACAGCCCGCTGTTCAAGTTTCTGAGCACGCTGGAGAACGACGTGGAGCGCGTGGCCGCAGGGCAGTTCACGCGCGAAGCTATCGCGCTGGTCAAGAACGTGCAGTTCATCGAGCTCTGCGAGCGCGCGGGAGACGTGGCGACCTCCTTGCTGTATCGCGGGGTGATCCAGCCCGACGAGCAACATCACCATCAGCTGGGACGACATTTTCTGGCACGCCTGGCGGTCGACGAGAAATCGCAACAGATGGCGCGTGCGGCGCACGCGCACACGCTGACCCTGGCCGAGGAATTGCAGACGCTGGCGTTCCAGCGTGCCGGCGTGCATCATGCGCCCGGTTGTTAGCCAGCCGGTACGCGGGGCCTCATGATCGGCACAATCATAGTCGGAATTCTAGCCGGCTGGCTTGCGGGGAAGCTGATGCGGGGCGCCGGCTACGGGTTGATTGGGGACCTTATCCTCGGGCTCGTCGGCGGAGTCATCGGGGGATGGATCTTCGCGCAACTGAAAGTCGCAGGTCCCGGGGGATGATTGGTTCCCTGGTCGTAGCGACGATTGGCGCAATCATCCTGGTCTGGATTACCCACCTGGTGTGGCGCGTCTGAACGCAAGCCTTCCTTGTGCGTCTCACTCGTGAACGTGGCGAGTCTGCGCTCGCGCGTTTTCTCTGCCGCGTGAGCCTGGTCCCGCCTCTTTGCGCGACAACAACGCGTAGCGTCTCCCCCCGACTAGAGAGGAGCTTTCGACGGGAAAAAATCTCATGACTCTGGAAAGAAGCAACTTCTTCGTGATTACCGGATGCTCGGGCGGTGGAAAGTCCACCCTCATCGACGCCTTGCGTAGGGGCGGGTTTCTATGTGTCGACGAGGTGGGGCGCCGGATCGTCCGGCAGCAGCTTCGCATCGGAGGCGATGCGACCCCATGGCAGGATCAGATCAAGTTCCGGGAGCTTCTGCTCGCGCGGTACATGGACGTTTTCGAAGAGGTGGTGGAGCGAACCAGTCCGGTGTTTTTTGATCGCGGCATTCCAGAAGCAATCGGATGGTCGCGGCTGTTGAACGTCCGCACCCTCGAGCATCATCGTGCTGCGGCGCGAATCTGCCGTTACGCCAGGAAGGTGTTCGTCACGCCGCCGTGGCCGGAAATCTTCAGGCAGGACGAGGAACGACGGCACAGCTTGAAGATGCGCTGGCGCAGTACCCACTGGCGCTGGAGGTCTACCTCCGGTGCGGATATGAGCTGGTCGAAATTCCGAAATTGCCGGTTTCCGAGAGAGTTGATTTCGTCCTGGCGCAGGTTGGTGTGCAATCCTGAAGACCGCCTGGTAACGCTACCCGTCCGCCCGCAGACACCCGCGATGAAATCACTTGGGTCGCGGGCGCAGGCAGGCAAGGCGCAGGCGCAGCGGCTTGCCGAGCCAGAGGGCGTTGATCGCGTGATCGTGGTAGGCATCACCGGTATTCGGATGCACCAGAACTGAAAGCCCGCCCCGATTCAGCATCAGCCACGGGACAATTTTCGGAAATTCGCCGCGGCCGAATTTCACCTGGTACATCGATCGCGGATGCGGCCCGACGGGTTGATCGTGCCAACGTCCCATTTCGACCCGAAATGCCTTTTCGATCGCGGTGCGCAGTTGTGAGGCGGTGGTTCGCTTGCGCGGATCGTAGTAGACGTGCGCGTGGTAGTCGTGGATTTTGCCGCGGTCGATCATTTCTCAGCCATGTCACTCATTACCTAGCATCGCAGGGGCCACGGCGCACAATACACCGGCCCGGCCCGTGCTCCCTTCCGGTGGAATGGCATTATTTTCCAGCCTGTGGGTCCACCCGCGCGGAGGTATCAGACCGACCCAACCATCGCGGTCAGCCTTTCGACCAACCCCGGAGCGCCGGTTGCGTGCTTCAGGAACACATCGACTTCGGTGCATTCACTCGCCAGCTTCCTGATCTGCTCGGCCCATCGCCCCAGATCCGCGTCAGCGTAGTTCTCCTTGCGCAGGCGCATGTAAGCGTACGGCGCGGTCCGCACCACTGGCGTTGCGAGCTGGTCGGTTTCGGCGATGCATAGCGCGCAGCCCCCGTCTTGCAACATGGCGAACGTATCGTCGCTCAGCCACGACTGGTTGCGGAACTCGAAGGCCGTCTTCATGCGGTTATTCAGCAGAGACAGGAAGTCCTTGAGGACTACCAGGTCCTTTCTGAACCCCGGCGGCAGTTGAACGAGCGTGGGTCCCAGGCGCTGACCAAGCGCCCGAGCCGTCTCAATGAAGTAGTCGACTTCGCGATCGACGTTCCGGAGCTTGGCAAAATGAGTGATTCGTTGCGAGACTTTAAGCGAGAAACGGAAACTCTCGGGGGTTTCGCCGCACCACTTCTCGAGCATCTGGCGGCGGGGCATTGCGCGGAACGTGTAGTTGATCTCGACGGTCGGGAAGCGCGCTGCGTAGAAGGCGAGCATCTTCGGCCCGGCGATTTTCTCAGGGTAAAAGGTGCCGCACCATTCCTTGTAGCTGAAGCCCGATGTCCCGATTCGAACCATGCGACGTGTGCGGTCACAACATCGGCGGATTACGCGGACCGCGCGCGGACCGACGCTCCCAATTCATCCCAGCGCGTGCAAGCGCAGGCCTTCGACCTGAGCCTGTATGGGAGCGGGCAGCTCGACGCGGCGCGCATCGCTCCAGGTCCGTTCGAGACGATAAAAGTCGCGGGCCGGCTCGTAGAAGATGTGCACAACGACATCGTCGTAGTCGAGCACGACCCAATGCGCATGATTAAAGCCTTCGACCGCGAGCGGGCGCATCCCATCCTTGACCATCCGCTCCTCGATGCCGCGCGCTATGGCCTGCACCTGCACGTCGGACCGTCCAGTCGCAATCAAAAAATAGTCGGCGATGGTTGAGAGATGCTCCGATTGAAGCACGACCAGATCGTAGGCTTTCTTTTCCAGCGCCGCTTCAGCCGCGGTGAGTGCCTTCTCTCGTGAATCCACGCTCGGGATCGGTGTGCCTCTAATCAATAAAGGGCGTGACGCTGGACGTAGTCCGCGACGTCACTCGGGACGAGATAGTTGATTGATTGCCCGCGCTGAATTTTCCGGCGAATTGCGCTAGCCGAGTAGGGAATAACCAAAGTTGCGATAAACGAAAGCGTGTGCCCACTCGTGTGCACGTAGTGATCTTCTTTTTGACTGTAACCAAAGCCGCTGAGCGCGGCAAGCGACACCTTGGACGGACCGCTTTCACCTTCCGGTAACCGGGTATGCACGGCGAGGTTACACAGCGAAACGATCTCACCGCAGTCCTTCCAGGTCTCGAGTTCCGCAAATTGATCGGCGCCCATCAGCAGGTACAGCGCAGCCGGCTGGCGCAGGGTTGCGAGGAAGTACTTCACGGTCTCGATGGTGTAAGAGCGGCCGGTCCGGCGAATCTCGACATCCGATGCCATGAAGTGCCGATTGCCCTTGGTCGCAAGCCGCACCATCGCAAGGCGATGTTCCGCCGGTGCGAGATCGCCCTCGGTCTTGTGCGGGGGCGACGCGGCCGGAATGAAATAGACGAGATCGAGATTGAGAGCCTCGCGGTCTTCTTCGGCCGATCGCAGATGGCCGAAGTGGATTGGGTTGAAGCTCCCCCCAAACAGACCTACACGCATTTGCCGCGGGCGGCCTCCCAATTAGTTGCGCTTAGCCGCGCACCTGCCCCTTGCCGTGAACCACATACTTATACGTCGTCAGCTCGTTGAGACCCATCGGCCCGCGCGCATGAAGCCGATTAGTGGAGATTCCGGTCTCCGCGCCAAAGCCAAACTCGAACCCGTCGGTAAAACGGGTCGATGCATTTACATAAACCGTAGCCGAATCGACCTCGCGTTCAAAGCGGCTTGCCGCGGAGCTGTCCTGGGTGATTATCGCGTCGGCCAGATGCGATCCGTGGCGCTCGACGAAGGCGATGGCTTCATCGACCGCATCCACTACCTTTATAGAGAGAATCAGGTCCAGGTATTCCGTGTCCCAATCGGCCTCGGTTGCGGGACGGGCATCGCGCACGACGCGACGGGTCCGCTCGTCTCCGCGAATCTCCACGCCGGCTTTCTTGAGTCGGTTCGCGATCGCCGGCAGAAAGCGCTCCGCGATGGCCGCGTGCACCAGCAAGGTCTCCATCGCGTTGCATACCGAAGGACGGCTGCACTTGGCGTCGAAGCAGATCTCTTCGGCCATCTTCAGGTCGGCGGCGCGGTCCACGTAAGTGTGGCACAGCCCATCAAAGTGCGGGAGCAGCGGCACCGCCGATCCTTCCAGCGCGTCCTTGAGCGCCTTCCCGCCGCGGGGAATGATGAGATCGATTAGCTCAGGGTGCCGCTTCAGAATCTGAATCACCTCGCGGTCCGGATTTTCCACGAAAGTCGCGCACTCGGCATCGAGACCTGCCTCGGCGAGCGCCTTCGCGATCGATCGAGCTAGGAAGGAATTGGCAGAGCGTGCTTCTGAGCCGCCCCGCAGCGCCACCGCATTACCGGACTTGAGACACAGCACGGCCGCATCGACGGTGACGTTCGGACGCGATTCATAAACGATCGCGATTAATCCGAGGGGCACTCGAATCTTGCGGATGGCAAGGCCGTTCGGCCGCTGGAGCGCTTCAATCTCTTCACCGACCGGGTCGCGCAGAGCGGCAACCTCCTCCACACTCCTGGCCATCGCCTCGATTCTGCTCTCGTTCAATGTCAGTCGTTCGAGGAAGGCTCCCGCCCGTCCATGGCTGCGCGCGCGATCGAGATCGCGCGCGTTGGCCTCGAGAATCGCGCCGCGGGAGGCCCGAACAATCTTCGCCAGCGCGAGCAGCGCGGCATTCTTTTGCTCCGCCTGAGCGAGCGCGAGCTTGCGCCCGGCCGCCCGCGCTCTCGCGAGCATGGCTGTCACGTCGGATTCAAGGCTCATCCAATTTCCTTCAGCAGCACGAAGTTGTCGCGATGGATAATCTCATCGGCAACCTTGTAGCCGAGCACGCCCGAGATTTCCGTGGAACGGCGGCCCATGACCTTTATCACATCGGCCGCGGGGTAGTTGACCAGCCCGCGTCCGAACTCGATCCCATCCGGGTCGAGCAGGCTGACGCAATCGCCTCCGCCAAAATCACCTTGCACCTTCTTTATGCCGGAGGGCAGCAGGCTGCGCCCCCTCGCGCGCAACGCGTCAGCCGCGCCGCGATCGACCGCCAGCGCCCCCGCCGGACGCAATGCGTAAGCAATCCAGTGTTTACGGCTTTTCAGGCGCTCACCGGCCGGAATTATCAGCGTTCCGATCTCACGGGCCGGATCGAGAACCGCACTCAACACCTCCGGCTCCGCGCCGGGTGCGATGACGGATGGTATTCCGCCGCGGGCCGCTTCACGAGCGGCCCTGAGCTTGGTCGCCATGCCGCCGCTGCCGAGAGGGCCCGCGCTTTCGGCAACCAACCCGCTCATACCGGCTTCCGGATCGGTCAGGAGAGGAACCAGGCGCGCGTCGGGACGCCGGCGCGGATCGCCGGTAAGAACCCCGGGCACGTCGCTCAGGATGATGAGCAGCTGGGCCTGGACCAGCGTTGCGACCAGCGACGAAAGAACATCGTTGTCGCCGAGCCTGATCTCTTCGACCGCGACGGTGTCGTTTTCGTTGACGACCGGGACCACCGCGGCCGCAAGCAGCGCCCCGATGGTCTGGTTGGCGTTGATGCGCCGGCGGCGTTCCGCGAGATCCTGATGAGTCAGCAGTAGCTGCCCGATGCTCCGATTGTGGCTGGCAAAGGCCCGCGCCCATTCGCGCATCAGATCGATCTGACCCGCGGCGGCCGCGGCTTGTCGCGCAGCGATGCTGGTGTCGCCCAGCCTCGACAACCGCGCCCGTCCGGCCGCGATCGCCCCTGACGTCACGATGATGACCTCACGGCCATCACGAATCGCGGACTCCGTCTCGTCGGCGAGCCGGTCAATCACTTCGCTTAGGAGCCCATGCGGGCCCGAGAGCACCGCGCTGCCCACCTTGACCACGACGCGCCTGGCGCGAGCGAGGATGGGCGCCTTGTAGTTTAACTGGGACATTCGTCCGCTACCCGATCGAGGTCTAAGAGAGTAACCGCGATTTGCGCGATCAAAGGTTTAAGACCGAGTCCTTGTGCCGCGGAGATCGGCAAGACCCGACGCCCGAGGGAGGCCTCAAGCGCACGAGCGGCTGTTTGCCGCTCCCCGGTTGGGAGCAAATCGATCTTATTCAGTGCGATGAGGGCCGGGCGTTCCAGCAAAGCAGGATCAAAGGCGCCTATTTCGCTGCGAACGGTAGCGTAGGCGTTCTCGGGATTCGAAGAGCCATCCAGTACATAGAGCAGCAGCCGCGTGCGCGATAGGTGGCGCAGGAAGCGAATACCTAATCCGTGTCCGAGATGTGCCCCTTCGATCAGTCCGGGAATATCGGCGATGGTATAGCTCTCCTCTTCTGACACGAACACGCGGCCGATGTTGGGAGCGAGCGTGGTGAAAGGGTAGGGCGCGATCTTCGGCCGTGCCGCGGTTAACGCCGCCAGCAGTGTGGACTTACCCGCATTAGGCAGTCCCACCAGTCCGGCTTCCGCAACGAGACGAAGCTCCAACCTGACCCATCGTTGTTCTCCGGGCATGCCCGGCGTTGCGATACGCGGCGATCGCCGGGTTGGGGTCGCGAAGTGCATGTTACCGCGTCCCCCTTCACCGCCTTGCGCGATAACTGCGCGTGCGCCCGGCATCACCAGGTCGGCGACGACCTCGCCACTTTGGTCATCGAGGACCACCGTACCGGGCGGAACGCGTACGGTAAGATCGTCGCCGGCGCGGCCATACTGCTGCTTACCGCGGCCTGGCTCACCATCGCGGGCGACCAAGCGCGGCTGATATTTGAAGTCGAGCAGGGTCGAGAGGCCTTCATCGACCTCGAAGATCACGGTTCCGCCACGGCCACCGTCACCACCCGCGGGGCCGCCGAAGGGCCGGTATTTTTCGCGCAAAAAAGCGATCGCGCCGTTACCTCCCTTGCCGGCGTGAACGAACACTCGCGCTTCGTCGATGAATCGCATACCAGCTGAAGCATTATATCAGTCGTTAGTGGCGCACGGGCGGCCGCCCCGGCTCTGTCCCGCAAATGGCCTGTGTTGCTGGGGGAAAAGCCAAGCGTCCGACTGCAGCGGTGAAGCTTGCGTTTTCGACCTGCCTGAAAACCGATCGACCTTGGCGATCGGGAGCCAGAAGTCCGGAACGCTTATGAAGCGTCGGCAATCCGCTCTCGTTCCATGAGGTGGCTACGTTTTCCTCACCTTGGTCCTGGCCAGGGTGAGGAGATTTCAGACAACGCCGCCGTTAGGCGCAGAGTTCTGCGAGGGTGCGGACCGCTTCGACTGATCCGGTTCCGATGAGCATGGTCTTTACCGGCGAGTCCTTCCAGGCCTTAAGCCGATCCGCGATACGCTCCTTTGGTCCAACCAGCGCGACTGCATCAACCAGCTTGTCAGGCACCATCGCCATTGCTTCAGCTTTGTTGCCGCCAAGGTAAAGGTCCTGAATCTTTCCTGCCTCGTCCTCGTAGCCGAGCCGGCGGGCGTAATCGTTGTAGAAGTTCTTCGAGCGGGCGCCCATCCCGCCGATGTACAGGGCGAGATTCCCTTTAACGGCCATCCGGCACTTTTCGACATCCGGGCCCATCACGCAGGTAACAAACGGCGCGACTTCGAAGTTATCCATGGACTTTTTGCCGCCGGTCCTGGCGAAGCCCTCCTTAACTGGCCCTGCGTAAAGGTCCCAGCGCTCCGGATTCATCCACACGGGAATAACGCCGTCCGCAATTTCCGCCGCGAGCGCGATTCCTTTGGGGCTGATCGACGCCGTGTAGATTTTCATATCTTTACGGCCGTGCATGATGCTCTTGAGCGGCTTGCCGAGGCCGCTGGAGCCGGGGCCCTTGTAGGGAATCTGGTATTCCTTGCCGTTGAGCTCGAGCGGCGTTTCCCGCGCCAGGATCTTGCGCACGATTTCGATATACTCACGCGTCCGCTGGAGGGGCTTGCCATACGGCATGCCATGCCATCCTTCGACCACCTGCGGACCGGAAGGGCCGATGCCCAAAATGAAACGCCCGCCTGACATCGCGTCGAGCGTCATCGCGGTCATTGCCGTCATCGCGGGTGTGCGCGCCGGCATCTGCATGATTCCGGTGCCCAGCTTGATTTTTTTGGTGTGAGCGGCGATCCAGCTGAGCGGAACGATAGCGTCCGAGCCGTAAGCTTCGGCCGTCCAGACTGAATCGAAGCGCGCGTCCTCGGCTGCGTGGATCAAATCCATCGGCACGCCACTGCCCGTATACCCTGTTACCAATCCGAGTTTCATCGCCATGGTCCTCCCGGCCCGGAACCGATGCTTCTCCCGGTGCCCTGCCAGTGAATAACAGCGCGCCGAAAATGAACAGCCCCGCGGGACTCCCGCGGGGCTTCCGGCGCGCCCTTGGGTGCGCGGTTACGGGCTAGTTTCCGCCGCGGCCTTCGGCTCAACACTCACCTGGCGCTTTTCGCCGCGCGGTTCGTACTTTACGATTCCGTCGATACGCGCATAAATCGTATAGTCGCGACCCATACCGACGTTGCGGCCCGGATGAATTCTGGTGCCCAGCTGGCGCACGAGAATGTTGCCGGCTTTGACGGTTTGCCCGTCGTAGATCTTGATACCGCGATGCTGCCCGGGGCTATCGCGGCCGTTGCGGGTCGAACCTTGCCCTTTTTTGTGCGCCACGGCTGGTCTCCTCTGGAGAAGGGCGCGGCAGAGTCGCCGCGCAGGCGGCGGGCCTATGCCCCCGCTGAAATCTCTTCGATCTTGAGTATCGTCAATTCCTGCCGATGCCCATGCTTGCGGCGATAGTTTTTACGCCGCTTCTTCTTGAACACGACGATCTTGCTGCCGCGCGGCTGCTGGATGATCTTCGCGCGTACAGAGGCGCCCGCTATCAGCGGAGTTCCGACCTTGGGGTTTTCGCCGCCGAGTGCCAATACTTCGCTGAGGGCGACTTCCGCGCCCACCTCGCCGGGAATCCGCTCGACCGTGACCTGGTCGCCCACGCCGACGCGGTACTGCTTTCCGCCCGTCTTTACGATCGCAAACATGGAAACACCGGAACCAAACTCAATATCGGAGGCCTACCAGCGTGTCAACGCCGCGCGCCTTAAACTGGGCAAGCACCACCTTCCTTGCCAGCTCGTGCAGCGCCTGACCCGAGCGTTTGAGCCGCTCCGCGCGGGGTACTCTGGCACAGTCGAACGAAGCTCGGCCTGAAGGTCCGGGGACCGTTGCTTCAATCGAGCCCCAGACGCTCGCGGCCCTCGGGGGAGATCATCTGCGGATTCCAGGGTGGGTCCCACACTAGATCGACATCCGCCTCTGAAACGCCGGGCAAGCCCATGAGCTTTTGCCGCGCGTCGAACGCGATCGATGCGCCCATCCCGCAACCTTGCGCGGTTAGCGTCATCTTGACCTCGACCCGGTGGCTTCCGTCGGCCTGATCCTTGATTTCCATGCCGTAGACCAG
Source organism: Thermodesulfobacteriota bacterium (assembly GCA_046728175.1). GTDB lineage: Bacteria > Desulfobacterota > Binatia > Binatales > Binataceae > JAFAHS01. Next base: position 33,525 of record JBKPEA010000100.1, on the reverse strand, counting down.
ACCGAGATCGACGATGTTGACGGGGATCTCGGGGTCGAAGCAGGTCCTCAGCTGTTCCCACACCATCGCCTCGAGGTCGCCGGCGGCACCGGTCCGCGCGGGTGCGGCATCTTCGGGTTTTTTGCCGAGCGCGTCGGCATCTTTTCCGGCGATGCGGAACAAGCCGCCGTAGGCGGGCGCCTGAACCGTGAAGGTTCCGCCCAGCGACTGGGTTATGTAGACCTCAGTTCCCTTTTCGATGTTGGTCTTCGAGCCCGCGGGAATCTGGATTGCTTCGACGTCGCGCGAAACTTCGACTCGTTCCATGGTTCTGCCTCGACTTGTTGCGTACAATTGTAAGCCCTGGCCCCGAATCGCGCCACTCGGTTCGATTTCTTGAAGTGGGGCAGATGTTTCGCTCTATCATTGGGCTGCCGCTGAGCGCGAGGGCGGCGGCAGTTCTTCGCGCCCGCGCGCAGTATGGCACGCTTGGCTCTGTAACATGCGCGCATACGGCGCCCCGGGAGGCGCGGCTGCCGGCTTGAATAGCGGTTAAACCTCCACGAAATCAACCGACGGCCCCGGGATTCCCCGCATTCCCATCCGGGTAGCGACTTGATAGTCATTTTAGGCGGGTGAGGCTGGGTTGAGTGGAGACGGCGATTTCGGATATTGCGCGCGATCCGCGTGCGACCATCAAGGAGAAACTGTGCTCGTTTCTGGAGTCGCGGCCGGCGGGGGCCGATGCGCGCGAACTGGTGGGCCTGCTGCTCGCGGGCGCGGGTTCTGACCCGGAACTCCCCGCGCGGATCATCAACACGCTGCTCGCTTCGGATCCCAACTTTGTTTTCGATACCGCTACCTCGCTCTGGTCGTTGCGGAGCTGCGCGGCGCTGCGGGTGCCGCTGAACGCGGCGTCGTTCTGCGTCGTTGACCTGGAGACCACCGGCGGGCGGGCGGGTCCTGGCACGATCATCGAGATCGGCGCTTATCGGATGGTGGGGCGCAGAACGGTCGAGTCATTTGAGACCCTGGTGCGACCTCAGGGACCGATTCCGCGCTTCATCAGCAGGCTCACTTCGATCAGCAATGAGATGGTAGCCGCGGCGCCACCGATCGAAGCAGTGTTGCCCGCGTTTCGCGACTTTCTTGGTCCCTCGGTGCTGGTTGCGCATAACGCGACGTTCGATTTCTCATTTCTGAACTTCGAATTCCGTCGAATCTTTGGAATCGGATTGCGCAATCCGATCCTCTGTACGCTGCGAATGGCTCGACGCTTTGTTCCATCGCTCAAGCGAAGACGACTCGATTTGCTGGCGGAGCATTTCGGGTTGTCTACCGCCGGACGGCATCGCGGTCTCGGCGATGCGCGTATGGCGGCTGAAATCTTGAGCATCTTTCTGGAAATAGCGGAAAACATGGGAATTGGCCGGCTGGACCGCTTGCTGGATTTGCATGGTCGCGGCTCTTCCGGTCGCCGCATCGAGCGCCATGTGTCGCCCGAAGACATCGCGGCGCTGCCACTGGCGCCCGGGGTTTACCTGATGCGCAACGCACGTGGCGACCTGCTCTATGTCGGCAAAGCCCGCCGCCTGCGCGAGCGCGTCGGGTCGTATTTCACCGCGGCGGTTAACGCCAAGACGGCAGAGCTTATCAGCCACGTTTACACCATCGAGACGCGGGTCGCGCGATCGGCGCTGGAGGCAGCACTACTTGAGTCGGAGCTGATTCGCGAACTCAAGCCACCATACAACCGGATGCTCAAGTCGGTCGCGCCCGCCTATTTCATCAAACTGGACCTGAGCGACGAATTCCCACGGATTATGGTTGCGCCCCGCATCGGCACACGTCCCGGGGTCAGGTATCTGGGTCCGTTCATCGGACGACGCAGCCTCGACCATTCCGTGCATGCGCTGTCGAGAATCCTCGGTTTGCGGACCTGCCCCGGAAGACTTGCGCCGGACCCTGACTTTTCGCCTTGTTTGTACGGACAGATGGGCCATTGTTGCGCGCCGTGCAACGCGGCTACCAACGCGGGCGCCTATGGCGCCCGCGTACGCCGCGCGATGGCCTTCTTGCAAGGGCGTGCGGGGCAGCTTCTCGGCGATCTGGCGCGCGCTCGCGACCAGGCCGCATCCGCGCTGCGTTACGAGGAAGCGGCGCGTGTGCGCCGTGACCTGGAATCGCTGGTCACGCTCTCGCACCGCGCGTCGCGGCTGAGCCAGATCGTCACCGAGAACAACCTCGTCATCGTCACAGGTTCCGACCACGACCGCGCCGCGCACGTGGTTCTCTCGGGACGACTTGCCATGACCCGGAAATTAGATTCGCCGGCGGCCGGCGCGGAAGTAAGAGCATTCGTTATCCAACACTTCGCGCGCTATAGGGCAAAGCCGGTTACGTGCGACGAACTGGAACCGATGCAAATCGTCGCGCGCTGGCTTCGCGAGCGGACGCCCGACGAGGGGCGTCTCATCTATCTGAGCGGACCAAATATCGCGACCTGGGCGATAGAAATGAGGGCAGAAGAAGCTGCCCCGGGGACGGCGTCCTTATCAGACTCAGGTCAGAATTAGAATCGACGGCAATGCTAATTTTTCTTCAGCCCTTCAAATTTGCACTGTACAATCGCAGGACCTGTTGCCACGCATCGCGGGCGGCTTCTGGGTTGTAGACGTCGGGACGGGTGTCGTTGAAAAATCCGTGAGAGCATCCGGGGTAGAGCTTCACCGCGCCCGGCTTGCCAAATTCGCGCAGGGCGTTTTGCAACCGATCCACGTCGGAACGATTGATCCATCCGTCGTTGGTGTCGTAGGCATAAAAAACCGGACAGGACAGCTCGCGGATCTTGTTGTCGGGCGGAATCTCTCCATAGAAGGGAGCCGCGGCCGAGAGCTCCTTCGATTCACACGGCAATAGAAGCGCGTAGCTCCCACCCATGCAGAAACCAATGATGCCCATCTTGGAGGATCGTGTCCGCTTCTGATTGCGGATCCACGCGGCGGTGGTCTTGAGATCCTCAATCCCGTCGGCTTGCTTGAGACCACCCATCAGCTGAGCGGCGCTATTGGGGTCATTGGCCACCTTGTGGCCCTGGCGAGAATAGAGATCGGGCGCCACGGCGAAGTATCCTTCGCGCGCGAACCGCCGCGCCACGTCGCGAATATGATCGTTCAGTCCCCACCATTCCTGCACGACGATGACCGCGGGCAGTGCAGACGAACCATCCTGCGGTTCCGCGACGTACGCGCCGAGCGTGCAGGCCTTACCCGGAAAATCGACTTCGCGTTCCAGAATCCCCTCGTTGGCCATGGCTCAATTCCCCCGATTGATCGAAATCGAACACTGTCAATGGCTATTACTCGGCGGCGGCCTGAGGCACGAAGCCGACGGTGCCGTTGCGCAATTTGATTTGCAGGTAATTGCCGGCCAATCCGACCACATGCACGTACTTCTTCTTATGGACCTGTCCGACCACGTTGCTGGAAGAGTCGGGGCTTTCGTAGATCGGCGAGTTCTTGGTGAGCAGGAAAACCTTGTTGAGCGGCTTGATCTTCGTAGATCCGGAGGCGGTCGCTTCGCCGGGCGCCCCCTCTTCGGTTGAGCCGGCAGCAGCGGGCGGTGCGGAGGCCGCGAGCTTGGGGTCGAGAATTCGCGCCGTGGAGAGTTCTGCATCACCCTCTGCCTGGCGCCCGGGTTGGCTGTTTAGAAAGTTCGCCAGTGCCAGATGCGCCTGCGCGTTCTTGGGATCGAGTCCGATTGCGGTGCGGAACTGCGCTTCTGCATCGGCGCTCTGCCCTTCGCGGCTTAGAACCTCACCGAGTAACAGATAGTAGTTGGCGCGGGAAGGATCGAGCGCGATCGCCGCGCGATATTGTTCCTCGGCCTGCCGGGTCTGCTGCTCATCGAAATACAGATTGCCGAGGGCGACGTGCGCTGCCGGGTTGCGTGGGTCGAGATCTATAACCTTCATGTATTCCACTTGCGCCGGCTGTGGTTTGTGCTCGAAGGTGTACAGGTTGCCGAGCGCGACGTGGACGCGCGCATCATTGGGTGCGGATTTTGCCGCTTCCGAGTACTCATGTTCGGCGTCCGGCAGCTTGTTCGCCTGCATTGCGGCGTCACCGGATGCGAGGTAGTCGTCCACCGACGCCCGGTGGCATCCGCTCAGCAAAGAGGTTGCGAATGCCAGTGCGAGGGCTGGCACAAGCAGCGAGGAGATTCGGCCGATTGTGGGCATCGAGGTCCCCCGGATGAAGAAGGGTTCGCGGGCCGCGGCTGACGTGACCCGGCTCCCCCTTATCTTGGCTTGGCTCCAAACCGTGTCAAGCAAAATATCAAAAGGTGTTGTGTTTGCTCGTGGGTCGGTATTGCCGCATCCGTTGGCTACGCCTGTTCGGTACGTTATAAAGTGACGCCGTGCGCGCAATTCTGATCGCCGCGAAGGAACTCGCGTTTGCCAAGAACCGGCTGGCCTCGGTGCTGCCGCCGGCCGAGCGAAGGATACTGGCCGAGGCGATGTTTCGTGACGTGCTCGCGGCCGCGCTTTCCGCGCGGAACGCGGACTACGTGGCGGTGGTCACATCGGACCGCGGGTTGCTGAGCCTCGCGCGCGAGGGCGGCGCATGGGCGATCGACGAGCAGACTCCGCGCGGACTGAATGTGGCGGTGGCCCTTGCCACGGAACGACTGGTGGCCAAGGGCGCCGCCGCCGTGTGCACCGTTCTTTCCGACATTCCGGCGATTACCAGCGGCGACATAGACGAGGTCTTTGACGCGATGCCTTTGGGCCGCGGCGCCGTGCTGGTACCCTCGCGAGATTTTAGCGGTACCAATGTGATCGCGCGCTCTCCCGCCGATGTCGCACCGACGCAATTCGGCAGATTCAGCCTCGTACGTCATCTCGATGATTGCCAGCGCCGAAACCTAGCCTGCCGAGTGTTGCGCCTCGCACGTCCGGCGCTCGATCTTGATGTGCCCCACGACCTCTACGAATTCGTGCGCGCATCGTCCACCACTCACACGTTGAACCAGCTGGTTCGCCTCGGGATCGCACAGCACTGAAACTCGGTCCCGCACGCCAATGCCGATAGTCGAATTAATCGAGCGCCTCGGCGCGTTTATTCTCGATGGTATCGTCGCGCTCGGAAACTTCGTCCTGTTTCTGTTGCGGTCCGTCCTCTACGCGCTGCTGCCGCCGTACAAGCCGCGGCTGGCCTTGCGTCAGGTCAGGATTATCGGCGCCGAGTCAACCATGCTGATTGTGCTCATCTCAACCTTCACTGGAATGGTGCTCGGCTTGCAGGGCTATCACACCCTCCATCTGTTCGGCGCGGAAGACTCGCTCGGGACGCTGGTGGGGCTGGCGCTGGTGCGCGAGTTGGGGCCGGTTCTCGCCGCCCTGATGATCGCAGCGCGTGCCGGCTCAGCGATGGCGGCGGAACTCGGTTCGATGCAGGCGAGCGAGCAGATCGACGCGCTCACGGTGATGGCGATAAATCCGGTCCAATACCTCGTATCGCCTCGCATGATCGCGGGCGTAGTCAGTTTCCCAATTCTGACGGTCGCCTTTAACGTCATAGGCATCTGGGCCGGGTACCTGGTCGGATGCGGCCTACTCGGCGCATCGGGTGGGGCGTATTTCAACAATCTCGCCGCCAACCTGACTCGCCACGATATCGCACTGACTCTCTATAAGGCGCTGGTATTTGGCGTAGTGGTGATGTCGGTATGTTGTTACAAAGGCTATCACGCAAAGCGGATGGCCACCGGCGTCAGTCGCGCTACCACCGAAGCGGTCGTCCTATCGAGCGTGCTGGTTCTGGCTTGGGACTATTTCATGGGCTCGATTCTCCTGTAGCATGGACAATTTGCGATGAGTTTCCAGAGCAACGGCTCGACGACCGCGAATGCAATCGAAGTCCGTGGACTCAAGCGCCGCTTCGAGCGACAGCAGGTGCTCGATGGTGTGGACCTAACGGTTCCGACCGGTACCGTTACGACCATTGTCGGTCCGAGCGGATGCGGCAAAACGGTGTTCCTGAAGCATTTGAACCTGTTGCTGCGTCCCGACTCGGGTTCGATAACTATAGACGGCATCGAGATCATGAAGTTGGGCAACCGGGGTTTGGACGCGGTTCGCGAGAAATTTGGGATGCTTTTTCAGGCCGGAGCGCTGTTCGATTCGATGAGCGTCTTTGACAACGTATCGTTTCCGCTCGTCGAGAAGACCAGTCTTGCGCCCGAAGAGATTAGTCGCCGGGTGCAACAGACGCTGGTGGCGGTCGGTCTGGAGGGAATGGAACACAAGTTCCCGTCCGAGCTGAGCGGGGGGATGCAGAAGCGCGCTGCGTTGGCGCGGGCGCTGGTGACGCAGCCCAAAATTCTGATGCTGGACGAACCGACCACCGGACTCGATCCCACCCGCACCGGGTCGATTCACCGCCTGGTGCGCAAAACTCAGCAGGATTTCGGCCTGACCGCGATAGTGGTGAGCCACGATGTACCGGAAGTCTTTTCGATCTCAGATCGGGTTGCGTTCATGCATCGCGGAAAGATGAAGGTGGTCGGTACGGTTGACGAGGTCATGGCTTCGGGTGACGAGGATTTCAAACAGTTTTTGGCAGGCAGATCCGCAGGTGATGATCTGGAGAACAATCAGGTGAGTTCCTGAACATGTACGCAAGTCGTGTGACACAATTTATCGTTGGTCTTTTCGCCCTGCTGGGCATAGTGGCGCTGGCAATTCTCTCGTTTAAGCTTGGACGTATTTCAATCCTACCGACGCCGACTTACCAGGTATATGCGAACTTCGACAATATCGGCGGTTTGAAGCCCGGCGACGAGGTAGATATCGCGGGGGTCAAAATCGGCAAGGTTGTCAGCGAAACTCTGGTCGGCAATCAGGCGCATGTCTCGATGGAGATAAAGGACGGCGTGCGAATCGACGACGAGGCTATCGCTTCGATACGAAGCAGCGGCATCATCGGCGGTAAATATATATCGATCCAGCTCGGGCCAAGTGAAAAAATGTTAGGCGACGGTGGCCGGATCATACAGACGGAGTCCGCGTTCAGTATCGAGAACGCGGTCGGTCAGCTGATCAACAACGTTGGCACGAAACCCGACGACCAAAACCACAACGGCGCGAGTGGCGGAAACCAGGCCGGTCAGCAGTCCTCACCGACCAATTCGCCAAAGAAGTGACGCTATGCGAAGCTCAAGAACTCTTTTCAATCGTAACCGGCGGCAGCGCCTGGGTATGATCGCACTATGCACAATTCTGATGGTGTCCGGTGCTGCTCGGGTAGCACCGGCTGCGGATGACCCGATGACGGTCGTAAAGACAACCGTCAATCAGGCGCTGACCGTTCTGCGCGATAAGCAGACTCCCACCGCCACGCGCCAGCAGCAATTGCGCGATATTGTGTCGGCGACCTTCGATTTCACGACCATGTCGAAATCCGCGATGGGATATTACTGGAAGCAAATCACCTCCGAGCAGCAGCAGGAATTCCAGAAGGTGTTCATCACCTTTATCGAGAATTCCTATCTCGCCAAGATCAACGAATTCACCAGCGGCGACGTCAAGTACCTGAGTGCGCAAAACGACGGCCCCCAGTATTCGATGGTCAAGACCAATGTGCTGATGGCGGGGAAGGCTCCGATCGATCTCGACTTCCGGCTGCTCAACAAGGACGGTCGCTGGCAGATTTACGACGTGACGGTCGACTCCGTCAGCATCATCGCGAACTACCGCAATCAGTTTAACCGGATCATGGCGAGCAAGGGTTACGGCACGCTCATTGGTGACCTTAAGAGCAAAGAGGCCTCGTTGGCAGCCTCGATGGGAACCTGATCGGCTGCTTGCCCCAACCAGCGATCATGATAGCCTAACACTATTCGGGCGGACCGGTCGTCCTACAAGGAGTTTTACTTGCAGAGATGAGCACGGAAGCGTATTTCAGAGAACCCGAGAATCGGGTCCGTACCCGATTAGTGTCTTGCGCCGTCGCGGCGGTTTCCCTGCTCGTCGCGCTGGGCTTTGCTGCAACCGCGTCGGCGCAGGACATTGCGCCGCTGAGCAACAACCCCGTCAGCCAAGGCGCCGTGGTGGGAGCCGAGAACGCGCCCCCCGGCGAGAACCAGGCCGTGTATAGCGACCCGCTGGCTCCATTCAACGAGACGATGTTCAGCGTCAACCTGAAGCTTGATGACTGGATTCTGCGGCCGGTGGCATCCGGGTACTCGTTCATCGCGCCGCAGCCCGTGCGCGAACACGTCAGCAAGTTTTTCGATAATGTCAACGTAATCCCTCGCTTTGCCAACAGTCTGTTTCAATTGCATCTGGCGCAGGCCGGTACCGAGGTGGGGCGGTTTGGCATCAATAGCACGCTGGGCCTGGGTGGATTTTTCGATCCCGCGGGGACCTGGTTCGGGCTTCAAGAGCGTCCCAACGATTTCGGTCTGACCCTGCGCTACTACGGGGTTCCTGCGGGGACGTACCTCATGCTGCCTTTCCTTGGTCCTTCGACGGTGACCGACACGTTTGGAAAGGCCGCCGACGCGGCCATGAACCCGCTGAGCTACCTCACCTATATGACCGACGTGTCCTGGTGGGTGCCATTTTCCGCGGGGGCTGGATGGCGCCTCGGCGAGGCGGTGAACTACCGCTCGTTGCACATGGATCAATTCGAAGAAGCCGACCGTTATGCAGTCGATCTCTATGGAGCGGTGCAGGATTTCTACCTGCAGACCCGCGAACACCAGGTTAGGGAACTCAGGCAGTAGACGAAGACGGCTCAAATCCAGCGGGCTGCCAGTGTTATCTCACCGGCAGCCCGTTTTTGTCTTTGAGAAGAGTTGCGGATGTCGTGGTTGATTGAGGCTCCTCGGCTGGTCCTTTGCGGGCCGGTTGAGGCTGGGTCGGCGCGGAATCCTTCACTGGTTATTCGCGCGGGCGGGACGGTTGATGGCCAACGAGTTTTGGCCGGGTCGATGTCCGTGAGCCTTCAATTGTGAGGTGCTTAACGCTCGAGCTGATGTCGGTCACTTGCCCGGTTTGAAGTTCTAGTCTGGTACGATTTTCGTTAACCGAGATCAAATCGACCGGAGAATCCAAGCACCAGGGGACTTTCGAGCGGTCTTAGTTGACATGTTCCCAGGCGTGGTAGGAGCTGCGCACCAGGGGCCCTGACTCTACGTGCCGGAAACCCAACTCCATACCGGCGTGCTTCAGATCGGCAAATTCCTGAGGAGTGACGTAACGTTCGACGGGAAGGTGCTCCTTCGACGGGCGTAGATACTGGCCTAGGGTTAATATATCGCAGTCGATCTCGCGCAAGTCGCGCATTACCTCGAGCAGCTCGTCGCGTCGCTCGCCCAGGCCGAGCATGACTCCGGTCTTGGTGAGGAGGTTTCGTTTAAGCGATCGCGCGCCATCTTTCGCGTGCCGTAAGACCTCGAGAGAACGGCGGTACTGCCCGCCCGGCCGCGCTTTGCGATACAGGCTCGGCACCGTCTCCACGTTATGGTTGTAGATGTCGACTGGAGACGCCACCACCGTTTTGACGCTGGCGAGCGATCCCTGAAAATCTGGCACCAGAACCTCGACGCGGGTTGCGGGCAGCGCGTGTTTGATCGCGCGCGCGGTCGCTGCAAAATGCGCCGCTCCACCGTCCGGCAGGTCATCGCGATCCACCGAGGTCACGACTACGTGTTGCAGACCAAGTCTAGCGACTGCCTCGGCGATGCGTCGCGGCTCATCCGGATCGAGCGGGCGAACTTTGCCATGGGCCACGGCACAGTAGGGACAATTGCGCGTGCAGACATCGCCCATGAGCATGAAGGTGGCGGTGTGATGGGAGAAACATTCACCGATATTCGGACAGCATGCCTCCTGGCAGACGCTGTGCAGCTTTAACTCGCCGAGGATGGCACGGGTACGGAAGTACTCGGGCGAGGCGGGTGCGCGAACCTTGATCCAGTCGGGATGTTTCCGCTCCACCATATCGGCTAGCCGTGGGCTCCGGTTGCGCGAGGTTCGGCACTCTTCGGGTACTGGTCCGCCCAGCTCCAGATCTGGTCACCGCTCGGGTGAGTCAGTGTCGCGTAGCCAAAAACCCTCCCAAAATTCTCGCACAGACTGTTGGTGAATTCTGCCGTGCCGATATCCTGGCGGCCTAAGCGCGCGAGTGAAGTCATTTCACATCCATCGATTCCGCAGGGCACGATCGAATCGAAATAGGACAGGTCCGTGCTTAGGTTGAGCGCGAGCCCGTGATACGTGACCCAGCGGCGAATACCCACCCCAATCGATCCGATCTTGCGCGCTCCGATCCAGATTCCGGTGAGCTGGTCGCGGCGCTGCGCGCAAACGCCGTGCTGTGCCAGCGCCCCGATCATGACCTGCTCCAATTGACGCAAATAGCGGCCCACGTCCCGCGCCGGTCCTTCGAGCTTCAGGATCGGATACGCCACGAGCTGCCCGGGTCCGTGATAGGTGACCTGACCTCCGCGCGAGACGCGGATGACAGGCACCTTGGGATGGGGTGCCAGGATGAACTTCTCGTCCGCGCCGCGGCCGAGCGTGTAGACATGGGGGTGTTCGAGGATCAGGAGGGTGTCCCCGACCTGGTCGCGCAGCCGCGCCGCGACCAGCGCCTGTTGAAGGGCGTGCGCGCGCTCGTATTCGACCGTTCCCAAGTCGACTATCGCGAGTTGCCCTAGCATCTTAAATTGGTGAACTGCTCGGCAGTCGGTTGCCCGCGAACCGGGGTCAGGAAGCCGGTTCAGTAATTTATTGCCTCACCCTCTGCGGCCAGGGCCGCTTCCATAATGGCTTCCGACATCGTCGGATGTGGATGTACGGTGTGCCCGAATTCGGCGGTAGTCGCTTCCAGGGTTTTACCGAGCACCACCTCTGAAATCAGGTCGGTCGCGTGGTTTCCGATTATCTGGCATCCGATCACTTCGCTGTACTCCTTGGAGACCACCAGTTTGACGAACCCGTCGGGATGACCGATCGCGACCGCTTTTCCCATCGCGCGGAAGGGAATCTTGCCGACCTTTACCTCGATCCCGCGCGCCTTCGCATCCGCCTCGCTAAGCCCGACCGTGGCGACTTCCGGCTCGCAGTAGATGCATCCTGCGATCGACAGCAAATCGAACCCGGGCTGACGGACTCCCGCCATGATCTCAACGGCGGCGACTCCTTCACCTGAAGCCTTGTGCGCCAGCAGGGGAGGCCGCCCCACATCGCCGATCGCATAGATGCTCGGGCAGGTGGTACGGAATGAGTCATCGATCTTGATGAAGCCTCCCCCCTCTCGCTCCACCCCGACCTTCTCCAGTCCGAGGTTTGCGCTCAGCGGCGCGCGTCCCACCGCCACCAGCACGGCCTCAGCCTCGACGGACTTCTCGGTGCCGGCGGCATCAACCGTGACGCGGCACATATCGCCGTCACGCGCCATCGACTTGTAGCCATGACCGAGCAGCACGATAACCCCGCGCTTGACGAACGCGCGGCGCAGCTCCTCGGCGATTTCGGCGTCGAAGCCGGGCAGCATCTGATTTTCGAGCTCGACGATTGTCACCTTGGTGCCGAATGCCTGGTAGAAGTAGCCAAACTCGAGCCCGATTGCGCCGGCGCCGATGATGGCGATGCTGGCGGGCAGCGAGTCATGCACCAGCGCTTCCTTGCTGGTCATCACGCCGTCGCCGATCTGCATACCGGGGAACAATCGTTCGCCGGAGCCGACCGCGAGCAGGATGCGCTCGGCTTCGAGCTGCTTCACTTCGAGGGCCGGCTTGCCATCAACCGCCTGTAGAGCCACCGTGTTTGGTCCAATGACCTCGGCATTGGCTTCATACAAATCGATTTTATTTTTCTTGAACAGAAAGCGGACCCCGCGCGAGAGCTTCTCGGCGGCGGCCCGCGAGCGTGCGATCACCTTCTGGAAGTCAAACCGGACTTCGCCGACTTCGATTCCGTGCTCCCGGCCGGCGCCCCGAATCGTCTCCATCGCCTCGGCGGAACTCAGCAACGCCTTCGACGGGATGCAGCCCCAGTTAAGACACACGCCGCCCGGGCGGTCGCGCTCGACCACCGCGACTTTCATTTTCAATTGGCTGGCACGAATCGCGGCGACGTAGCCGCCGGGTCCGGAGCCGATTACCACCAGGTCGTAGCGGGAGTTTACCAAGCTGAGATCCTTTCGGGCGTGCGCCGATGGTGCACGCGGGTCACACCATCATTGTAGCGAAGCGTGGCTCACAGCAGCAGGCTGGCCGGATTTTCCAGGAACCGCTTCAGTTCCTGGAGGAAGCGACCCGCGACCACTCCGTCGATGATCCGATGGTCGCACGACATCGTCGCCATCATGGTCTTTCCAACCGCGAGCGCGCCGTCGCGCACTACCGGGCGATCCTTGATCGCGCTCGCGGCCAGGATCGCGGCCTGCGGCGGGACGATCACGGCCGCGAAGTGTTCGAGGCCAAGCATGCCCATGTTGGAAATCGTGAAGGTCGCGCCCGACAACTCGCCGGCAGTGAAACCGCCGCGTCCGGCTTTTGCCACCAGGCGATGTGCCACGTTGGCGATTTCGATCAGCGAGAGCTGCTCGCATCCGTGGATTACCGGTACGACCAGGCCATCTTCGACCGCGACCGCGACGCCGATGTTGATATTCGGGTGAATCGTAATGCCATCGTTCTCGAAGGACGCATTGATTCGCGGATAGCGTGCCAACGCCAGCGCGAGGGCCTTTACGATTATGTCGTTGTAAGTGATGTCCTCTTCAATCAGTTCGGCCTGCGCGAGCGAGGTCTTGAGTTTCACCGCTTCCGCCATGTCGATTTCCATCGTCACGTAGAAGTGCGGGATCTCGCGTTTGGATGCAGCCATCCGATTCGCGATCGTCTTGCGCATTCTCGACAGATCTTCGTGCGACCCCGGCGCACCCTCTCGCGGCGACACGATGCGCCGAAAGCGGAAGAGCTGCTGTTCGCGCAGAAAGTTGTCGATATCGCGTTTCGTGATCCGACCCTCCGGGCCGGTGCCACGCACGGCGGCAAGGTCGATCCCGGCTTCCTCGGCCGCGCGCCGTGCAAGCGGCGAGGCGCGAAACTTGTGCCCATCGGCGGACGGTTCGACCCGATCGGTAAAAGTGGCAGCGGGAGTGCGCGGAGGCATCGGAATGGCGGTGGGTGCGGCGGAGCGCCGTGAACTCATCGCGGGGTGCACTTCCTCGCCCGCGTCCTCGTCCGCGGCCGACGGCGGCGGCGGGGTGGGTGCGGCAGGAATGTCCTTCCGGGTCTTCGGTCGAATAGGGATTGGTGCGCTTTTCTTGTCCACCGGTTTCGCCTTGGTCTCGGCACTCGGTCCGTTGGCGGATTCGGCCGCGGCAGAAGGCCGGGGTGAGTCGCCCGCGCCGCGCATGGTCGCGATCACCGCTCCGACCGGGGCGCTCTCGCCTTCCTTGAGTCTGATCTGATCGAGGATGCCTTCCGCAAACGACTCGAGCACCATGTCGGCCTTGTCGGTTTCGACTTCCGCGATTGGTTCGCCGTGGTGGATGGTGTCGCCGGGATGCTTAAGCCAACGGATAATCTTGCCTTCTTCCATCGTATCGGAGAGCTTGGGCATTACAATTTCGTTGCTCATGGCTGGCTCTTTCCGACTCCGTGGCCGGGCGCCGCGGCGCGCTACATCATTTCCTCGGCAGCTTTAACTATGTCGCCTGAGCTCGGCAGGACCGCGTGTTCGAGCTTGGCGTTGTAAGGCATCGGCGTGTCGAGCGAAGCGACGCGTCCGACCGGGGCGTCGAGATGATCGAAGGCGGCCTCGTAGATCTGCGAGGCGATCTCGGCGCCGGCGCCGCCGGTGCGCCATCCTTCGTAGGCGATGATCACTTTTCCGGTCTTGCGGGTGGAGGTGACCACGGTTTCGAGATCGAGCGGATTCAAAGTCCGCAGGTCGATAACCTCGGCGTCGATGCCGCCTTCCTCAAGCGCTTCGGCCGCTGCCAGCGCCTCGTACACGCACTTGGAGTAGGCGACGATGGTGAGGTCCTTGCCTTCGCGCAGCATCGTGGCCCTTCCAAACGGTACGACGAAGTCCTTGTCGTCCGGAACCTCGCCTTTGATTCCGTACAGCGATTCGTGCTCCAGGAACATCACCGGATCGTCCCCACGAATCGCGGTTTTCAGCAAGCCCTTGGCGTCGGCCGGGGTCGCCGGAATCGCCACGCGCAGGCCCGGGCAATGCAGAAAGTACGCCTCGAGGCTCTGGCTGTGCTGGGCGCCCAGTTGATGGCCTCCGCCCTGCGGCGCGCGAATCACCAGCGGCACCTTGGCCTTGCCGCCGAACATGTAATGGATCTTGGCCGCGTGGTTGACGATCTGATCCATCGCGAGCAAGCTGAAATTTATGGTCATTAACTCGACTACCGGCTTGAGCCCGCCCATCGCGGCGCCAACCCCCGCGCCCACGATCGAAAGTTCCGAAATCGGAGTGTCGCGCACGCGTTTCTCGCCATACACGGCCAGCAGCCCGTCGGTAACCTTGAAGGCGCCGCCGAAGTAGCCGACTTCCTCGCCCATGATAAACACGCGCTCGTCGCGGTCGAGTTCCTCACGCAGCGCGATGTTCAGAGCTTCGCGATAGCTGATTTTCGCCATTGGAAAAATTCCGCTCAGGAACCCGCGTAGATCCCTTTGCCCAGTTCGTCGACCGAAGGCTCGGGGCTCTCGTCCGCGAACTTCACCGCTTCCTCGATCTCGCGGGCCACCGCGGCTTCGATTTCACCGAGGCGCGCTTCCGCGACGTGCCGTTCGCCGAGCACGCGGCGGCGGAGATTCTTGATGGGATCCCGCTCCTGCCAGATGCGTTCCTCGCGCTTGGAGCGGTACTCGCCCGGATCCGACATCGAGTGGCCGCGGAAACGATAGGTTACGGCTTCAATCAGCGAAGGTCCGTCACCTTCGCGGGCGCGGGCAACTGCCTCCATGGTGGCGCCGTAAACGTCCAGCACATCCATTCCGTCCACCCGCACCCCCGGCATCTTGTATGGTTCCGCGAAGCGGTACAGCTCTTCCTGGCAGATGGCGTTCTGCACCATCGTGCCCATGCCGTAGAAGTTATTCTCACAGACGAACACGACCGGCAGCTTCCACAGCGATGCCATGTTGAGCGATTCGTGAAACGCGCCCTGCGGCAGCGCGCCGTCACCGAAGAAGCAGCACACCACCTCGGGGCCTTCGTTGTACTGCACCGAGAGTCCCAGCCCGGTTGCGAGGGGCAGTCCGCCGCCGACGATGGCGTAGCCCCCCATGAAGCGCAGATCGGGGTCGAACAGGTGCATCGACCCGCCCCGTCCCTTGGAGATGCCGGTAATCTTGCCGAACAGCTCAGCCATCACTACCTTGGGGTCGGCGCCCTTCG
This sequence comes from Thermodesulfobacteriota bacterium, assembly GCA_046728175.1. Lineage (GTDB taxonomy): Bacteria > Desulfobacterota > Binatia > Binatales > Binataceae > JAFAHS01. Next base: position 18,104 of record JBKPEA010000100.1, on the reverse strand, counting down.
CCAGGCAGTGTCCGTGCTCGCGGTAGGTGGAGAGTACGTAGTCCTTGTCGTAGAGGGCGTAGATCGCGCCGACGGCGACCGCCTCTTCGCCCGCGTAGAGGTGACAGAAGCCGGTGATCTTGCCACGCGCGTACATCTCGGCGGTTTTCTCCTCGAACTGCCGGATCAGCACCATCCGTCGGTAGAGTTCGAGCAGCTGCGTCTCCTGGAGGGTGAGCAACGCACGCTGGGCGGTATGCTTATCGCGTTCTAGCGCCATAAAAGAAACCCTCAAGCTCACGCTAGATGATTAACTGCCGTCGATCAAGAAAGGGCTAATCAACATTCATACAGTTGTAGTCAAGTAGTATACAGTTCACCCGAACAGATCCAGCTTCAGTTGCGTGGCGAGCGCAACCGGCGAGAACGAACGGCGATGGATCGGCGAAGGCCCGAGCTGTTCGAGGAGCTGAAAATGATCCGCCGTACAGTAGCCCTTGTGCTGGGCAAAGCCGTAGCCGGGGTACTGGTCATCATAAGCGGTCATGATTCGGTCGCGGGTAACCTTTGCGAGAATCGAGGCCGCGGCTATGCAGAAACTCTTGCGATCGCCGCCGACGATATGGGTCTGCGGAATCACCAGGCCGGGAACCTTGCGGCCATCAATCAGCACGTGTTCCGGCGCGCGTGTGAGGGCCGCGAGCGCGCGCTCGATGGCCCGCATGGTTGCCCAGTAGATGTTAAGGCGGTCGATCTCCTCGACCTCCGCGACCCCGATGCCGAAGGTAAGCGCGCATTCGCGGATCTTGGCGTGCAGTTCCTCGCGCTTTTCGGCGAGCAGCTGCTTGGAATCGTGTACGCCCCTTATGTAGGTTTCCGGCCTGAATACCACCGCGGCGGCGACCACCGGACCCGCCATCGGTCCGACCCCCGCCTCATCGACCCCCGCGACCGCCTCGATGCCGGTGCGCCAGAGTTTGCGTTCGTGCCGCAGGTCGGGATGACGCGTCATGATCAGGCGAGCCTCTTCAGACGAGCCTGGCGCACGGTCTCGGCGATCTGGGCCGGTTTTGCGACATGGTTCAGATGCACGATGAAGTCCGCGCTCGCCGCGGACGCGATCGTCACATCCCCGAGCCCCAGCATCCGCTGCAGCAGGCGTTGCGATACCTCGACCGAGCGGATGTCGGCAAGCTCCATCTCCCGGCGATTGGTCGCGAGCACCCCCCGGCGCTCGATTATCCGGTCCGAAGTCACGCTCCAGTCCACCGAGCGGTTGGCCACCAATCCGCTCACGAAAATTACGACTCCCAGTGCCATCAGCGCAAAGGCGATGTGCCACAGGTTGTGCTGGACATACAAAGTCCGTCCGCCGAATGCGGTGACCAGCAAACCGACGATGAAGAAATTGGCGCAGTACCACAGCGAAGGGCGGACTTTGAGGAGCACGTACTCGCGAATCGCCGCCGGCTTCGGCGCGAACAACCGGGTGCCGCAGCGCGAGCAAAACATCGCGCCCTGGGCTGCGTCAAAACCGCACTGAGGACATCGCATCGCGCCGCCCTGCCACCTCACCTCGCTCCATCACCGTGTGATTATCGGAAGGCGGCCCGTAATCGTCAAATCGCGGGGGCGAGGTTACCCACCGCCACACATCTGCGGCGGACACTTGCGCTGCGCAGTGAAAGGCGGGCATTTTTGCTGAACCAGTACCGGCCGGCGGGCCACAACCTTTACTCGCCGATGACCCTCTGCTAATTTGGGCGGCTAACAAAGGAAGATAGGGAAAAGTAAGAGCTCCTGATGCCCCTTTCTGTCGCCCGCAAACGGGAAATAGTCCAAGCCAACGCTCGCAGCGCCAACGACAGCGGATCACCTGAAGTTCAGGTCGCGCTGCTGTCGGCGCGTATCGAGCAGCTCACCTCGCATCTGAGCACGCACGCGAAAGATCATCATTCGCGTCGCGGCCTGCTCAAGCTGGTAGGTCAGCGCCGTCGGCTGCTAGACTATCTGCATTCCCGTGACTTTGCCCGTTACAAAGGGCTGATCGAAAAGCTCGGTATCCGGAGATAGGCCGCAATTCATTTACGGCCGCGCCGCCCAGCGATTGAGAGGGGTAGGCGCGGACCCGGGCCGGTCGTTGGGCGCACCATCCGAGGTGCCCGGCGGAACTAAAAATCCGCAGTCGTCCCGCGGCCAGGTTCCTCCCTCAGGTGTCACAACCATGTCTCGAAAACTCGAAATTGACCTCGCCGGGCGACGTTTGTCGCTCGAAACCGGTCGGCTCGCGAAGCAGGCGCACGGCTCGGTGCTCGCCCAGTATGGCGAAACGGTGGTGCTCGCCACCGCTACCTCGGTCTATGAGGGCCGCGACAAAGTCGACTTTCTGCCGCTGACGGTCGACTATCTTGAAAAAACTTTCGCGGCTGGAAAAATTCCCGGCGGATTTTTCAAGCGCGAGGGACGCGCGTCGGAGAAGGAAATTCTCACCTCGCGCTTGATCGATCGCGCGCTGCGCCCCTTGTTCCCCAAGGGATACGATCGCGAAACGCAAATTATGGTCACCGTTCTGTCCGCCGATCGGGACAACGATACTGATGCGCTCTCGCTGATCGCGGCGTCGGCTGCGCTGCAGGTCTCCGACGTGCCGCACAATGGTCCGGTGGCGGCGCTGCGGATGGGGCGGATTGACGGCAAGATTGCGGTAAGCCCGACGATCGGAAACCTGGAGAACAGCGACCTCTCGCTGATGGTCGCGGCCAAGCCGGACTCGATCGTGATGCTCGAAGGCGGCGCCGAGGTCGTCGACGAGGACACCATGGTCGACGCGCTGTTTACCGCACACGAGGCGATGCAACCCCTGTTTGAGATGCAGGAAGAGCTGCGCAACCTAGCAGGCAAGTCCAAGCGTGAATTCACCCAGAAGGCCCTGGACGCGGAGCTGCTGGCGGCGGTGAAGCAGCAGATCGGCGACGGCATCGAGCGGGCGCTCGCGATCGCAAGCAAGAAGGAGCGCAACGCGGCGCTCTACTCGCTGAGCGACCAGGCGGTTGCCGCGTTGGGCGAACGATTCGCCGAGCGTGGCGGCGAGCTGGCGGAGGCCTGCGACAAGCTGGTGCGCGAGCGGGTCCGGTCCGAAATTCTGGACAAGGGCCGGCGCATCGATGATCGCAAGCCCACCGACATCCGCCCGCTGAGCGCCGAGGTGCAGGTGCTGCCGCGCACCCATGGTTCGGCGGTGTTCAGTCGCGGCGAGACCCAGGTGCTCGCGACCGCAACTCTGGGTACCGGCTCGGACGAGCAGAAGATCGACGCGCTGCTGGGCGAGCGCTTCAAGAAATTCATGCTGCACTACAACTTCCCCCCGTTTTCCACCGGGGAGGTTAAATTTCTGCGCGCTCCGTCGCGGCGCGAAATCGGTCATGGCGCATTGGCGGAGCGCGCGCTCACGCCGGTACTGCCGGACGAAGCGGATTTTCCGTACACGATTCGGGTGGTGTCGGAGGTGCTGGAATCGAATGGCAGCTCCTCGATGGCGACCGTGTGCGGTGGAACCCTCGCGCTGATGGACGCCGGCGTCCCGATCAAGGCGCCGGTTGCAGGAATCGCGATGGGACTGGTCAAGGAAGGAGAAAAGGTCGCGGTCCTCACCGACATCCTGGGAGACGAAGACCATCTCGGCGACATGGACTTTAAGGTTGCCGGCACGGCCAGCGGCGTGACCGCGATCCAGATGGACAACAAGGCCGGCGGCATCACCCGCGAGATCCTGCGCCAGGCGCTTTACCAGGCGCGAGATGCTCGTCTGTTCATCTTGTCGGTCATGGAGAAAGCGCTCCCGACCCCGCGCAAAGACATCTCGGCTTACGCGCCGCGCATCGTGACCATTCACATCAAGCCCGACAAGATTCGCGAAGTGATCGGCCCGGGAGGCAAGGTGATTCGCGGTCTGGTCGAGGAAACCGGCGCCAAGATCGATATCGAGGACGACGGCACCGTGCTCATCGCGTCGGCGGATGGGCCCTCGCTGGAAAAGGCGATCGCGGCAATTCAGGCGATCTGTGCCGAGCCCGAGGTCGGCAAGATCTACCACGGCAGGGTGCGCAAGGTGGTCGAGTTCGGGGCGTTCGTTGAAATCATGCCCGGCACCGACGGCTTGCTCCATATCTCACAGCTTTCCGATGAGCGCGTGCGCCGGGTGGAGGACGTGGTACATGAGGGTGACGAAATCGACGTCAAGGTTCTGGACGTGGATCGCAGCGGCAAGATCCGGCTCTCCCTGCGCGAGGCCAAGCAGGACCTGGCGCGGGCCAAGTAGTCCGCCGCTGCAGATTATCCGATGATTTCTACCTCCAGCCTGAACAATGGCCTCCGGGTCCTGACCGAGTCCATGCCGCACGTCCTGTCGACCACCATCGGGATCTGGGTCGAGAACGGCTCGCGCTACGAAGAACCCGCCGACAATGGTGTCAGCCACTTTATCGAACACCTGCTGTTCAAGGGCACGCACAAGCGCACCGCGGCGCAAATCGCCGAAGAAATGGACGCAGTCGGTGGCGTGCTCAACGCATTTACCGGCAAGGAATTCACCTGCTACTACGCCAAGGTGCTCGGGCAGCATCTGCCCATGACCACCGAACTGCTCGCCGACATTTTTCTGGAGTCGCTGTTTGCCCCGGAAGAAATCGATCGCGAGCGCCAGGTGGTCCTGCAGGAAATCTCGCAGGCCGAAGACACGCCGGACGATTTCATCCACGACCTGTTTACGCTCAACTTCTGGCGTGGCCATCCGCTGGCCTTGCCGATTTTTGGTTCCGTCGAGACGGTAAACCGGATCAATCGCGACCTCCTGGTGTCATTCATGGGCGAGCGCTATCGCGCGGGCCGGATCTTCATCGCCGCGGCCGGGCAGGTCGATCACCATCAGCTCGTGCACGACTGCCAGCGCCTGTTCGGGGCAATTCCCGGCGATGGGCGCGTCGAGAAAATCGCGCCGCCAGCGGAAACGCCGATGGTGGTGAACCACGAGAAGGAGCTCGAGCAGATGCATATCTGCATCGGGGGTCCCGGCCTAAGCCAGGCGAGCGACCTGCGCTACGCCAGCTACGTGCTTAACACCGCCCTGGGGGGCGGGATGTCGTCGCGGCTGTTCCAGGAGGTCCGCGAGAAGCGCGGCCGCGTCTATAGCATTTACTCATCGATGGCGTCATACGCGGACTGCGGCTACTCGCTGATCTACGCAGGAACCAATCCGGAATGGCTCGATGAAGTTCTCGAGGTGACGCTCAAGGAAATCCGCAAGGTCGTGCGCGAGGGTCTCAGGCCCGATGAGTTGGCGCGCGCCAAGAGCCAGATCAAAGGTAACATGCTGCTCGGTCTGGAGGGGACCGAGAGCAGGATGAACCGGCTGGCGCGTAACGAGATTTACTTTGCGCGCGAGGTGTCGCTCGAAGAACTGGCCGATGGCATCGACGGCGTCACCGCGGATCAGATCGTCGAACTGGCGAGTTCCCTGTTCGAACCCGGCAAGATGGCGATGGCCCTGCTCGGTGACCTGAAGGGCCGCCAGCTTGGAACCAGCGTCTTTTCCGAACTCGGCTAGCATCTTTCTCTGCGCCCTCGTCCGATCGTCGATCGTCACGCTTCACAACGGTCGACGGAGCCCCCGGCTCGTTCGGCTGACGGGTGGACCGCACCGCAGCACGCGCGAAAATCGTCTGGAATCGAGGGCCAGGGCGAGAGCCTCGTGGAGGGGCCGGCAACCCGGGGCGGGCGCATTTGTGGAATTCCAGTGCTGGTGCGCTCGCTTTGCTTCTACCATTCCGCTTTGATCAGACCTGCTGGAGCACTTCTCCCAAACATGAGCGTGGTCATCAAATTCAAACGTCTTCGTCCAAGCGCGCAGATTCCCATCTATCAAACCAAGCATGCCGCCGGAATGGACCTGGTGGCCGACGTCAGCGGCACCGTTTTCGTCGCGCCTAACGAGCGGCGCGCGATTCCGACCGGACTGACGATTGAGATTCCGCCCGGCTATGAGGGGCAGGTTCGACCCCGCAGCGGGCGGGCGATCAATGAAGGGCTCACCATGATCAACTCACCGGGAACGATCGACGCGGACTATCGTGGTGAGGTGAAGGTACTGATCGTGAACCTGGGCGACCGCACGATTGAAATTCATCCGGGCGATCACATCGCGCAACTCGTGATCGCGCCCGCGGTGCGGGCCGAGATTGAAGAAGTGCCCGAACTCGGCGGAAGTGACCGGGGGCCGGGCGGTTTCGGGCACACCGGACGATGAGCGAACCGAAAGCTCGCAACCCCTCTATCTAGGCGTTGGACGATGGGCGATAATCCGGTTGTACTCAAACGATCTCGAGTCCCGGTGGCGTTCAAGTCGGCCGATATCGATGCCGCTTTGATGGCGGTAAGCCCGATCGATGGGCGTTACCGTGCACGCACGCGCTCACTGGCGGAATATTTCAGTGAGTTCGCCCTCATCCGTTATCGCGTGAGGGTCGAAGTCGAATGGTACTTGACCCTCGCTGAAAATTCTCGTTTTCACGCGCTCGCGCCGCTCCCGGCGGCGACGCAGAAAAAGCTGCGCGCCATCCACGAGAGCTTCTCACTCGACGATGCCCGCCGGGTCAAGGAGCTCGAGTCCGAGACCAACCACGACGTGAAAGCGGTTGAGTATTTCCTGAAAGAACGCGTGGCGATGGTGAACGGAAAATTGCCGATCGAGCTCGTGCATTTCGGCTGTACCAGCGAGGACATCAACAATCTCGCCTACGCCCTCACCCTGAAGGAATTCTCGCAGCGAGAGCTGATCCCGCAACTCGAGAAGAGCGTCGTGCGTATTGCCGGCCTGGCCCATCGCTACCGCTCGCTTGCCATGATGGCGCGGACCCATGGTCAGGAAGCCTCACCGACCACGCTTGGTAAGGAACTGGCCATTTTTGCGGCGCGCGTCGATCGGCAGCTTGCCCAGCTCCGTCGCCAGGAATATCTGGGCAAATGCAACGGCGCGGTCGGCAATTTCAATGCTCATCACTTTGCCGCCCCCGAGGTCGACTGGCCTGCGCATTCGCGGGGATTCGTGGAGGGTCTGGGCCTGGTCTGGAACCCGCTGACCACGCAAATCGAAAGCCACGATTTCATGGCCGAGATGTTCGCGATCGTTGAGCGCATCGACACCATCCTGCTCGGTTTCTGTCGCGACATGTGGGCGTATATCTCGATCGGCTACTTCAGCCAGAAGGCGGTCAAGGGCGAGACCGGCTCCTCGGTGATGCCGCACAAGGTCAATCCGATCGATTTTGAGAACGCCGAGGGCAACTTCGGGATCGCATCAGCACTGCTGGGGCATCTGGCGGCGAAACTGCCCATTTCCCGCTGGCAGCGCGACTTGACCGACTCCACTGCGCTGCGTGCAGTGGGAACCGCGTTCGGACACGTGCTAGTCGCGCTGGCGGCACTGGAGCGGGGCCTCAACCGCATCGAGGTCAACGAACCTCGAATTGCCGCGGATCTTGAGGATGAGGAGGCGTGGGAGGTGGTCGCGGAGGGCATTCAGACGCTGATGCGCGCCTGCGGGCTGCCACGGCCGTATGAAACACTGAAGGAGCTGACCCGCGGCCGAAGAGTCGACCGCCGCGTGATCCAGGAATTCATCGAGGCTTTGCCGCTCGAAAACCGCGCCCGCGAGGCGCTCCGCAAGCTCTCGCCGCGCAGCTACGGAGGCCTCGCGGCGGCACTGGTCGAGCGTTACGCGCCCAAATCCGGAGGGTGATGGAGGGATTCAGGCACCCCGGTTCGGTGCGCGCTGTGAATAGAAAAACCGCGTTGTGGATAGTCGTCCGGACCGTTTCGTTGTCGGCCTCGAGGCAGTCAGATAGTTGAAAGCAAAAACGGAGATACAAAAGTGGAATCCGCTCCTCAAAAACGTGAAATGTTCTATGAGGGCAAGGCCAAGAAGCTGTACACGACTGCGAACCCGGACCTCGTGATCCAGTACTTCAAGGACGATGCGACCGCGTTCAACGCCAAAAAGCGCGGGACCATCGAAGACAAGGGCGTGATGAACAACCGGATGTCGGAGTTGTTCTTTACTCTGCTGGAACGCGCCGGGGTCAGAACCCATTTTGTGCGCCGCCTGGACGATCGCGAGATGCTGTGCAAGCGTCTCGATATCGTTCCGGTCGAGACCGTGGTGCGAAATATCGTCGCGGGCTCGATGGCCAAGCGGCTCGGGCGCGAAGAGGGCGAACCGCTCAAGCAGCCAGTGGTCGAATACTACTACAAGTCCGACCCGCTCGATGATCCGCTGATTTATCCGGAACATGCGATCGAATTCGGATGGGCGACCGCCCCCGAGATCGAGCAAATCAAGTCACTGGCGCTTAAGGTCAATGAAGTCCTGAAGCGGTTTCTCGATGCGCGCGGTGTCCTGCTAGTCGACTTCAAGCTGGAGTTCGGTCGCCACAAGGGCGAGATCCTGCTGGGCGATGAGATTTGTCCCGACACCTGCCGCTTCTGGGACGAACAGACGCGCCAGAAGCTGGACAAAGATCGCTTTCGCCGCGACCTGGGTGGGGTGGAGGAGGCTTACCACGAGATGCTGCGCAGGATGGAGAGCTGAGTGTCGCGTTTTAGGTGCGGAGAAGATGAGTCCCGATGCTTGAGGTAGCGCACCGCTCCTCCGGGCGTTTCCCGCTGGACCTGGGGAGGAGGGTTCGCGCTTGCAGGTAAAAGTCTTCGTCACGCCGCGCAAGGGAATTCTCGATCCGCAGGGCCGCGCAGTCGAGCATTCGCTGAAGAGTCTCGGCTTCAAGAGCATTACCGACGTCAAGATCGGCAAGTACATCGTGCTTGAGATCGGCGCCCAATCAACCGCCGAGGCGCGTGACCAGGCGCGCCGGATGTGCGAGCGGTTGCTCGCCAATCCACTCATCGAGGACTACACCTTCGAGGTAGAAGGCGAATGAAGTGGGGCGTCGTCAGGTTCCCCGGTTCGCTGGACGATAACGACGCGCTCTGGGCGCTGCGGGAGGTGATGGGCCAGGAAGCGTCGATGCTGTGGCACAAAGACACTTCCCTGCAGGGTGCGCAGTGCGTGCTGTTGCCGGGGGGGTTCAGCTACGGCGATTACCTGCGCTGCGGCGCGATCGCGCGGTTTTCGCCGATAATGGACAGCGTCAGCAAATTCGCCGCGGACGGCGGGCTGGTCGTAGGCATCTGCAACGGCTTCCAGGTGTTGTGCGAAGCTCATCTACTGCCGGGCGCGCTGACGCGAAATCGCACCTTGTCGTTCATCTGCGAGCTGGTGCACGTGCGCGTCGAGAATGCGCAGACCCCGTTTACCCGCGTGTTGCGCCAGGGCGAGGTGCTCAAGTTACCGATCAAGCACGGCGAGGGACTCTACGTGGCGCCCGCAGCCGAACTCCGCCAGATGGAAGAACGCGGGCAGGTGCTCCTGCGCTATGTGGACGCCGCCGGACAGCAAAGCGACGCGGCAAATCCCAACGGCTCGCTGCACGCGATTGCAGGCGTGGCCAACGAACGATTCAATGTGTTCGGCCTTATGCCGCATCCGGAACACGCGGTCGAGCCGCTGCTCGGTGGCGAGGACGGGCTCAAGATTTTCCGCTCGATTATCGAGAGCGCGCGATGATTCCGGTTTCACTACTCGGCGAGCCGCGCGTGGATAGCGAGCAAGCTCGCCTGCACGGCCTCACCCCGGACGAATTTCACAAGATCGAAAACATTCTCGGCCGCGTGCCCACCTTCACCGAGCTGGGTGTGTTCTCGGTAATGTGGTCGGAACACTGCTCCTACAAATCGTCGCGCCAGCACCTGCGCACGCTGCCGAACCGCAGCGAACTTGTGGTACAGGGTCCCGGCGAAAACGCCGGCGCCATCGATGTCGGCGATGGCTGGGTCGCGGCCTTCAAAATCGAAAGCCACAACCATCCGTCTTTCGTCGAGCCGTACCAGGGCGCGGCAACCGGCGTCGGCGGAATTCTGCGCGACATTTTCACGATGGCCGCGCGGCCGACGGCCTCCATGGACTCCCTCAAGTTCGGATCTTTCGACCATCCGCGCACCCGCTATCTGCTGGGCGGCGTGGTCGGCGGGATCGGCGGCTACGGCAATTGCGTTGGGGTGCCGACGGTCGCCGGCGAGGTGATGTTCGACCCATCTTACAACGGCAATATCCTCGTCAATGCGTTCTGTCTCGGACTCGCGCGCCGCGGCGAGTTGCTGAGCGCGCGCGCGAGCGGGGTGGGTAACCCGGTTCTCTACGTCGGCTCCGCCACCGGGCGCGACGGAATTCACGGCGCATCGCTGCTCGCATCGGCGGAGTTCGATGTGCAAAGCGAGTCCAAGCGCCCCACCGTCCAGGTCGCCGATCCGTTTACCGAGAAGCTGCTCATCGAGGCCTGCCTGGAAGCAGCAAAGACCGGGGCGATCGTAGCGATCCAGGACATGGGCGCGGCGGGTCTGACCTCTTCATCGAGCGAGATGGCGGCGCGGGGTGGGGTGGGAGTCGACCTGGACCTGGACCGGGTTCCGTTGCGCGAGCCGAATCTCACCCCCTACGAAATTCTCTTGTCAGAGTCGCAGGAGCGCATGCTCATCGTCGCCCGGCGCGGGCGCGAAGCAGAACTGCAGACGATCTTCGAGCGGTGGGACCTCCACGCGGTCGTGATTGGCGAGGTTATCGGCGAATCCCGGTGGCGCGCGCGCTGGCACGGGCAGCTGGTCGCCGACCTTCCGGTCGGCGCACTCACCGATGACGCCCCGCTTTACGACCGCCCCATGAAGCCGGTTGTGCCCGCCCGCGACGGTCCGGGCGTGGCCGCTTGTGAGCCGTCGCCCTCGGCGGCACTTAAAGCGTTACTTGAGAATCCCAACGTAGCCTCGAAGCGCTGGGTTTTCCGCCAGTACGACTCGCTGGTGCAGGGTAATACCGTTTCGGGACCCGGCCTAAGCGATGCCGCCGTGCTGCGGCTCAAGCACAGTCGGCGCGCGATCGCCCTTACCGTGGATTCCAATCCTCGTGCGTGCTCTCTGGACCCCTATCTGGGCGCCGTCGCGACCGTGGTGGAAGCCGCGCGCAACGTGGCCTGCACGGGTGCGCGGCCGGTGGGCATAACCAACTGTCTCAACTACGGAAATCCGGAACGCCCGGAGATAATGTGGCAATTCGCCGAGGGCGTGCGCGGTTTGGGCGATGCGGCCCGGGCGCTGGGAGCCCCGGTAGTGAGTGGCAACGTCAGCTTCTACAACGAAACCGAAGGGCGCGCGATTCCTCCTACCCCGACCATCGCGGTGCTCGGGGTAATGGCGGACGTGACGCGGCGGATCGGGGCTTGCTTCAAGCAGGCTGGCGCTTCGATTCTACTGCTTAGAACCAATCGGCCGCGGCTGGCTGCTACCGAGTATGCCGCGATGTTCGGGAGCGCCGATCACTCGCTGGCGCCTATAGACCTGGGACGCGAGGCGGCGCTGGTGGACGGTCTGGTTGCTGCGGCTGAACGCGGATTGATAAAATCAGCGCACGATGTAGCCGAGGGCGGGCTGATGGTAGCGATAGCTGAGGCCTGCTTTAATCCGGAGGGTGTGGTGGGCGCGGAGGCGGATTTCGCGGCGCGCGAACTTACCTCGACAGCAGAATTGTTCGGAGAGGGCGCCTCAACGGTAGTGATATCGGCATCGGTCAAAGACGTGGAACAGCTCGAGCAAATCTTCTTCAGCCGGGGAATCGAGTGCCGCTCGCTGGGACGGGTAACAGCCGAAGCGCGGCTTCGGCTGGTGCCGGTCGTGGACGAGGATGTACGCGAACTGGAGCGTCGTTATGAAGAAGCGCTGCCGAAGAGGCTCGCCGTCAATGACTGAAGTCGATGCGCTGGGCGTCGAGGAATCGAACCTCGACGGGTTCCACGAGGAGTGCGGGGTATTCGGGGTGTACGGCCATCCCGAGGCTGCCAACCTGGCATACCTCGGCCTTTACGCGCTGCAACATCGCGGACAGGAATCCGCGGGCATCGTCTCGTCCAACGGAAAGGCGCTGATTGCGCATCGCGGGATGGGACTGGTCGCGGATATCTTCAACAGCGATATCATCGGTCGCCTCGAGGGGACCAGCGCGATCGGGCACAATCGCTACTCGACAACCGGTTCCACCTCCATCAAGAACTGTCAACCGCTGGTGGTCGAGTACAAGCGTGGCGGCCTGGCGGTAGGGCACAACGGCAACCTGGTCAACTTCGAGGAGTTGCGCGAACGGCTCGAAGCCAATGGCTCGATCTTCCAATCTTCTTCGGACAGCGAGGTCATCATCCATCTGATCGCTTCCTCGCATGCGCCAACCCTTGTGACCCAGGTGAGCGAGGCGCTCGCGCAACTGCGCGGGGCATACTCGCTGGTCCTGCTAACCGAGTCTTGCCTGATAGCGGTCCGTGATCCACATGGGTTCCGTCCGTTGGTGCTTGGCAATCTGAACGGCGCCTCGATCGTTGCATCCGAGACCTGTGCACTCGACCTGGTCCGCGCCGAGTACATTCGCGAAGTCGACCCGGGCGAAATGCTGGTGATCGACGAGAATGGAGTTCGATCGATAAAACCCTTCGCGCCGGTGGCACCGAAGCGATGCGTGTTCGAATACGTCTACTTCGCACGACCCGACAGCCTGCTTTATGGACGCAACGTCTACCAGGTGCGAAAGACGCAGGGCCGCGCGCTGGCGCGGGAGTGCCCCGCCGATGCCGATATCGTCGTTCCGGTTCCGGACGCGGGAAACGCGGCGGCACTTGGGTTCGCAGAAGAATCCGGCCTGCCCTTCGAGATGGGTTTGGTGCGTAGCCACTATGTGGGCCGTACCTTCATCGAACCGCGCCAGTCGATTCGACATTTCGGCGTCAAGATCAAATTCAACCCGGTGGCCGAATTGCTGCGCAACAAGCGCATCGTGTTAATCGAAGATTCGATAGTGAGAGGCACCACGCTCCGGAAGGTCATACCGATGCTGCGGGAGGCCGGGGCGCGCGAAGTACACATGCGCATCGCGGCGCCTCCGACTACCCATTCGTGCTTCTATGGAATCGACACGCCTACTCGCGAGGAACTGCTTGCCTCGTCGCATTCGGTCGAAGAAATTCGCCGGTACATCGGAGCCGACTCGCTGGGCTATCTAAGCTGGGAAGGTCTCTATTCCTTCATCAACAGCGGGCGCGAGGAATTCTGCGACGCGTGCTTCACGGGCAATTACCCGGTGGAGATTCCGCGCCGCAGCGAGCCTCACCAGCTCCACCTTTTTGATGCGAAGGAGCGCGAAACGGAGCGGATCTCCGCCATCGCCGAGCGCTAAACCGCGCCGCTCCGCTATCGATTCCCGAGGCTCGAGCTCAGATTGGATGTCCTGACCCACGGCATCTTCTCCGCGCTTTTGCGCCGAGGGGGTGCGGGACGATCCATGGAGCGGCTGGGTAGTTTCAGGTTTGCTTCCGACCTTGATTGAGGAGGGCGCTTTGCGTTCCGCGGCTGCCGCGGATGAAAGGCGATCACATTGGACGCGGCAGGGATTGAACTCTAGCGCTTGCGTTGCTTGGGTCGGATCCGGTGAGTTCCGACCTCACAGCGACGAGTCCGCGATGGTCTGCATGAACTCGTCGATCGGGCGATGGGTTATCAATATACAGACGAAGTCGCCGCGCGGATATTTGCTGACGCAGATCGAGTAGCCCTTGTACACGTAATAGGAGTGCTGCGGGGTTTCGTGTATCGCGCCCGCCGGCAACGCTCCCTGAAAATGCTCGTAGCTGCACAGGATACCGCCCTTGTCGCCGCGGTAGAACGTGTACGCAACCAGGTCACCGTTGGGCAACGACTCGAGCCGGCCGCCCGCCAGTTGAAATCCCGAGGGACCGAAGTTCCATAGGTAGCCGGGCATCTTGTGGCCGAGGTAGGCGTCCGAAATATCGGCGGGGGTCCCGGATGGCACGTTGGGCTCGAACTTTTTCTCAAAACTCTGGAGGTGTCGAACCTCCTGGTCAAAGAGCGGAACCGAATCAGTTGAAAATGCTTCTTCCAATGCCTGATCCGGTTGTGCTGCCCGGTGTCTGGGTGGCGAGAGCGTGCTCAGCGTTGTCAGTCCGATTACCAGCAGAGCGGCGATTGCGCCGGGCACCCACACGCGCGGAAGCAACCACTTGGAGCGCGAAGCACCTCGTACGGCGGGGGTCGGCCCGGGGAGGGATTCGCTCACCTGTTCACGATCCAGTGCAAGGCGAATGCGCTCGCGAATCTGCGCGGGTGTCTTGAGCGCGCCGAGATGCTGGTGCAGGGTCTGCTTGAGCGCGCGCTCTTCCAGGAGGCGCTCGCGGCATGCTGCGCATCCGCCGACATGTTCCTCCGCGGCCCGGAGTTCGTCGTCGGTCAACTCGCCGTCGGCATGCGCCGAAAGGAAATGCTCTATGTAAGTGCCACAATCCACCCGATTAGCTTCTGACCGATTCCCCTCTAATAGTCAGCGCCCCCACGCTGAGCCTCCACAGAGGGGCATCGTCTCGGAGTTAAACTTGCGATCCACTGGAGTCAAGACCGGATTATTCCCCTCTCTTTGGCATAAGTCTGCAGGGCCTGGCGCATCAGGCTACGTCCGCGCGATACCCGCGACTTGATCGTACCTACTGGCACTTCTAGTACCTGCGACGCCTCCCGGTAGCTGAGCTCCTGGACATCGATGAGCAACAAGGCCGAGCGAAATTCGTCGGGCATCGAGTTGAAGGCGCTTTCTACTTCGCGATCCATCGATCGCATGGAAGCTGCGGTTTCGGGATTTCCCTCCTGGGGCTCGTCGGAAAGGCTTGCGGCCTGGAGCCGATGATCGAAGTCGCCGGTTGCCGATGCTGGTTGCTCGCGCGATGCGCGACGGTAACCGTTGCGGAAGTTGTTGAACAAAATGGTCAACAGCCAGGCGCGGCAATTGGTCCCCGGCTGAAACTGGTCGAAGAAACGCCACGCGCGCAGCACGGTCTCTTGCAACAAGTCGTTCGCATCGTCAACGTTGTGCACCAGCCGCACCGCCATCGCATACATGGCGTCGAGATGCGGTAGCGCCTCCGCTTCGAACAGCTCGCGTTTCTCCGCGCCGATCGCACGCTTGCCCGCCATAATGGAAGTTCAAAACCATAGCACCCGTCACAGATAAAATCTTGCATGCGGTGAGAAAGTTCCCAAAAACCGAAATGTTTCCAATCCGATTCGAGTGCGGGACCGTAAGCTTAACGGAGCCGATGCGTCGCTTTGCACGGACCGGGAATAGCCGGCTGGGGGACGCAGTTTAGACACTCGAGGTATGGGTATAGTACTCTTCGCGCATCCGGGGACTTCGCCTGAGCCGCGAAACCTGAACTGACCAAGACCTTGGGTAACACTCGAAAAGGAGATTGGACGATGAGTAAGACGAGACTAACAGGAGCGGTTCTCGCGACCGCGGTGGCAATGCTGTTTGCCGGGACTATCGCGAATGCGGCCGGCGGCGATTCCAGTGGCGCTCCCCAGGTAAAATGCCTAGGAGGAAATTCCTGTAAGGGCCAGAGCGCGTGCAAGACCGCGTCCAGCAGTTGCCAGGGGCAAAACTCGTGCAAAGGTAAAGGTTTCGTGATGACCGCGAGCATCAAGGAGTGCCAGGCCGACGGAGGTAAGCCGGAGAAATCTTCGACGAACTAGCAAGTTCCCCTGGTCCGCACCGGGCGTCGGGGTGGCAGCTTCACTCATGAAGCGCTCTGGGTTTCCATTTCTTGGTTTCGGGGTTGGTCTACGCCGGCCGCACTATGCTCATATCCTCGAACGGCCTCCGGCCATGGACTGGTTTGAGGTAATTTCCGAAAATTTCATGGTCGCGGGCGGCCGTCCGCTGGAGGTGCTTGCGGCGGTGCGCGACCGCCATCCAGTGGTCCTGCACGGGGTGTCGCTTTCCATTGGGAGTTCCGACCCCCTCAACCAAAAGTACCTCGCCGATCTGCGCGCCCTGGCACGGCGGTTCGAGCCGGCCTGGATTTCCGATCATCTCTGCTGGATGGGAGTAGCCGGACATAATCTCCACGATCTGCTCCCGTTGCCGTACACGGCGGAGGTGGTCCGCCACGTGACGCAGCGAATCCGTGAGGTTCAGGATTTTCTGGAACGCCCGATTCTGCTGGAAAACGTTTCCAGCTACCTGACGTTCCGTGATTCGACTCTGAGCGAATGGGAGTTTCTAGGCGCCGTCACCGAGGAGGCCGACTGCGGCATTCTGCTCGACATCAACAATATTTTCGTCAACGCTTTCAACCATCGTTTCAGCGCCGAAGAATATCTCGACGCGATTCCCGTTGAGCGGGTGGTGCAGTTTCATCTTGCCGGGCATAGCGATCAGGGTACTCATCTGCTCGATACCCATGACCATCCCGTGCGCGAGGAGGTGTGGGCACTATATGAGCGCGCCGTGCGCCGGTTTGGCGCAGTTTCCACGCTGATCGAATGGGATGACAACATCCCCGACTTCAGTGTGCTCGCCGAGACAGCGGAACGCGCGCGCCGTATCTGTGAAGCCACCCTCGGGGCGGGTATGACTGGCCGATGAGCTTTCATCTCAAAGACCTGCAAAATCTGCTGTATCGGCTTATCACCGCCCCTAGCGGCGTAGCCGAGGGGCTTGGCGGCGAGCACGCGCTGGCAGCGGGCGGGCTGGCCGCGCTCGTGGATGGCGACGAGCGCTTGTCCGCCGAGGCTCGCGTCGACATTTACGCCAACATGTACTTCTACCGTTTGCTGGAAGTACTCAAGGAGGATTATCCGGCGACGTTGGCGGTGCTGGGCGAAGCCAACTTCCACAACCTAATCACCGCCTATCTGATCGAACATCGGCCCAGCGAGCCGTCGGTGTTGGCGGCGGGAAAGTTCCTGCCCGATTTTCTGCGCGAGCATCCGTTGCGTGCGGATTTCCCGTTTGTCGCGGATCTCGCGATGCTGGAGTGCGCGGTGACCGAGGTCTTTTGCGCGCCCGACGCCGGCTTGCTTGAAGCAGCGGAGATGAACGCGCTCCAGGCGGAGCAATGGGGTGCGGTCAAAATGCGCCGAATCCCGGCCAGCGCGATTTTGCGCGCTGAATGGCGGGCTGCTGAGGTTCTGCGGGCGGTCGAAGAGAAACGCGATTGGAACCCGCCCGGGCGCGAGCGCAATTTGATCCTGGTGTGGCGTCGAAATTCGCGAGTGTCCTATCGCGAAACCGGTTCCAACGAAGCTGCCGCCCTCAGGATGCTCGCGCGTACCACCAAGTTCGCCAAGGTCTGCGAGGTCCTCGCCCGAGGTCTTGCGCCGGACGACGCCGCGCAAGCAATCCGCGACACCTTTGCTCGATGGCTGGCAGAGGGACTCGTCACGCGGGCTTTCCGCAGCAAGCGGGACCAGCCAAGCCGGTGATCGTCAGGCATCCTGATATCGACGTACGCCTTGCGGGTGCGACGGAACCTCGACCAGCATAAACGCGATGCTCGCCTGCTCTGGAGCGACGGAGAGGAGAGGGGAGGTTGTCAGGCAGGGTGGCCCGGAAAGTGTCTGGTTGCCACCGCCTTCCACCCCCGAAACCACAGTGTCATCGCGAGTGTGCCGATCCCGACCGAGAACGGGTAAGCATATGTCGGATGGTCCATGACCATCGGGAGCAAGGCGACTGCAAGGGCCGGTGGAACGTGAAGATCTAAAACCCGCAGCGCAGCAATGCCTGCCGCCATGGCCAAGGCGGCCGTCAAGGGATTGTCGCCGACGAGTTTGAAGAGAATCAGCCCTGCGACTGCGGTGAGGAAACACGCCACGGGTAGAACCAGCAGGCGGGCCGCCCACGGGCATATATCCGGATGTCCGAACATTTCGAATCCGATCACGACCAGTGGCGGAAACAAAATGAAACGAAGGTTCGTCAGCTCAACGGCCGCCGTTGCCGCCCCAACGAAAGCGATGAGGGGCAGCAAATCGCGGTAGTTGTGCGGTGAACGTTCGAGTGCGTCTTCGGTGCGGTCGGCGAGCCGGGTCGCATAGTGGTCTCGCTCCCAATACCGCCGCCACACGCTGGCCAGCGC
>JBKPEA010000099.1:0-16268 GCA_046728175.1 Thermodesulfobacteriota bacterium | reverse complement strand
GTATTCCGTCGAAACGAAGTGCATATTGAGCGCCGGTGTGCATCGCCTTGGGCGTCAAGCTGGGCGTCAAGAGGTGGATCTTTTGAGTCCGCTAAATAGTCAGAATTTCCTCCTCGCTAATCGACAATTCTTACCCGATATGGACGGGGTCCTTGATGATCGTCCGACCATCTTTGCGGGCTTGTGAGGGCGTTTCTGGCCGATTGCGGCGCACTCCTGAGTCTTAGTCCCCCAACCATTGGCGCGACCGTCAGTGACCTGGTGAGATGCCAGCCGGATCAAAGGCCGCGTGGCTTGTGGCGAGGGTCAAGCGCGAATGGGTTGCGCCGCATCGCTTCCGCGAACAGCCACGCCAGCTTGCTTGCCCTGCGATTGCGCGCGCTTATCTTCGAGCTAGCAGCAGGTTTGGAAAGCGCAGCTCGCGCCAAAAAGCTGCCCGCTTTCGTCCATTTAGCCTGCAACACGAGGGCGGTTCGATTTCGCGAGCGGGGCGGTGTGCCCAGGCTTGGAATCAAAAGCGGCTGCATCGGGACCAAGACCCTGGGGGCAGGGTTCGAACCCCCGCATGAGGGCCAGTCGACCGATAGGCCAGAACATCGAAGCAAACCTTGACGCGGATGCCCGCAGCACCCAGCATGTAAAGAATAAACGCTGCTGACGATCGGCAAGGAGGCAGGCACATGGAGTTCAAAAAAGAGAAGGTCCTCGAACTTTTGAATCGAGTAGTCGAGCTGGAGTTGGCGGGAGCTGTACGCTACACGCAATACTCCTTGATGATCTTCGGCCACGCTCGGATTCCGATCATGGGTTGGATGCGGGAACAGGCTATTGAAGCTCTCCTTCATGCCACGCAGGCTGGGGAGGAGGTGACAACTCTCGGCGCGCGTGTCTCGTTGAAAATTGGCGAACTAGCCGGCACCGATCACGATTCAGTCGATGACATCCTACAAGAGCTGCTGGCACACGAGCGGCGGGGCATCGATCTATATCGAGAGCTGCTCAAACTGAGTGAAGGGCATAGCGTCTCGCTTGAGGAGTTTTCTCGTCAGAAAATCCGTAACGAGGAGATGCATGCAGCCGCGATCGAAAAGATGTTGCGTCGACACGGCGACGCGTAACCAGTAATTCGTCACAACGTTCTCGGGCACCTTCAGGCACGTCCTCGCGCGGCTTCTTTTTTCTCGCGCAGGCTCATGAACCTCTAGTGCCGGAGGTGATCGCTCTCGGTTGGTGTACTCGAAGGCACTTCGGCAAAGTAGGACTGACCGCCCGCCTCCAAGGCTCCTAACCGAACACCCGGACCGAATTTCAAGACGATCGCGGAGCATAAAATTTTAAAGCTTATGTCTGCCATAAATTTTAAAGCTTATGTCTGCCATAAAAATGTAGCAGTCGCGCCACGTTCTTCCCGCGACCTGCCCACTTGGATACGGCTCGGGCCAGCGAACTCAATATCCGGGCGACCTATCTCGATCACAGGAGCACGCACTAGGTTCTAGGAAAGCAAGCTTGCGCCAAAATGCAGAGTGAGTTCGACGGAGCAAGGCGGTACCGGTCCGCGCGGCGCGGCGCAGAGGCTCACAGGCAGGCTCGGCGTCAATGCGAGCGCTGCACCAAGGGTCGACACCGCCGACCCGAGTCAGGTTCAGCTACGGCCTCGAAATCCGCCGATGCGATCCTCTTTCGGGAGCTGGTGCGCGTCAAAACCCTGGAGAAACCAGTATAAGTTCAAAAAATCGCTTGATTTTATGGTGGGTGGTGCAGGTTCGAACCTCCGACCCCCGGCTTGTAAGTTGTGGAACCGACTGCCTGGCCATATCGCTCAGTAGCTCTCCGTATGCGTCAAAACCTTGGCGGAGAGGGGATTTTTCGCAAATTGGGCGCACGTCTATCGATACGGAGTGATATAGGTCGATGGGGGTGGTGCACAAAAAATGGGCACACTCAAGACCCCTCCTCGGGGAACCACTCCAGTCGAGGAGTTGCCCGCTTCGCTGTTGGATTTGAGTGACGGCTCGATAGTCATTTAGGCTGCGTGCCTTCGATTATCAACTGCGCGTTGGCGGTCGAGCATCGCATCATACGCGCGTAAAGCAGTGATCAGCTTGGGGATCGCTCTATAGCCTACGACTTTGCGGAAGTGACGCTCGGCTTCGAGGACGCCGGCAGCCGTCCACCGCACGATCATCGCGCCGCCACTGCCAACGTTTGACGCGACTCGAGACCTCGCGCGAGATTCTCAAGTAGGCGACGGGCCCGCTTGGGATCGTCGATCGCGTAAGCTTGCCTCATCGCGCTGCGCACTGGAGTTCGCATCCGCTCGGGCAGAGCCTCGGTGACGTTACGTTTCTTGTGCTGATGACAGCGGTGAACCAACGCCCGCTCGCCGAAGACTCCAGCACCGCTTTGCGCAGCGCCTTGGCCCCGTCGATTACCACCAGCATGGCCTGGTTCGGATTGAGCCCACGCTCGACCGGGTCGGCGAGCAGCGCGGGGCAGGTAGCGGCGTTTTCCTGGCACCTTCGCGCAGACCCAGCGGGTGTTTCTCGCCGGCAGAGTCGATGCCCACCGCCGCGAGCACCACGTGATCGGAGAAGTGCACGCCGTCGATCATCAGCGCGACCAGCCTAAGCCCGCTTCCCGTCGCATCACCTCTCGAAGCTTGCGCTCGGTGCCGACTACGAAGCGTTCGCTGAGCGCACTCTTGCTCACGCCATGCACCGCCAGCTCCGCAGGCAGCGGCTCCAGCGAGCGCGCATAGCGCCGAGTTGAGACTCACACCAGCATCTGCTCCATCGCGCGATGCTCAAGCGGGTCGCGTGCGCTCCATGCGCGCCAGCTCGGCAGAACGATCTCGTGGCCGTCGGTGCTGCGCACCCGCGGCCGCTCGATTTCCACTCGCCGGCCGCCCAGACTCAATGAACTCGACAACGAACCTGCGCGCAGCGCCCGGCGCTGGGAATCATGACAATAATGGGGCCCCCACAATGCGGTGCGCTCTTCTTCCAGTACTTCGCCCACCAACCAGACGCCGGCGACCATCACCGTGTCGAATAGCGCCTCGCGGACCAGATCGTGCAAGGGGAACTGCAGCTGCGTCTGGCTCTTTTGCGCTCCGGCGATTCTCCTGTCAGTCTTCTTCATGGCCGCTCTCCTCCTTACACCAACCCGATCATTCGATCGGGCGAGGTTTGCCGCCACTCAAAAATCAACAGCGCTCAGGACATCTCCCCCGGGCCTCGGCGCGCACATAAAAGCGAATCCCACCGAACCGAATCTCGTCTCCGGCCTGAATACGCGCGAGACCGTCAATCCATCGGCCGTTTACAAATGTTCCATTAGTTGAGTTCCGGTCGCGGATCTCGAAAAGACCCGCCCGTCGTGCGACCTCCGCGTGTCGTCGCGAGACTGTGGGCTCATCGAGGACCAGCTCATTGCGGGGATCGCTTCCGATAACTCCTCGAGCGGACCGGAGCGAGTATTCATTTTTGTTTAACTACAGTTCCGACCAGCGTCAGCCCTGTACCATCGCGAGCGTTCACACCAAAGTGTTGGCAGACGAGAAATCTGAATTGTGCCGATACTGGCTGCCTAACGTCTGTTAGATGGCTATACGCGAGGAGCATTCAGATAGGTGGTAATTCGTCACCACATTCGGCTTTCATCGCGCGAATTTTCATGTTTTTCTGCCCCTCGTAACTGGTAAAGCAATGTTCTCTCGAGCGGCCTCTCGCTCCGTCTTTCGGATTACAGCCGATTTGTGGACACGAAGGCTTGCAGGAATTCGGGGATGCACCTGCTGAAAGTCTGAGATCCAGAAGCAAGAGCTCCACGGTCCAGCCCCTGCCGCATTTTGGAGGGGTCAAATGCCACGGATTGGGTGAACTCCGGATAGTCGCTGAGGCTGGCGCTGCGAATTGTCGGCCCCACGAAGCCCCCTTTTGCCCCTAGATGCTAAACCAATGTCCCGCAATGTCAAATTAAATCAGAGCCTGCCCACGTCAAGATAGCAGGATCAACGGACGAGTGAACGACGCGAGCCATCGCCAACCTCAGATCCTAAAGGAAGCCATGAAAATCCGCCACATCCTCAAGACCGAGACCCTCGGCTACCGCAACGATTGTCAGAATCGCACGCATCGAGGTCACCTGGGCACACGAGGCTCCGATACGACTCTACGACCGCTGCGCGAGCTTTTTGATCAAGAACATCTCTGGGGTTTATCAAGCGCAACGGTAAAAAGATTCGAACAAGCTACAAACCCCCGCTGGAGGATAAGTCCAGCAATCCAACAGTTCACAAGGAGGGAATCATGCAAAAGAAACTCACCTTAACTCTCGCCATCGCGTGGAGCGTCTCGGCGCTGGCGCTCTTCAGTGCGCCGGTGTTTACAGGCTGCGCGACTGCTGACCCCCCGAGATAAGCAAGGACGGCTGCGCGGTCGATCTCAAGAAGGTCTGTCAACACAGCGTCGATTGGAGCTTCGAGCACGGCAGCTTGACGATGTTCGACGGCGAGCAACTGGACCGCCAGCGGATGGAGAACCTGTCAGTTTGGCACCTCGAAATGCACATTCCGTTTACGCATGGCCGCGGCACCCAGCTGCGCTGCGTGGTGGATAGCCAGACCGCGCGCGTGACTGACGCTAGCGTTGCAAGTGGACCCCAGTTCAACGACGCGGACGTCGAACATCTTCGCCAGGACGGATTGTACCAATAAGGAGCGCAAGCAATGTACATCTTAAAACTTTCAGCACCCGCGCAGGCACTGATCAGCCAATTGACGTCGGTACCCGCGCAACTCTGCGTGGCCTTGGTCTTCCTGGGCTTGGGCCTGTGGCTCGCGTTCTGGACCTTCAGAAATAACAAGGATGATTGAGCATGAAACTAAGTAAGTCTGAAAAGGCGTTCATGCTGGACGGCGAGACCAGGTCGCAAAGCAGTGCGTGACGCAATCGCCAAGAGATGTCATGACGCTGGTCTTTGAAATCGCGGGAGGCATCATTCTGGCTTTCGCGGTGATGAAGTTCCTGCGCACGACGTGGCGCTACCTCCTTGCGGTGCTTGTGACCGTTGTGGCCCTTTTTCGCCATCGACTTTGCGTTGTCCTACGACGACCACACCGCCCTCTTCAGCTACGGGGACATCATCAGCATCCTCGTTGCTTGGGGATTGATGGAGGTCTGGTCCGTTTCCATGGACGGGCTCGTCGGCCTGCCCGACTTGGGCGTGCCGGTCAAGAAACTACTCGGCATCAACCCGCAAGCTCAGGACATGAAAGACCCAGTTGCTGGTCTGCGGCGTGGTGTACGCAGCAGGGCTTTTGTCGCGCTGGCAGTGAGGGGCGCGCTGAGCAGAATCGGAGCGACATCATGAATACCCTGCGTGAGTGGCACGACGCCAGGTATCGGCGACGCTTCTTTGGCGCCTTCATCGCGAATTCGCTGTGGGGTCCTGACCTGGATAGCCTTGGCAGTCTACTGGTGTGGCTGGTGAGCTCTCGTGCCCACGTTGGTAGTCGGCGCCCTCCAGTTCGAGCCCTTAACATGAGAATGGATTGTCCTGAATCAATGCGAACACAACCCGAAATGGCGCGAAGATCAACATTTCAAATCTTGCGCGCGACCACGCAAGAGGCGGGAAGGAACCAGCGAGATGCTGAAAGTGGTCTTGAACAATCGCGCGGCAAACCACGGCGCGAAAGGTACGCGGGGCAGCGTGGTTGCGAGTTCGATGAGCAACAAACGTGAAAATTCACCAAACGAAAACTGAAATTCGTAAATGACTTACCTCCTTGGTGGATAGCCTCCTGTACAGTCGTCTAACAAACGTTCGGTAGCTGAGATTCAATTTGGAGCTCGGCTACGTCTGCATAACTAGTACCAGCAAGGAAATGCTCTGGAGAAAAAAGCTTTGAACCTGCGTTGCCTTGGAATTTTTGTCGCTATCGCTCTTTGCTCGATTGCCGGCTACTCGCGAGCGTCGGCTCAGACCGTCCAGCTAGCCAGCACAGTTTCGTCCGAAGTGTTGAAGCTCCCAAACTATGGAGATTTGTCTTCCTCGCAAAGCCTGGCTCTTCAGGTTTGGTTCAAACCTCACCATCAAGACCAACTATCCAAGCTACTTGCTGACCAGCAGGACCCCAAGTCGCCGCAATATCACGAATGGCTGACGCCACAGAAATACACCGAGCGGTTCGGTGTTACTGGACAAGAGTTCAACAGAGTGTCCAACTGGTTGACGAATGAGGGCTTTCAGGTGACGGGTGGCTCGCCGGCCAATGGCTACATCAAATTCAGCGGCAGTGTGCTGAGCATTGCCCACGCATTCAGTGCCCGTATCTCGAAGTTTTCTCCCGATGGCTCCAAATACGGAAATCTTGGCGATCCGCAAATACCGGCTGAGTATGCCGGTCTCGTTGGCACCATCACAGGTCTCAACAATTTACATGCGTCCAAGCCGATGATTGCCCCCTCGCCAGACCTAACACTCGCGGGCGCCACCGCCGTTGGACCTGCCGATTTCTATACCTTCTACGATGAAACGCCGCTGCAAGCCGCGGGTGTCACGGGCACTGGCTGCATCGCGATTGTTGGCGACTCGGATTTCAATTCCGGCCCGATTCAGGCCTTCAACAATCAATTCGGACTTCCGGACAATAGCTCGTCTATCACACGGGTACTGGCGGACGGTTCCAATCCTGGGGTCAATGCCGACGAAACCGAGACGTTGCTGGACCTGGAATGGTCTCATGCAGTCGCACCAGGAGCCGCTACCAAATATTTTCTGGGCAATGAAAGCAGTTCCGTCAACGGTGGCATCGTCGACGCGCTCAATGCAGCGGTAACTGACGGATCTTGTGCCGTTATTAGTATCAGCTTTGGTCTATGCGGCGTGCCGGGTGCATTTTACACCTCGACGGTGGCAAACATCGTCAACCAAGCGCAGAGCCAAGGGCAAGCCATTATGGTGTCGACCGGAGATTGGGGAGCTGCAGGACTCGTACTCAGTGGCAATCAGTGCGTGCCAGGTACCACTGCGAACGTAAACGAACTTGCGTCGAATCCGCTGATCACTTCGGTGGGTGGAACGTCCCTCAATGCCCCTTTCAACGCTGTGGGAGTTATTACCGGGTATACGTCGGAACGGGTATGGGACGATCCCAATGACGGAATACCTGACGGCTATGCCGCCGGTGGTGGTGCGAGCGCGTTCTTCTCCAAGCCTTCCTTCCAAAGCGGAGTAACCCCCGCAGACAGCGCACGCGATCAGCCGGACGTAGCCCTACTTGCGAGCCTGAACTTTCCCGGTGCGTTTTTCTACGATGACGATGGCAGTGGGGTTGGGGTTCTAAGGCTCGTTGGGGGAACCAGTTTTTCCGCGGTCACGTGGGCCGGCATAGTTGACCTTCTGGTCCAACAGTCGGGCGCAAAGGTCGGCTCAATCAATCCAAGGGTTTACGCTCTCGCGAGCGCCGGGCAGGCAGCGGCTGGATTTCATGACATCACTGCCGGCAACAACAGCTACAACGGGGTGCCGGGATTCAGCGCGGGGCCGGGCTATGATCAGGCCACCGGTTGGGGCACTGTCGATATCAACAATTTCGTCGCCGCTTATACTGGTTCAAGTCCTAAGCCATCTCCTACGCCGACAGCGACCGCTACACCAACGCCTACCCCAACATTGACCCCCACACCGACGCCTACCCCGACAGCGACCCCGACGCCCGCTCCGACGCCGACTCCGAATCCTACTCCAAGGCCGAGGGTTTCGGCGCTCGTCCGGGTGTCCAAGAGTTTTTTGAACTTCGGCACGGTTAGGGTCGGAAGAAGCAAAGTCAAAGGTGTAATACTCACGAACACCGCGAAGAAGACGAGTGGGGTGACTGTAACTTTCAACGGAAGAAGCGTTTCGGGATCGAGCGAGTTTTCAGCTTCGACTACTTGCAACGGCCCGGTCGGACCGAAAGGACGATGTTCCGTGACGGTAGGCTTTGCGCCCACCTCTCCAGGGCCCGCGAGTGCCACGATCACGATCAACGGCAACGCCAGCAACAGCCCTCAGACTATTGGAGTGGCTGGGACGGGTAGGTAACATCCGCGCCTCAAGCCGTGAAGATTCGACACGCTGCAGCGATCACGCTTCTCATTGTGACAGCCGGTTGTGAATCGCAGGCGAATCAGGAGTATCGGGCAGAACGCTCCAGTAAAAGAAATCCGCCAAAGCTGACGACAACAGCATCATCGGTTCAGCCAGCACAACGGGGTGTTCCGCCTCAATGGCTATTGATCGTCCCTCCTGAAGAACCACGGAAAGGTCGATTACCGTTGGCATGACCTGCGGCACACCTTCATCACTAGCTCGCCGAGAACCCCAGCGTCAGCGAAGAGACGATCAAGGCGCTGGCGGACATGTCAGCCGCCGGATGCTCGAGCGGTATTCGCACATTCGGACGCGGGCTAAGGAAGATGCGATTCGAACTCTCGAGCAATTTGCGATGGGGCACAAAACTGGGCACAAGCTGAAGATGCGGAGGAGGCAACGCTTCCTAAGTAGTTGATTTTATTGGTGGGCGGTGCAGGTTTCGAACCTGCGACCCCCGGCTTGTAAGGCCGATGCTCTACCGCTGAGCTAACCGCCCGGACTCTGAGTCGACGCCGAGATCGTCTGGATTCGGGAATCGAGAACGAAACCCGGGCCACTATTTTGCGTGCTTTGGTGGACCATCCGTATATCCGAGCGCAAGGTGCATCTTGTAGCCGACCAGGTCGCGCACCTGCTTCGGAAGTGTGCGCGCAACATCGCGCGGCACATCCAGGTATTGATTCTCCTCTTGCCGCAGCCAGCCAAGCGAGTACGATAAGAAGACGCCATAGCGCCAGTCGTCCGCGGAGCAATTCGCGCCTGCGCCGTGCAGCGTCCCACCCATCCACATCAACACCGAGCCCGCTGGCATGTCTGCGATCGCGACTTCATCATCGCGTGCAATTCGGTCCGCAGGCCATCGATGACTCCCCGGCACCAGATGCGTTCCGCCGTTTAGCTCGGTAAAGTCGCTAATCGCCCACATGCTTGCAAGGACCATATTCGGACGCGGCACTTTAAAGAACTGAAATGCGTCTTCCTCGCGATGCAACACCTGCACGGTTGCTCCCGGACCTACCACCAATCCCGCCGTCGCATGCACCTGGTACGAAATGCAGTTGGGTTTCAGGAACACGTCGCAGGCCGACAGCATCAGGGGATGCGTCACGAAGCTCCGAAAGGTCTCCGACTTTGCGATCAGCGCCGTGATTCGTTTGGTATGGCCCGGATAGAAATCCGAGGGACCCCCTTCCTGAGCGTATTTTTCGTTGAGGCTTTGCGCGATGTCCGCGGTTTCAACATACGGCTGCAATTCGCGGGTGATACGCCGTCGCGCCAAGTCGTCAACGACGCCCGTTACAACGACGCACCCCGCATGCTCCAGCGCACGGATCGCATCACTGTATGGTGCTTTCGATGGCACGATGGGAATCGATGGCATCACCTAACTCCTCCAAGGTCTCGTTCAAGCGATAGTCTGCCATGAGAGCCGCGTGATGACAAAAACACAAACCTCTAAAACTTTGCCGAATTTATTCGATTTTGAGTAAGTGGAAGGCGGGTCCGGGCCCTAACCAAGCACCACAACCGGCGTTGAAACGGGACTTCACGCTCGCCTAGCATCGCCAGAAGATGAGCGATACGAGGACCATCGGCGCTCGCGCATGGGGCGCAACTCCATGGCACGGGGGCCAGCTTCAAGCTGCGGAATCGATGCCATCGCGTGCCGATGTGGTCATAATTGGCGGTGGGCTTACCGGATGCTCCGCAGCGTATCATCTGTCCAGGTTGGGTATCCGTCCGGTACTTTTGGAAGCGGATCGCGTTGCCTCCGGCGCCAGCGGTCGTACCGGCGGAATCGTTCTTGAAGGCAGCGCGGTGGGCCCGCTAGATCAGGCCGATGCCTGTGTGCCAGGTCTCGCGAAACTGGTCGAGCGCGAGCAGATCGAATGTGAACTGCGGCTGCCCGGATGCTGGGAAATCGAGCATCGCGATGGCGGCACCCGAAGGCTCCCTTGGATTGACGAGGGCGGACCGGTCTCCGTCACGGGTCAGGTTCCCGGCGGAACGGTCGAGCCCTCGCGGCTTACGCTCGGAATCGCAAATGCCGCGTTGCGGGGCGGCAGCATCATTTGCGAACGCGCCCGGGTTACTCACATCGACTCCAGGGATAACCTCATGGTCGAGCTCGCGGACAGCCAGATTCGAACCGATTGGCTGATTGTGGCTGCCAACGCGTGGACCAAATCCCTGGTGCCCGACGTGCGCACAACCAGTTCGCTCACTTTTGCCTGCGCGACCGAGGTGCTGAACAAGAAGGTGGTAAAAGCACTCGGACTCCAGGAGGGAATTCCTTTCTATACTGTGGATCTTCCCTATCTCTGGGGCCGTATCACCAGCGCAGGCCGCGTGATTTTTGGGTCGGGGCTCTTGTTCGACGCCTCAGAGCGACTCGAAGAAACTGGGCTTAAGACGCGCTCCTTCGCCCGCGTGATCGACACCCTCACGCGCCGGGTCCGCGGGTTACATCGTGCCCTAGCGAACGTCCGTTTTTCTCATGCCTGGGCCGGTCCCATCGCCTTCACCGAAGATCACAGACCGATCCTGACCTGCGCTCCGAACCAACGACATATGCTTGTGGCCGGTGCGTACTCCGGACATGGCGTCGCAATGAGTGTGCGGGCGGGAGAGCTGCTGGCCCTTGCGGTTGCGAGAAACGATCCGCTACCGGAGTGGGGCACGTTTTCGCGTTAAGCTTGCACTACCGTGGGAAAGGCGAGGTGTGCGCGCTTACCGGCGCCTGCGTTCCATGGGGATGTCTCCTTGTGCGCCGGGCTAAACCGGCTAGGTGTTGTGAATGAAAGAGTCACACGTTAAAGGGCCAGCGACCCATGACGGCCCCGAGTCATGCGGAGCTTCTCGCGAGGAAAGCGTCGAAGCGTTGACAGGGGTACGTGCGGGCCGGGTATTCAGCCGCGAAAGAACGTTTCTTCGGGATGCCGACGCTGTAAGGAGAAGCGGAAGGCCACACCGAACGCATCGCCATCGCGAGATGCGTTCGGGTCCCGCGCGGTCAGAGACCCCGTGCACGTACGGAAACATCTCGCACGAGAACCGGGAGGTCGTGCAGCGATGCTTAGCTGCCATTCTAGCGGGTGAGAGTCCCGTCGGTGGAGATGGCCCAGTTGACACCGTAGTCATATCCGGCGGCGGAGAGGGCGACCGAACCGTCGAAAGCCCGGAAGTAAAAGCTTCCGCAAGGGAGGCGAGCAACTCAGCAGGTTGTAGCGAAAGCGAATCGGTATGCCTCGAAATGGTTGACATCGGGAGTGGCCGAGCCGTTGGGACCTCTCGGCGAAGGTCAGCGCGCTAATCGCGAAGGAACTGGGTATATGCAGCGACAGCCTCCCCGGGGACATTGAGAGCGACATGCTGGGAAAGAATGGCAGTGAAAGCGCGGAACCACTCGCGGGTCGCCTAGGCGCTCCCGCACAGCGAAGGCATCGCATATAAGCCGCCGTGCGGCGAAGCTGCGATGTGCCGGCGAGTAGGGCGGATGGGGCCGGCTAAGCGGTGATGGACCGGGACAACATAACCCGGACCGGAGCGAGGGCCCCCTGGGGTAGAGCGGCAGCAGTCGCTCGCATGGTGGTGCTTGGCAACGCAGGAGGCCGACGGCACCGAACGGCGGCAGAATCGCTGCGAGTAGCGAGCACGAAGGATGGAGGCAAACCGGGGTCTCGTGACGGGTACGCCGGGAGCAGGCTTGACCGGCCGGGATTTCGGGAGGCCCTGTCTGAAAACGCCAGCCTTGGAGCCGTACTGGGGAAAACCCGCCGTACGGAATCTTAGGGGGGACAATGGAAACGTCGGCATCATTCGAAGCCCGGTCCGCGCCATTGTCCTACCCGACCTGTGCTCGCCCGCACCTGTTGGAGGTGCGGGCCGCGTCGGGAAGTCCAAGGACACACGCCGACGATGAACGAGCACGGGAAGTCGGACGGTCCTGTAGTACCGCTGAAGTCTCCGAACAATGCCGGGCAACTGGCGGCGGAGGAGATGGAGGGAAGAGGACCGGCCAAAGGGAATCCGCTCAAGCAAAACGCGCCCCGGACCCAGGGCCGGCCAGGCGCGCCCAGTGCGCTGGAGCGGGTACGTCTGGCGGCAGCCAGAGATAGGAGGATGCGGTTCACTGCGCTCCTGCATCACATCTACGACCTGCACACCCTGCGCACGACGTATCTCGCGCTGAAGCGCGAGGCCGCGGCGGGAGTGGAGTGGACGGCGAGACGTGGCGGCACTACGGCGAGCAACAACTCCGCTTTGAAGTTGGGGTGGCGGGCATTGACGTAATGGGCGGTAGCTGCGGAGATCACCGCTCACGATCCATAACTATCGGCATATTTCCGCCCGAGCAGGAGCGAGGCACCTTTTCGCGTTGCCTGCTTGCAAACCTCATCCTGGGAGCAGGCCTAGAACTCTTCTTTATCCTCCGCGGCCCGCCTTTCCCCGCCTAGTGGCCATGGCCGGAGCGACCACACCCAACACGACGCCCAGTACCAGGGCAAGCCAGCCGAACGTGTTGCCGAGCAAAGTGTAGAGCGTCTCACCGGTCCCCCACCGGAACCTTAGCGACCAGGCTTGCAAAGGGACGATTCGAACTCGGCGCCTGGTAAAGCACTCGACCATAGGAGTCGCTCAGGGTGAGAAATCCATCTTTCGCGGCGCGCGCGATCGAGTAACCGTCTTCAACTCCGCGCAGAATCGCAACTCGGGAATGCTGCCAGTCATCTCTGCCGAAGTCCCACGCGGGTACCAGCATCAGCCGCACATCTTTTCTGCTGTATTCGCGTCCCAGCCTCGGAAAATCCATGTCTTTGCAGATCGCGATTCCGGTCAGCGTCCCGTGCAGGATTCGAATCATCTTCACGCGTCCCGGAACGAACGCATCCTCAAAGCCCGGAACCAGGTGCCGTTTGGAATAATCGGCCTCGGTCGCCCGGGAGGGATTCAACAGCCACGCGCGATTCTCTTTGCGATCCGGGGCTGTGACGGTTACCCCGACTAGTAAGTAGACCTGGTCCGATTTAGCGACGGCCGCCAGAGCCCGGCGCAAAGGAGATGCCTCGGCCGGCTCAGAGGAGCGATCTTTTCGGGCAACACCACGATGCGTGCACCGCGTCTGGCCACGTCGTCGATAGCGCTTTTGTATGTGGTGCAGGGCGTTGTGTCGATCGAGTCGGCTTGAACTTTGACCGGTGTGTCGACCACGACCAGTCCAATCGAAACCCGCCGTTGGCTCGGTGCGGTGACGACACGATGACGCCGAAGGCCAGCGCCCCAAAGACCAGTAGTCCCGCGACCGTGTAGCCAGTCCGAAACTGACCCCATCCGGAGCCTTGGTACCACGCCACGGCCAGCGTCGACGCGAACAGGTTCACTGTGAACACCACACCGCTGGTCCCCGCGAGCGCGGCAATTTGGATGACGGCGATAGCGTTCATCTGGCTTTGAGCGAAGCTCGCGGCTGAACCATGACCGGAAAACGAGCTCTCCAGCATATCGAAGCCGGCAGTCAGCGCCGGATACACAAAAATCGAAAGCCAATGTCGCCATTGAACTACTGCCCGTCGTGCTAGCATGACGGCCACGACCAGTTCCACGGCCCGGCTGCGGGCGCCAATAGAGCAACTATTGGTCCGGCGACTTCGAGGTAATATCCGGTCGTGCTGAGGCATCCGACAACTGCTGTCAGCACTGCGAGTCCGGCTGCCTCGAGGGGTGAGGCGGTGAATGCCGCCGCAAGCAAAGGGGTCGCCGCGATCCATGCGACTGGCCACCACGGATGCAGGCCCGCGACAATCGAAATCATGGCATCCGAAAGAATTGCGGCGACCAGGCGTCGACTGCGTGTGTCCAGGTGAAAGATCGTCATGGGAGAGCCGCCAGCGAGTAGATATGAAACAGCGGAAGCAGAATTTCCACGAGGATCAAAATGGCGACCGCGACTTCCAGTAGCAGCAGCCTGCGGTCGCGGGCGACATCGACGACCAGCTCCAGTGCTTCCTGTACACTGCGTAGCTTGAGTTCTAGCGCCGCGTAACGGTCGGCCAGGTCGAACTCGGTACGCAGGTCGTCGTAGATGCGATCCATCGCGCTGTCTTCCCAGGTTGCGTCGGGCTTGTCGAGCAAGTGCAGCACCGACAGAACCTCATTGCGGTTCAGGATCGCCTCTCCGATAAAACGCACCAGCGGCCTGGTGCGAAAGGGGACGGTCCCCCGTGCTTCCATCCGCTCGACCATCCTGCCCGTGCGTACGAACAGCGACTCCACGACCTGCTCGTAGTATTCCATTGCCGCGCTTTGCGCTACGGTCAGCGCGACCACTCCGGCGCGCGCTGTGGTCAGCTTGTCCACGCGCAAGTTGCCGTTAGTAAGTCCGACCACGGAATCCGGATCTTCAGTTAGAGAGTAGTCTTCACGCACGATCTGGGCTCTGAGCCCCGGGTGAGCTTGCTCCAGCCGGGTAAGTTCCAGATCGCGTCTCTGCGCTGGCACGTTGTGAAATACCATTGCACCGAATGGATAGATATAAACGCCCGCGCCCTCGTCGATCGGAAGGTAGAGCTCATGAGGGGACACCCGCGCCTCCGGGTAGTGGATCGTCAATCCCTTGAGCGCCAGGTTCTCCACGAACGCGATGGCGTAGAACTGATGTGTTCGGCTGGGCATGTCTGCGTCCCGGAGGCTGGCCAAGAAGCCGACGGCGCGATCGCTGATTTACCAGAATGGCGCTGCGCCGCTTTCCTTGCCCGCTTGTGTACCAGCTTTCCGAGAGGCGCTTCCAGTGGTTCCATCGCGCCCACCTTCGCGATGAATTGCGGCAACCAATCCAATGACTTCTGGATTCGCTGAAATCTACTGTGCGAAGATTGCTAGGCTGTCTGTGACCAAACTGGTCGGAAGATTTCAAGAACTTGTTGCCCAAAATAACATCGTCTCATGAACCACTTGTGGCGGCCCTGAAGCGCAAGGCACTGCGAGGGGAACCCGGCTCGGCACAAAACCGTGTGCTGGCCGGTGGCGAGGGCTGGCGAGTGGTCGAAGTACTCTGCACCTCGGGTCCGGACGACCCTTCTATCGAGGAGCGGTATTGGTCGGTCGCGATCTCACTGGTGCTGTCCGGAACCTTCTCTTATCGAAGCGCCAAGGGGTCTTTGCTGATGTCGCCGGGCGCCTTGCTGCTAGGAAACGTGGGTCACACCTACCAATGCTCGCACGAACATGGCGAGGGTGACCGCTGCCTGTCCTTTCAATTCGATCCGGCGCTGTTCGAGGAAGTTGCGCGCGATTCCGGAGTGTCGAAAGCGCATTTTAGCTCTGATCGCCTGCCGCCCTTGCGCGCGACCGCGCAGCTGACTGCCCGCGCGGTGACCGCGATACAGATACAGGACTCCTTCGAGGAACTCGCTCTGGAATTCGCCGGCAGTGCTCTCCGGATCTGCCGGGACGTACACCTTGCACCAATGCCTGGGACAAAGCGCACCGAGACGCGCATTGCGGAAGTGTTGCGGCACCTCGAGTCGGGCGCGGTCCAGTCTCCGCGGCTGGAAGATCTCGCTCGCATGGCCGGCTTGAGCCGTTACCATTTCCTACGCGCATTCAAATCCGTGACTGGCGTTACACCGCATCAGTGGGTGTTGCGCACACAGCTGCGCGATGCCGCCCACAGGTTGGCAACCAGTCGCTCTCCGGTTACCGAGATCGCGCTCGAGGCGGGCTTCGCGGATCTTTCGAACTTCATCCGCAGCTTTGGTGCCGAGTACGGCGTGTCGCCGCGCAAGTATCGCGCCCGACCATGATCCACAACCGGGTGCGTGCGAAATGATTTAGCGGCTCTCTTTCGAGAGCGCCTGCCTGATAGCCATCAGCACGAATAGGAAGTCACGCGGGCTACCCACCTTGCCCAACGTGTTGATGCGCTTGAGAGTGCTCAACTCGTCTCGGGTGAGGCGATACTTCCGAAGCAGCGTTCGATTTTCGGAGAATTCCCTCCACGCTGTGTGCCGCTTCTGATTACCGTGTACGCGGCCACCATCAACCATCTCGCGCGTTTCGGGATAGGCAAGCATCAGCAGCTCTGAGCGCTCCAGACCTAGGACTTCGCCGAGCCGGTTCAGAAC
>JBKPEA010000098.1:0-11481 GCA_046728175.1 Thermodesulfobacteriota bacterium | reverse complement strand
GTTGTGCGCGCTGATTCCCCCGAGACCGCCGATCCGACCGTTCAGAAACGTATCTCAGCGAACGGTCTAGATCCGATCCATGTCTATCACAGGTCTACCTGTCGAGCCGCCTAAAGTGCTGAGCGTCTTCGCCAATAGGGTAACGCGCTTTCGGCTCATCCGCTTCCGCAACATCCGCCGCCAATCTGGCGATCTCGTGCGTGTCTCCCAGTGGAAAAGCCGGAAACGAGGGCAGGCGACGCGCCAAGAGCGTTACGTACAGCGGGTCGCTGGTCACCTCCCCCGAGCCCTGTATGATGCGCCTTGGAAAGTGCATATTTAAACGCGGGTCCGGAAGTTGCCCGGCTCGATGAGCACGACGCGGATCCCGAACGGCCTCAGCTCGTAGCGCAGACCGTTGCTGATGGCTTCCAGGGCGAATTTGCTGGCCGAGTAGACCGAGGAGAACGGAAACGTGCGCAGCCCAGATATAGAACTCATCATGATGATTGTGCCTGATCGTCGCGCACGCATGGCGGGCAGCACTGCACGGGTGGTGCGCACTGCGCCGAAGAAATTCGTTTCGAAGACGTAACGGATTTCCTCGTCGGTGTAATCCTCCACCGCTCCGATACTCCCTACTCCCGCGTTGTTGACGAGTACCTCGATGGCGCCCGCCTGCTTGAGCACTTGCTGCACGGCATCGGTCACGGAAGCTGGATCGGTGACATCGAGCTGGAGAACCTGGAGGGTCAGCTGGGCTTTTTCGGCATCCGCGTGGAGGAAGCGAGCATTTTCGAGATTGCGCATCGAGGCAAAGACGCGGTGTCCGCGGCGGGCCATCTCCAGCGCCGTGTATTTTCCGATTCCCGAGCTGCAGCCCGTAATCAAAACCACCGCCATCTAAACCGCGCCTCCCTTCTTGTTGCGTCCGGGCGTTAGTGCTTCGAAACCCAGACCCGCTCGAAACGCGTCGGACGCATGGGATTGAGCGTATAGTCGTGGACCCACGGCTGGGTGATCACATAAACCACCGGGTAGTAGAGAAATGCCCATGGCGCATCGGCGACCACGATTCTTTCCGCCTGATTGTAGAGCTGGTAACGAACCTTGAAGTCGGTCTCGTCCGCGGCACGATCGATGAACGCCTGGAATCGCGGGTTATAGTAGAAGGCGTCGTTGTTGGCGCGCCACTGGTCGCGCGAGAGCAGGACCCCCAGAAAATTCTGCGGGTCCGGAAAATCGGCCTCCCATCCGGACAGGAAGGCTTGCACCGTGTGGGGATCGCGAATCGCTTCGAGAAACGGCCCCCACGCCACCGGTTTGATTTCCACGTGCAGCCCGACCAGCGCCAGGTCCTGCTGAATCGACTGACCCAGCATCGACATGGTCGTGTCCGCCCGCATCCACAATTCGAAAGTGAAGCCGGCCGCGAGGTGCGCTTCTTCCAGCAGCGCCCGCGCACGCTCCGGATCGTACGAGTAGCCTTTCAGGCTCGCGTCGAATCCGGGCAGGTTGGGGGGCAGCACCCCGGTTGCCGCCACGCCGCGGCCGTTGAGCAGCGCCACGAGCTTGTCGCGGTCGATTCCGTAGTCGATGGCCTGGCGCACCCGCACGTCGGTGAACGGCCACATTTGGCAGTTCATCCCGAGATACCGCGTCGTCACGGTGGTTTTTTTCTGGGTCAAGGCGCGCAGCCGCGGGGTCTTCATGACGTAGGGAAACTCGGCGGGTGGAATCTCGGTTACCGCATCGAGGTCGCCGGCTTCGTAGCGCAGCCACTGCAACTCGGGCGTGACACCGAGCGAATCGACGATCGCATCGAGCCGGGGCTGTCCTTTCTGGAAGCAATAAGGGTTGCGCACCAGCACGAGCCGCTCTCCGCCCAGCCACTGCTGGAGCATGAAGGCACCGCTGCCGACCACGTGATGCGAGAAATCGTCGCCCCACTTTTGTGCGACTTCGCGCGGAACCGCGGACGCAAATGGCATGGTCAGTTTGTGAACGAAAATTGGATCCGGCGAATCGAGATGGAACACGATCGTAAACGCATCCGGGGTTTCGATTCCGCGCACGTGTGCCGCGCGATGCCCCGCGAAATCCGCGCTCCCGACGATGCCACGGTAGTATTCCATGCCTCTCGAGTTGGTCGCCGGATCGAGTACGCGTTCGATTCCGTAACGAAAGTCGTCGCTGGTCACGGCACGGCCATTCGAAAAACGTGCGTCGCGGCGCAGGTGAAAGATAAACGTCGTGGCGTCGGGGGACGATTCCCAGGCGGTTGCGAGATCCGGCTCAAGGTCGACGTTGTCATCGCCGTAGCGAACCAGGGTATCGAAGATTGCCTGTTCGAAGGTCCACGACTCGGTGTCGTAGCCGGCGGCCGGATCGAGCGTGGGTACATCGTCGGCATCGGCGATACGCAGGACCGCAGCGCCGTGCGGCAAACTCACTTCACCACCGCCCCTGCCGCATCCGAAAAGGAAGAGCGCGACGGGTGCCGCGATCGCAAGGGCGAATAGCGCCCGCCTATGCCAGGTACGGATCATTGAGTACGGGTCCGCAATACCCCATAGCCGAGCAGATTGAATCCTAGCACGGCATAGAAAATAGCCAGACCCGGAAAGGTGGCCAGCCACGGAGCGGTGCGGAAATAAATCGTGGCCTCTTCTATCATGCGTCCCCACGTCGGCGTCGGCGGCGGCACGCCGAGCCCGAGGAAGCTCAGAGCCGCGTCCAGCAGCAGCGTATTGGAGGTGCCGAGTGCGGCCATGACCACCACTACCGGCAAGACGTTCGGCAGCACGTGGCGCGCGATGAGCCGCCCGGGATGCCCGCCGAGCGCCCGCGCCGCGAGCACGAAATCGCGCTTGGACATCGATAGCGTCTCCGCCCGCACCACGCGCGCGACCTGGGTCCACGATACCAGGCCGATAACCAGCAGGATCGTGAGCAGGCTTGGGCGGAGCACCGCCACGAACGCCATCGCCAGCAGCAGGGCGGGGAGGGTCAGCATCACGTCGGTAAAACGCATCAGGGTCAGATCGACCGCGCCGCCGAAAAATCCCGAGACCAGACCGATCAGGACACCGATGGAAATCGTGACTGCCATGGCCGCGACCCCCACCGTGAGCGAAATTCGTGCGCCATAGATGATTCGCGAGAGGACGTCGCGGCCGAGCTGATCGGTGCCCATCGGAAAGGCGAGCGACGGTGCCCCGGGGTCGCCATAGGTCGCCGCTACCGCGCGCGTTGGATCGTGGGGCGCCAGCAGCGGCGCAAAAATCGCGACCACGACCAGGCCGAGAACCATGGCGCCGCCGACTATCTCGAGCTTGCCAAACCGGCGCGCGTTCATCCCGCCTCAGACAGCCGGATGCGTGGATCCAGCCACGCGTAGAGTACGTCCACGCCCAGGTTGGCGACTACAATCAGAAAAGCCGAAAACAGCACGGTTCCCATGATCAGCGGAATATCGAGGTTGAAGATCGCTTCGTAGGCGAGCCTGCCGATGCCCGGCCAGTTGAAGACCGTTTCCGTGAGCACCACGCCCGAGAGCAACCCGGCGAGATCGAGCCCGGCGAGAGTGACGAGCGGCAGCAGCGCGTTAGCCATCGCATGCTGCATCATCGCCCGTGCGCGGGAGAGACCCTTGCCCCGCGCGGTGCGGACGTACTCCTGATCCATAGCCTCGGAAAGATTGGTGTGCAGGATGCGTGAATAGTACCCGGCCGAGCCTAGTGCGAGCGTGAGCGTGGGCAGCACCAGGCTTGATGGTCCGGAAAATCCGCCCAATGGAAACGAACGCAAGTACAAGCCACCCGCGATGAGCAACATGGTTCCAAGCCAAAAAACCGGCATCGAAACCAGCGCCAGCGAGAAAACCAGCAGAGCGTTATCGGTCGCTTCACCGCGATACGCCGTGGCGATACAGCCGAGCAACACGCCCAGGACCAACGACACCACCATTGCGGTGAGCGCGAGCAGCGCGGTCGCCGGGAAGCGGCTCGCGATCAGATGCGCGACGCTGTCACGGCGAACGTAGGAGCGGCCAAGATCGCCGTGTAGAGCGCGGTCGAGGTACCGTGCGTACTGAAGATAAACGGGTAGGTCCAGGCCGAGCTCGTGGCGAATGGTCGCAAGGGTCTGTGGGTCGGCTTTCGCTCCCGCCATGGTGACCGCCGGATCGGCGGGGATCACGAATGCGATAGCAAAAGTGATGATCGAGGTTCCGATCAGCACCGCGATGCCAAACACGATTCGCCGTACCAGAAAAGCGAACATTGATTATTCCGAGATAGTGGCGCGCGCGATTAACTCGCGGTGCAGTCTTGCTTGGGCACGATCCCGGTGGCGGCGAGCGGCGGAGTCCGCCGGCTCTTCCGTTAGATAGCGGGCTTCTTCGCCAAGGACCTGCTGCACGACGCGATTCATCTCCGCCAAGACGGGCGAGTTGGCCGGAGCGGGATTCTTCTGCTGTTCTCGTTGCAGAGCACGCCAGTGCGCCAGGTAAGCCGCAAGCGATGAGTAGGAGGTCATCCCGCGGTACCGCCCAACGGCGAGATGGCGAGACCGATGAGGTAGCCTACGGCTGCGGCGGCCAGCGCGATGAGCAGGAACCGCAACCCGGAACGCCAGCGAGTTTTGCGCGCCAGCCATCCTTCGAAGTATCCCACGCCGAACAGCACGACCGCGGTCGCGCCGAGCGCGGCAATGAGGGCGGGTCGCGTGGATGAAATAAGCAGGTAAGGAAGCAGCGGGATCAGGGCACCGACCGCGAACGCGACGCCCATCACCAGCCCGTCGACGGCGGCGTTGGCCAGCATGCCTCTGCTGAGGCCAAAGATCTTTTGCTCGGCGGTGGAGATGAGGGTTTGCGGCGAGCTGCTTAGCAGACGCACTACCCGATAGCCCGCTTCGCGCGAGAGCCCTTCTTTTTCGAGCTGCTCCAGGAGCGCCTCCTGCACCAGGTAGGGCCGGCGCTCGATATCGGTCCGCGCCCGGGCTAATTCGCTCTGTAGCACCTCGGTTTCCGCATTCGTCCCGAGATAGGCTCCCGCACCCATCGACAGTGCACCCGCGGCGGTCGAAGCAAGCGCGGCCAGTACCACCTGCGAATGGTTCGCAACGGCGCCGCTCAATCCTGCCAGCACTCCCGCGGTAGTGAGGACGCCATCCTGCATTCCGAATACGATTTCGCGAACGCTCGAGAGGCGTTCAAAGAGGCGCCGTTTTTCTGCTGGATCGGGAACCGCCAAGAGCCGTCAGTACTTTCCGTCGCTGGGGCCGAACCCATAGCCCGGTTTCCACTCCGCCGGGCAGAGGCGGCCGCTACGGTACGCGCGCACGATGCGCAGCGTTTCATCCACACTGCGGCCGACATTGATGGGACAGGCCTGTGCAAAGATCACGGTACGCTTCTTATCGAGTAGAAAGGTAGCGCGCATCGCGACCTGCTCCCCTTCATCGAACACGCCGCAGGCTTTGGCGAATTCTCCTCCCTGGTCGGCCAGCAGGGGATAGGGAACACCACCAAGTTCCGCGGCCCAGCGGCGATGGCTCTCTATATCATCGACACTCGCGCCCAGCACGGCAGTCTTCTCCGCGGCAAAAAGGCTCAACGCCTTGCCGAACCCGGTCACCTCGGTCGGACAAATGAAGGAGAAGTCACGCGGGTAAAAGAACAACACCACGAGCTCGGAACTGATTCCCGCCAGCGTGACGCGGCCACTGCGGCCGTCGATCAGGGCCGGCAAATCAAGGGGCGGAACGGGTTCTCCGGGCTTGAGCATGTGAGAAGTTAAGCGAGGCCTAAACCGTCATTCAATCTCGTAGGTGAGGTACACGGTGGAGGAAACCGTAATGTCACCCGCCTCGACCGGAGTCTTGAAGGTCGCCATCGCCGCCGGCGCAAAGCTTCTTCCCAGCGGGACCGGACGCGGCGCACCTTCCGTCGACGCGGTGATAATGCGCCCGAGTTTCACGTTCAGCGACGCGGCCAGCGCCTGAGCCTGCTGCTGCGCGTCGTGGGATGCATTTGCGAGTGCATCGGCGCGGGGCTTGGTGTCATTCTTCAGGCTAAAGTTGAGTGAATTGGCCCGGTTGGCGCCCGCGCCGATCGCGGCATCGATGAGTTCACCAAGCAGATTCATAGCGGGCGTCTCGACCGCGATGGAATTTTGCGCGCTGTAGCCCACGATGGTTGCTGTATCCGGGCGTCCTTGGTGCTGCTCGTACTCGGGCGAAAGCGAGTATCCGCCGGTGGACACCTTGCCCTTGTCGCCCAGCTTCGCTTTGAGCGCGTCGGTGACTTTCTGCGCCAGCGCGGCGTTACGCGATGCCGCCTCTGTCGCGCTCTTGGCGTGGGTTTCAATCGCGAAACTCAAGTTGGCCATATCGGGGCGTGCCGACACCTCCCCATTTCCCGATACCACGATCGTGCGGGGTTGCTGGGCCGCCGCAATCCC
This sequence comes from Thermodesulfobacteriota bacterium, assembly GCA_046728175.1. Taxonomy (GTDB): domain Bacteria; phylum Desulfobacterota; class Binatia; order Binatales; family Binataceae; genus JAFAHS01. The sequence continues at coordinate 5,035 of JBKPEA010000098.1, read as the reverse complement.
CGTCCCGATGGCGACCGCCGCGATAACGCAGATCACCCAGACCCGCACCAGCCTAAGTCGCATAGTAGTTCTTCCCAGCGCCCGATGGCGATTGATTCATGTCGATATTAGCCGGAGACTTGGACGCCTGACGACCTCGCGAGGATAGCACCGGTCCGATGCCCGACAAGGATGAACGCAAAGTAACACCCCGCAGCCAGGATTTCGCCGCCTGGTACAACGACATCGTCCTGCGTGCTGAATTGGCGGATTACTCGCCGGTGCGCGGTTGTATCGTGTTTCGGCCGGACGGGTTTGCAATCTGGGAGTCGCTGAGCGACGAACTGGACCGACGCATCAAGCAGACCGGCGCGCGTAACGCCTACTTCCCACTGTTCATTCCGCAGAGCTTTCTGCGCAAGGAAGCACAGCACGTCGAGGGTTTCGCTCCGGAAGTGGCGGCGGTCACGCACGGCGGCGGCCAGGAACTCGAAGAACCACTCATCGTGCGACCCACCTCGGAAACCATCATCAACCACATGTTTGGGCAATGGATTCACTCCTATCGCGATCTGCCCCTGATGGTGAATCAGTGGTGCAACGTTGTGCGATGGGAGATGCGGACGCGGATTTTTCTGCGTACCACCGAGTTTCTGTGGCAGGAGGGACATACCGCTCACGCCACCAAGGAGGAGGCGCAGCGCGAGACGCTCGCGATTCTCGAGCTTTATCGATCGTTCGTCGAGGATTTTCTGGCGATACCACTGTTGGTGGGACGCAAAAGCGCGGCCGAGCGGTTTCCAGGAGCGGAAGAGACCTACGCGATCGAGGGTTTGATGGGCGATGGGCGGGCGTTACAGTGCGGCACCTCGCACTTTCTGGGACAGAACTTTGCCAAGGCCTTTGAAATCAAATACCTCGACGAGCAGAACCAGCTTCAGTACGCGTGGCAGACGAGCTGGGGAGTATCCACGCGCCTGCTCGGCGCAATCATCATGGCGCACGGCGACGATCAGGGCCTTCGCCTCCCGCCCACGGTCGCGGCCACTCAGGTGGTGATCGTGCCGATTTCGCGAAAACCGGAAGAAGGCGCCACGGTGCTGACCGCGGCGAAGGGGATTCTCGAATCGCTGGAAAAGGCCGGAATTCGCGCCCGGCTCGATACCCGTGACGGAGTTTCCCCGGGCTTTAAGTTCAACGACTGGGAGATGCGCGGGGTTCCGCTCAGAATCGAAATCGGCCCCCGCGATGTAGCGGCCGGCCAGGTCGTGTTTGCCCGGCGCGATCTCAAAGGGCCTGCGGCGAAGTCGACTGCCCTCATTGCCGAAGCGGCGGCCCGCGCCAACATTCTGCTCGGCGAGATTAAACAGAGCCTCTACCAGCAGGCCTTGGCCACGATGCAGCGGCAAACTCGAGAGTTTGATCGCTACGCGGAGCTGAAAAAGCAGATGGAGGGCGAGGGCGGTGGCGGCTTCGCCAGCATCTTCTGGTGCGGTAATCCCGATTGCGAAACCCGGATTCGGGAGGAAACGCGCGCCACCTGCCGAGCCATTCCATTCAACCAGAACCACCCGGCGGGCGTATGCATCGTATGCGGAGAGCCCGCGTCGGAACGCGCATTTTTCGCGAAGGCGTACTGACGGTGGCTACACCCGCACAGATCGTCGCCGAACTCAACGACGGAAACGGCTACGCGATCCTGCCGAATCTGATTCCGTCGAGCGACGCGGCGAAGGCGCGCGAGATTTTGCTCGCATGCTCCGACACGCCATTGGTCAAGGGCCTGCCCGCCCGCAATCTCGCCACCGGCCAGCGTACGGTCGGCAGTTTGCTGCACCGCGGTGAGATCTTTGAGCGCCTCGTGCAACATCCCGCCGTTATGGAAATAGGCGAAGCACTGCTCGGCGACGATCTGGCGCTCAGCTCCTATGCCGCCCGAATTCTCGAACCGGGAGCACGGGAGATGGGCGCGCATATCGATTACCCCTATTGGGCGATGCGGGCTCCCTTCGCGGTCCGCCCTGCGCTGATGCTCCAGGTCATCTGGATGATGCAGGACTTCACCGAAGATAATGGCGCGACCCTCGTCGTCCCTGGAAGCCAACGTCGGGGCATTCCACCGGACGCGGCGACATTTGCCAAAGAAGCGATCGTGGTCACCGGATCGAGCGGCAGCGCCATCGTGTCACACGGGTTGCTGTGGCATGACACCTCCCGCAACCGCAGCGAAATGCCGAGGGTGTCGATGCTCATCAATTATGGCTTGAAGGTCATACGGCCCATGGAACCGGGCATCGCGACCGTCCCTGACGAGGTAATGGAGCGAGCGACCCCCAAGCTGCGACGACTGTTGGGTCTCGATTTCGCCGAGTCCCTACGACGTGACTTGGCGCGGCGATACGGGGGCTAGGGCGCGTGCCGGCAGTCGCCCAAAATGCCGCGAATTTCAGACGCTTTTCGACTTCCAAGCAACTGCTCAATCGACTTCGGCATCCGCTTGGTCATGCATCTTCGGCTACAACCACAAAAGCGGCTTTTATTGTCGCTTTGGTAGGCGGGGCGTGCACATTTTCGCCGGTACCAGTGGACGTAAAACAAATTTCTTGGTAATCCCTCCTGTGGCCAAAGCACACCATGGATCCGGTGGATGGCTTCAAAATAAGGAGGAACTATGAAGGTTTCTAGTGGGAAGGTAGTTGTTGTCCTTGCGTTGGCTCTGGCGCTAAGCGCTTTGGCCACGCCGCAGGCGCGCGCTCAGGAGGAGGGTGGAGGAGGCGGACAGAGGGCCGCGGTACGCGCCGGTTATCTGACTTGTCACGTATCATCGGGATGGGGGATTATCTTCGGTTCGTCGCGTGACATGCACTGCTCCTATGCGATGCAGCCTGGCTATACCGAATTTTACACAGGTTCCATCACCAAGTTCGGCGCTGACATCGGCTATCTATCGTCGGCAGTCATGATCTGGGCGGTGTTGGCACCCACGACCAACCTGGGTCAGGGCGCGCTGGCCGGCACCTATGCCGGAGCTACCGCGAGTGCGGCAGTGGGGGTAGGAGCCGGCGCCAACGTGCTGGTCGGTGGCTTCAACCACTCGATCGCATTGCAGCCGGTCTCGATTGAAGGACAAAACGGGCTAAACGTCGCCGCCGGGGTCGCGGCATTGAACCTGAAATTCAACACCAACAAGCCTGCCAAGAGCACTCCAGAATAATTCAGCGAACTGTTCTCGACCGATGAGAGCCGCGCGGGCATCACCCCCGCGCGGCTCCTTACCGATCGGACCTGTTCGAGTAGGGTACCCTCGACGAATTTGTCGGCCTACGTCGAGCAGGCCACTCCCTAAATGCGGGCTGGCAACTGCGGTGGTTGCTTACGACCGTGTGGCGCCTCGCTTCGACCTTTGGTCTGTCGGGTGTCAGGTGCTGATCGGGGAAATTAATCGAGCGCATACTTGATTTTCATCGCGGAGCGGACTTCGTCCATGGTCTGCTGGGCGACCGCACGGCCTTGGCGCGTTCCCTCGATGATGATTTCGCGCACGAGTCGTGGCTTGGCTGCGAATTCGGCGCGGCATGCGCGGATTGGATCGAGGAAGGCAGTGAGGGCTTTGAACAATCTTTCCTTTACTTCGACGTCGCCGACGGTCCCCTTGCGATAGCGCTCCTTCAGGTCCTCGACTTCGGCCTTATCGGGGTTGAACACCTCGTGATAGGTGAAGACCGGGTTGCCCTCTACGTGGCCGGGATCGGTAGGATGGATTCGGGTCGGGTCGGTGAACATCGACATGACGCGCTTGCGCACCTGCTCGGGCGAATCTCCAAGGTAGATGCAGTTGCCCAGCGACTTTGACATCTTGGCGCCCCCATCCGTGCCGGGCAGGCGTGGAATCTTGCCGAGCATCGCGCGCGGCTCGATGAGAATCTTTTTGTAGAGGCGGTTGAAGCGTCGCACAATCTCCCGGGTTTGCTCGATCATCGGAAGCTGGTCCTCGCCCACCGGCACCAGGTCGGCTTTGAAGATGGTGATGTCCGCGGCCTGGGATATCGGGTAGCTCCAGAATCCGACCGGAATCCCCTTGGTGAAGTTGCGTTGCTTGATTTCCTCCTTGAGGGTCGGGTTGCGCTCGAGGGTGGCGACGGTGACCAGGTTCATGAAATAGATGGTGAGTTCCGTGAGCTCTGGCACCATTGATTGTACGACGATCTTGACCTTGTGGGGGTCCAGCCCGACCGCAAGATAGTCGAGCGCCACTTCGAACACGTTCGCCTCGAGCATTTCGGGCCGCTCGAAGTTGTCAGTGAGCGCCTGGATGTCCGCGATCAGGACGAAGGTGTCGTATTCGTCCTGCAGGCGCACGCGGTTCTGAAGAGAACCGACGTAGTGCCCGAGGTGGAGCGGGGCGGTGGGTCGGTCGCCGGTAAGGATTCGTTTCGGCATGGGTTGGAGATTCTCTACTTGAACAGGCTTCTCAGCATCGTGAGGTTTTCGATGTCTTCCTTGCAGTCCGGTCCTTTTGGGGTTTCCAGACACATCGGAATCCCCGCGAAACGTGGATCGTTCAGCACCCGCCGGAATGCCTCCACTCCAAGATGGCCCTTGCCGATATGCTCATGCCGATCAACACGGGAGTGGAACGGCTTGAGCGAATCATTGAGGTGAAAAGCTACCACCTTGTCCACGCCGATACATTCATCAAGTTCGCCCATGGTCTGTGCATAACCCTGGTCATCGCGCAGGTCATACCCGGCCGCGAATGCGTGCTCGGTATCGAAGCATAGCCGCAGGCGTTCGCTTTGGTGCACCGCATGGAAAATCTGGGCCATCTGACCAAACGAATAGCCCAGGTTGCTTCCCTGTCCGGCGGTGATTTCCAGCGCGACCTGCGTCTCGAAGCCCCTGCACGCGGTGTGCACTTCATCCAGCGATTTGGCGATCGTGCGGATGCCTGCCTTCTCGCCGGAGCCGACGTGCGAGCCGGGATGCGCCACCAGGTAGGGCACGCCGAGCGCTTCGCAGCGTTCGAGTTCATCGATGAAGCCCGCGACCGAGCGCT
>JBKPEA010000097.1:0-47134 GCA_046728175.1 Thermodesulfobacteriota bacterium | reverse complement strand
GTCTATGGCTCGCGCTTTTTGGGCGGACCCCATCGAGTGCTGTTTTTCTGGCATTACCTCGGTAACCGGTTCATCACGCTGCTGTCGAACGCGATCACCGATTTGAACCTGACCGACATGGAGACCGGGATGAAGGGGTTCGCGCGCGACAAACTCATGCAGCTCAAGCTTTCCGCCGACCGATTCACCTTCGAACCGGAAATCACTGCCAAGGCCTCGCGCGCCAAATGGCGGATCTACGAAGTGGGAATTTCGTACTCCGGCAGATCCTACGAAGAAGGCAAGAAGATCGGCTGGCGCGACGGGATCGCAGCCACCCTTGCGATTCTGTATTACCGGTTCTGGGATTGACGACCCGCTGATGCCTGACCCGGAGGCGTATAACGATCGCGAGCGTCTCGCGACCGATTGGACCGCGATGCCGCTGCGCGTTGCAGGGGTCGATCCCGAACGCGAGTTCGCGGGCGGGGAGTCGCAAGTCCTCGGGCTCACGCGGGAGCTGCTGCGGATGGGACATCGCGCAGAGCTGATCTGCGATCCGGCCGGAAAACTTTTCGAGCGCGCCGCGGCCGAAGGCATCCGCTGCCACGGTTTGCGACTGCGCAACTCGGTGGACTTCGCGGGAGGGATGCGCCTTCGGAGCATCCTCGCCCGGGAGGGCTACGATGTCGTTCACTTTCACACCGCGCGCGCCCACGCGATGGCGCCGTTTGCCCGCGGTATGGCGCGCGCCCGGATCGCTACCCGCAGGATGGACTATCGTCCCAACCGGCTGTTCGCGCCGTTTCTGTACTCCCGCGCGGTCGATGGAGTGGCAGCGATTTCCGACGCCGTCGCGACTGCACTGACTGCCGCGGGTGTTCCCCGCGAACGCATCACGGTGATCCCGAGCGGCGTGGACTGCGAATATTTTCGCCCCCCCTCGCGCGAAGAGCGGATTGCCGCACGCCGCGCGCTGGGACTTGCTGCGGAGACCGTCGCGGTGGGGACCATCGGGGCCCTCGAGGAGCGCAAAGGGCATCGACATTTGCTGGAAGCTCTGGCGCCAGGTATGGGTGCGGTCGTGTGTTTCATCGCGGGCGACGGTTCGTTGCGCTCGGAGCTGGAGCGACGAGTCGAGATGCTGGGAATCTCGGCACAAACCCGGTTCCTGGGCCGAATCGAACCTTCTCGCGATCTCCTATGGGCTCTGGATATCTTTGTCTTTCCGTCGCTCTGGGAAGGTTTGGGGGTCGCGGCACTCGAAGCGGCAGCAAGTGGGGTGGCGACGATTGCGAGCAATGCCGGGGGTATCGCGGAAGTGGTGCGCCATGGCGAAACTGGGGTGCTGGTCGCCCCTGCGGATTCCTGCGCGCTGCGCGCGGCCATCGCGCGGCTGGCAGCCAGCGCTGCTGAGCGAGAAGCGCTGGGCGAGGCGGCCAGAAAACGAGCCGTCGCTCAATTTGCGATGAGCGCAATGGCGCGGCGTACGACGGCCCTTTATCGGGCATGTCTGGGGACGAGGAAGGACCGAACCTAATGCGCAGTATGACCGGATTCGGCCGGGCGCTGGTTGAGCGCAACGGACTTCAGGTGACCGCGGAGATTCGCGCACTCAATCAGCGGTTCTTCGAACTGAAGCTCAGCCTGCCGCGCTCGTGGGGTGAGTACGAGGCGGACATCCGCAAGCTTATTCAAAACCGAGTCGCGCGCGGACGCGTCGAGTTGTTCGTGAAAACCGTGTCGGTGCGTGCGCCCGCCGCGCGCCTGCAGGTCGACGAGCAGCTGGCCAATCAATACATCGAGCAATTGCGGTGGCTGGCCAAGCGCCTGCACCTGAACGGTAACCCTGGAATCGAAGCGATCCTGAACCGGCCCGAGATTTTTCATGTGGTCGAAGAGGAGCGCGATGCATCAGACGCGCCGCGGCTGGGAATGGTGGCCATACAGCGGGCTCTGAAGGTCCTCGACATCGAACGCATGCGAGAAGGCACCAGCCTCAAGAAGGACTTCTCGGCGCGAGTGAAGAAAATCAGGACCGCGATTCCGAAGATCGAGCGACTCTCCGAGCAGACCCGGGCGGAAATCATGAAGACCTTTCAGACCCGGGTCCGGGAACTGCTCGTCAATCTTCCGGTGAACGAGAAACGCCTCTATGAGGAGGCATCCTCGGCCTCACAACACGGAGATATCAGTGAGGAAATTACCCGACTCAAGACTCATCTGGACGGACTCCATGAGCTCCTGAGCCGGGAGGGGCCGGTCGGAAAGTCGATCGAATTTCTACTGCAGGAGATCAATCGCGAAGTGAACACGATGGGCTCGAAATCACAGAACGCGGCGCTTTCGCATCTGACGGTGGCGGTTAAGGCGGAAGCGGAGAAGATGCGCGAGCAGGTGCAGAACGTCGAGTAGATATAGTATAAAACATTATTTCCGATTATAACGTAACGGACGCGCACAAAGTGGCCCGTGCAAGCCATACTTCGCGGCCCCGACGCGGTATACTCTTTATACTTGCTGCTCCTTCGGGGGCGGGGAAAACCACGATCTGGCGCGGCGCACTTAAGGCGATCGCGAGTCTTGAGTTTTCGGTTTCACTCACCACCCGGGAGCCGCGCGAGGGAGAAAAGCCCGGCTTCGATTATCATTTCGTGAGCGAGGAAGAATTCAATCGCCAGCTTCAAAGTGGGGAACTCGCGGAACACGACCGCCATTTCAACGCGGCCTACGGCACGCCGCGCGCGCCTCTCGAAAACGCCGTCCGTGAGGGCCGTGACATTTTGCTCGACATCGACGTGGAAGGGGCGCGCCAAATCCGCGCGCGCTATCCGGAGGATGCGGTGGCCATCTTCCTGCTGCCCCCGAGCCTTGCCGATCTGGAGCGGCGGTTGCGGGGGCGCCACACGGAGACCGAAGAAACCATCCAGCCGCGTCTAAGTCGCGCGGCCCGGGAAGCCAGTGAATATCCGGCCTACGACTACCTGATCATCAACCATGATGTCGACCAATCCATTCACGAGCTGGCGGCAATCGTTGATGCCGAGCGGCTCAAAACCTCGCGCCTTCGCGGGAAGATCGCGTCGTGGCAGAGCTAGCCCAAGAGAGACCTGACCAGCTCGAAGAGCTGATTCACAAGGTTGGCGCCTACAACCCCCAGGCCGACCTCCGCCTGATTCACCGCGCCTACGAATTTGCCGCGGGTAAACACGCCGAACAGAAACGTCTCTCCGGCGAGCCGTTCGTCAGTCATCCGCTCGCGGTGGCCACCATCGCGGCAGAGCTCAAACTCGACGCCGCATCGATCGTGACCGCTCTTCTCCACGACGTGGTGGAGGACACCGCCACCCCGCTCGACGAAGTGCGCGAGAAGTTCGGCTCCGAGGTGGCCGAGCTGGTCGATGGGATGACCAAGGTCTCCAAGATCACCTTCCAAAGCCGCGCGGAGAAGCAGGCCGAGAATTTCCGCAAGATGATCATCGCGATGTCGCACGACATCCGGGTGGTCCTCATCAAACTCGCCGATCGCCTGCACAACATGCGGACCCTGGATTCGTTGAGCCGCGAGCGGCAGTCGGAAATTTCCCGCGAGACCCTGGAAATCTACGCTCCGATCGCACATCGCCTCGGAATCTACTGGCTTAAATCGGAACTCGAGGACAATGCATTCCGCTATCTGAACCCTCCCGCGTACTCGACGCTCAAGGCCTTCGTCGCCAAGACGCGCAAGGAGCGCGAGGAATACATCCGCGACGTGATCGCGATCCTGTCGCGCCGGCTCGAGGAATCCGGGGTCAAAGCCGAAATTACCGGCCGGCCCAAGCATTTCTATTCGATCCACGGCAAGATGAGCGACCTTGGTCTGTCGTTCGACCAGATCTATGACCTGGTCGCATTCCGCATCATCGTGGCCACGGTGCGTGAATGTTACGAAGCCCTCGGCGTGGTGCACGCGAGTTGGAAGCCGGTGCCGGGGCGTTTCAAGGACTATATCGCGTTGCCCAAGGCCAACATGTATCAGTCGCTGCACACCACCGTGATTGGCCCGCGCGGGCAGCGGATGGAAGTGCAGATTCGGACCGCAGAGATGCACCGCGTGGCGGAGGAAGGAATCGCGGCGCACTGGAGCTACAAGGGCGGTAACGCGGGTGCGAAGGATCTGCGCGAGACCGAACGCTTCGCATGGCTGCGCCGGCTGATCGAGTGGCAGCAGAACCTGAAAGATCCCCAGGAATTTCTCTCCACCGTCAAGGACGACCTGTTCCCCGAGGAAGTCTTCGTGTTCACGCCCAAGGGTGACGTCCTCAACTTTCCGCAAGGGGCGTCGGTAATCGACTTCGCCTACCGGATCCATTCGCAGGTCGGCAACCACCTCTCGGGAGCGCGCATCAACGGCCGGATGGTTCCGCTGCGCCAACGGCTGCGGTCGGGCGATACCATCGAAGTACTCACCTCCGAACGGCAGACCCCCGGCAAAGATTGGGGGAACTACTGCGTCACGGCGCGCGCGAAATCACGTATCCGCCAATGGTTGCGGGCGCAGGAAGCTGAACGCTCGCTGGCTCTCGGCATATCGCTCATCGATCATGAGCTCACACCGCTCAAGCTCAGCGTCGCACAGCTGCGTGGCGCAAAGCGGCTCGAGACGGTGCTGAAGGACTTTTCGCAGAAGGACGTCGATAGCCTCATCGCCGCGGTGGGATATGGTCTGGTGACTCCGGGCCAGCTGCTCGCGAAGCTGCTCACGCCCGAGGAACTCAAGGTCTACCGCGAATCGAAGCTGCCCGCCGCCGCGCAGCCGGGGCCCAAGGATCGTGGCGCGCGCAAACCTGCCGCAGGTGCGGTCGTGGTGTCGGGCGTCGGTGACGTGCTGGTGCGATTTGCGCGCTGCTGCAATCCGCTTCCCGGCGAGGCGATCACCGGATTTATCACCCGCGGGCGCGGTGTGACGATTCATCTGGCGGGATGTCCCCACGCGCTGAATACCGACCCCCAGCGGCGGGTGCCGGTGGTGTGGAAGGATGGTGATGAGTCGCCGCGCCCGATTCGACTGGAAGTGCTGTGCGTTGATCAGCCAGGCCTACTGGCCGCGATGACTCGGACCATCGCGGCGGCCGGTGTGAATATCTCCACCGCGGAAGTGAAGACGCGCGGCAATGACGGGCGGGCGCTCTCGCTTTTCGAGGTAAGCATCACCAGCGCGCGCCAGCTCAACAACCTGATGAGTTCCATCGGCGCGATCGAAGGGGTGATGCGTGTGTCACGCATCGGCTACCAGAACGGCACTCGCTTCCTGGCCTGATTAGAGATGAAACCGATCCAGACCCCGGGCGCTCCCGTGGCGATTGGTCCCTACTCGCAGGCAATCGAGGAGCAGGGATGGGTATTTTGCTCGGGTCAGATCGGACTCGATCCGAAGTCCGGCGCACTGGTTGCCGGCGGTATTGAGGCGGAGACCCGCACAGCACTGGAAAACCTGCGCGAGGTGCTGGTGGAGGCGGGGCTCGGGTTTCCCGATATCGTCAAGACCACTATCTTTCTGGCCGACCTCGGGGACTTCGACGTGGTCAATCGCATCTATGGCGAGCACCTCTCGGCGCCGTATCCGGCCCGTTCCACGGTGCAAGCCGCTGCACTTCCACGCAAAGCCCGCGTTGAGATCGAAGCTATCGCGCTGAAGCGCGTTTAGCTTTGGCGACCGCAGCTGGCGGTCCACCGACCTGCCGACCCCCGGGCCGGCTGCAGGCCGCTGCTATCACAGCGGCCTCGGCCCGAGTCATACGGGCTTGCTCTCGCCGCGGGCTGTGAAAAAATGAACAACCATGAGCGGAAGGTGGGATTGGGACGACGTGCGGTTCTTTCTTGCCACTTGCAGAGAGGGCACTCTTTCCGGCGCGGCCCGCGTGTTGCAGGTCGACCACGTCACGGTGGCCCGGCGGATCGCGCTGCTCGAGGAACGGCTCGGAGCGAAACTGTTGAGCCGCACGCCGGAGGGTTTTTCGGTCACTGCGGCGGGGCAGTCGATCCTGCGGCACTGCGAGACGATGGAGTCTGCCGCGTTGAACCTGGAGAGGTTAGTGGCAGGTCAAGATACCCGTATCACGGGATCGGTCCGGCTCACCTCCACCGATGCGCTCGCATACGCGATCATCGTGCCGTGCATCGTTGCGCTTCGCGAAACTCATCCCGACTTGCAAATAGATCTCCTTCCGGCAGTTCGCGCGCTCGACATAGCGCGGCGCGAGATCGACCTGGCAGTGCGCTTCAGCCTCAGTCGACCGTCCGGTGCTAGCCTCATCTGCCGAAAACTGGGCTCCGTCGGCTTTGCGCTGTACGCGTCGCCCAAATACCTAGCTGCCCGCGGGATTCCCGCACGGGGCCGGGGCCTGCGCGGGCATGACATCATCGCTTACACCGGATGGCCCCAGGGTATGGGGCCCCGATTCACGGGCGAATCGCTGGACGGCGCCCGCACCACGGTGCGCAGCAACGACCGGTTCCTGCAGGTGAGGGCCACTGCGGTGGGCTTAGGCATAAGCGAGCTGGCGTGCTTCCTGGGCGACGAATGTTCGGAATTGGTGCGGGTGTGGCCTGATCAAACGCCTACGCTGCGAAGCGTGTGGCTGGTCATGCATGAAGACCTGCGGCGGACTGCAAGGGTGCGCGCCGTCGCTGCCGCGGTCGCTTCCGCCTTCGAGCAGAACGCGAGCTTTCTGCGTCACGGGCGCCGGCGGGCGCACCGCCGGACTTCCTCCCGGGGTTGACCCGGAGCCATCCCAAACTGCCCGTGAAAAAATGCACAGGCGCTGTGCGTGTTCATCCAGTTTCACGGGTCGCGCTGCGTGAGAAAGATGGATGGGCCGAGCTCGCGCGAACCAGGATCGAGATCGCGGGCGGCGAGGTGAAACCATGGCCGAGACGAGCAAAGGGCGTTGGCTAATAGTCTGGACTCTGTTCGCAACGCTGTTTCTGACCTGGGGACCGGTGAATGCGGGCGGAGTGTTCTTCCTGCCGGTGGTGAGGCACTTTGGCTGGAGTCGCGCGTGGTTTTCGGGGTTGAGTTCGGCGGCACCACTGGCCGCCGGACTGAGCAGCCCGCTGTTAGGGTCTATTCTGGATCGGGTCGGTGCGCGCCCGGTGATGATCGCGGGGGCCGCGATGGTAGGCGCCGGCTATGTGGCGCTGAGCCGTGCGAACTCGGCGGCCGCGTTTCTTCTGATTTTTGTCGTGATGGGGGTTGGGATTACCGCCTCCACGATCATCCCTACCGCGCTGGTGATCACCAAATGGTTTCAGGCCCGGCGCGGAGCGGCGTTGGGAGTAGCATTTGCCGGAATTCCGCTCGGCAGTACCGTGGTGACGATCTGGGCCAACTATCTGGTCCTGCATTACGGCTTTCGGGTTGCATTTTTCGCGATGGGCATGCCGATCGTGTTGATCGTGATTCCGCTGCTGGCGGCATTCCTGCGCACGCGGCCAGGCTCGTTCCCCGCAGAGGACGCCGCCGAAACGGTGCTCCCAGGTCTCGAAGTCGGAGAGGCGCTGAAGTCGAGATCGTTCTGGAGGATCGCCATCGCGGAGGTTCTCTTTGCGACCGCCGGCGTCGGACTCAGGGTACACCTGGTTCCGTACCTGAGTGGAATCGGCTACACGCCGACCGTGGCCGCGGAGATCTTCGGCGCGATGTTCATCTTTGGCGCGATCGGCAGTTTTGCGATAGGTCCCTTCGCCGATCGTCTCGGCGGGCGCACCACCTTTGTGGGCGTGTTCGTGGCAAGCGCGATTGGGATTGCGGCGTTGCTGGGAGCATCGCACCCGGCAGCGGTTGCCGCATTCCTGCTGACTTTTGGTTTGACGAGAGAGACACCGGTTTACCTCCACCCTCTGGCGATCGGCGAATCGCTCGGCAACCGGCGCCTCGGAGCACTGCTTGGCATACAAGCGTTCTTTACGACCCTCGGTTTTGCCGCCGGGCCGGTAGTCGCCGGACGGATCTTCGATCGCTCCGGCGCTTACGCCGGAGCGTGGCTCCTGTTTGCAGCCATGGCGCTCGTGAGCGCGGTGGCGATGCGGGCGACGCTGCCGTTTGCAAAAGAGCGCGCCCGAATCGTTGATCGGGGAAACTGCGGCTGCGTGAGGCGGCGGGTCAGCTCACATCCAGAATCGACAGGGCACTCGCATCGAAGTAGCGACCCGCGGGATCGAGCTTGCGCGCCGACCGCAACAGGCGCCGCGCGTTTGCGCTGCGCAGTGACGGGTGCAGCGAACCATCGTAGATGCGCGCCTTGTCGAGGTCGAGGATTATCACTTTGAAACTCTCGCCCGCCTGGGTGACCATAAGATTGTGCAGATTCAAGTCTGCGTGAAACACTCCCTTGTCATGCATGGTCACGATCGCGATGCGGGCTGCCATCAGCACGTGCTTCAGCACTATCGGGTCATCGTCGGTACGGACGAAGTCCCACAGCGTCATGCCCGCGATTGCACGCGATAAAAAAAACCCGCGATACAGTCCCGGAGCGAGCCACCATACCATCGCGCCCATCGGCTCCGCGACGGGGACACCGCGACGGAACGCTTTGGTGGCAACGATCACCTCGTTGAAGGGGCGTGCGCTGATGCCAAAGAAGGTCTCGCGCAGGAGGAAACGCGCCAGTCCACCTCGTCTCGCCTGCCGGGCGAAAAGTTCGGGACCGCCGTCCAGCTTCAAGCGGTGTCCGCTGCCACGATTGCCCGTCCCCGGGGAAGCACCGGGCGAGGTCTTCTCACGCAGCGCTGCCACGATCGTCGGAGCATGCCGCAGAATGTCGCGGCGCAGCAGAACCACACGCCGTCCCAGGGTGAGCCGCGCGAAGCTGGGGTCGGGTTTCCATTCGGTTTGCGCCTGCGGCCTCATCGGAGAACTGCCCGATAATCTATACTGCGCGATCAGCTTGCGCCGAAATTGGAACCGATGCCATCGGATTTCGGGTCCTGGCAGTGGCGACCAGCGCGACTGCGGCCAGCACCATCAGCGATGAGAGAAAATTGGCCGAGTAATAGAGCGCGATCCGGTTCAGCCGACGCCCCGGCAGGAAGTTCAAGAGCACCGACCCGACCAGCACCACCCAGGCCGGAGCCGAAAGCCTCCGCGTTGTCCAGAGCTCGTCGGTCAACAGCATGTACGGGACTACCAGGGCGGCAAAATAGCTCTTCCAGGAAATCGGTGCGAAGCCCGGCATCAGGCAAAAGAATCCCGCCAACGCGTAGCGATCGCCGCTGGTGCGGCTTTCGTCGCCATCCGTGCCGAGCACCGTCCAAAGTGAGACTGCTCCGACCAGCATTCCTTCGATCGCCATCCCGATGCGAAATGGCACGGTGCTCTCGGCCTGCGCCGGATCGACAAATCGGACCATCAGGCGCGCGGCCGCCGCCACCGCCGACTGGTTGGTGAGCATCGTCCGGTACTGGGTGGTCATGGATGCGACCGCGCGCAGGTACGCGGAGGTTTGCTCCCCCAGTCCGCGGGCGCCGAAGATGAATATCGGGAGCGCGAACATCGCCGCGCTGGCGAGGAGTGCACACCAAATCGCGGTCCACTTTCTCCGCAAGATGAGATAGAGGGCGGCCAGCAGAGCGAACGGCTTGACCAGGACTGCCGCGGCGAGCATCACGCCCGCCAACCGGGGGCGATCCTCGCGCGCATACACGATCGCCCACACGCACAGCGCCAGGACCGGCAGATTGATCTGGCCGTGCTCGATATTGTTTCCGATAAATCGAAAGGAAAGCAGCACCGGAATCGCGAGCAGCGGGGCGGACAGGCGGCGCGAGCGACCGAACAGCATGATGACCGTACCCGTGATGAACGCGACCAGGCCCCAGGCGTTGAAAACAAACCACAACCCCTGCGCCGCATGCCTCGTCAGCAGCGCGAAAGGCGCGAAGGCGATTGCGAAGATCGGCGCGTAGAGAAATCGATCCGTGTCGTCTGCGCGATAAATGGCCATCCCGTGCAATACGCGGTGCCCGGTGCGGTAGTAAACAAAAAAATCGCCCTGCAGGCGCAGCACGGCGGAGATTCCCAGCCCGACTAGGTAAACGCCGAGCGCCAACCACGCCAGCCGCCGCGCGCGCTCGCTATCCAACCAGGTCATTACAGGTGCGGGATCGGCCGATAACGGTGGTTCGCTCCGGCGCGGGCCGCTCACTTGAGCGGCTGGGCCTCCTCGATGAGCATGATCGGGATGTCTTCCTTGATCGGGTAGACCAGCTTGCACGCCTCACACACCAGGCCGTCCTTGGCGGCGGTCAGATGCAAGTCGCCCTTGCATTTGGGGCAGGCGAGAATGTCGAGCAGCTCCTGGCTAACGGGCATTGTGAGAGACCTCCTGTGCGGCCGCGCTCTCAATTTTTCTGGCGCGCGCAGGCGCGAAAATATCAGCTCATCCAGCGTCTGCAATTCGTCCTCGGGGATCGAAACCTCCAACCGCAAAGCGTACAGGGAATCGCGCGCGAACGGAAACCGCTCCAGCTTGATGAGGTCCTTCTCGGTGGTGATGACCACCTCGGCCGCGCGCGCCGCCGCGGCGATCGTCTGCCAGTCGGCCCAGGTGTACGCGTGATGGTCCGGATACTCGAGTACTCCCACCAGGTCCGCGTCGATCTCGCGCACCATGGAGTGGAACGCCGCGGAATTGGCAAGTCCGCTGACGGCGATTACTCGGCGACCCGCAAGCATAGGCGCGCTTTCGCGCCATTCCCCCTGGGCGGAGGTAACCAGACCGCGCGGGCCCAGGCGCGCGTGAAAGACCCGATGGCGCCGCAGCACTTCCATCTCGCCGGGCCGGATGGCGCTGCGGTGGTCAGCACCGAACGACACGATTACGATCGCGTCGGCGCGCCTCACCGCGCCCAGCGGTTCTCGCATCGGTCCGGCCGGGAGCATACGGCGGTTCCCGAAGCCGCGCTCGTCGCTGACCAGGACCAGATCGAGATCTCGTTTGAGCCGCGTGTGCTGGAAGCCATCATCTAGGATCACCGCGTCCAGCGGTCCCTGCCGGGCAAGCATCGCGATCGCATTTAGACGGCGCCGCGCAATCGCAATCGGTCCCGAGAACCGGCGTGACATCATCGCCGGTTCGTCGCCCGACTCTTCGGGCGGGTACTTTAGCTCACCGCGGTCGGCGACCAGCGAGGCGCTGGTGACCGACCTGCTTCCACTATAACCGCGGCTGACGATCGCGATGCGCAGACCGCGGCTCTGCAGACGCGAGGCAAGGAACAGAGAAAACGGAGTCTTGGCGTTGCCGCCGACGGTCAGATTTCCAACGCTGATTACCGGGACATCGGCGCTCCGCGCCATTCGCCGCCACCACAGATTGCGTGCGGCGACCGAACCGCGGAACAGTGCCCCCGCGATCCGTAGTGGAACCATTGCGAGCGCGCCGGCAAAAGAAGGCTCGCGCTGCCACAGCCTCTCCAGCCCGGACCGCTGCGCCGGATTGCGTCCCATCGGGGGGGTCAGGCTTGCGCAAGGCGACGCAAATGATGAAGCGTGGCCCTGGCTCCACCTGCGGCCTGGTGGGCAGTCACGCGACCGCGCTCCCCAGCGGCGGCGCGTGCGGCTTCATCGGCAAGCCAGCGGGTACAGGCATCAACGATCTCCCTGGCGTCTCGCACCACGGTCCCCGCGTCGGCGGCCATCAGCGCAGATGCCATCTGCAGTTGGTTTTCATGGTGCGGACCGAACAGAACCGGTACCGAAGCGGCGGCGGGTTCTCCCAGGTTTTGTCCGCCACGGCCGGCAAACAAGCTTCCGCCCACAAACGCGACCGCTGCGTGCTGGTAGACCGCCCGCAGTTCTCCGATAGTGTCAAGAATCAGCACGTTGGCGGCGCCCGTACGGGGCGTGCCTTCCATTGCGCTGGCGCGCAGAAAACCGATCGCCTGTGAATTCAGCAACTCTTCCACTTCCGGGGTGCGCGCCGGATGGCGCGGCGCCAGCACCAGCAGCAATTCCGGGAAGCGGTCCCGCAGTTGGCGCCACGCGTCGATGAGGATCGCTTCTTCGCCCTTGGCGGTCGAGCCGGCTACCAGCACCGTGCGACCGGCGACCACGCTGCGCAAGGCTTCCCGCAGGGTCGTCGCGCTCAGTTCCTCAAGATCGAACTTGGTGTTGCCGGTGACCAGCACCCGTTCGCGCGCGGCCCCAATTCGGGTATATCGGCGCGCATCGTCGACGGTTTGCACGAGGATCAGGTCGGCCGCGCGCAGGGCCGGCCCGAACAGGCGCTTCGCCCGGTGGTAGCGCGCGGCGGAACGCTTGGAGATGCGGCCGTTTACGATTACCACGCGGGCACCGGCCCGTTTTGCTTCGATGAAATAGTTGGGCCACAGTTCGGTCTCAACGATGATCAGAAGATGAGGCCGGGCGCGGCGGATGAAGCGCCGCACCACCGCGGGGCAATCCAGCGGCGCAAGCGCGCAGACTTCCGCACCCGGAATCCGCCGCCGCGCCGCGTCGCGCCCGGTCGGAGTCATGGTGGTTACGATAAGGCGAGCGCCTTCGAACTCGCGCAGCAAGCCGTGCGCGATGGAGCGGACCGCTTCGACTTCGCCGACCGACGAGGCGTGAATCCAGATGCGAGGCCGATCGCGGTCCGACGCGAGTTCGAGCTTGCCCATCCGCTCCCGGCGGTCCTCCGGTCCGCGCGTACCGCTCGCCATCAGGGCAAAAGGCAGGGCCGGATACCAAAGCGCGTTATACAGAATTCGCAACATCGAAAAGGATTGGTCGAAAGGAGCAGCGCGCGCAGCGGCGCTCAGGGCTACACACTCAGTTCACGAGACCGCCGTTGCCAGGCGCCTCATCAGCCGCAACGAATTGCAGATCATAAAGCTTGCGATACTCGCCATCCCGCGCAAACAGCTCATCGTGCGTGCCTTCCTCAACGATTCGCCCGTGCTCGACGACGATGATCCGATCGGCGCGGCGAACCGTGGAAAGCCGATGCGCGATGACCAGGGTGGTGCGATTCTCCATCAATACCTCGAGAGCCTCCTGCACTGAACGCTCGGCCTCCGAATCGAGCGAGGAAGTCGCTTCATCAAGCACCAGGATGGGCGCGTCCTTGAGAAGCGCCCGGGCGATCGCGATGCGCTGACGCTCGCCACCCGACAGCCGCACGCCCAGCTCACCCACCACGGTGTCGTAACCCTGGGGCAGCCGCAGGATGAAGTCATGCGCGTTGGCCAGCCGTGCAGCCTTCATGATGCGTTCCGGGTGGCGATCCGTGGAACCATAAGCGATGTTGGCGCGCACCGTATCGTTGAACAGGAAGGTGGCCTGGGTAACCAATCCTATCTGGGCGCGCAGCGATGCCAGCTTGATTCGGCGAAGATCAACCCCGTTGATGTTGACGCGTCCTTCCTGCACGTCATAGAAGCGCGGAATCAGGTCCGCGATCGTTGACTTGCCTCCCCCGCTCATTCCCACCAGGGCGATCACCTTGCCGGCACCGATTTCCAGATTGATGTCACGCAGGACCCATTCGGCACCGTACCGAAAACTGACGTGATCGAAGCGGATGCTCAGGGCTCCCGATGGAACCTCACCCGCGGCGGGGTCGTCGGGCACGTCGCTAGGCTCGTCCATCATCTCGAAGACTCGTTCCGCGGCGGCCAGCCCGGCCTGGATCGTATTGTTTGATTTGCTGAGACCCTTGAACGGGTCGTAGACCAGGATCATGGTCGTGAAAAAACCCGCGAACGAACCTAAGGTGCGGGTGCCTGCCAGCAGGGACGAAGTCGCGTACCAGACCACCGCCACCACCGCGAATGCGCCCATCGCTTCGATCAGCGGACCGGTGAATGCCTTGATGCGCGCCACACGCATATAGATGCGGAACAGGCGGCGCAATTCCGTGTGAAAGCGGCGGCGTTCGTAATCTTCCATGCCGAACGCTTTTACCACCCGATTGCCCTGGAAGGTCTCCTGCAGCAGCGCCTGCAGTCCGCCGAGCTGCTTCTGCGCGTTTTTGGTTTCTTTGCGCACACGCCGCGAAAATTTCACGACCGGACCGACCCCGATCGGAAAGCCGACCAGCATGACCAGCGCCAGTTGCCAGTCCATATAAAAGGCCGTGAAAATGAGCGCGATCATCGACACACCGTCGCGCCAAATCGAGAACGCGCCTTCGGTGAGGCCCGCAACCACCACGTTCACGTCGCTGATGACCCGGGACACCATCATGCCGGTCGGAGTCCGGTTGAAGAAGCTGAGCGACTGA
Organism: Thermodesulfobacteriota bacterium; assembly: GCA_046728175.1. Lineage (GTDB taxonomy): Bacteria > Desulfobacterota > Binatia > Binatales > Binataceae > JAFAHS01. The sequence goes on along the minus strand of JBKPEA010000097.1, from coordinate 32,885 downwards.
CGCTGGAGGCTCTCATTCAGATCGGCGCGAATGTCGAGCACCAGCTTCTGCTGGATATAGGCGCTCAGGTAGTCGTTGAGGAAGTTGCCCAGCGCGCGCAACAGAAACAACCCGGCCAGCAAAATTGACAGCTCATGAAGGCCGCCGACCCGTTTGAGGTTGACCAACTGGTCGAGAAATTTCTTGATGATGAATGGTATGCCGGCATTCGCCCCCGCCAGTACTAGCATCGCCGAGGCCAGCAGCACGACATAAGGGAACAGATAGGGGCGCACGTAGCGGTACAGCCGCTGCTGCAGGGGAGTGCCGAGCTTCATGTCCCGACCATCTCCAGCGCCGTGAGCGCGACCCGCCGGGCCGCGCCTGGGGCGCCCAGCTTTTCACGCAGCGCTCGAAGCGCCCCAATCGTTTCGTCGCGCATGGTCGGATTCAGGAGCGGTTCGGCGGCGCGCACCAGGTTGCGCGCATTCATCTCGCCTTGTATCAGTTCGGGAACGATCTTCCTGCCGGCCAGGATGTTGGGCATCCCAATGAAATCGACGCCGGTGATGAGCATCCGTCCGAGGATATAGGTCAGCGCTGACACCTTGTACGAAATCACCATCGGGCAGTCGAGCAACGTGGTTTCCAGAGTCGCGGTGCCCGACGCAACCAGGGCCAACTCACTGGCCGCGATAATACTATAGGTGTCGCCCTCGATAATACGGATACCCGATAGGTCGACCTTGCCCTGTCTGGCAAGCTGCGCGGAGTTCAGAGTGGGAGCCAGCGCGACCACGGGCGTCAAGCCATGGTCACGCGCAAGAATCCGCGCCGCGGCGACGAATTCGCCCAGCATGTAATGCACTTCCGCATGGCGGCTACCGGGAAGGAGGGCGAGTAGCCGGGCGCCGGGGGGAAGGCCATGACGCTCCAGCGTAGCCTTGCGGTCCTGCACGGGCTTTACGCGGTCGAGGAGCGGATGCCCGACAAAGCTCACTCGATCGCCAGCCGCGGCGAAAATTTCTTTTTCAAACGGAAGCACGACTGCGAGTCGATCCGCGCGCGCGCTGATCTTCCCTATTCGGCCGCGCCGCCATGCCCAGACTTGCGGAGTTATGTAGTAAAGCACCTTGGCGCCCGCGCGCCGCCCTACGCCGGACAGGATGAGGTTGAACTCGGCGTAGTCAATAAGAATTACCAGATCAGGGCGCTGGTGGCGGATGGTGCGACGAAGCTCACGAAACGCGTTCACGGTCCGGCCGATAGTCGAAGCGAGTTCGGAAAGGCCGAGGCCGTGAATATCTTCCATGCGCACAATGGGTCGTACTCCAGCCGACCTCATCTGTTCGCCGGCGATGCCGAACAGATCGCAGTCGGGATTGAGCGACAATATCTGGCGTGCCAGGTCGCCGCCGTGAAGGTCGCCGGACGCTTCTCCGGCGACCATCAGGATCCGCGGCGGCCGCCGTGGAGCGGCGCTCGGCGGCGTTATGTCGGCCTCAGCCTCAGAATGCATCCGTGGAATTGTGATGGATATTGAACGATTGTGCCACGGGGCGTCGACTGTGCCGCCTATCCTGGCTCTTTCACCAGCGCCCGAGGCAATCCAACCCAGTGCTAGCCGCGGGTTCAGGCAGGGAGCGATTCTGTGGACATGCTTTGGCGGATTCGTTCGCTGAGTTCCATGACCCGGAGTCCGTCCTGAGCCGTGACGGCAGGAGTTCTGCGGGAGCGAACCGCATCGACGAAGGATTTGATCTCATCGGCGAGCGGGTCGCCTTGGCTGAGATCGAGCTGCTCGGCGGAGATCACGGGAAACTTGGCGCCGGCCGGGGGCGGGCTCTTGCGATACACCTGCACCCGGCGCGCCTCGTAATCTACCGAGATATAGGCGTCGGGCTGGAAAAACCGAATCTTGCGTTCGCGGCGCGGCGCGACGCGGCTGGCGCTGACGTTGGCGATGAGTCCACTTTTGAAGCGGATGCGGGCGTTGGCTACATCTATAGTGTCGGTCAACACCGCGACGCCGACCGCTTCGACGCTGGCGATCTCGGCGGGCGCCAGCGAGAGGATCACGTCCAGGTCGTGAACCATCAGGTCGAGCACAACATCGACGTCGGTGCCACGTTCGGTGAAGGGCGCGAGCCGATCGCATTCCACGAAACGTGGTCCACTCACGATCGACCGCAACCGAACGATCGCTGGATTGAACCGCTCGAGGTGGCCGATCTGAAAAACTCGTGCGCGCTTCGCCGCCAGCTCTGCTAGTTGGCGAGCTTCGGCGAGCGACGCGGCCATCGGCTTTTCCAGCAGCACATCGATTCCGGCGGTTAGCATCGTGGCGGTGACTTCGTGATGGGTACTGCCCGGCGAGGCCACGGTCACCAAATCAACCTTGCCCGGCAGTTCGCGACAGTCGTGGATGGCACGCGCGCCGGTTTCCTGAGCGAGCTGTTGCGCTCGCGCGCGATCGATGTCGACAACACAGGTGAGTTGAACGTCTTCGAGTGCGGCGTACTTTTGCGCGTGGAGCGTGCCGAGCCGTCCCGCGCCGATTACCGCGGCGCGCAGCTTAGCCATGCCCATAGACCGTCACGCCCGCGCTCCGCGCTGCCTCGATGGTGCGCTCGCGTTCCAGCAGCAGCGTGACTTCCGCTTCGATTCCGAGCACCACGGCGCCGATTTCGTTGAGGAGAGCGATGGTCGCCGGGCCGATCGCGGGACGATCGAAGCGCAGGTCCTGCCCCGGCTTGGCGGACTTGGCGATCACCAGTCGCTTGCCCATGAGTTGCGCGGCGCGGCGCAGAGCGGCGTCCGTTCCTTCGACCGCTTCCACCGCGGCCACCGTGCCGTCACGGACGGCTACCGTCTGACCGATGTCGAACGCGCCGATCTGCCGCGCCACGGCGAAGGCGAGGTCGAGATCCTGGAGCTGAGCGGCGGATGGATCAGGACCAGCGATGCGGCCCGCGCGGGCCAAAGCGTCCGGGATTAAGGGCACCGGATCGACCATCGGAATTCCTTCCGCCTCGACTTCGCCCGCGACTCCGCGCAGGACCGCGTCGTCACTGAAACGTTCGATGCGTGACAGCATCCGGAGCGCGCGCGCATCGGGGGCGAACGAATCCCCGAGACGCGCCCGCGAAATTCCGCCGGCCATCGCGGCCCGGTCGACCCCGCTGCGTTTGAACACCTCGATGATGCGTTCCAGTTCGCCCACCTTGATCCAGGTCAGCTCATCGACCTCGGCGGCCAGCGCGGCCGCGGTTTCGTTCAGGTGGGCGACCGCGACCACTCGAATCCCCTGGCGACGCGCGGCTCTTGCGACCTCGAGAGGGAAGACACCGTTGCCTGCGATTAGACCGAGTTTATTCACGCTCGCGGCCGACCACTCCGCGTTCGGAATTCGCGATAAAGTCGACGAGGCGGCGAACCTCGGCAAAGCCGCCCAGCGCGTCGAGGACTTTCTTGAGCGCATCCTCGCGCGGAAGCCTCGAGTAAAAAATCGTACGGGTCGCGGACTTCAGCGCTTTTATCGTCTCGGGCGCGAAACCGCGCCGCTGAAGCCCGATCTCGTTGATGCCCACCAGCCGAGCCCGTTCTGCGCCCGCCACCATCACATAGGGCGGTACATCCTGGGCGGCCAGCGCCCCGGCCGCGAGGAAGGCATGGGCTCCGACCCTGGAGAACTGGTGCACCGCGGCCAGCGCACTAAGGTTAGCGCACTCCTCGACCACGCAATGACCACCGAGCTGGGCGCCGTTGGTCAAGATAACATCGTCGCCGATCCGACAGTTGTGTGCGATGTGCACGTAGTTCATCACCAGCACGCGATTGCCCAACTTGGTCAGCATCCCGCCGCCTTCGGTACCGCGGTGGACGCTGGCGAATTCGCGGATGCGGCATTCGTCGCCGATTTCCAGGCGCGATGGCTCGCCCTTGTATTTCAGATCCTGGGAGTCTTCGCCCACCGAGGCGAATTGAAAGACTCTGGTCCGCGCACCGATCGTGGTGTTGCGCGCTACCACCGCACACGGGCCGATCCAGCTGTCCCGGCCGATTTTTACGCCCGGTCCGATTACCGCGCCCGCGCCGACCTGAACGCTGGAATCGAGCTCGGCGCCTTTATCGATCGTGGCCGCGGGATGAATACTGCTGGCTATTGGTCTTTCTCCTCGACCTCTATCGCGGACAACTCCGCTTCGGCGGCCAGCTCGCCATCGACGCGCGCCTGCGCCGACATCTTCCACAGGGGACGATGAATTTTAATCGCCTTGACCTCGATCTTGACCTGATCGCCAGGGATTACCTGGCGGCGGAAGCGGACCTTGTCGAGCCCGGCCAGCATGAACAGGGTCTTGTGGTCCGGACCCAGGTGACCAAGCGTGATAAACGCCCCCGCCTGGGCCATCGCTTCCACCAGCAATACGCCGGGCATCACCGGGCGGCCTGGGAAATGTCCCTGGAAGAAGGGCTCGTTGAAGGTGACGTTCTTGATAGCGACCACGCGGTCTTTTTCAAGCTCGAGCACACGGTCGAGGAGCAGGAAGGGATACCGATGGGGCAGCATCCCGAGCACCCGGTCGAGTTGGGCAACCTTGTCTTCGGCCACAGCGGTTCTCAGCCTTGAGGCGAGTGGGAGCTACCTTGAGATGGTGGAGCGTTTGGCGGCGGCCGAACCGAAATCGCTGGACACCGGCGCGCCGGCCGAAGGCGGCGGCTCGTAACGGGCCGCGGCACCTTCACCGAGCGAACCGAGCTGAGCATGTGAACTATTGTAGGAGCGGATGACCTGATCGGTAATGTCGAGGTTGGAAGCACCCCACAGAATCGATCCTTTTTCCAGCACCATCGTATAACCGCTCTGCTCACCGATGTTGCGGATGATAATCCCCAGGTCGTGCAGAATTTTGCCGGTCACTTCATTGTCCTGGCGCTGCAAGTCGTCGCGCGCATCCTTGAGGTTACGGTCGAGGTCCTTGGCCTTCTTGATGTACTCGTCCTGAAGGTTCTGGCGCTGTTCGGGTTGCATCAGCATCCCCTTCTTTTCGATCTCGTCCTTCAGCCCCTGAACTTCGCTTTGCTCGCGCTGCAGCTTGGAATCGAGTGACTGGATCTTGCTCTGAAATTCGGTTTTGGCGCGCTTGCCTGCATCACACTCGTTGAGCGCTCGCTGCACGTCGACGTAAGCCAGCCTAATCTGCGCGTGGGCCGGCGCCGTTACGGCCAAGAAGGCCATCAGTAGGGCGCCGATGGATAAGCATTGCCTCATCTCGCTTCGAATCCTCCCATTACGATCCGTGCCCGCGGCCAAGCTGGATTGGCAGGGTCGCGAATTTCCGATCCGACATTAAAGCGGGTTTTGGGTGTACGGCGCTAGAGCCATCCGCAAACCGAAAATGGCTGAATATTCCGTACGAAAAATAAGCTTCGATTCGATTGATCGCGCTGCTCCAGTCACCCTTGCCGTCAGCAGTTCGCATAGGACTAGAGCGGGGCGCCGGAGCCGATTTCGAAAACCGTGCTCCGGTCGGCCGGGCGCGGATTGATCGGGCGCGCGATATCGAGACTTAGCGGACCGAAAGGGGACTTCCAGCGGACACCGATTCCGTAGGAGGCCTGCAGGCTCTCGGGATGCATGCTCTGCTGCAAGGTGTAGGATTGGCCGGCGTCGCTGAAGATCACGCCGCGAAGACCCAGGCCCGACAGAATCGGGAAGGTGATCTCATTGCTGAAAATCAACATCTTACTGCCGCCGATGTTCTGGACGCTGATGGGCTGGCCGGCGGAGTTAAATATGGTGACCAGAGGCCCCAGCGAATAGAGCTGATAGCCGCGCACATCATAAGCGCCGGCGACGCCGCCCGGGAAGAAGCGCTCGTAGAGGGGCAGGTTCCCAGCGCTTCCGGTGGTCAGATTGGTGCCGATGCCGATGGTCACCCCCTGCGACGCGACCCAGGTCCCCCAGGTTGGACTCTTCAGAAAGGAATAGTAGTAGCGAGCGTGTGCGACGCCCTTCAAAAAACTGTTTACGCCGCCGAGTCCGCCGACCTGGGTGTTCAGGCTCAGCACGGTTCCCGACCGCGGATCGGCTCGGTCGTCCACCGTGAAGCGCTGGATGCTTGGCAGGAGTTCGGAGGTTTGGGTGTAGCCCTTGTATTTCAGGATTTGAAAGGTGGTGAGAGCATTCAGACCGGTAATGCCGACGCTCTCGAATGAGTAGCCGAGCCCCGCGGTAACGTCCTTCAGCGAGAACGGGCCTAGCTTTTTGAATCCCAGCTCGGTGAGCGGGTAGGTGGTATTGAGTGTGAAACCGGCGGCGGACTGGTTGAAACTGAGCAGGTAGGACTTGGTATCAAATAGCTGCAGCCCCACGCTCAACGGAATGTCCAGAAACCATGGTTCGATGTAGCTGATGGAAAAGTTCTGGAACAAAAATCCAACCTGGGCATTTAACATCACCGACTCGCCGCCGCCGAACAGGTTGCTGTTGCCCAGCGTGAAATTGCCGAACACCGACGAATAGCTGTCGAAACCGCCGGCGACCTGCAGGGCAGCCGTGTTCCGTTCCGATACATTCACGTCCAGGTTGACCTTGTCCGGCTGAGTCGCAGGCTCGGTGGTGATACGTACCTCGTTGAAGAAGCCGAGGCGGTCCAAGCGCACCTTTGATTCGCGGATTGCCTCGGCGGAATACGGCTCCTGCTCCTGAATCTGCATCTCGCGGCGGATCACTTTGTCGGAGGTCTTGGTATTGCCGGTGATCATGATTCGGTTGATCAAAACCTCGTGGCCAGGAGTGATGTAAAAGGTGACGTTGATTTTATGCTGCTGCGGCTCGAGCCTGGTCTTGGGGTCCACATTGACGAACGCGTAGCCGCGGTTGGAATAGAAGTCCGACAGCACCAGCACGTTGTGCTGCATCGCGGAGCCTTCGAAACGCTGGCCAGGTTTGATGGTCAGCAGCGCGGTCAACTCGCGGCGCGGGAACCTGAGGTTGCCTGCGATCGTGATACGGCCGAAACGATACGGCTCGCCCTCGTCGATCGCGATCAGGATGGTAATCGAGCTGCCGGTCCGCGTGATTTGCGGCTGCGAGACCTGAACATTCAGGTAGCCATTGTCATAGTAGAACGCGCTTATGTGATCGATGTCCTCTTGCAACTTCTTCTTGTCCAGCGCGCCGGCACCGGTAAACCAGCTCAGGAAGTTGCGCTGACTGGTTTCCATTACTCCGCGTAGTTGCGAACTTGAGAATGTTTTGTTGCCGGTGAAGTCGATCCTGGTGATCTGGACCTTCTGCCCTTCGTCGACATCGAACACTGCGATTACCGTGTTATCGGGCTCCAGGACCGTACGGAAGGTGACCTTGGCGTCCAGGTAACCTTTGTCTTCGTAGACCGAGGTGATCCCGTTGATCGATTCCTTGACTCGCGTGGGATCGAGAATGGCGCCCGGATGGACCTTCACCGCCGCTACGATCTTGTCGTCGGTGGAGCGGATGGCCTTCATGCCGCCGAAGCGAACATCGGTGACCTGCGGACGTTCCTTGACGATATAAACGAGGACGGTCTTGCCGCCGATGGTACGAATGTCGGCGTGGACATCGTCAAAGAAGCCCATTTTATAGATGGCCTTGACGTCCTGGTTTACGACGTCCTGATCGTATGGCTGTCCCGCCTGTTGAGTAATGTGGATGCGGATGGCGTCGGTTTCGACGCGCTGATTACCTTCGATCTGGATTTCGTTTATGACTTGCCCCTGCGCCAGCGCCACACGTGCCCGAAGGATCCACGCCGCGGTCAGCACCAACGCGAGATAGCCCAGCACGCGTGGAGCGCGAGACTTGCATTTTGCAGAAGGCACTTAGAGGGCCCCAAGAAAGAGCGCGGACCACCGTAACGAATCGGGTTTGGTAAGTAAACCAAAACCTCGCGCAGACACCGTTGCGCGTGCGATGAAGAATGCTGGTGATTTAGTAAGGCGCAAGTTATGAAGCCGTAGCGGCCAACCCGAACTCTGATCACCTTGCCGGTCCGAGAGGGGAACAAGCGGATGATCATCAATAGAGTTGTGGGATTCAAAATCCGCCAAAAAATTGATCCGGGGTAGGGTGGCTTCTCGCCGCTGACTTACCGGGCCTGCGGCCCACCAAAAAAGCCACTGCCGCGTTCGACGCGCTTGGTCTACTCAGGATCAGCTCAGCGCAATTATGTAACGAGCGGGCGCTGATTGACGCTTCGCCGCTCGCAAATAGGTCACGAGCCGGGGCGCTCGTCATACAGCTTGCCGTCATGTAGACGGAGGGCGCGGCTCATCCGTTTCATCAGGCGCTCATTATGGGTCGCAACTACGAGGGTAATTCCCAGCTCGCGGTTTAAAACGTGGAACAGCTCGTGCACCTCATCGGCCGTGTGCGGGTCGAGGTTTCCGGTCGGTTCATCCGCCAGGACCAGGCGTGGATGGAGCACGACCGCGCGCGCGACCGCGACGCGCTGCTGCTCGCCCCCGGAGAGCTCGGCAGGTCGGCGATGGAGCTTATCGCCAAGCCCCACGAATTCCAGCACCTCCTTGGCGCGCCCACGCGCCTGCGGATCGGGCATCCGCGCGATCAGCGCCGGCATCATGGTGTTCTCCAGCGCATCGAAGTCCGCGAGCAGGTAGTGAAACTGAAAAACGAAGCCCAACTTGCGGTTGCGAAACTCGGCCAATGCGACCGGATCCAACGCAAACAGGTCCTGTCCCTCAAAGAACACCTTGCCAGCGGTCGGAGTTTCCATGCTGCCCAGCACGTAAAGCAGGGTGGATTTGCCGACGCCGGATTGTCCCACGATCGCGATTTCCTCGCCCGCGCGAACGGTGAGGCCGAGGTCGCGCAAGACATGAATTTCCCGCCCCGCGTCGCGGAAGTCCTTGACAATACCCCGAGCCTCGATTAGCAGACCGCCAGCCGGCTGCACCGCGCGAGCGGCAGCAGCGCCGTCACTCATAGCGAATGACCTCGACCGGCGAGAGTGATCGCGCATGAAGCGCCGGGTACAGAGCCGCCGCGACGCACAGCGCGATTGCCGCGCCCGCGACCGCGATAAAATTCAGCGAATACAGCCTCACCGGCACGGCACTCACCATGAACAGGTCGGGCGGGAGATGGATCAGATGATAGGTGCCGATTGCCCATGAGGTTACGAATCCGGCTCCTACCCCGAGCACCGTGCCGATCACGCCAAGCGCGGCGCCCTCGCACAAGAATATCGCGGCGATTGAACCCGCCCGTGCGCCCATCGCGCGAAGAATCGCGATCTCTTTGCGCCGTTCCATCACGACCATGACCAACGTGGCGATAATGTTGAAAGCCGCGACCAGCACGATCAGCAGCAGGACCAGGAAATAAACGAACTTCTCGAGCTGCAAGGCCGCGAACAGCGCCGCGTTGGTGTGGGTCCAATCGGAAACCTTATAGTCAGGTCCGGCGATGCGCCGAATGCGATCGGCGATTGCGGGCGCGTCGAACATGTTGCGGAGGCGGAATTCGAGGCCGGTCTGGAGTTGGGGATCATCGGCCAGCAGCGCGCGCCCGCTCTTCAGAGACACGAAGATGAGCGCCGAATCGAACTCGAACCATCCGGAGTGAAAATAGCCGGTGACCACGAAGCGGCGGAGCCGCGGCGCGCCCATTCCTCCGGCCAGGCTGGCCGGGGAAATGATGGTCACCGGATCACCGATCTGAAGCCCGAGCTCTAAGGCCAGCGACCGGCCTACGATCGCGCCGGGAAGATCGACCTCGCGCTTTTGCCCACGATCGATGATGGTGATCTTGTGCTCGGCGTCGAGCGACTCGATATCGCCCTGCTCCAGTGTCCTTTGCAGTTGCGTAAGGACCGGATTGTCGCGGGCGACGACACCGCGCAGGACGCCGCCTTCTACGTATCCGGGCGCGCCCGAAGGAGTGCTCGATACCGCCATCACCTGGGATGAAACGTACGGCGATGATGCCACGATGCCGCCAACGGCCGAGATGTTGCGCTGCAGGTCGGCAGGAGCCCAGACTGCCCCATCGACACGCTCAACGGTAATTTCCGGCGTGAAGGAAAGTAACCGGCCACGCAGATCCTCCTGGAAGCCGCTCATCACCGAAAGCGCCACCGTCAACGCCAGGGTCCCAATTGCCACTCCCCCCAAGGAGATCATCGCGATGGTCGAGACGAAGCGTTCGCGCCGACGGGCGCGCAGGTAGCGGAGTCCTATCAGGAATTCGAAGCGCATCGCGTTCCCGGCGCAGCCTATGCTACCACGACCGGTTCGCGGTTTTTCGCTGAACGTGGAAAAGGGGTACCAAACATAAGTGGCGTGGGTTCCCAATAGTCTCCGAGCATCGGGTCTTTTGCAACGGCCTTCCGTCTAATCGAAGCTTCTCAATCTCGCTGGTCGGCGGATCCGGTCACGGTAAATCGAAGTCTTAAGGGTCCGAAATCAAAAAAAGTCTGAACAGCCGCGGCGATGACCCCGCTCTTGTCCCGGACCCCCGCGGAGGCTTCGGTGGAGGGCCTTTTGCAATGATTCGTTCATATATGCGTCTTTAGTTAGTGGGATGGGCGTGCGGTTTGAAGGTTGCACTTCGAGAGTGGGGTACCATATGCTTTCTCGCCAGTCGGGGGACTAATTTCGGAGGTGTTTCGGATGGAACGCTACCGTGCGGCAGCGTTGCTGTTTGCCGCAGTGCTCCTGGTTTGTACCACCGGACGGACCGTCCGGGGGGAGGACGACCCGCCCATCCCGCAGGACCAGATCACGATGAATTTCCAGAACGTGGACATCCCCGTGCTGGCCAAATTCATCAGTGAAATTACCGGCAAGAACTTCATCATCGATGAGAGCGTGCGCGGCAAGGTGACCATTATCTCGCCGACCAAGGTGACACCCGAAGAAGCGTACCAGGCGTTTCAGTCAGCGCTGCAAATCAAAGGCTTCACCACGGTCCAGACCGGCAAGACCATCAAGATTATCCCGTCCCGCAATGTGCGCTCGGACGCACCGCTGACCGAATCGCAGCTGCCCGCCGAATCTCGCGGCGACGAATACGTCACGCGGATGATCAAGCTGAAGAACGTCGACGCATCCTCACTGGTTACGGTTGTCCAGCCCATGATTTCGCACGACGGGCTGGTGGCCGCCTATCCGGAGGACAACACGCTCATCATCACCGACGACGCCTACAACGTCGAACGGCTACTCAAAATAATCGGCAGCCTGGATGTCCAGGGAATGCAGAAAAACGTGGCCGTAATCCCGCTCAAATTGGCCTTCGCGGGCGAACTGGCTCCCGAGATCGAGCAGATTATGGGCGCGCGCGAAAATCAGCAGGGTGGTCAGCGACCCGGAGTTGGCGTGGTGGCGCCAGCTGCGACCAGCAGCGGGACCGCATTCAAAATCATTCCCGATGAGCGGACCAATTCGCTGATCGTGCTGGCCGGGCCGCTTCAGATGAATCAGATTCAGGAAATCGTGGCCAAGCTCGACATCCAGCCACCCAACGCAACCTCGCGGATCCACGTTTATCGGCTCAAGAACGCGCAGGCGCTCGAAATGCTGCAGGTGTTGAGCAGCCTGCTCGGCGGAGGCGGCTCGCCGACCACCCTTTCGCCCACGACCGGCAAAGGATCCTTGGGACGCGGCAGCGCGCTCGGGATGTTCAATGGCCTCGGCGGCGGCATGGGTGGTGGTGGCTACGGCGGCTACGGCGGTTACGGAGGTGGTTACGGCGGCCTCGGTGGCGGGATGATGGGTTCATCGTTCGGGGGCGGCGGTTTCGGGGGTGGAATGAGTGGTATGGGTGGTATGGGGGGAGGAATTGGCGGTGGAATGGGCATGATGAGGAGCAGCGGCAGCTCGCTTGGCTCCAGCGGAGCCACGATGAGTGTGTCCACCGGTGGAGGCGCCACCGGGCCCGGCGGTAAGAACCCCGACTTCGTGAGTCCGGTGAATGTAACCGCCGACCCGGCGACCAACGCACTGGTAGTGAGCGCGGCGCCGCAGGACTGGCAGACCCTAAAGCAGATCATCGACGAACTCGACGTTCCCCGCACGCAGATTTTCGTGCAGGCGATTGTCGTCGAGGTTTCGGCCGAGCGCACCAAAGATATTGGCGTCGAATTTCAGGCCTCGACGAACATCAGCGGCAGCACGCTCGGTATCGGGCAGCTTAACTTCGGGAGCCTACAGAGCGCGCTCGGCAATCCCCTCGGCCTGACCGGACTCGGGATCGGTCTTGCGTCCGGCAGCATGTGCAGCATTCCAGTAGCAGTCGCAGCGGCCGCTAGTGGCACCACCACGACGACCGGCAGCACCATCTCGGTTCCCTGCGACGTAGCACTCATGACTGCGCTGGAAACCGACACGCATGCCAACGTCCTTTCCGCGCCGACCTTGCTGACGGCGGACAATGAAGAAGCGATGATCATCGTCGGACAGAACCTGCCCTTCGTCGGCTCCGCGGCAGCCAATGCGGGTCTGCCGGGGCAGATCTTCAATTCAGTCGATCGGCAGAATGTCGGCATCACGCTCGACATGGTGCCGCAGGTCGCCGAGGGCGACTACATCAAGCTCGATCTGTATGAAGAAGTATCCAACGTGCTCAATGGTACCCAAAGCAATCCGCTCGGACCCACCACCACCATCCGCTCCGCATCGACCGAAGTGTTCGTTCAGAACCATCGCACGGCCGTAATTGGCGGTCTGCTCTCCAGCCAGGATACGATTCAGAACCAGGGCGTTCCCTACATCTCGAATATCCCGGTGCTGGGCAATTTGTTCAGCAGAAAGTCGTCGGACCGGCAAAAGCTCAATCTGCTGGTGTTCCTGACACCCCATGTGGTCCGGACCCGGGCGCAGTTGCGTGCGTTGGCGTTGGACGAGCGGCAGAGATTCATCAATTCGCTCGGCCGCAAGGAAATGCATGACATGCCGGCCTCGCAGATTCACGAGCTGTACAAGCCAAGCTTCTCGATTTCGGTACCGCCCGAGGCTGACCTGGGAGGCACCATGGCGGCGCCTGGGGTTCCGCGCGGTTCAGCTCCGCCACTTGCGGCGCCGGCGCCGCCTGCTAGCGGCGAGACGCCGTTTAACACCGAGGAGATTGGACCAAGCAGCATGAGTGCGCCCGCGACCGGGCCGGTCGCGGCTTCGGGAGTGCCGGGAGTGCCGGTCTCGACCTCGGGTTCGGCGGCCGCGGGCGGCAGCCCACTGGGTGCGGCCCGGGCGACGGTCGCTCCCCCCGCACCCTGAGGAGCCAGGTTGATTTGTTGATTATGCGGCGCGCGGTTTCTGGCGGGCTGCTGATGGAGTCTTGCCGCTGCCCGCTTCCGCCACGAGTTTGTTCCGGAGGGGAGAATTGAGGCAGCGGCGGGCATCTCCTCCTACGAAGTGTTGAGCACGAGTCTTTCTTGCCGCGGCGGGTCCTCGGTCACTCAACACGCGACCCGACCCGCGCGCCGTTGCATTCCCGGCCGATGGCGCGACAGATAGGCGGGGTTCAGGCGAGAATCGAGTATGCCGGCATCGCTGCCGGTATCGCCGCGTTGCGCACCCTGCCACTCGAGCGCGCCTTCAAATTGGGCGAACGGCTCGGTGCGATGGCGATGAAGATCGATCGGCCGAATCGGCCGATCGCGATGAAAAACCTGGAAATCGCCTTTCCCGAGCTTTCGCGTGAGGAACGCCTCAAGATAATCCGCGGCATGTATCGCAACTGGGGCCGCATGCTTGGTGAATGGGCGCATATGGGAAAGCTCGACCGGTCCAATATCGAGCGCTTCGCCGTGTACGAGGGCAAGGAGTACTGGGACGAGGCCGAGAAAATGTCGAATGGGCGGGGCGGATTGGTGTTGACCGCCCACTTCGGCAATTTTGAGCTGCTGCCGCTGGCGCACTCGATCTATGGTTATCGGATCGCGGTGGTGCATAGGCCGTTACGAAACCCCTTGATCGATAAAGCGGTGCGGGAAGCTCGCGTTCGATCCGGCAATCAGATCGTCACGCGCAAGGGCGGCGGTATGGAGATGATGCGGATGCTGCGGCAGAACTGGCACGTCGGTGTCCCGCTCGACCTCGACGTGCGCAAAGGCGTGTTTGTCGATTTTTTCGGGAAGCTCGCGTCGACCAGTGACGGAGTGGCGCGCCTGGCGCGCGCCAGCGGGGCGCCGGTGGTGCCGTGCTTCATCGTGCGCGAAGGCGACAGCACGCATCACAAGATCCAGATCCAGCCGCCGGTGGAAATCGTCAAGAGCAAGGATGCCGCAGCCGACCATCGCGAGAACACGCAGCGCTTCGAAAAGGCCATCGAAAGAGCGATCCGCGAGCGTCCCGACCACTGGAACTGGATTCATCGCAGATGGAAGACCCGGCCCCCGGGTGAGGCGCGCTTCTATTGATCCAGGTGCCAACCCTCGAGCTCAGAAAAAAAGGAAGCGCCTGTAGGTAGAAAGAAGCAGACCAACTCGTCCGATCGTCGATCATCGACGCAAAGCGCCATCGAATGAAGCCACTCGCGCGCCCGCCAAGCGTCGGACCCGGAGCCATTCCGGCATGCGGCGGCCCTGAAAGGCGGGCTTCAGCCAGGGTTATCCAACCTTGACTCCGCTCGGAGTGGCGCGCTAGTCGGACAGCATCATCTTTCCAGAGAGTGCGTCTACATGGATTCGGAACAGGTCCGCAACGTGAAAGCGCTCCGCGCAAAGCTCGATCATCCGGTAATCGACGGTGACGGCCATCTGATCGAGGCGGCGCCGTTGTTCAACGACTACCTGCGCCGGGTCGGCGGTGACCAGCTGGTGGAGCGCTACCACCGCGAACTCCGCGAGCATCCCACGGCGGCGCGTGCAAATCGCGCCCAGGGGGAAATGCGCGGGGCGTGGTGGGGGGTCGGTAACAACGCCTACGATCTTGCCACCGTCATGGCGCCGCGGCTTTTGCATCGGCGACTCGAGGAGATCGGGATCGATTTCGCCATCATGTATCCGACCCTCGGGTTGGCGCTGCCTACCATCTTCGACGCCGACGTGCGCCGCGCCGCCTGCCGTGCGATCAACACCATGAATGCGGAAATTTGTGGGCCCTTTCGCGATCGGATCGCGCCAGCTGCCGTGGTTCCCATGCACACGCCGGAAGAAGCAATCGCGGAGCTGGAAAATGCGGCACTTCTCGGCTTTCGAGCAGTGATGATTCCCCCGGGGGTGGCGCGGCCGATTCCGGCGCTGGAGCGTGAAGCACCCACCGCCTTTCCGTACGCCGCGTACTTCGACAGCTTCGGCGTCGACAGCTTTTATGACTACGACCCGGTGTGGCGCAAATTCGCTGAACTCAAGTTCGCGATCACGTCGCATGGCGCGGTGGGATTGCGCTACCTCCCGCTTGGCCGGCGGTCACCCTCGAACTACATGTTCAACCACATCGGCGGGCACGCCTATCAGCAGGGGGAATTCTGCCGGTCGCTGGTCTTCGGCGGAGTGCCGATGCGGTTTCCGGAACTCGCGTTCGGATTTCTCGAATGCGGTGCTGGATGGGCCGTCGACTTGCTGCATTCGCTCGAAGAACACTGGGAAAAACGTAACCTGGAGGGCCTCAAAAACTACGACCCTGCGCTGCTCGACCGCAAGCGGCTCCACGAGCTTCTGGCGGAGTACGGTGGTCCCGGGTTCGTGAACGCCGAACGCGCCGGCGGAATGTCGCGCGCCTATGACGAGGGAATCGCGCGGCACGATCGAGCCGTGGACCGCGACGAGTGGGCGCAATCAGGCGTGCGCGATGAAGACGGATTCGCCCGAATTTTCGAAAACTTTTTCTTCGGATGCGAAGCTGACGACCCCAGCGTCTTTCGTGCGCTTGACGCGCGCGCGAATCCCAAGCGAACGCGCCTCAAGCCGCTGTTCAGTTCGGATATCGGTCACTGGGACGTTCCCGATATCGAGACGGTCTTGCTGGAAAGCCACAAGCTGGTGGACAACGGCTTGCTGAAAGACAGCGACTATCGCGATTTCGTCTTTACTTATCCGGCCCAGCTTCATCTGAAAGCGAATCCGGGCTTCTTTGCAGGTACGGCCGTGGAGAATGCGACGGCGCGCCTGGTCAGGTAACGCGACCACAGTCTCAACGCAGGTGAAATCATGAACGGAGCCGAAAGCCTGATTCGTACCGCGGCCGCGGCGGGGGTCGAAGTATGCTTCGCAAACCCCGGCACCACCGAGATGCCGCTCGTCGCGGCGCTCGACGCGGCCGACGGTATCCGCGCGGTCCTCGGACTGTTTGAGGGGGTCTGCACCGGAGCCGCCGACGGCTATGCACGGATGAGGGGCAAGCCCGCGCTCACTCTTCTGCATCTGGGGCCAGGCTTTGCCAACGGCATAGCGAACTTGCACAATGCGCGGCGCGCCCGATCACCAGTGGTCAACCTGATCGGGGACCATGCGACCTGGCATGCTGCGGCGGACGCACCACTGGCCTCGGACATACATTCGCTCGCCCGGCCCGTGTCTGGTTGGATTCGCAGCGTCGTATCCGCCAAAGCCGTGGCCCGGGACACGGCCGACGCGATTGCGGCTGCGGGCGCATTCCCGGGGCAGATAGCGACTCTGATCGTTCCCTCCGATTGTCAGTGGGATCCTGCGGACGGACCGGGCCAACCTGCTCCACGCGCGCCGTTGCCGAAAGTTGGTGACGCCGCCGTGAAACAGGCGGCAGAAGCTCTGGGCGCAGGCCCCGGCGCGGGATTGCTCCTGGGCGCCGCCGCACTGAGTGAGAGAGGACTGAGCGTGGTCGCGCGGATCGCGGCGAAAACGCAATGCCGACTGATCTGTGAGACCTTTCCCGCGCGAGTCGAGCGGGGTGCGGGAATGCCCGCGCTTGAACGACTGCCTTACTTTCCAGAGCAGGCGATCGAAGCGCTTACCCCTCTCCAAACGATCGTGCTCGCCGGTGCGAGAAGCCCGGTCGCCTTTTTCGGCTACCCGAAAATGCCCTCCAGCCTGGTACCTGAAGGGCGCAAAGTCGTGGCGCTCGCCGAGTACAGCAACGATACCCTCGCGGCCCTGGAAGCCTTGGCCGAAGCAATCGGCGCGCCGCGCGCGGTTTCGCTTCCTGCGAAGCCGACGCGGCCGGGGCGACCTTCCGGCAAACTGAACTCTGCGACCGTGGGCGCGGCGCTTGCGGCGTTTATTCCCGAAAACGCGATCGTCATGGATGAAGCCGCGACGACCGGACTTCCATTTTTCGCGGCATCGTCAAGCGCACCGCGGCACAGCTATTTGGCGCTGACCGGCGGAGCGATCGGGCAGGGACTTCCGTGCGCGACCGGCGCTGCAGTCGCGTGTCCGGATCGCCGGGTGATCGCGTTCCAGGCGGACGGGAGCGGGATGTACACACAGCAATCGTTCTGGACGCAAGCACGCGAACAGCTCAATGTCACCACGCTGCTGTGCAACAATCACAGCTATCGCATCCTGCAGGTAGAACTCGCACGCTCCGGGGTGACCGAGCCCGGTCGCAAAGCAAGGTCACTCACCGAGCTTTCGAATCCGGACATCGACTGGACGCGGCTTGCACGCTCGATGGGGATCCCGGGGGTTCGCGTGGAAGACGCGGAGTCACTATGCAGGGAACTGGAGCGCGCGCTGGGAACGCCTGGCCCAAGCATTATAGAGTTGATGCTGTAACAAGTAGCACCGCCAAGGCCGAGGTGTGCATTCTAGCCTGGTGCTTTGGTGCGTTGGCGAGTGAGGGTTAAGTTCCGGGCGAGCTTCTCGAGCGTTGCCGGGAGTTCCCGGATAGTCTCGATGCGGTGGGGGTGGTCGACGCAGGCTCCGACTGCGATGAAATGGATGCCCGCTTCGAGCGCGGCCTCGCAATCGATTGGGCTGTCGCCCACGTACAAGCTGCGCTCTGGCGCAGTTCCCGCCCGCTGCATGCAGAGCTGAAGGATGTCGGGAGACGGTTTCGGCGGCACTCCATCCAGCACACTGGCGATGGCATCGAAAATACCGTCGAGTTTAAGGTGTTCCACCAGCTTGGGTACGGTCAGGGATCGATTGGTGGCCAGGCCCAAGCGGTACCGGGTGTGTAACTGCAGCATGAACGGGCGCAACTCCAGAGGCGGCCTAAGCATTTTGAAAAACGCCGAGCCATCAAGCGAGCGAGCGACGGCCCGCATCGCTTCCAGTTTCACCCGGTCGCCGCGGGCGCGCACGATGAACATCTCCTCCGCGGCATAGGAGATTGACCGGCGCTCTTCCGCCGCGTCCAGGGCCGGCTCTCCAACCTGTCGAAAGATCGCGTTGTAGTAGGCAATGTTCGATTCGATCGAATCGAACAGGACGCCATCGGCGTCAAAGATTACGAGCTCGATCATGTACAGCCTTATTGTGGGTGCCGGCGAGGAACGATTCTAGCGCGCGCTATTCTTGCGCGTGCCACGTTGGGGGCGACGGGCGGGATGAGAGCTGCGGCGCGGTACCGCGAGCATATCGCGCGCGCTGACATTCTCGCCGCAGCTTGGGCAGACAAACGCGGGAGTCGCCTTCGCACCGCATCCGCGATGCACCAGAGTCAGCGGGGGACCCTTGTCTCCACATAGCCAGGTATCGCCCCAGCGCAGCATCGCCACCATCACCGGGTAAAGGTCCATGCCTTTCTTGGTGAGCCGATATTCGACCCGGGCGTGTTCGTCCTGACCCTCCCCGCGCTCCAGGATGTCGTTGCCGACCAGCGCGCGCAGCCGGGCCGCGAGGATATTGCGGGCGATTCCGGTGTTGCGCTGAAAATCGTCGAAACGGCGACGACCGAGGAACGCCTCACGTAAAATGAGCATCGTCCAGCGCTCGCCAATCACCGAAAGGGTGCGCGCTACCGAGCAATTTGCCTCACTGACCGAACGCCATCGCATCGATCTCCAGCTTCCCCCGAGCGTGATTCGCGCAAACGCACTGTCCCCACAGTGGCGTCGTGCTGTGCTCTCTATCGTCTCATTTTGAAACCAACCGCGCCAGCCGCCAGCAACTGAAACATGACGGTTCAAAATGCCACTGGGTCTGAGCTCACGCGGAGATTGGGACAAAGCAGAGAAAGGGTGATTCTAAGCTGCCGGTTCGATGGGCCGCCTATGCCGGGGTCATGGAAACCGCCGAGCGCGACACCGCCCCAACCATCGAACCAGAGATTCAGGAGCAACGACCACCTTGGACATGCGAAGAAGCGCGTGGCTCGATGCGCGACCTATGGGTCCGGTACTGCAGTTGTTTTCAAGACCGCGAATCAGTTGCAAAACGCAACTATTAGGGCGCGCGACGCCGATTCATCACGCTGCTTAAGAACAGCTGATGAAACATCGCGCGAAAGCCCCTTCGCCGTGGCGTTTCGGTGGAGGCGCCTTTTAGCGTGCGCGTTTAAGAAGCCCAACCATCGGGGTCTGCCGTCGCATTGTGCGAGGAACGCGTACCGGCGCTACGCGAAACTCGCCGCCATTTGGCTGCGCAAGCGTGGCAGGAAGATTGCTGGTGCGTAGCGACTTCTTCGTCGCAGAGGAGGAGGAAATATGCGCCTCACGAGGATTCGGCGAAACGAGCGATCAATGGGTGTCGCCTGCGCGATCGCACTGGCCGCCGCGATTGCCTTGTCGATCGCGTCCGGCCTCGCCCGTGCCGACGTAAAGCCTGGCGATGTGATCACTGCCGATAACGCGGCCAAGGTCAAAGACCTGGTTGCGCCCGGGGTCTACTACAAAGTGTTGGCCGGAATGTCGATGAGGATTGTCCCGTCCTCTCGCATCGATTGGCCGCCGCCGTACAAGGACGCGACCGAAAAATATTCTGCGCAGGTGCGTCTCAGCAAAGACAATCGCACCTTGATCGGCTATGTGGGCGGTCAGCCGTTCCCGCTGATCGATCCCAACGACCCGTCGGTGGCCACCAAGATAATGTGGAACAACGTGTTTCGGCCTCTGCTCACCGACGATTACGATCTCCGCTTCTACGATTGCGACAGCCTGTATGGCGGCCGCAACAAATCATTTTCCCCGATCCAGTATTACCAGATTGGTCACTACGCTGGTTACGACCTGGTCGGCCGGGTGGAAGTTGAACCGATTCCAACCGACCCGGATTTCAAGAAAACCGGCCGGCTCTGGCTTTTTGGGCTCTACCCGGTGCTCGCGCCCGCCACCGAGCGGGGCGACGGTTTCATACGCTATCGCTACGCCGATCCAAATCGTGGCGACGACGACTGGTCGTGGACCCACGGGACCCGACGCGTGCGGCGGCTTGACGAGAACATGATGAGCACGGCGGCCGGTCCGACCGCTTGGAACCCAGACCACTATTCCGGTTTCAACGCCAAGACCGAGGAATATGACTATCGCTTCCTTGGCGATAAGGAGATGCTCGCGGTGGTGCACGCGGAGCATTCTCCCGAGGTGCGTTGTGCGACCGATGGCGGTGCGAGCGCGTGTCCCGAAGCTTGGGAGATGCGTCATATCTATGTGGTCGAGGCGACCCCACGCCGCGACAAAATTGCAGGCGCGCTCCAGGGAAAGACCTTGGTCTACATGGACTCCGAATCGTGGTTCGAACCGTATATCGACGAATACGACCAGCGCGGCCAGCTCTGGTACAACCACATCTGGTGGATGACCTATCGCGACCGGCCGGTGCCTGACGCCAAGGTCGCGATCTATCCGTTCAAGCGCGAATTCGAAGTGGGCGCGGTTTCGACCGACGTTCAATCGGGCTTCGCAACCATGTGCTACCTGCCCGGTTTGAGCACGCCGGAGCGGGAGTGCTGGTACATCAACATGGGTGCGGTCGATCGAGAATTCTTCACCACGCAATCGATGGTGAAAGCGGCTCCCTAAACCCCCAACGCGGCCTCCCAAGCGGGCGGTTCCGCCGATGCACCGGCGGGACCGCCCACCGCGTCACCGGGCGTCGATTTTCGCCTGCAGCCGAAAACGTCACGCGCGACGAGGTAGAGATCGTGAAGTTGCATTTTGCAACTTAAGGCGCAACGATATAGACCAACTGCAGGCTGGATCGGAAAAGGGAACCTACCATGCCCACCTACACTGCTATTCTTTTCGAAGTGCGCGACGCGGTTGCACAGATTGCGCTCAACCGGCCGCAAGCAGCCAATTCCCTGAACTCGGTGGTCTCGGCCGAGCTGATGGATGCGTTTCTCCGGTGCGAAGAGGATGCCGCGATTCGCGCGGTCATAATCACCGGCACGGGGCGCTTTTTCTGCGCCGGCGCGGACCTGAAAGGTTTCTATTCGCAAGCAAGCGAACTCAAAAGCCGCGTCTCGCTGTTTCATGCCACGATCGGACGAATCATCCGCGCGCGGGTGCCGGTAGTGGCGGCGGTGAACGGTGCGGCGGCTGGAGCGGGGATGGGGCTCGCGTGCGCATGCGACCTGGTGGTGGCGGCGGAATCTGCGAAATTCACAATGGCATACACGAAAATCGGACTCAGTCCCGACGGTGCCACCACGTATCTGCTGCCCCGGCTGCTCGGCGTGCGCCGTGCGATCGAGCTGGCGTACCTGAATCGGGCGCTGAGTGGGCACGAAGCGGTGGAGTGGGGAATTGCTACCAAAGTAGTGCCGGATGATCGGCTCGCGGAAGAAGCCTACGGATTAGCCACGCAACTCGCGGCCGGTCCGACGCGCGCATACGCTGCCGCCAAACGACTGATGCATGCCGGCTGGCTCACGCCGTTGGAGACTCAGGTGGAGAACGAGCTGCGGAGCATCGCCGAACTAGCTGCGAGCGAAGATGCGCGTGAAGCGATCGCGGCATTCGGCGCCAAGCGACCCCCGGTATTTCATGGGCGATGAGGTCCAGTCCCAATTACTTGTCGGCTTGGCCTCTTGCGTTTTCGGTGGATTCCTGGTGCGCGCCAAGACTCGCGCGTGAATTACGCAAGCAACGCTAGAAAAAAGATCAGCACTCCCGTGCGGATCAGCCGCACGCAATTGCCGGAGGACATATGGCTAACCCAAACAAGGTCGCAGCGGTGGTCGGCGTTGGCGCCGGACTGGGTAATGCGCTCGCGCGCCGTTTTGCCAAAGAATACGCGGTGGCGTTGGTCGCGCGTGGCGCCGACAAGCTCACCGGGTTTGCCAAGGAAATAGAGCGCGATGGGGGAAAAGCCCTGGTGGTACCGGCCGATGTGAGCAAGGCCGCGGAAATCGAAGACGTGTTTGCGCGGATTCGGGGCGAGCTGGGCGACGTGGATGTGCTTCTGTATAACGCGGCGATGCGCCCGTTTGGCCGCCTGCTGGAAACCAAACCGAGCACCTTTGAGAACACCTGGCGGGTAACAGCCTTCGGCGCGTTTCTATGCGCGCAGCAGGTGGTCCCGCCGATGCTCGCGAAGGGTGCAGGCGTGATCATCATTACCGGCGCGACTGCCGGGGTTAAACCATTTCCGACCTCGGCGGCGTTTGGACCGGCGAAGTTTGCGGTGCGGGGATTGGCCCAGGTAATGGCGCGCGATCTTCAGCCGCAGGGAATCCACGTGGCCTACGTTAACGTAGACGGCGCAATCGATATGCCCTTCATTCGCCAGCGGTTCCCGCAGATCAAAGATGAGGACATGCTCAAGCCGTCAGCGATCGCGGAGACCTTCTGGCACCTCGCGCACCAGGACCGCAGCGCGTGGACTCACGAGGTCGACGTGCGCCCATTCAAGGAGAAATGGTAGCGGCTTCGGTCGAGCCTGTGGTAATCGCGAGCGATCGGCCGATTTCGTTGACTTGAAAATCGCTGAGTACGGTGCGGAGCTCGTTGGTGGTCGTGCTCGGTTTTGAGCATGCAGTTCCCGCGCAGACGAAGGCCAAGGGCTCCTTTCGGTCCGCCGCCGCTTCGTACATTGCGCGCACCGCCGCGGGCATGGCCGCGTGCTTGGCTTTGGATGGATCGATTCGAATGATGACCTTGCCCGGGCGATAGGTACTGAGCGCCATGGCGACCAGCGATTGCGTACGGGGATCGTCGGAGGCGCCGACGATCGCTACGGTAGCGCCACCGTCGGCTCGTTCTTCGAGGGCGAGGCCCAAGCTCCCGAGGGTGGCGTCGGCGGCCGATCCGACCAGGTGCGGTGCGGGGGCAAGCAGCTTCTCGGCGATCTTCGAATAGCGCGGGTCGGAGGTAATTTCCGTCAGCATGCGCAGCGCGTGCACAGCTTCAGCCTGTATCGACGGCATCGGCTGGTCGTACATCACCTGCGGCCCACCCGCCGCCGCAAATGCACCCTGAACCGAGCCCGAGCTGCGATTGACGATGAATCCCGCCCGGTCCCAGTAGTGGGAGACGATCGTGTCAGCCAGCGAGCGAGCTTCCTTCAGATACTTTTCGTTACCCGAAGCCTGGTACGCGTCCAGGAGTGCATTCTGCAGGTAAACCTGATCGGCGGCGATGCCCGGCACCGAGGCGCCCTGCCCATCGACCCACAGATGAAAGAAGTCGCCCTTCGGACTGCGCAGGTTCGCCAAGATGAAGTCCAGTGCGAGCAATGCGGCCTGTCGAGAAATTCGATCGCCAGTCGCGCTGGATGCGGCGAGATAGGCAGAAATCATCAACGCGTTGCGATCGGTCATAATTGAGCGATCGACCGGCGGGGCAGGGCGCTTTTCGCGCACCGCCATCAGCGGCAGCTTGGCGCGTGTCTGCAGCCGTTTGGCCGCTGCGCTCCAGATGCCCATCTGCTTGCTCAGTTGCTCATCCGTGAAGGGGCGGCGCAGCACGATGCGCCCGTCGGGCGCGAGAGCGGGCGCATCGCCCATCCCGTAGAAAATTATTGCCGCGCGCGCCACGTCTGGTGGCAGGATTTTTTTCACCTCTGCAATGGTCCACGTATAGTAGCTGCCGTCATCGCCCTTGAATGAGTCCGCGTCCTGATCTGCGAAGAACGCATGGGTAACGGGATCGAGCAGGGCCTGATTCACGTATGATCTGATTGCCGCAATCGTGACCAGCAGGGCGGAATCTCCCGTGAGCTGGTAAGCTTCCGAATAGGCCCGCAGCGCCATCGCCTGGTCATAGGCCATTTTCTCGAAATGCGGAACGCGCCAAGCCTGGTCGGTGGAATAGCGATGAAATCCGCCGCCGAGCTGATCGAAGACGCCGCCGCGCGCAATCTTATCCAGGCTTTCCATCGCCATCCGGCGAAAGGAATCGTGCTGAAAAAAGCCATACGCGAGCGCGAGACGAATCGCAGGAAAGTCGTAGAAGCGCGGTCCGCTGCCTCGGCCGAATCCGCCCGAGGTCTCGTCGTACGAGGTCGCCAGTGCTGCAAGTATTTCTCTGCGCAAGGTAGCCTGGTCACTTCCGCCACCCAGGACCGCGGGTGACGACTGCTGCGCGATCCTCTTTGCGAGCGCGGCGGCCTGCCGCTCCACGGCGTTGGGGTCTTTCCCATAGGCCGACGAGATCCGCTCCAATAGCGGTAGCATCGCCGAGGTTTCCTCGCCGTTTGGCTCCGGCAGAGGCGGAAGATAGCCCGCGGCATAGAGCAGCGCTCCGGACGGCGTCGCAAAACAGGTGAGAGGCCATCCACCCGCGCCGGTCAGACGCGCGGCCGCGTTCTGGTAGAAGGAATCGATATCCGGCCGAACATCCATGTCGACTTTGACCGGGACGAAGCTGCTGTTCAGTTTGGCGGCAACTTGAGGATCCGCGTAGGTGGTGCCATCCATGACGTGGCACCAGTGGCACCAGCCCGCCCCAATATCGATGAGCAGCGGGCGTTTAAGTCTGCATGCGAGGGCCAAAGTCGTCTCACCCCAGGGCTGCCATCGAATCGGTCCGCCAGCAGCCTCGCGAAGATAGGGGCTCGGCGAATTGTTCAACGCCCCTGTCGGGAGCGCATCGGCTCGATCGCTGCCCTTGCGGTTCGCACCAGCGTCCGCCCTGGCGTGGGCGGCGGCGAAAAAAACCAGCAAACCGATGAAGATTGTCGCTGCGAGCCGAATTCGCGTTGACAAGCTCATTTTCTCGCGATAGCAAAGCCCGTGGAGAGATCGCAGCGCTCGCGCTGTTAGCAACTTAACGACTCGCGCAGGTTGATAACTCAAACCGCATTCGCCGGGTTCCTC
Source organism: Thermodesulfobacteriota bacterium (assembly GCA_046728175.1). GTDB lineage: Bacteria > Desulfobacterota > Binatia > Binatales > Binataceae > JAFAHS01. The sequence goes on along the minus strand of JBKPEA010000097.1, from coordinate 7,775 downwards.
TATGAGCGGAAGGTCGGCTACTCGCCGCGGAACGTCGGGGTACAATCGAGGTCCTGCCAAAATTATTCGTATGCCCAGTCCCAGAGTGGTCCGGCGCCGCCGTGCGATCAAGGCTGGAATGGGGCTGCTGGTGCTCTCCCTGATGAGCATCGCGATTCTGCGCATTTATGTGCTTTCGACCGACGCACCATCGCCCGAGCAGGCGACCGGGCTGACCGACCAGGAATCCGCAATCCTGAACCAGGTGAACGCCGAGCGTATCCGTTCCGGCCTCAAACCGCTCAAGATGTCCGCGCGGGCCGCGGTGGTGGCGCGGGGTCATAGCCTGGACATGGCGATGCGTCACTATCTTGCGCATTTGAGTCCCGCCGGCATTGGTCCCGCGGAACGCCTGAAGGGCGAGGACATCTCGTTCACCGTGGCCGGCGAGAATATCTACGCCGATGATTACGGGGAACGAGAGCATCTGGCCGAACGGGCGGTCGAGGGATGGCTTAACAGCACGGAGCATCGCGCTACGATGCTATCAGACAAATTCACCGAGACCGGGGTTGGGGTTGCGCAGTCCGACGACGGCAAAACCTATGTGACTCAGGACTTTATCCGCTAGCCTCACAGCACGTGCCGATGGAATTCGCGGAGCTGGCCGCTATGGCCGGCGCGCATGCGGAAGCGCGCGCCATTCAGGTCGCACTCAAACTCGGGATTTTCGAACTGCTCGCGCGGGGTTCGCAAGACCAGAACGCAATCGCCGCCGCCTTGGGGACCGACCGGCGTGCCACCATGCTGCTGGCCAATGGGATGGTGGCACTCGGGTTGCTCGAGAAACGCGACGGTACCTATCGGCTTTCCGGCGCGGCGGACCGGTACCTGGTGAAGTCGTCGCCCGAATACCTGGGCGGCATGATTCTTTTCGACGAAGCGATTTTCCCATACTGGGCGACGCTCGAGGATTCCATTCGCAGCGGAGCCTCGGCGCGATCACCGGACATGTTTCAGTCTGCGCCGGAGGACACCGAACGATTCATCCGCGCGATGGACAGCCTGACGCGGGCGCGTGGTGATGCGGCATGGGTCGCCGACCATCTGGATCTGGCCGGCGTCCGCACCATTGCGGACCTTGGCGGCGGTCCCGGGACTTATCTCGCGGCAATCGTGCGGCGGCATTCGAAGGTCCGGGGCGCGGTCTGGGATTTGCCGGCTACGCTCAAGGTTACCCGGCGAATCCTCACGGAGCGCGAACCCGAGGTAATGGCGCGAATCGAGCTGTTGGAAGTGGACTATTTGAAGGGACCGTTGCCGGGATCTGTCGATGCGGTCTTCATGTCGAACATCGTTCACAGCGAGCAGGAAACTGACAATGCCCGCCTGATGGCCAAGTGCTTCGACGCGATCGCACCCGGGGGGCTGATCGCGCTCAAGGACCACGTGATGAATCGTGACCTGACCGACCCACGCGCGGGAGCGATATTTTCGCTATACTTGCTGCTCGCGACGCGGGGACGCGATTATTCCTTCGACGAAATCGCGGGATGGATGACCGCGGCAGGATTTATCGATATTAAGATACATAAGCTACCAAACCCGCCGTTCACCTCATCGCTCGTCACCGCGCGTAGACCGTGAGTCGAATCTTTCTGCTGAGGGGGTTTGGATCTTGCTCGCTGGGTATGGTGCTGGCGGCGGCACTCCCGCTCGCTCTCGGTGCGTGCGCGGGTGCCATGCTTCCGGGACTCGCAGCCACGGCGATGCAGGGGGGAGCGTCGGCGGCAGGCTATGCGGCTATCCAGATGGGAGAAAAATCCGCCGATCGACACACTCCCGGTTCACTGGAAGATCAGCAGGAGCGCTGCGACGCGCTGGTCGGTGCGCCGCCCGAGATCGAGGAAGTCAGAAAGAACAAGCAAGACGTCATCGAAGCTCGTCAGTGGCGGCTGGTCAATCCTCCGAATCCCCGCTGGATGATCGTGCAGAGCAAGACCGGCCCCGCAGATGCGTGGGAACCGAAGCCGAGAATCAGCAAGCTGCAGTTTTCGCCGCCGCTCATCGATCAACTCGACTACGAGAAAACCCAGTTCATCGCCTACGCACCAAACAATCTCGACAGCGTAGATAACAGCCGGGCCATGACCAGTATCACCGAGGCATTCGGCGAACCGGCCGGCACCTTTCAATGGCGCGGCACGACCTATGGATACACCATGGTTCCACGGCTGCCGTGTTTTCCGATCGAGAAGTAAGTTCTCTGATTCGGACGATGGCTGCGGCGATGCTGACGCTCGCTCTGGCGCCGTGTATCGTCACCCCATACGCTCACGCCATGAATCCCAAACAGATTCCGATCGCGGCAACACCCCGGCCATCGACCTGGCCTGACGACGCGCTCACCGTCGCTTACCTGGGACATGCTACCTTGTTGATGAACTACTTCGGGGTCCGAGTTCTCAGCGACCCCGCGTTCTTCGACAAGGTGGGCCTCTCTTTCGACTCGGTTTTCACGATCGGCCCGCGTCGACACACGGCTGCGCCGTTAGCGCCGGCGGCGCTCGGACGAATCGACGTACTCCTTATCACGCACGCGCATATGGACCATCTGGACCTTCCTTCGCTCAAAGCGCTGCCCAAGGACCTGGTGGTTATAGCCTGCGACCAGTGCTCCAAGCTGCTCACGTCGGTCGGCTTTCGGGACGTCCGAGAACTTCGGTGGGGTGAGGAGACGCAAGTCTGCGGGCTTAAGATCAGCGCAATGGGAGCGAATCATTGGGGCAAGCGCTGGCCGCCCTACGGGCGCAACTACGGCTTCAATAGCTACGTGCTTGAAAAGGACGGACACCGAATGCTGCTGGCCTGCGATAGCGCCAATACTGATATTTTCGCCGCTCTTGCCTACGATCCTCCGGAAGTTGCCGCGTTTTCGATTGGCGCTTATGACCCATGGATCTGGAACCATGCCAATCCCGAGCAAGTGTGGCAGATGTTCCTGCACACGGGGGCGAAGTACCTGATCCCGATTCATTGGGGGACGTTCAAGCTTTCCAACGAGCCGATGATGGAACCTCTTGCCCGACTGCTCGGAGCGGCGGGCAATCAATCGAATCGCATCGTAGTGCGCGAAATCGGCTCGACCTGGACGCTGCCCGAAGCGCCACCCCTGCGGGCTGCTGCGCCCTAGCGGAGAACTTTTTCGTCGCTCCGCTAATCTCGATTGGGTTACCATGAATTCGCGGGCAGGGCCTTTTAGAGGCAAGTGCCGCGTCGAAATGCTTTGGCCAGTGGATGGCAGAAGCCGTGCGGACTCAAGCCATTAGTCTTCGATCGCGAGGCGTATGAGACTTTGGTCCAATAGCGCGACTTCGAATGTTGGTAAGATAGTGTAAGGCGAGCCGCGGGTAACGCTGGTGTCCGCGGGGACCTAAAGGAATCTGAGATGGCAAGTATGACGGGTGCGGCCATGGCTGGCCAATATAGTCGACCTTCCGGAAAAACCAGGTCGAAGCTTCGAGGCAGAAAGGTGGTCGACACGGCCGGTGGAGCAACCGTTCTGGTATTAGACGATGACACGTCAGTCTGTCGCTCCCTGAAGCGACTGATCTCCGCATCTGGTTTTCAGGTGCAAACCTTCGGCAAACCATCGGAGCTGCTGGCCAGCGAGATCCCACGAGCCAACGCGTGCATGGTGGTGGATATAAACCTGCCGGAAATGACCGGGATCCAGATGTGTGAAATCTTAAAGAATTCAGGGCGCGCACTGCCTACCATACTGATCACCGGGCGCACCGATTCGAGCGTCCGCTCGCTGACCGCGAAATCGGAAGCTATCGCGCTGCTATTCAAGCCGTTTGACGAAGACGCGCTGCTGGACGCGATTGGTCGAGCGCTCGCTCTTTCCCCCCGACCTTCATCTGATGGACAATAGGATCGAAGAACGCCCCCGTTCTTTGGTCCCCACGTTGATGTGTCGCAGCGGCGACTAAACTATGGCCGCAGGTGCTGACAAGGGAAGGAAGGCGGGAGATCCCGCGACCGCCGCCCCAACCGAACTTCCGCCGAGTTCGGGAAGGGCGGACTTCGAAAAGCTCCTTAGTGACCTGTCGGCCGCTTTCATCCGTGTATCGGTCGAGGAGATCGACAACGAGATGGAGCGGTGGCTTCAGCGCATCGTGATGACATTGCATATGGATCGCGGCACGGTCGGACAGCTGGACCAAAGCGGCGCCGTGTACATCACCCATCAGTGGGCACGTTCGGGCGTTACCGCGCCAGACAAAGGACTAGATGTCAGGCAGAGTTTGCCCTGGACGGCTCACAAGCTCTTTGCGGGCGAACTGGTCGCGGTCTCACAAATAGACGAGTTTCCCCCCGAGGCCGTTGAGGAGCGCAATTACGCTCGTCTAAACGGGGGCGCATGCACCCTGGCGATTCCAATGAAGATCGGCGCGGCGGTGATCGGAGCGGTATCGTTCGGTGCGGTTCTCTCTCCGAGAAGCTGGACATCGGAGATGGTTCGACGACTGCAATTGGTCGCCGCTATCTTCGCTAACGCACTGGAACGAAGGCGCGCGGAAGCGGAGATTCGCCGCCTGTCCGAAGAATTGCGCCAAGCCTCACAGGTAATGACGATGGGAGAGCTGACCGCGTCGCTGGCGCATGAGCTGAACCAGCCGCTGGGGGCGATCTTCAACAATGCGAAAGCCGCCCGGCGTTTGCTTGCAGCCAAGACGCCGGATCTGACCGAAATTGACGCGGCGCTGGACGATATTGTGCGCGACGACGCACGGGCGGTCGACATCGTCAAGAGTGTTCGGGCCATGTTTCAGCGCGACGAGGCGAAGATGGCCTCCGTCGATGTCAGTCAGCTTCTCCATGACGTGGCTCGGATTGTTAACACCGATGCGAGGATGAAGGAGATCTCGTGGTTGCTCGAGTTGCCCGATTCGCTGCCCCCAGTGCGGGGCGACAAGACCCATCTGACGCAAGCCATCCTTAATCTGGTCGTCAATGCATTCGATTCGGTTTGCGATGGTGAGCCTCCGCGCGAAGTCGCCCTGCGCGCAGGTTGGGAAGACCACGACCACATACACGTAGCGGTGTCCGATTCTGGCCGGGGCATAGACGCCAAGCTGATGCCGAATCTATTCGAGCCTTTCTTCACGACCAAGCCGAGCGGAATGGGCATGGGCCTTACCATCGTACGTTCAATCATCGAGAATCATGGCGGCCGGATTTGGGCGGCGCAGAATCCCGACCGCGGCGCTACGCTGAAGTTCATTCTGCCAGTAGAACCACGTGCCGGGCAGAACAGCTGATTCGGAGAGGTTAGAAATTGCCGTGGGAGTCACGGGGTCGATTAGGTGTCCAGCTCTGGAACGAGGCCAACCAGCAATGGGAGGAGCCCCGTGAATAGAGCAAGAAAGATCGCCGTGAACCTCAGTAGCGCGTATCGTCAATCCGGCGGATTGTAGCTCTTCCATAGGCGCGCATGTTTGTACAGGCGCGCGAGGTCAAGTGCGCCTCCAGATGTACTCGGCCGCGACGGCGTCGCGATGGAGGAACTCCATTGCTGAGCCCAGGTCAAACCGGGAGATTTCATTACTCCCGAAAACGCCGAGAAAGTTCGAGATGTGGTCGGCCCGGGCGTCTTCTACAAGGTTCAGCATGGCATGACGATGAAGATAGTCCCGACCGAGCGAGTCGATTGGCCGTCTCCCTATTTGGATGCGACCGAGAAATATTCCGCCCAGGTCCGGCTCACTCCGGATCACAGGAGCCTGGCGGGCTACGTGGCGGGGCAGCCGTTCCCGCTAATCGACGTGAACGATCCAGATATCGCCACCAAGATCATCTGGAACAACGTGTTCCGTCCGATCACTACCGACGACTATGATCTGCGCTTCTACGACTGCGATTCCGCGTATGAGCGCCAGGGTGCCCAGCAGCAACAGATCGAGTACTTTCAGATCGGCCACTACATGGGGTACGACCTGGTGGGCCGTACTGAAGTCGAGCCGACACCGATTGATCCGGATTTTAAGACCACCGGCCGCTACTGGTTGTTTGGCCTGTATCCGATCCTTGCGCCTAATGAAATCCGTGGAACCGGCCTCATCCGCTGGCGCTACGCCGATCCGCGCAAGGGCGACGATACCTGGAGTCTCCAGTCTGGCAGCCGCCGCGTCCGCCGTGTCGACGAGTCGATCCTGAGCTCGTCTACCACGAGCGGTACTTCGGCTCACGCCTGGGATCCCGATCACTATTCGGGCTCCAATCCCAAGACCGAGCAGTACACCTACAAGTTCCTGGGTGAGAAAAACATGCTGGCGACTATCCATGCACTGCATTCACCGGAAGTGCGATGCCCCACTGACGGTGGCACCAGCGCCTGTCCGGAAGCGTGGGAGATGCGGCATATGTATATCGTCGAGGCCAAACCTGATCGCACCCAGACAAACGCTCTCGATTCGCGCACCGTTATCTACCTGGACGGTGAAATGTGGTTCGAGCCGTACATCGACACCTACGATCGCGGCGGCCATCTCTTCCGCAACCATATCTACTGGTTGGCGACGCGCGACCGTCCAGTGCCGGATGCGAAAGTGGCGATCTATCCGTTCAAGCGCTCGTTCGTGGTGGGCTCGGTTTCGACCGACGTGCAGTCGGGGCTGGCCACGATGTGCTACCTGCCCGGTATGGAAACGCCGGAACGCGAATGTTGGTACATCAACATGGGCGCGGTCGATAAGGCGAGCTTTACGACCGACGCGATGGTGCGTGCAGCCAACTTCTAGCTGAACGTTTCCCAAAAAGGGCGGGCGCGCCTTTCCAGGTGCGCCCGCCCTTCGCTAATTCACTGCCGGGATCGATCGTTCCTCCTACAAAATCACAAACGCGAGTCCGAGGCGGCATCCAGGGATCTCGGATGCGCGCGAATTTGATCGGAAAGCCGGGGCACGCCTCTCTGCACCAAATTCTCGGTCAAGTGATCGGCGCCATCCACCGGGATCGATATCTGTGCATCGGGGGACCCATGCGCGATTGTCTTGAAGCGGGTCGGTGAACCTCCGGTACTTGTTCTTAGACCTTGGCCCAAAGAGTCCTTTTAATAAATTTGTAACAATCCGGAACTGGTGAGAGGCCTACCTAATAGCACCGAGTCGCCAGAGCAGTTCACAACAAATCTGAACTGATCTCCGTTTGAAGCCGCCCACTCGCGCGTTGGTAGCGCAATCGAAGTCCGTCGCAGACCGTTCAAAACCATGCGAGGAAGGGTATTTGCCCGGAGACGAACGGTCGTGCCTTCGCCCTTTCCACGTGAAGGCGGTTTGAGTATAAAGGCGGCTATCCTGAGAATCGTTGTAGCCCGCAGCATCAGGGGTTTTCTTCTAGTCCGTCGAGCCCTATGGGTTGGAGTGAAAGGATCCGTTGATGGGGTGATTGCGCCTGCTTCGTCCGACGGAGCCCATTCGAGCTGCCAAAGCTCCGGATTTAACGCAGGCCGAGTTAGATTTCGTTATGCATCGATTCGACTCAGTTTACGACACCGAGGAGCCACGCGAAGTCGCTCGCGTAGGTCAGAAAGGACTCAACGAGATAGGCATCGAGCTGCGCGATTCGGGAGGGCATCCAGCCAAGGTCATGGTGAATTTGTCGGGCTTTTTGCGATCAGACTGATGCCAATGGGTATGGGCTCACCATTGTTCGGCGATCATCGTCGAGAATCACGGTGGCTGGATTTGCGCGGCACAGAATTCCGACCGCGGCCCACGCTGGAGTTGCTC
>JBKPEA010000096.1:0-10598 GCA_046728175.1 Thermodesulfobacteriota bacterium | reverse complement strand
CCTCTGGCGGGGGCGCCATTGGGTTGGGCACGGGCACTGGCTCCTCTCCGTGGTTTTTTACAAAGGTTACCGCATCGACTGCGACGCTCTCCAGGAGGCTGCTGATGTCGGCACAGATTTGATTTGCGGTCCGTCTCCCGGGAGCACCGTGGGTGGGGGGACTACCCGGGATTTGTTTTAGGCCAAGAAGCAACATCCCTTTTAGAAGTGCGCACGAGTAGGCTTGCCATTGGGTGGTCCGTTGCAGAAGCTCGCGACCATTCAAATGGCTCAAAGGCTTAGGCCTATCCGGCCGAAGCTTGTACCGCACGACGATTTTGTCAGTGTTGTCGGCGACGTTCTCCAGCAACTGAGCGGATCGCCCAAGCGACTCCTTCAGCTGCATATTACTCTTAGCCAGCCTAGGGCGGGCCGCGAGTTTAACCGGACGCAGTTCGGGTCGCGCCAGCACGGTAATCAGAGTGCGGCAATCTTGATACCAATTTTTCAGGAGGGTTTCAGCACTGATCCACAACAGTTCATCGGCCATGCCAGTGCTCCTGCATCCATTGCACCGCTGAGTGTGAGTGGTTTTCTTCGAAACTCATTCGCTTTCGAACCAGGCGTACCTGCTTTTCCTGTTTGTCAGCTACAATCAAACGAGGCAATGCAATACAATTTAGGCGACATTTCCTTTATCTCTGCAAACACCCGTTTTCTTAGTCCAAGGGCTGACCGGTCGCAAGACCTCATTAAATTTCACGGCATGACCAAGGGGATAGGGCGAAAATTGAGGCCACCTACGACAAATTCGGTCCGCCCTTGCGCAAGCCCTGGGGCTGCGCGACGGCCGATCCAAGATGCTTCGACAGAAAGGACGACCTTTACGAGACTTCGCCGTGCCTCCGAGTGGTCGCCAAGCGGCCGCCCTACAAAAACCCTGTGGGCCGGTTATGTGCGTCGCGACTTTCGCCCGCTGGTTGGTTCGCTACTTCGATATGCGCAGCTGGCAGTGTATTTCGCTTTCCTGGATACCGACCGAGCCCTTAGCGTTACTTCTCTACAAGCCCGAGCGCAACTGCGTAGACCCTTCAGAAAATAGGGGCATGCGCGTTCTCATCTTATGTACTCCATCCCATGTGTGCGGGCGCTGGGCTGTTACTCATCGCGACACCGCTTGCGCTGGGTTCATGGTGGACGATACCGGTCGGGCTCGTGCCCCGTGCGGTCATTGTGCTTCGGCTCTTCTATCGCGAAGAGCGCCGTCATGCAGCCGATTTGTCCGGCTATGAAGAGTATCGGCGGAAAGTGCGATATCAGATCGTTCCTGGGTTTGGATGACAAGACTCGCACCCCAACGATTCAACCTCCGCGAGCTCGCGCCGAGGGGTGGCAAGATGCCCCAAGACCGCAGCCAACGACCTCTTAGAAGCGGGTTACGGGCCGCTAGCCCGGCACATCAAAATGACAAACCGGACCGGTGTTATAAGGTGCGATGGCGGAGAGCGGCCGAAGACCCCGGCGCAGCCGCTTACCATCAACTCAACCGGGTCCGCGAACTCAAGTCGTTGCGCAAGCGCGCCAAGCTCCTCGGCTTCGACCTCCTCGATCGCGCTACCGGTGAAGTGCTCGTGAATCCCGTTTCGTAGGAGGCTAGAACTTGCGGACCCTGGCGGTCTGACTAAGGTCCAGCCCGGCGGATTCCCGGATCACGCGCGGCCGACTCGCAGAGATCTGGTTCGAGTTCTGGCTCCGTTGGTGCCGCGTGCGACCCGGTGTGAATCAGGCAAAGGTATTTGGGTCCGAGATTCCAGCCATTCCTGAATGGAAGCGAGCGTGAACCGCCAATCGCTTCCTACTCTGAAGGCTGGCAGTTCGCCACGCTTGACCATTCTCGAGACGGTCGTGGGGTGAATCCTGAAGAAGTCCGCGACTTCCCGCACAGTTAGGACTTGGTCCATCGCGTCAGCGAGGCAGCACGAAATGTGCCGCGCAAGCAAAGCAAGGCAACCCAGTGAACAGCATCCGTCTACCGTACCGTCCCGACCCTTTATGCCCCAGTCACCTGTCGCGCGATGCCACGCTGATAAATCATCCTTCTTTGGTGGAGTGGCTCGAGCTGCGAGCTCTGGCGAGGGGCCGCCGGAAAGCCATCCGCCGGACGGTGCTTTGGTTTAGCGGCTCACCTCAAGGAGGGATCGGCCCGTGTGTGACCGTACCAAGATTTTCGCTAGCACGGGCCGATTCGACCTCACAAAACCTTGTGGCTCCGCAGATCACGCACGACAGCTGCCAGGTAGAGGAGGAGTCCAACACCGAAGAGGGGCAAGCTAACGAGGAAGAACACCACCATAGTGATCGGCGTGGTCTCCAGCAGGCACGGTATGGCCAGCAGAAAGCCGAGCGCGTTTGCAGCCAGAGCCCACCCGATCAATTTGCTCATGAGCTCATCCTTGCGGTATATGAATCGGCTGATGGCAGACCGTGCAGCTCAATTGATTCGCCCTCACTTGCTGCATGACCGCCGCGTGAGTCGGACTCTGGTTAAAATTCTGCGCGGCGCCATGGCAGCGCAGGCAGTTGCCATTAGGAAATGGTTCGTAAAGCTTGATGGCACCCTGCGACATCTCGATTCCGGTATAGTAAGCGACCACGTGCCGCATTCCGTCCAGCTTGGCAGCGATCGGGCCCATGAATTCGTAGTTGACGTGACAGGTGTAACATTGGTTCGTGACGATCCATCTGTTTCGATAATGCTTCGATACCAGCGACGAGCTGTTGGGGTTCTTCAGGTCCGCCACCCAGGGCGTCATCGTGTGACACGAAGCGCAGAAGCCAAGCCGTTCGGCACGGTTGAAAGACAACGCAAAGACTGCCAGTCCGAACAGCGCGGGTGCGATACCCAGGACTAAGGCCAGCAGCAGTTTTTCGGGGGTGCTCAACCATGAACCCCGGTCAGGAACCGAGTTTCTTGATGTAGTCGACGAGCGCTTTCACTTGGTCATCGCTGAGATCCGCATATGGCGGCATCACCGGCGAGAGTCCGACCGCAACGCCGCCTCCTTTTATCGATTTGGCAATCCAGTCGTCAGTCTTGTCCTTCAGCGATATGGCAAAGTCGTTCGGCTTGGGGTTCAGATACTTGCCGGCCGGGCCGTCCCCTTTGCCCTGTGCTCCGTGGCATGAGACGCACTTCTGCGCGTAGATCGAGCTGGCGTCTTGCGCCTGAACGGACACCGCTGCAAACAAGAGTCCAAGAGTTATCACCTCCGCAAAGCTGGCCAGCCGTAAAGAAACTGTACTGAGATTCATGGCGACCTCCTTTTTGCACCAGTGCTTTTTACAATTTGTTTCATTGACCAATATGTTGGGGCAGCTCGACACCTATTCCTTTTCCAAGCTTGTAACGACCCCTGGGCAGAACGCAACAAGGGTTGCACAACCATCACCGTGACTGCACTTGACCGGTCTCATCGCAGAAGCTCAAAAGCTGTACTTGAGTGCCAGATAACCGGCATTCCCCGTGTAAGGCGTCCAGGTGGTTGATCCAACGAAGATTGAATTCGGCGACGCGCTTCCCATCCACTGCCTGAGATTGTCCCATTGAAAATCGTTCTCGCCGAAATGGCTAAAGTAGTACCCAATGTCAAGCGCCATGTGCTGCTTGAATGGATACTCGTACTGCACGATCAGCTGGTAAAATTGAGTTCCGATGTTTGGATAGCTAGTCGCGGGGCCAAATGCCGAATCGCCGTTGGCATGAGTGAGATTGGTGGTCAGTGCGTATGTGTAGTTGACGCTGAACTTCGATCGATTGCGTAAGATCGGCGAGCCCTCAATGCTCAACGGCGGCAATGACGACTCAATTGAAAGGTCCACCGAGCTCCCCTGGTTTCTGCCGTAGCTGGTCCACACCTGCTGGGGGCACGTCTGTGGAGTCTGCCCCGCCGCGGCGGCGGTGCATGGTGGAGGAGGCGGTGCACCTGAATAGGGCTGGCGCTGGAAACCCGCCATATACCAGTCGGTCGCCTGCCAACTGTAATCGGCAAAGACATTCAGGTAATCGTTGGGATTATAAGCAATTCCGACCGAGGGAACATAGTCCGACCACTGTTGTCGTCCTATCTCCGAAGCTGGATAGCTATAGTTGTCGTAGTTCATTGCCGAGTACACCGAAAGGCTATTGAGATAAGGATCCTCGGAAGTGTGGAATGGACGCACGGAGCCATAGAGCTGGAATTGGTTCACATGCACTGACGCCTGGTTAAACCGACGCAGTGCGTTCAACTCGGTTGCCTCAGCGTCCTCTCCAACCAATGAGCTGCGATTGTTGTTATACCCGGGCGAGCTGCGGTTGGCATACTGATAGCTGCCCCGGAACTCAACCCAATCCCAAGGCTGATAATCCAGAACCGGTCCGTATGAAGTTGTATCCTGCTGTAGAACCATCAAGCCCGCGTTGTGGTTGGTCGTGATCTGCGCGACGAAGCGCGCCGCCAGGTTGGACGTGAGCTGATAGCTCGCAGAGAGCTTTATGTCCTGCTCGGAGAACGAGAACGGGAACGCGGTTGCGGTAAAGGTGCTCGCGATGTCGTTCAGGGAGCCGATGTTCTTAAAGGTAATCTCTGGATCCTCGTTGTTGTAGTCGTAGTAACTATAGGTCGCCCTCAGCTCAAGGCGCTCGAGCGGGTCGCTGACGACCGTCGCATTGGCGTAAAGTGGCTGTACGTCCCCACCAAGACCGCTCTGTGGCAGTCGCTGTTTGGGAAGCGCCGTATTAATCGTAAACGGGATAAACCCCTGGTTTTGCAGCCACCACCCATAAGAAAAACTGCCCATCAGGCGCGTTTTGAGCGGCAGATTGAGCCCCCCATCGACGGTGAAGGTATGAGCTTCGTTGTCCGGGAAAAGTTGCATCTGACCCTTGCACGGACCGGTTCCCCCCGTGGGGGAGTAGACAGCAGAGTTAACGCATGTGCCCGCCGGAGTGAGTTGGTTCCACACGTCAGGATTCGACCAGGTAAGAACCGAGTCTTGGTTCTTGAAGAATGACCCGTCGTACTTCGCGCCTATGGTCCACAAGCCGTCACCGCCAGAGTACTCCGCACCAACGCCGTAATTGTAAATATCGTAGTTGAGAGGGTAGTACACCTGCGCGATGTTGTAGGTCCCCGGGTTGGGCCCGAACATGGTTCCGAACGCATGATAGTTGGCGCTGGGATCCTGAAAGTTGAAGTAGGCGTTATACGTCCAGTGCGGATCGGGAGTGTAGCGGACGTTTAGGTTTGCTACTCCCTCCAGCACGCTCAATGCAACCGGCTCGGCCGTGTGATTGACCCATATCCCGATATTCTTACCGGTCGGCTGACCAGGAGTAGGCGGAGGGGGATGCGAACTCAGGGTGAAATTACCCTGGTCCTGGTCATAGGGAGTCGCACCTACATCGTCGCTCAGGTAGTGCGGAATGTCGAAGTACTGTGCCTGGATGTCGAGGAGCCCGTAAACTCCGGCATGTAGATTGTACATCTGGTTGGTCTGTCCCAGATTGTAAGAGCGAAAATTGGCGAATATCCGATCATCCTGATTGTCGCCAACCAAAAATTTCAACTCCGGGGCGATTACCTGTTGTGCCAGGTCGGTATATTCGCGGTACTTGGCAACGTTGGTGTCGGGCACCGGTTGCGGATAAACCCCAACCGCTGCGGAACCTTGCACTGAAAGCGAACCAAACGTCATTTGGGCATCGGCAGGAGGCGCCGGAACACCGGCCAGCAGCAATGCGGCAAGTACGAGCGATCCGAGGAGCTTGCGAATGACCTGTGATTTCATCGCGGTTTCCTCCGACTCGGAGTGACGACCTCAACGCGTGAAAAAGAGACCCCCGGGAGAGTTGGAGCCGTGGATGTTGGCGTGACAATTGGTGCACGAATGACCGAACACGAACACGCTGCCTGCCGCTCCCGGCGACCCCGGATGCCGCATGGCGACATGACACTGCTGACAGATGCGTGGTGGCGAGAGCTTCAACAGGAACCGGTATGTCGAACCGTGCGGGTCATGGCAGTTGTCGCAGTTCTGCATCACCGGCGGGTGGATCCAGAGAAACGGCCCGCGCTTCTCGGCGTGACAGTAGTAGCAGACCTGGTTCACTGTGGGCTGAACCAGTTGGTACTGGTACGGACCTCCGTGCGGATTGTGGCAGTCCGTGCACACCATGAGCCCTTCGCGCAGCGGCATGTGTGACGGCATGTTCATCTGGTTTGCCTTGTCCAGATGACACCTAATGCAGACCTGGGTCTGGGGACGCGTATAGATGATGGGATTGGCCCGGAATTGCGCGGCGAGCTGAAAATCGCTGGTCGGACGCATGATCTCGTGGCAGTCGACGCACTTGACGCCCCGGAATGCGTGGATACCGGCGCGCCAAAAGGCCTGGTCGCCGCGCTCGTGGCAAATCTGGCAGGCCGCGTTGTCCTGTTTCGCCGATTCGCCCGAGTCCGGGCGGAAGGTTGTAAGCGAGCGCTCCGCTGGCGGTCCGTGCATCGCTTCCTCGGGCCTTTTGCCCTCGCCCATGGCCTTCGCCATTGCAGGAACGTACAGACTGCCAGGCCCGTGACACGATTCGCAGCCGCGCTTCTCAATATCATCGCGCGGATGCTTGATGAGGATGTTCCCCATCATGGTGGCGCTGAAGTCGTGCGCCGCCGTTTGATGGCACCCTACGCATGCTTCGCTGCCGACATAGTTGGCGACTATCGCGGCCCCGCTCTGGCCCCTAACAGGCGCTTCTCCTGTGGGCACGGACGACGAAGTCGAGGCCGCCGCTGGGGAAGCGGCAGCCGAGAGGTCGGAGCAATCGACGTCCGTAGCCACCGCGAGAAACAGCGAGCCCGCAGCAATCACGGCTGAGATCAGCAGCTTGAAGGATCGTAAACCCACGGCCCGCCCGCCCTTTCCCTCCGCACCAGAGTGCCACTCTAGATTGGTGGCACCGAGTCGCTCGGTGGATAGTTCCGCACTGTACCCCTCTCGGTCCGGATCTCGCCGTTCGCGTTACTAACACCTCGAATGGCGGCCGTCTACCTAGCCTGTGTCGGCGCCAAACTCGGTGGTTGAAGTCGCTACCTAAACAGTTTGAGAACTCTGATATCGCTCGCTCAAGTTTTGCTTACGCTTGGCCGCCGAACGCGATTTGAGGATGCCTGGGTGACTAACGCCAACTCTGTGGGTATCTTAGTCGACGATGTCGAGGAATTCTTGTTAATCGGCGGCGCAATAGAGACAACGGCACTCGCCATTTGCGGTAAGCGCGAGTGTCGGCAAACGATGTATATCGGCAGGAGCAGCGACAGAGAACGGCCGCGCAAGGTCCCGCGGGTTTCCAGACGGGCACTCGCGTTGATCGAATAAGCTCAGACCGTCTCACGTTGTTACCGCCGACTAAAACCGTTCCCGAAACCCGGCAAACTCGGACGTCCGAAGAAAACACTCGCCATGAGCCTCAGGATTGAAGACTACGCGATGATTGGAAATACGCACACGGTCGCGCTGGTCGGAAACAACGGCTCGATTGATTGGTTATGCATGCCACGATTCGATTCGGGTGCCTGCTTCGCTGCGCTGCTCGGGAGCCCCGCAAATGGACATTGGCAGATCGCGCCCAACGCCACGGTGCAGAGTGTCCGCCGCCGCTATCGCGGTCCCACGCTGATTCTGGAAAATGAATTCGTAACCGAAAATGGAGCGGTCGTGGTGATCGACTTCATGCCGGTTGCGAGGCGCGCTCAACGTACCGACATCATTCGAATCGTTCGCGGCCTGCGAGGCGCGGTACCGATGCGGATGGATTTGACCGTGGGGTTCGATTACGGCCATATCGTGCCCTGGATAACTCGATACGATCGCACAGTGCGCGCGATCGCTGGTCCGGATGCGCTTGAGCTCAAGACCCCGGCTCCCATGCATGTTCGGAACCTCGCCACCGTCAGTGAATTCACGATCGCAGGCGGACAAACTATTCCGTTCACATTGACTTGGTATCCGTCGCATGAAGCGCCACCGTCCGAAGACGAATCGGGCCACCTGCTGCGTGAGACCGAGGCGTGGTGGGGAGAGTGGTCATCGCGTTGCACGCTGGCGGGACCATGGCGCGACCTGGCACTGCGGTCGCTGATCACGTTGAAGGCGCTTACTTACGGCCCGACCGGGGGAATCGTCGCGGCTCCGACGGTCTCCCTGCCGGAATGGATTGGCGGTCCGCGCAACTGGGATTACCGCTTCTGCTGGCTTCGTGACGCAACTCTTACGCTTTATGCGTTGATGCTTTCGGGTTACATGACCGAGGCGTTTGCGTGGCGCGATTGGCTGCTGCGCACCGTCGCTGGAAGCCCCGCCGATCTACAGATCCTCTATGGTATCGCGGGCGAGCGCCGGCTCACCGAGATCGAGCTCCCTTGGCTTTCCGGCTACGAGAAGAGCAGCCCCGTTCGCATCGGAAACGCGGCCCACGAACAGTTTCAGCTCGACGTGTATGGCGAAATTATGGGTGCGTTCGACGTCGGCCGCCGCAGCGGCGCGACACCGTCTCTCGAGTCATGGGCTCTGCTGACCGCCTTGATGCAGAATCTGGAAAAAGTATGGAACGAACCGGATGAGGGAATCTGGGAAGTGCGGGGGCCGCGGCGCCATTTCACGCATTCGAAGGTGATGGCGTGGGTCGCTCTGGATCGAGCGGTGCGAGCAGTCCAAGCTGGCTTTCACAAGGGACCGCTTGAGCGATGGCGCAAGTTACGCGATCGAATCCATCGGGACGTCTGCGAACATGGCTTCAATCGACGGCGCAATGCCTTCGTCCAGTATTACGGGAGCGACGCGCTTGATGCCGCACTCCTGATGATCCCGATGGTCGGATTCCTGCCGCCGCATGACCCGCGGGTTATTGGAACGGTCGAGGGGATTCGCCGCGAATTGGTCTCCGACGGCCTGGTGATGCGCTATCGCACCGAGGCGGGGGTGGACGGATTGCCGCCGGGCGAGGGAGCATTTCTTCCCTGCTCCTTCTGGCTGGTGGACAACCTGATGCTGGCGGGACACCACCATGAAGCACACGAGCTTTTTGAACGCCTGGCCTCGCTTTGTAACGATGTCGGACTGATCGCGGAGGAATACGATCCGGTTTCGCGCCGGCTACTTGGCAACTTCCCACAGGCCTTCACCCACGTTTCCCTGATCAACTGCGTCCGGAGCTTGACGCTCGGCGGAAGCGCCGTCGCGAGCACCCCAATTGAGCGCTAGCTGTAGCCTTGACTGCTGACTCTGCGGACCCATTTACCGTAGCCTCGCTCGTTCGAAACCGAATCACCTGAATTCACGACCTCTGTTTTCAGCTTGCCTAGCCCAGCGGAGATCGTCGAGTGACGAAGCGCGATTTGTTCTTCGCTCTGGTTGGCATGAATATCGGAAAAGAGTAGTGACGAATTCGCACCGTCGACGCCAGAACACGCCGGGGTTATCGCGGGTTGTGCAAGGTTCAATCGGTGCTCGAAGGGAAATCCTGAATTCTTGGGTATTGCTCCGACCGGTAACTGCGAATCGGACGTGCCCGGAGAACCGAATTGCTACCAAGTTCACTCAAAAGCACGGACCTGCTTGCCGGCGTGGCAATAGCTGCGGTTGAGATCCCAACTGCGCTTGCTTATGCGGAATTGGCCGGTTTTTCTCCGGTCGTAGGACTCTACGCGAGTATTCTCCCGCTGGTCGCGTACGCGCTGTTTGGTTCCTCGCCTCAGCTGATCGTGGGCCCCGACGCGGCGACCTGCGCTCTGGTCGCTGCGTCACTCGCGCCCCTGGCGATGGGAAATCCACTTCGCCACATGGAGCTCGCCATCACTTTATCGGTGGTGGTGGGATCTCTCTGCGTGGTCGGAGGCATGCTGCGCATGGGAGGCCTGGCCAACTTTCTATCGCGCCCGATCCTGGTTGGATTTCTCAACGGCATGGGACTCGTCATCATCAGCGGTCAACTCGGTAAGCTGTTCGGACTCCACGTGCGCACCGATACCGGGTTCTTCCTGCGAATCGCCGATTTTGTTTCGAAGATCGGACAGACTCATTTTCCAACCTTGATCGTCGGCACTCTTACGCTCGTACTCATCTACCTGGTGGGACGCCTGGCACCGCGCGTGCCGGGCCCGCTGGTTGGGGTTTGTGGTGGAATTGCAATGATGTTCTTCTTGGACTCCGAAAAGTGGCCGGTGGCGAGAATGGGCGCGGTTCCCCCCGGCTTTCGCTTGCCGCACTTCCATCCCTATTTCTTTTCCGACGCCGTTCAATTGCTACCCGACGCGGTAGGAATTGCTTTGATCTGCTTTTGCAGCTCGATGATTACGGCCAAAAGCTTCGCGGTGCGCAATGGGTACGAGGTGCAGGCAGATCGCGAATTCATCGCGATCGGCATCGCGAATATTGCGTCCGGGCTGTCCAGCGGCTTCCCGGTCGCTGGCGCGGATTCCCGTACCGTAATAAACGAGCTTACTGGCGGCCGATCCCAAGCGAGCGGTTTAACCGCGGCCATTGTGATGGCATTGATCCTTGTCGCGTTTACCGCCCCGCTAGCGTAT
>JBKPEA010000095.1:0-19848 GCA_046728175.1 Thermodesulfobacteriota bacterium | reverse complement strand
CGCAATTGCCTCAATCAGTCTCGGGTTGGTTGGTCGCCGATGGTTCGCACAGCGGATGGGACGGAACGAGGCATACAGCCACGGCGGTGCGCTCGCGGCAGCAATCGGGGCTGGGGCAATTGCATTTGTCTCACAGGCAGCCATTTTCTACTTTGCGGCGGGCCTGAGCATAGCGACAGCCCTCATGACGTTCTTGATACGCCCGCACGACATCGACCCGCTTCTGGCCCGCGAAGGAAGATCCAACGACAAAGGCAGCGTCGTATCGGCTGCCCTACGAGACTTGACCAGCAATCGGCGCGTCGCGATTTTTCTGGTCGCGGTGATCCTATTTCACCTCGCGAGTGCCGCGATGCTACCGCTGGTCGGTGAGATGATTTCTGCCCACCATCCCGACACCGCGCAGCCTTATCTGTCAGCTTGCATCGTGACCTCACAACTCATCATGTTACCGACCGCGGTTGTCGCGGGACGTCTGACGGATGCATGGGGCCGCAAATCCACTTTTTTGATTGGATTCGGGGTTCTGCCCATTCGCGGGCTGCTTCTCACGGTAGTTCGCAACCCAAATGCCCTTGTAATCACTCAGATACTCGACGGAGTAGCGACGGGTATCTTCGGGGTCGTAGCCGTGGTTACGATTGCTGATCTGGCACGCAACACCGGACGGTTCAATCTGATGCAAGGCGCAATGAATACCTGCGTCGCGATCGGAGGGTCACTGAGCAACCTGATTTCCGGGTTCGTTGCCAAGAGCGCAGGCTTTGGAACAAGTTTCCTCCTCCTGACAGCACTGGCAGTGGGTGCTTTGCTTTTCTTCTGGACGCTGATGCCGGAGACACAGAGAAAATTCCGGAGACACCGGCGTTGGATGTGCCAGTGGCCTGAGCAACTGAGCATTCGAGCCTGCAACTCCGTGCGCGATTTAGCAACAAGTTCGGGTCTGATTGGGAAGAATTGAAATGGCGCCCCGCATCACAAACAGACCGCTAACTAAAGAACGAGGATCGACATGAGCGCTTCATGGGGACTATGCAAATGGCTTCAGATTGAGCCCCGAGCCTCACCAGAAAACCTTACGTTGGACTGTGCATCGAGGAACTACTGCAACCCTTTCGTCTACGTGTTTCGGGCAACAGCGGTTGCAATCGATTCACAGAAGGAAAAAACTCGGCGCACGCTAAAGGCTCCAGCGGGGCTCCGCCCAGGGCCAAACCTCAGAGGTGACGTCAGCGGGCAACCTAGCCTACCGCTGCTGTGTTCCTGCTGAGCGAATCGTTGACCGCTCGGCGTAGGTGTCTTCGCGTGCCTTTGTTGGTCGATCTATTAAAGATTCTTGAGCGGTTTTCGGCACCCAGCGTTCGAGCGCTCTTCGGAGGACCGCCTTGGCTGTGTGGCCGAATCATTGGAGTTCGTGTTCCTGCCAGACAAAGCGCGCGCCGCGCGAGAGCGGGCCGCGGGTCGTGAAGCCTGGCGGTGTCATCGCGCTCGCAGCCTACACGCGGCAAAGCGTCCCTGGACAGATCTATGATCTTGTGAACTCCTTGTTTAGGAATCCGACCTTGCCAGCAGCGCTCTACTACGCATGGTCTGAGGGCGCGGTGTCTGGCCAGCAGCTCGATCCATACTTCCAAGGCATTCAAATTCGAGTCGACGGCTTTGATACTTGCTTTCCCTCGTGAACCGCAATGTTCGATCACATCTCGACATGGAACCCACCGATTCGGGATGGCCCTCGAAGGAAGCACGCCCGAGGTACGCCAAACCCTGCGACAGGGCTGCATCAGCATCATGCACCGCTTCAACCGGGCCACCGATGGCACCCTCATGGCGAACATGGATTACGCGATCGTCACCTGCGTTCGATCTGGCAAATCAGACGCCGATCGGGCGTAGAGGAGGAAAATCCGTTGGCTCATTTGACAGGTAAGGTGGCAATCGTCACCGGGGGCGGCCGCGGCCTTGGGCGTGCGCACGCAGTGGCGCTTGCGAATGAAGGCGCAGCCGTGACGGTCAACGATCTCGGAGGAGACTTTACCGGCGATGGATCCGCAAACGGGACCCCGGCAAGGTAGCTTCCGCTATTGTCGCTGTCGGTGGTCAAGCCGCGACTGATACCACGACCATCTCCGACTCGGACGGCGCGCGCGGGGTCGTCGACGCTGCCGTCAAGGCGTTCGGTCGCTCGACATCCTCGTCAACAACGCTGGCATCGCCCGATTCGGGACCATCGACAAACTAACGCGACGAGACTGGGAGAGGACCATCGCTGTCAATCTGACCGGAACCGCGGCTATGAGCCATTGGCCGCCCACTGGCGTGAGCGAGGTCCGCAGCCCGGGCGCAGAATAGTAAACATCACCTCGGGAGTGGGACTGACACCGCCGCCCGGAAACCCGCCTTACGTTGCCGCCAAGGCAGGAGTCGCCGCCCTTACCATCGCTTGCGCAATTGAACTCGCGGAACTGGGTGTGCGCGTTAACCGCATAGCTCCAGTGGCGCGGACGCGAATCAGCCAAGTGGTGGCGCCCGATCAGATGAAAGCGTTTGACAACAGATTCGACCAAATGGCACCGACAACGTTCCGGCCGTAGTCGCCTACCTCGCGTCGCCGCTCTGCCACTTCGCTGGTCGAATCTTCGGCATTATCGGGGACGACCTCACCATCTACGACGGATGGACAGCAAGTGTGCACATCAGAAACAACGAGCGGAGATGGACTCTGGAGGCCTACAACACGCCCTCGCTGATGTTGCTCTTCAGCAAGCTCTGGGTCTCTGCGTAGTTCGGCAATGAACTGCCGCCATTGAGTTCCGGCATTCATCAGATCCGAAAAAATAAGTCCCGGCCGAGTTGCGGAGCGGTCGAGCAGCCGAAGCGCCTCGTTGCCGTTCGTCACACATAGAACGGCATGCCCATGAAGCAAAAGGAATCCTGCGAGCACTCCGCACTGCTCGCGATTATCGTGAAAAACCAAAAATCACTGACGTCTCGGCGGCCAAAGTTGACAGCCCACGCGATCGAAGCGTAAACTCTATATTACGGTTTTAAAGTGCAATTAGGAGGTCAGAACTCGGAAAAACGCAAGCTGCACCCGCCCTGCCTGGGAAAGGCCAGGAAAACTTACGCCCAGCAATCAAAATCGGTCCGACCAAGTACGCGTGCTTGAAAAAACCGGTCCCACTAGTCTGCGTGTGGCGCTGGGGAGGATCGGATAGCTTGCCTACCCGCGCTTTCAGACGGGAACTTCGGAAAGGCTTGTTCGCTCCAGCCATCGCGATGGCGTTGCTCGCGGGGATCGTTTTGTGGCGAGTCAACGCCCAAATCTCCAGCGAGACCTGGGTTGAGCATACCTACGTGGTAAAGGGATATGCGAAGGATGCCCAAATTGATTTACGTGACATGGCGGTGGCCACCAGGTCTTATTGGCTCTCATCCGATAAAAGGTACCTAGCAAAGTTTCAGGACGCCGACCGAAACTTCGGGTCAAACCTCGCAGGGATTTCCGCACTCGTCACTGACAATCCCCCTCAGGGACAACGCCTGCTGGAGGTCAGCAACCTCAAAGGTGCGTGGATCGGCTCGATTCAAACGCTGATGGCGCAAGCGAATGGCAACCAAGCTGCCACAAGTCGGCTCGACCAGACGGATATCCAGCTTCAGGCGGCATCAAACGTTCTGAATGACATCGTTGATGAGGAAGGTGGGCTGCTGCGGGAAAGAATCTCAAGGGTAAAAGCCGAGGATCGGTTGATATTCATCCTTGTTCCGCTACTGTTCGGCTTAGGAGCTGCGGTTCTTAGCTATTGGGGTTGGCGTGAAATCGACCGGGCGAGCCAGCGATTCGCGGCGGCTCTTACCAGGGCAGAAGACGCAAACCGGGCAAAAGACTATTTTCTTGCGACCGTTTCGCATGATCTGCGAAATCCTCTGAACTCTATATTGTTGTCGGCAAGCGTTCTGGTTTCCGATCAGGAGCTTAAAGAGACTGCTCGTCGGAGGGTTAACGCCATCGACCGAGCTGCCCGAACCCAGGCTCAGCTAATCGAGGACCTGCTCGATGTTTCGCGGATCGAGAGCGGCCGCATGAGGCTGGACGTACAAGCCACGGATCTGGCGCAAGTCGTGAGGGCCGCCGTCGGTACCATGCGACTGGCAGCGGAAGCGAACTCGATCACCCTTCAGGAAATTATCGATACCAACGTCGGTCTGATCGCCGGCGACCCCAAGCGTCTGGAGCAGGTCGTCTGGAATCTGATCTCCAATGCGATCAAGTTCTCGCCAAAAGGAGGCAGGGTTCAGGTACGGCTAGAGAGAATAAATTCCCATGTGGAAATTGTCGTCGTAGACAACGGACAGGGGATTGCGGCCTCGTCGCTACCATATATATTCGATCGCTTCTGGCAAGAAGCCGAATCAGGCCAAAGCAGGCCGGGCATTGGCATCGGCCTTTCGATAGTGAAAGAGTTGGTGGCTCTACACGGCGGCACCGTCATCGCACACAGCGACGGTATCGGGAAGGGAAGTACTTTCACGGTGCGGTTACCAGTGCCTCCAGCCTCGGCAGCGTTATGGGGGCCACGCCAGCATCCGACGGTTGCCCCGATCGACAATGTTGCCGCGGCGTTTCGGCTTGACGGACTCTCGATCCTGGTAGTCGACGACGATCCTGAAGCCTGCGAGGCGCTGACGGATCTCCTCGGTTCACTCGGAGCAAGTGTGCACGCGGAAAATTCGGCGCAAGCCGCTCTTGGTACGCTCGACGGAACCCGACCCGACGCGGTCGTCGCCGACATTGAGATGCCTGTCCAGGACGGCTTCTTTTTCGCACGGGAAGTCCGTAAAAAAGAGCAAGAACCAAAAGCTGACGGACGTGTACCGTTGATCGCGTTGACGGCCTATGGTCGAGTCGACGACAAGGTCAAGATATTGGCTAGTGGTTTCGACAGCCACGTCGTGAAACCAGTTGACGTGGCCGAACTAGCCGCGACGATAAGAAGCCTCGTCGCGGCGCGCCGGATGTGACCCCACCACACACGACAAGAGCCGGAACTCGAAACGCCTCCCAGCTACTGTTCGTCCTTCCCTGAGCGCAGCTCGACCGTGGTACGGCAACGCGTGGCTCCGGGGTCTTCCTCTCCCTTTAATCGCAGACTTTTTGAGGTATGCGGCAAAGCATTTCGTGTTTCGATCTGCCCAGCAATCCTCGAAGGGTTCGCTTTAAGCACACAACTGATTCAGATTCTCATCCGCGGCTCTTGATGTTGGCGTTGAGCATGATCCGAACTACCGACGGGCTCAGGTGGCGTGACAACCTGCACGGTCGGTCGAACTCGGCCGGTAGACGTTTCCGGTCGGAGCTTCACGCTGTCAAGGGTATCGAGAGCGATGGCCATCGTCGGGTGCCACAGCGCACTTCGCTCCAGGTATTGCCGGCGCGCGCGTGAGATCACGTTAATCCAGGTGCCCCAGCCGTCGCCCAGCGTCGAGAAGGTTTGCGCCAGGGCCTCGCACACCCGCGCCAGCCGCTCCGAGCTCTCGGATTCCAGATCGCAGGGATGCAGCCGCAAAACGCAGACCACGCTTCCGACTTGGTCAGAATCACCGGCCCTGACGGCCCCCGCCGCAGAAAGCGCCGGGTAGGGCGAGAGCGCCACCAACCCCTGCCGCCCCAACCTCGCCGCTCTCGCCCCACCGTGCGCCCATGACGCCATGGCTCAATACCCCTTGTATAGCTCGACCGAACGATAGACCCGCGCCGGCGGCGCGTCCGGTTCGGGAAAATGCCGGTAGTCTGGCTAGTAGCTCAGGTGGCGCAGGTAGACCGCAAAGAATTGCGGATCGCGCTTGGCCATCCGGCGCAGCAGCATATGCACCGCCGTGCCGAGGAAGATCGCCAGCAGAATGTTCGGCCAGTGGAACCCCGGTCCCAGTCCGATGCCGAGCATGCTAGTCGCGTTGATGATCGCCGGCGCCCGCTCCGCCCCGCCCAGCAATACCGGGCGCGTCAGTGAACGATGGATCTGCGCCTGCCCTGTATCCATCTTCACACCCTTGGATCGCGCTCTAAGTCCACAGGCTCGTGTCTGCAACAGCCTTCCGCGCTGCAACCTTTTTGAAGAAACGCAGCACCGCGTTTACGCAGAATTTCCCTATAACGTTCCCGGAGCGCCCAAGCGAGATGTTTCCGCTTCCTGGTCGCGGCTCAGATGAGTAGCCGCGGCACCCCTTTTGAGCGCCTCCGATTGCTCACTCGTTCTGGTCGCTGCGCGTTTCGCCGGCCGTACAATTCAGGCTCAGAGAGGACAGGAAGAAAATGGTCAGAACGATTCTTGTGGGCATTTTCGGCATGACCGAGTAACAGAGCAGTTTGACAGAACATAGACTGCGCCATCCCGTATGCGTAGGGATTATCAGATTCGCGCTGAAGCGCCGAGCGCTAAGCCCAGCCGCAGGTCACTAAGAACAATCGCCATTGAGCCTCCAGCGCCTATAAGGATCCGCGACGCCAGGTAGCCTTTTCCGATCCATCGATACCAGTAATCGCGCCCAGCGCGGCGCGATCGGCGAGCTAGCCGTGGAGGAGCGTATACTTCGCGACACGAAATAGCGGGTAGCTCGTTCAGCGAGTTTTCTCCGATACCCGCTGAGAACGTGGAACACCGAGTGCGACCATCAATAGCGGGCTCTTGCCGGCGGCGTGCGGGGCGAAGAAGTCTGTCGTGTCATCATCGTAGAACGTCAATCCGGTCGCACCGCGCCCGAGCGCATAGGCGGCGAGATATGCTCGCCCGCCAAGAACGCCGGCCTCAAGATGAGCATCGCGATAGCCACGGTTGCCGAGCGCCCTAAGCACGCGTTCGAGGTCGGTCATGTACACGACCAAGGCCGCGCAATCGGCACCAAGCCGCTGCTCAAGACACAGATATCCCGCTTCGATCCGAAATTCGCCAGGCTTCAGGAGCTCGAAGTCCCCTAACTCGCGGCGATAGTGGTAGGCTCCGCTCGCCAGGCCCTCGACAGCGTTGACAATCAGATAGGTGTCGGTCAAGGGAGGGAAGTCGGCGGGCGGCGGGTGAACGCGCGACGTGGCGAGTATGGTCGCGAGTTCGCGCGCCGGGAGTGCTGCGTGGGCGAACACCCGGGTCGAGCCGCGGCGCAGAATCGTCTGGTCAATGGTGAGCGCTTCTAGCGGAGCTCTGGACTCGAAGCGCGATATCGCTCCGGGAGCTGGTGACGGGGCGAGTTCGGGTGGCTCGAGGCTCGCCGCGGCTACGGTCTTCACCTCGTTGCGATCCAGCAGACCCGACTCCGCGTGAATCTTGATGACAGAATCGTACTCGGTCTCCTGCGACGATAAAGGGATGGACTCCATGTGGAACGGCTCCAGCGTCGGTGAATCGGCGATGGGACCCGCGCACGTTCCCAGCGTGGCCAGCGCGACAACCCCTTCGCGACGCCCGTCTACTCCGAGCAACGATTCGAGGTCCTCGTCAACGAAGTTCGTGATGAGCGATACAGCAATCTCTTCCGCGGATGCGGCAGCTGCCAGGTTGGCGAGGACCATGCCCGCGTCCCAGAAGCAATACCGGTACCCGCGCGCTTGGTATTTCCAGGTGCTGCGCCAGAAGATCGAGGTGAGCAACATGATGGCCGGCGTGTTGTACAGTTCCAGGCGGTTCCCAGCAGAATCGGTAATGAACGCTCGCCAGTCGCCGCGCCGGAGCAAGCGCAACTTCAAGTCGGCCGGCGAGAAGTGATAGAGGGCTGGCTCGAGACCCTCGACGTCACCTGCGGCAAGATAAATCTCGATCGGATACAGGGCGCCCGCGGATGCTGCCGCCCGAAAGTGGTATTCCTCGCCGCCAACGCGATTCTTGCGTGTGAGGCCACCGGCCGAAAACAGCAGGTGTGTGAGGTTTTCGAGACCGATCCTCCTCGGTACCGATTGGGATGAGGGTTCATGCAGGATCGCATGCAGCGCTGGCACTTGCGAGAGCTTGAAATCGCGCGGCAACGCAATTGCTGCTGCATCGGGATAGATCTTGTAGAGCAGTGGCTTGGTGTCCCAATCAAGGAAGTGAGGAGAGCTGCGCACGCTGGTGTATGAGTGCTTGGTGATCTCGTGGAACACACGAGCCGCTTCGAGATAGTCGTTGGCCATCTACCGACCGTTCAGTTCCCCCCTGCCGCCTATCTCCTCAACTCTGAGTCGAGAAACAATACCCCCGACCCGAATGGGTACGCTCCGAGGATTACTGCTACTCGACGGTTCTGCCGTTGTCCACCAACGGCAGGTCCGCCTGATCCCTCGTCAACACTTCATCGTCACGCCTGAGACGACCCCACACCGCGGCGGACCTGGTTCGATAGCCGCCAAAGGTCACTCTTCCGAAGACGTTTGCCGCAGGAGGGTTCATCGTCGCGGTGGAGCGTTTCCTCGCACAGCAACGGAGCATAGAAATGGAACCAAGGATCCTGGTCGTCTGGCGAACGCGCGCCGATAAGCGTCGAGATTTGGTCGCACTTCGCCGACAAGAGTCCGTGACCAATTCTGGTAAGGTGTTAAAACTGTGATTCGCACTGAGCCAGTACCGACTTCCCAGCCCAGGGCAAGGAGCATGGCAGACGCTGCGAGAACTAGATCTGCAGACTCGCGGCGTGATTAGGGTATGCACTTGGAGAGCATCCTTTCAGTGTACGATTTCCACGAGTTCCACCAGCGGGCTGTCCCGGCGTCTGCGAGCGATGTCTTTCGCGCGATCAAGGAACTGAACCCAGCAGAGCTGGCTGTAATGAACGTCTTGATGTCGATTCGGTTGTTCCTGACGCGCCGAGTGGATGAGGTTCGCTCTGCGACAGCCGGCGAACGTAGTCTTCTTCTCCAAGGCTTCCTCAGGGCCGGCTTCCTTCTTCTCGCCGAAGAAAGAGATCGCGAAATCGTGATCGGGCGTATCGGGCAGTTCTGGAGACTCAGCGGCGGCGAATCTCCGCGAGTTGCGGATGCCGACGCGTTCGTTGCCTTCGAGCGCCCCGGCTTCGTCAAGGTTGCGGCGAACTTCCGCCTCGAGGCGAAACCTGATGGATCAGCCAACGTGAGCACCGAGACTCGTATCGCTGCGACCGATGCCAGCGCGCGAAGAAGATTCAACGCGTATTGGACGGTGATCTATCCCGGGAGCGCCTTGATCAGGCGGGAATGGCTCCCTGCTATTGGCCTTCGCGCTTCAAGGACCTCTGCGAGTAAATGAACCGAAGGATTACCGTCGAAGTGAAACTCAATTGCTCCCGCTTCTCTTGAGCGAACACCGCCGCTCTGCGTCCGCTGGTGATTGCGCCTCGAGTTCGCTCGCAGCTGAAGGACACTAGCCAACGCCACCAATCAAGTTTTGGGCCAGATGGGATTTTTAGCCGGAACAAGTGAATTCATCAGGCGAGTTCGGAGTTGCGGTTAAAGTCATTCGTAGAGATAAGTTACTTCTAATGACAGCTTGGCGGCAGTTTCGCGTGGAGTCGGAATGCGAGCTGCTGGCT
Organism: Thermodesulfobacteriota bacterium; assembly: GCA_046728175.1. GTDB lineage: Bacteria > Desulfobacterota > Binatia > Binatales > Binataceae > JAFAHS01. The sequence goes on along the minus strand of JBKPEA010000095.1, from coordinate 10,314 downwards.
TTCCTGCTCGGCCCGCCGGTCAGCCTGTCGCGGAAACAGGCGAAGGGCCTGCTCAGGTTCCACCGGGTGGAGGTAGGTGGCAAGACGCGACTCCGGCACGATACCCGGCTATGGCCTGGCGATATCGTGGAGATTGTCGGGGGACGGGAAGTAGACGATCGAAGGCTCGAGCGTGTCGGGCTGCGCATCGTATATATAGATGATGCGATTGTCGTGGTGGACAAGTCCGCCGGTCTCCTTTCGATGGGCTCGGACCGCGAAAAGGAAAGGACTGTCCACCGGATCCTCAACGATCACCTGAAGGCGACCGCTAAATCACCGTGGCAGGAAGTCTTCATCGTACATCGACTCGATCGCGAGAGTTCTGGTCTGATGGTTCTAGCAAGGCACGAACCCGTGCAGGCAGCGCTTCAGCGCAATTGGAAGGAGGTTACGAAGAAATATCTCGCCATTGCCGAAGGCGTACCTACCAATGCGCAGGGTACGTTGCACGACAACCTGATCGAGAGCAAATCGTTCAAAATGCATCGGATTGAACGTGGCGGCGTCTTGGCGACTACGCACTACCGCCTGCTGAGGAGCTCAGGCGAGAGATCGCTCCTCGAGCTGACGCTTGAGACCGGGCGCAAGCATCAAATTCGCGTCCAGCTCGCCGCTATCGGGCATCCGATTGTCGGCGATCGGAAGTACGGCGCAACAAGCGATGACGCGCCGCGGCTCGCGCTTCACTCATGCGAGCTGAAGTTTCGTCATCCGGTTTCCGGCGCAGCGATGGAGTTTCGAAGCGCGCTCCCGGGCTCCTTGCGTGCGTTGATCGAACCTCATCGAAAAGCCCGCCTCCAGTGAATCGAGTGTATGTCGTCAGAACCCTTTCGGACAAAGTTGGGATAGGATTTATCCTAGAACGAATCAGAAGTCGTCGTCGAAGAATCTGCGATTCAGGCGTTTGCGACCGACGTCCTTACGTATGCCTGTTAAAAGACGATACCCTGGTTACAGATATGTGATGGTTAAATCCTGCAGAGTGATGATGCTACCGAAAAATCACGTCGGGCTTTTGATAGGTGCCGAGTTCAATTCTTTGGATTTCGATTTTTAAGGCGACCAACCAAGCGCCGCGCAAATAAGTGATCGAGTTTGGCGGCTTCGGGACTAGGACTGCGACGATTACTGATCACCGGCAAGACCACGCGAGGATTCACGTAATGGCCGACGATCCGAGGCGGTTCCAGTTCTGTTGAAGCCTTTCGAGGAGGAAGCATTGCTTGACGCAATCAGGCTTGCCTTAACCATCTCCACCTCTTGAAAGGCGATTTTGACAAGAAAGGAGAGCTTCGTTGCCGACTGAGGCCTCAGTGAGAATTCGAGGACATTCGGAACGACTCCGCGACAATGTCTTCGCCGATCAGGGTAGCAGTAATTGACGATGACGAATCGGCGCGCACTTCACTGGCGCGTCTCATCCGAACAGGCAGAATCGAAGTTGTTACCGACATGTCGCGGGAGCTCGCCTTGGCGATTACAGGGCTCTACCGAAAGCGGGAAGCCCATGCAGTCAAGTCGGGATCAGGGGGAGTGAGCGATCTGGTGTTTATCAACGGCGCAGGCAACCCCATGGACATCAGCGGGGTCAGAAAGCGGTTTATCCGCGTACTGATAAGACCGGTGTCAGCGGTCATCGCTTGTATGATCTGCGCCACACCTTCGCAACAGCCCTACTCGCCAAGAACGCACCCATTACCTACGTGGCGGCTCAGCTCAGGGCACGCGAAGCCGACCACGACGTTGCAGCACTATGCCCGCTGGCTAGCGCAAGCCGGTGCAGGTTTTGTTGACCGCTTGCACTCTTTTTGGCACCAATCTGGCCCCAACCGGCCACACGAACCGGAATCAGAAGTTCTGGAGATCAAAAAAACCGCTAGTATTAAAGATATTTTTTGGTGAGCCGTCCGGGACTCGAACCCGGGACCCTGTGATTAAAAGTCACATGCTCTACCAGCCTGAGCTAACGGCTCACCGCGGCGAACAGCAAATGATTGCAGGGATGCATCAGCTTTGGAAGGTGCGAGGAGAAGACTGAGCACAAATCCGTTTCCTGCTCACCTCCCGAGAAACTATAGTATCGATTTTCGCTGCCGCGATTGACCGACGCGCGCGAAGCTGCGCCCCGCTGCTGGTTCCATCAGATTCCTCGCCTGGGAACGAAGTGCGCGGCTCGGAACAGGCTCTTCTCGACACCGCCAAGAAGGCCCTCCGGCAGTGACACCGTGACGGTGAGTAACGCAACCCTCTGAAAAATGAGAGCGCGGGCGGCTCACCTGCCGTCCGCGCCCCAAAGACATAAAATTGGGTCGGTTAGGGTCCATACCCTCCCGGGCCCATCACAAAGACGCTGCCCTTCTTGCCTATGTGGACGCATTCGATGCCAGGCTGAGAGTACTCTGTAGTGCATATCGGCTTATCGATGGCCGGACACTTGTAGATATTTGGGCTTATTTGTTGACACTTGCTGAGGTCAAACTTCAGCTCTAACTTCTGGGCTTTTTCGTTAGTCTCCTGACCATAACCGGACCCCTTGAGAAGGCCCACTATCGCTGCGGCGCCCAAAACGACCACGAGACCTCGACGCAGATTTTCGACTCTCATACCTGTGCTCCTCCCTCTTGCCTAATTGTGATACCCCTAATTCGCGCGAATTGCCATATGGACATTCAGCCCTTTGCGGCACGCGAACCTCCACTCAAAACCCGGGCGGCCGTCACTGGAAGGAAGGTTCGCAGATAGCGCATATAGTTCCTGAGCCGCCAAGGATCGAAACGAATGGCGCGTACGAAGGCCCTGCGCGCGGTCATTCGATCACCCTCTGCCAGGGCACGCAGACCGATGTAACCCAGTATACTGCGTGGGGCCCGCTCGCGAGCCTTGATCAAGGGAGCGGCCGACCGGTGCCATCGCTCGCGAACCAGGCCTTCAAAGACCCTCGCTGAATCACGTTCTTTGCGCGCCTGCCTGAGCGGGTGCGGGAATGCGGAGAAACGCCATCTGACGAGCGGCTCGGGCAGGTAAACAAATTCACCCAGCTCACGGGCGCGCATCCACATGAAGACATCTTCGTATCCGAGACCGCGAAACGCTTCCGAAAAGCCGCCGATGGCATCGAACACGCGCCGGCGCATCACGACCGCGCTCGGCATGATCGGCCAGAGCCTGACGAACAGATCGTCGAGTTGCGGCGCACGTCCGAGTGAATTGCTGACCAGGGCCGCGTCGAGGGGCCTGCCCGAGCTATCGACTACGGTGACGTCGGTGTACGCGAGAACGGAGTGAGGCAAACGATCGAGCGCAACGACCGTGCGTTCCAGCATTTCGGGCTCCCAGATATCGTCGGCGTCGAGAAACGCCACGTACTCGGCGGTCCCCAGGCGCACACCCGCGTTCCGGGCGGCGGAAAGTCCGCGGTTGGGTTGGGCCAGGACTTTAATCCGCGCGCCATAGCGTGAAAGGACTTCTGCGCTTGTGTCAGTAGAACCGTCATCGACCGCGATGACATCGAAATCAGTGTAAGTCTGCCCGAGCGCGCTTTCGACCGACTCCGCAACCGTTGCCGCCGAGTTGTAGACCGGAATTATGACGTCAACGCGCGACATGGTGGACGTCCGTTCTTCCAATAACCTAGGTCACGGTCAATCATCTGTTCCAGTGCCTCGACCTCGGGACGAAAATGATCGCGCAGTTGAGCCTCCGCATCGGGGTCGATCACGCCGAATTCTTCACCGCCGCCGAAGGCACGCCGCCATACGCCGATGGTCTCAAGCAGCCAAAGCGTGCGATGCCACCGATGCGTCAACATCCAGTCGCGTGCGTTGCGCGCGTTTTGCGCCATCCGGCGGCTGCGGGGCGCGTGAGTGACGGTGTTCACACGTTCGGTCGCGGCCGCGGTACCCTTAATCGAGATACGCGGCGCTCCGATGAAGTTGCAGACCTGGTCCAGGTAGCTTTGTGGATTGGCCTCCAGGTCCTCGTAAAACAGCAACAATACTCGATCCGCCCCGAAAAGGCGGTGCAAGTTGCCGAGATGAAATGCGTAGCGGCTGGATTCGCGAATCACCTCGCTTCGCGCGACCGTCTCCTCGAATCCCACCCGGGTCCACGCGTCACGCCGCATGGCTCGATAGGATGACCATGCGCGTTCAGTCGGATCCCGCAGCGATACTACGATCCTGCAGTGCGGAATCGTCCGCGCGATTCGTTCGTACGCTTGCGGGATTCCGAAATAGTTGGGATTCACCTCACCCATCGGACGGTCGGCGCGGCAACTAGAGAAGTACGCGAGATACCAATCTAATCCCTGCTCAAAGTGCTTCGAGAAGAAATCTGTTTCTTTGGTCGAGGGAAGCCCGATGTGACCGGCCAGCACCCGATGGAGCCAAGTCGTGCCCGTGCGTTGCGGCCCGACAGCAACGAAGTCAGGAAGCCTTCGAGCGGAATTCATGCAAGGAGGTGGGCGAATCGCTTGGCGCTATGGCCCGAGGAGATACGCAGGTGACGACCGTGTCCGCACTCGGCACGCGGCGGCTTTTCCAGGCAGAGAGATCGCGCCCGACCAGTTTCTCCAGCGCCTCTATCTCCGGAAGATACAACTCCCGGAAGCGCGCATCCTGCTCGGGGGTAAGCGGAGGGAACTTCGCACCGCCCCCCGCGCACCAGCCCCACACTCCCATCCGCGCCAGTAAATTTGCTGTGCGGTTCCAGTCTCGTTCGCGCAGCATGATGCGCAAATGGCGCGCATTTTGTGCGATCTTGAAACTGCGCGGCGCGCGATCAAATGAATTGATCACGTAGCGGCGCTCTTTCTGTTCCGCCAGCGAAACTCTTTTGATTCCGATGAATTCGCTGATGCAATCAAGATAGGCCTGAGGTCGTTCGCGGAGATCCTCATATACGGTGATGAGAAAGCTCGAACGCGGAAAAACCGCGAACCAGTGCTCAAGATTGCGCGCATACAAGCTGCCCTGCGCGAGAAAACGATCCGCCTTCAGGGCTTCTTCGACGGGCAGGCGCGTGAACGCATATCCGCGCATCATCTTGTAGTGTGAATACATCCGGTCGACCGGATCGCGCAGGGTGACGATGAATTTGCTGTTGGGAATAACCTGGGCGATCCATTCGGGAGCTTGGGGGCCGGCTAGGTAAGGACAGATTTCGGCGATCGGGCGGTCGCCCTTACAGTGCTGGAACAGGCTCGCGTACCATTCGACGCCGCGCGCATGGTAACGCTCGAAAAACTTGGTCTCTTTGACGCCGCGCGGGAGATCAACGCGGCCAGAAAGCTTCTCGTGAAGCCAGGTCGTGCCGGTGCGTGCGGGCCCGATTCCTAAGACGTCGGGCAGCAATCCCCATCTAGTAACGCTCATGCCGCCCTCGCCTCGCGAGGACGCTTCCAGCGCGAAAGATCGCAGCCGAGGAGCGCTTCCAGCGCTTCGACCTCGGGCAGGTAGCGTTGTCGTAGCCGCGCCTCCTGCTCCACCGTCAGGCGCGGATAGCGCTCGCCGCCGCTGAAGCACAACGACCATACGCCGACGCGGTCGAGTGCGTTGACGATGGAATAAGCGCGCCGGTCACGCAGCCAGTACATCGCATGCCGTGCGTTCTGGGCAAGTCGGCGGCTGCGCGGCGGACCTTGAAATTCGTTTACTTTCTTAGCGCTTGTACCGTGGTCCGCAAGCGTGAACTTTCCGATTCCTGTGAACTCACAAAAGCGATCCAGGTAGCCCTGCGGATCGGAGGACAGGTCGTCGTACCAGGTGACGAGGATCTGGTCGCGCCCAAACTCATCGAACCATCGCCGCAGGTTCGCTGCGTACTGATTACCGCGATCGATATGCGGACGGTTCTCGATGACCTCGTCGAATGATCCGCGCGCCCAAGCGTACGCCCTCAACAACTTGTAATTTGAGTAGGCGTGGTCGACCGGGTCGCGAAAACAAACAATCAGTTTGCAGTTAGGCAGGTAGAGCTTAATAAGTTCGGTCGCGCGTGGGTGGATAAAGTACGGGCAGATCTCGCCAATCGGCCGGTCGCCCTGAGCGTGACGAAAATGCGCCGCGTACCAATCGATGCCTTTCTCGTACGCGTGATTGAAGAACTGCGTTTCCTTCACCCCGCGAGGCAGGTCGGCATGTCCGGTCAGCACCTCGTGGAGCCAACTCGTGCCGGTTCGCCCCGGACCGATGCCCAAAAAGTCAGGCAACGCCATTTCCCCGCGGCGCATGCTTACGCTGGAAGCTCCAAAGACTCGCACCCCACCGGCGCATCCGCGGTGAAGTCAACAAGCGAACCTAACATCGGACAAACGTTCGAACAAGTCGGTGGCAGATTCGGCGGAAGTTCCGGGCGAAGCAGTCCGAGAGCGCCGCGGTTTCTCGCAAGAAGCGATATCCTCCTCCTTCAGCCGCGACGGTTCCTCAGGCTTTCGGATCCGGACAACTGTGCCTCTCGGTTGAACACGGTGACTGCCCGACGTGAGGGAACGCACCTCTCAGGAACCTGTCGGTCGGCGGACTTGCAACTGCCCGCTCTGGCCCAGCCGATACCGCGGAAAAAGAAGCTTCGCGAGAACGAACAAATTGTCAGTGCAGCGATTCGTCAAGGGCGCGTTCCAGGATGCTGATTCCCTCGTCGACGATCTCTAGTGAAGCGGTCAGTGGGACCAGCACGCGCAGCACGTTCCCGTAATGACCGCAGGTCAGAATGATCAGGCCGAGGTCGCCAGCTTTGAGCACCACCTTGCGCGCCAGGTCGGAGGCCGGTTCATGCGAAGCGCGATCGCGAACCAATTCGATCGCAAGCATCGCGCCGAGACCACGGACGTTGCCAATGCAAGTGAATCGGGGGTCGCGATACATCGTGAGTAGGCGTTCATGAACGCGCGCGCCGAGCTTTTGCGCGCGCCCCAGAGTGTCCTCATCGCGCATCGCATCCAGCACCGCAAGGGCGGCTGCACATGCGACCGGATTGCCCGCATAGGTGCCGCCCAGACCGCCAGGGGCAACACTGTCCATAACATCCGCGCGACCAGTCACGGCGGAAAGGGGAAATCCTCCTGCCAGACTTTTTGCAGTAACGATCAGATCGGGAACGACTCCGGAATGCTCCACCGCAAACATTCTGCCCGTTCTGCCAAAGCCACTTTGAACTTCGTCGGCGATCAATAGCATTCCGTGACGATCGCAAAGGGTGCGAAGGCCACGGAGGAAATCGAAGGGAGCGACGTTAAACCCGCCCTCCCCCTGAACCGGTTCGATAACGATCGCGCAAACCTGGTTGGGGGCGACCGAGGAAAACAACAACTCGTCGATGGCGCGGAGGCTGGCGGCAGTACTGCCGCCCTCGAATTCGTTCGGAAACGGAACGTGGTAGACGTCGGCGGGAAATGGCCCAAAGCCGGCCTTATAGGGGTTCATTTTTCCAGTTAACGCGAGCGCCATCATGGTCCGGCCGTGAAACGCACCGCCAAACGCGATCACCGCCGGTCGGCCGGTTGCATGCCGCGCAATTTTGACCGCATTTTCAATCGCCTCCGCCCCGGTTGTCAGAAAAATCGTTTTCTTGGGCGCAGTGCCCGGCACGAGCTCATTGAGCCGCTCAGCCAGCCGCACGTATGGTTCGTAAGGGGTGACCTGAAAGCACGCGTGCGTGAGAGCCTGCAACTGATGTTCGACCGCGGCAATGACGCGCTGATGACGATGACCGACGTTGAGTACGCCAATGCCACCCGCAAAGTCGATATAGCGACGCCCTTCGACGTCGCGTATCTCGGCATTCTCCGCGGACGCAGCAAACACGGGAAGCGAGATGCTGACACCGCGAGGAACAGCGGCTTGCAGACGCCCCCAGAGTGAAGTGTTTGTGTTCATGCAAGGTGAATGCGCCATCGGTGAGATGGAATCAAGATTGCGGTTCAGCCCAGCTTCGCTGGATCTTCCGCGCCCGCGGATTGGTGGAGTCAACCTCTGATGAAATCCTCCGTGCGCGCCACTTCCCCGGCGCCAACCGGTTGACTCTGGCTCAAGCTGACGCCCGACCGTCGAGGCCGAAGTGACCGTTTTATGCTGCGCCGTCAACGTTTTCGCTGTGCGGGCGGTCAGTTGCGGTAGCCGAAGGTCCCGGGTGAGAACTGATCGCTCAGGATGCTGCGCCTCGCTCGGGCCCACAATCCGGGAGGACTTCCTCAACCCGCTTGAGTCGGTCGCGAAGTTCACAAGCATCGCATGGTGTCGGCCCTCCCCAGTCTCGGGCGTCCGGCTCCTCCGAAGGTACGGGCTCGCGGCAGAGGGTTGATCCAACGTACGATGGCCAGAATTGAGCATTCATGTTCTACTGATTCTCGCGATCGGCGGTCGTACCGTGCTCTGCGCCCGGCTTGTTTATGAGGCGTGACTCTGGGCATCAGAACTTCCAGGAACGAATCGGGCGAGCGAATGAGGTTATGTGACTTTCGCGCGCCAGGCCGCCGGCGCAGTCACGTTTTCGGCATTATGGAGCCCAGTTAGTTGTGGAATCGGTAACACCAACACCTATCGACGCAAGTAGCCCGTCAGTCGCGGCGCGGGTCGCTCTTAGCGAGATTTTCAAAACCTTTCTGATCGCCGGTGCCGTCAGCTTTGGGGGCGGCGTGGTCGCCTACTTGCGGGAATATCTGGTCCGGGCCTCGCATTGGCTCAGCGACGAAGAGTTTATGAGCGCGCTCGAAATCAGCGAGACCCTACCCGGCCTCAACTCGGTCAATATCGCGGTGATTGCCGGAGACGACCTGCGTGGTGTGCCGGGCGCCGCCGCGGCGGTGGCGGGACTGATGTTGCCCGGGGCAGTGTTCGTGATGGTGCTTGGCATCTTGTGGACCGAGACCAGGCACAATCCCTTGGTCAGTCATTTTCTTTTGGGAATCGCGTCCGCGGCAGTGGGCCTTCTCCTGGTCGTGTCGTTGCAATTGGGAAGACAGCAGTTGGTGAAGCTGCCCGACCTACTGGTGGTGGTGGTGACGTTCGTGGCTGTGAGTATTTTGAAGATCTCGCTCGCGTACGTCCTGATAGTAATTGGGACCGTGTCCATTTGGCTTTACCGTCCACATCCGGCGCGGGCTGCGGCGCCCGAGCATCTGCCCTTCCCTCGCGGGCCTCGGCATAACCATTACCGGCACTAGAGGAATCGGATGAATTGGCAGCTACTAAAACTCGGGCTCGTTTTCATGATGCTCTCGGTACTCGCGGTGGGCGGGGGTACCGCGGTCCTGCCCGAGATGCAACACGCCACGGTGCACTGGTTCAATCTTACCGACAAGCAGTTCCGCGACATCTATAGTATCGGGCAAGTCGCACCGGGACCCAACATGCTCATGGTACTGCTCATCGGCTATCGTCTGGCAGGGGCTCTGGGCGCAATGGTGGTAGGAGTCGCCTTCTTTCTGCCGGATTGCGCACTGACGCTGGCGGCCAATCGGCTTTGGATTCATTTCTCTGGATCGCCGTGGCGCCAATCGGTGCAGCAAGGTCTCGCACCGGTCGCGATAGGGCTTATGTTCGCGGGAACTTGGGCGATCGCGAGGTTGAGCCTGGTGCATGGGACCGACGGATCTCTGGATTTGGTGGCGACCGGGATCGCCATGGTCGTCACGGCCATCCTGCTCTGGCGACACATAAATCCGGGCATCCTCGTGTTGGTCGGCGGAACCGCTTATATGCTGTTGACGCACTGACCGGTCAGAACCATCTGCGCTCTGTCGCTAGGCGCTCGCTGCGGGGCGGGGCGCGGCCATGCGATGGCCAAGGCCTCGTTCAGCTCCGAAAGCCACCCAGCGCTGGATCGCTAAATCGGCCGTGAGCAAGCTGACCAATAGTTTACCTACCGGACAGTATTCGAAACCTATTGCCGCACATTGACACATCCTTCATCGGGGGATGGCCACGTTAGGCATGGGATGCGCACTTTGACATCAAGGAAGTCGGGGGCAGCACCGTGAGACTGAAAACCGTACCTGCTATTTGCCAATCAGGCAGAAAAAGTGACTGAAAGTGCTGGCGCATTTTCGCGTACTTGACCATACTGAGTCGTGATCCCCTTCGAGACTATTGGCCATATGCGAAAAAGAACTTCGAGCGGTGTCACGTTTGGGTCTTCAATCAAAGGTCAGCGTTTTGCTCTCGGTCTCACGCAACGCGAGCTCGCGAGTGAACTGGGAGTAAAAGCCTCATACATCAGCTACCTGGAGAAGGATCAGCGGCGTCCATCGATTACAGTTCTGAACCGGCTCGGCGA
>JBKPEA010000094.1:0-58103 GCA_046728175.1 Thermodesulfobacteriota bacterium | reverse complement strand
GCGCGATAGTATTCGACCATCTCCCCCTTCGTGTATTCCTCCTTGGGCCAGAAGACCTTGTCGGGATGAGTCGTTATCACCTTGTTGTGGTCATCGGGCTGCGCTCGATGGTTCCCGCCTTGTTCGCTTGGCTCGGCAGCCTCGCGAATCGCGCCGCCTGGCTCCGACAGGTCATCGGTTTCCGAGGGCAGCGTGGTTCCCTCTGCTTCATCGATTTGTTCATAGCGACACTGCCGCGGGTCTTTGTCAGGCTGCAGACGAAGAAACGCCGGATGCCGGATGCCGCCGTGGTCGGTGAACTCCCCGAAGCGAACCTCGCACACCATTGTTGGTTCGCAGAAATGCGCGTCGCGTGGCGGTGTGGGTTCATCCGGCCCGGATTTGCGAAAGGGCGAAGTTGGTCGTGACAGCGGACTGAGAAGGGCATGAATTTGCGCGAGCAGCTCGCGACTGAATCCGGTACCTACCTTGTCCATGAAGCGAAGTTCGCCACGGTCGTCATACATTCCCAGCAGCAGTGCGCCAAAATAGGTGCGCGTTCCCTCCGGGTCGGTGTACCCGCCGATGACGAACGAGCGTGTGAGCGGGCACTTGATCTTGAGCCAATCCGCGCTACGCACGCCCCGATACGGGGCCTCGCGCCGTTTCGCAATGATGCCCTCCAGACCGGCTTTCGCCACCTCGTCATAGAATTCGCGGCCGTGACCAACCACGTGGTCGCAATAACGCAGCGGGCCGTCACCGCGAATGAGCTGACCGAGCAGACGTTTGCGCTGCTCGAGCGGTAGTTCACGAAGGTCATAACCATCGAAGGCGAGAATATCGAACAGGAAGTGGTGGACCGGGACGGAGAAACTGAGGCGCGCCACCTGCCGGCGGTCATCAACGTGCATCCGGCGCTGCAGCAGCTGAAAGCTCGGTTTCCCTCTCTCATTGAGGGCAGCGATTTCGCCATCCATGACGAACCGGTCGAAGGGCAAGCTGTTGAAGGCCAGGGTTACTTCCGGATAACGGGCGGTTATTTCTCTGCCGCTGCGAGCGAACAGCCGCGTGTGCTCGCCATCGCGAATCGCCAGCGCCCTGACACCGTCGTACTTCAGTTCAAATAACCACTGCTCGCCGTCCACGCCATCTTCGCTCAGCTTCGCGAGCATCAGCGGAAAGGCGCGCGGTTCAAGCTTTTCCTTGAGCTGCGGCGCTTTGAGCTTGGCGAGCGTTTCGATCAGCACTTGCCCGACGCGGGAGCTGTCCTGCAGTTCCGCGACGGTGAGCCCCGACAGAACCGAGCGCGGATGTTTCTCCAGGACGTCCGCGTCCTCGGCAAATTCGTCGCGCTTCTTGATGAGCAGCCACTGTTGCTTCTCGCCCGCGCGCTTGGCGTCGCGCGGACTGGTGCGAACCAGGGTGAAAACTCCATGGAGTTTGTAACCGCTCAGCAGGAAGTCGATTTTGCCCTTGTCCACGGCTTCTGCCGGGGGTCCGCTGGCCGGGTCGATCATCGTATAGGTGCCGCGATCCCAGACGATGACTGCGCCCGCCCCGTAATTGCCCTCGGGAATGATTCCCTCAAAGTCGCCGTATTCCAGCGGATGGTCCTCAACCATCATTGCCAGCCGTTTCTCGACCGGGTTCAGAGCGGGTCCTTTGGGGACTGCCCAGGAGCGCAGAACCCCGTCCATTTCCATCCTGAAGTCAAAATGCATCCGGCGCGCATCGTGCTGCTGGATGATAAAAATGCCGCCTTTCGCTGGGCTTTTCGCCGGTTGAGAGCCGCCGAACGGCTCCGGAGTGCGATTGGCACTCCGTTTGCTGCGGTAGCGATCGAGTGGCACGGACAATTCCGCCGATCTATTGGTACTCTAGTTGAAGACGATGCCCAGAGCTAAATACAATCCCGCCCTGCATACTTTACAGGGTTTCGTGGACTGAACGGAGGCTAACGCGATGCCGCCACGATCAATCGCCACTGCAAGTATCACCTTCGGACTCGTTTCGATTCCGGTGCGCTTGTTTCCCGCTACCAGCTCGAAGGCGATCAGCTTCAATCTGCTGCACTCGAAAGACAACAGCCGCATCCAACAGAAGATTTATTGCCCGGTCGACGACGCGATTATCGACCGCAGCGAGCTTGTTCGGGGCTACGAGATCGAGAAAGGACGTTACGTCACTTTCACCGACGAGGAGTTGAAGAATCTGGAAGCGCGTGGCGATCACGCGATCGAAATCAGCCAATTCATTCCCATCGATGAAGTCGACCCGGTGTTTTTCGAGAGCCCGTTTCTGCTCGGATGCGAACCGACTTCGGCGCGCGCCTATCGTTTGCTGGCCAAGGCCATGGATGACACCCGGCAAGTCGCCGTCGCGCGGTTCACGATGCGCGGCAAAGAACACGTGGTCCTGATCCGTAACTATAAAGACGGTCTCATGCTCCACACCATGCATTATGGCGACGAGGTGCGGGGCTTCGGCGAAATCGATCATGGAGCGGACGCGCCCGCGAAACCGGCCGAGATCGAGCTGGCCAAGCGGCTTATCGGTGATTTGACGGAGAAAAAGTTCGACATCGACAAGTACAAAGACGGTTATCGCGAACGAGTCATCGAAGCGGCGAGCCAGAAGGCCAGCGGTCAGGAAATCACCGAGCCTCCCCCCGAGGTACAGCGCGGCAAGGTCATCGACCTCATGAGCGCACTCAAGGAATCGCTCAAGAAACGCGGGGTCGAGGTCAAGGCTGACCGCGACGCCGCAGAACTGGGCAAGGAAGCCCAAGAAGAACCCGAGAAATCCCGTGCTCCGAAAGAACGCGCACGGCGGCGCGCGCGCTAGTACTGGAGCCGGCCGCGAAGATCGTCGAACGGGATCATAACGTGTTGCCGGTAGGGAGCGCGCAGTTGTAGCCACCACGCGGTTACGTTGGGTACGGCGGGGTGCTCGATCTCGAGCTCGAAGTACCGGTACAGCGCGGTGCCCGCCGGAATATCGGCCATGGTAACCCGGTTTCACGCAAGGCTGGACTTGCCGGCGAGATGCCGATCGAGCAGCCGAAAGTGTCCGGCACAGCGGGCGACCAAAGCGTCGATCTTCGGCCAATCGCGTTTCTCGGCCGGAGTTCGGTAGAAACCCCAAAAGAGATTCATGAAATCGGGTTGCAAAGTCGCGAGCGTCCAATCCATCCAGCGATCCGCGAACGAGCGCTGCGCGGGCTCATCGATCCAAAATGAACCCCGCCCATACTTCGCGCTGAGATAGCGAATGATGCTGTGTGATTCCCAGACGGTAATACCGTCGTCGTCGACGACCGGCACCCGGCCGTGCGGATTCATTTGCAGGAATTCGGGCCGGTCCAGTCCGCCGAAAGAACCGCCCGCGTCGATGTGCTGGTGCTTCAGTCCCAGTTCGCCGACCAGCCACATCACCTTCTGAACATTGAACGAGTTGCGGCGGCCCCAGATCTTCAGCATCAGAGTATCGCGCTGCGCCGCTCGCTAACCCCTGCGCACACCGGCTCCAAGAATTCCTAGTGCTAGTTTGTGCAAGGCGGGATCACCGGCCGCGACCGATTGTCCACCATCCTGTGGCGAACCGCCCGCCCAGGTGGTCATCACGCCTCCCGCGGCTTCGACGATCGGCATCAGCGCCTGCAGGTCGTAGGCCTGGTTTTGTGACTCGATGACCAGATCGATGAGACCGCTGGCAAGCATGCAGTACGCGTAGCAATCACCGCCGTAGCGAGTGAGGCGGGCAGTCCGTGCGATCTCGCGAAACGCCTCGCGTTCGGGCCCCTGCCGAAACATCGCGGGGTCGGTTGCGGAGACAATCGCATCTTCAATGCGGACGCATCTGCGAACTCGCAGCGAACGCCTGGTACCGCCATGCTCGAACTCCGCGCCCAACCGTGAGCCGAGGAACGTTTCGCCGGTATAGGGCTGGTGCATCACGCCGATGATCGGTCGCTCACCATCGTTGAGCGCGATCAGGGTGCCCCAATGCAGCAGTCCCAGGATGAACGCGCGAGTGCCGTCGATCGGGTCGATTACCCAGGTGAAGCGTTCACTGCCAGGTGTGAGTCCATGCTCTTCTCCATGAATGCGGTGACCCGGATATTTTCGGGAGATCTCGTTGCGAATAGCTTGCTCGGCATCGCGGTCGGCAATCGTCACCGGATCGAACAGGCCGGAGTCGGCCTTCTTATTGGTGACATCGAGCGCGCCCCGAAAGTGGGGCAAAATGATATCGCCGGCGACTCTGGCGAGATGACGCGCGAACTCGATGAACTCCGCGAGTTGATGGTCAGCGACTCCCGGCCCTGGCCCTGGCATAGCGTTATCCTTGTAGGTGAGTGAGCGCTCCGCTCATCATTCCCCAAGACATGGTGACCAGAACACCCGCCGCGAACAAGACCGTGCGGATAAAGGCGTTGTTACCGGGAATCGCCTGTTCAGCCATCCACCGTGCGGCCCCCGATGAGCTGTGCACCGCGCCGAATTTCAATCATAGAGTTACCGTGCGGAGCGACCCTATACTTGCGGCGGGCGTCGTCGACTCGATGCAGGACGAAAGCGCACCGAAGAGGGGAGCGGTTGAAGTCGTCAACTGGATGCTCAGCAGGGGACGGCACAATACCCATATGCGCGAATTCGGAGACGAGATGTGCCGGCGCATTGTGGCCGCCGGCATCCCGCTGGGGCGCGCATTCTGTTCGGTGGCGACGTTGCATCCGCAAGTCGTCGCGAGCACCTATACGTGGCGGCGCGAAGACCCGGGCGCAGTCCGAAGAGCGGCGCCGCACGCGTTTACCGAGCGCCCCGAGTGGACCCGCAGCCCGGTGGCCGAGCTCAAGCGAACCGGCCGACCCATCCGTCGCAAATCTGTGATCCGGGATGCCCGCTCGACTACCCGATTGTCGAAGAACTCCGCGTCGCCGGCGGCACCGACTACGTAGCCATGCCAATGCTTTGCTCGAGCGGCGAAATCAACACCATCTCCTGGGCGACCAACCGGCCGGGAGGATTCAGCGAGCCCGAGCTTGCCGATCTGACCGCGATTGCCGACGCGCTCGCCATCATTGTCGAGCTCCAGTCGACTCGCCGGGTGGCACGCTACCTTCTCGATACCTACGTCGGGCATCGTACCGGTGAGAGAGTCTTATCGGGGTCGATCACCCGCGGCAGCCAGGAAACCATCCGCGCGGTTATCTGGTACTGCGACCTGCGCGGGTTCACCACGCTCACGGACGCGCTGGCCAAGGACCGGGTGATCGCTCTGTTGAACGAGTACTTCGAAATCGCGGTCGATGCGGTTGCAGCCGAGGGCGGTGAGGCGCTCAAATTCATCGGTGACGCGATGCTGGCAATCTTCGAGCTCGAGAGTCAGACCGAGGTGAGCGCGCGGTGCAGGGCAGCCCTGCGGGCGGCCGCGGTCGTGCAGGCGAAGATCGACCGCAATCTGGCACGCCGAGATGTGGGTGAGCCCGAGATTCGCTTCGGGTTGGCATTGCATCTGGGAGAAGTCAGCTACGGGAACATTGGTGCGCCCAATCGCCTCGACTTCACCGTGGTTGGCCCCGCGGTCAATCATGCGTCGCGATTGCAGAAGCTGGCGGGCGAACTTGGTCGAGAAGTCGTAACCTCGGCAAGCTTTGCCCTTGCAAGCGGGGTGGAGATGGAGCACTTGGGTCGACATCCCCTGAAAGGGATCCGCGAGGAGCAGGAGGTTTTTGCGCCAGCGCTGGGGCAATTCGGGGCATGAGCGGCCCCGCGGGAGTTGTGGTCCCCAAAAGATAGATGTCGTTATTGCCTGTGTTCATTCGACTCTCCTGGAAGCGATGGAGACGACTGGGACCGGGAGCGAGGGGAGAGAACGAGATGAAACGACCAACCGATAAGCGCAAACGCGTCAACGGAGCGCACAGCAGAGCTGCAGGAGCCGCGCCGAAACGAAAAGCGTCGAGTGCGCGGCCACGTCGCGAAATCGCCGTCCTGGTGGGTACCCGCAAGTGCGCTCTTATCTACTTTGGGGATTCGTCGCGCAGGCGATGGCGGGTCGACGGCCCCCATTTTCTGGGACATATCATCGATCACATCGTGCTGGACCCTCGTGATCGCAGAACCTTGCTCGCCGCGGCACGCACCGGACACCTCGGACCCACGATCTTTCGATCCCTGGACATGGGTAGGACTTGGACCGAGGCCAGCCGACCGCCGATGTTCGGCAGGCCGCCCGAGGGCATGGCGGAGCGCGCGGTCGACCATACCTGCTCCCTGACCCCTGCGCTGCCGGGCGAGCCCGGAGTCTGGTACGCCGGCACCTCGCCGGCCGGAATTTTTCGAAGCGAAGATGGGGGGGCGACCTGGTCCGAGGTTGAAGGTTTCAATCGCAATTCGCAGCTTCTCAAGTGGGCGCCGACCGAGAATGTGACGCCGGACAACCAGGTGTTTGGTGCGGTGCTGATCGATCCGCGCCAAGCTTCGCACATGTACTACAGTTCCTCGGCGGCGGGGGTGCTCGAGACCAGTGACAATGGCGGGAGCTGGCGACCGCTCAATCGCAACGTAGAGGCGAATTTCCTGCCCGATCCCTACCCCGAGTACGGACAGGATACCCATTGTCTGGCGATGCATCCGCGCAATCCCGATCGGCTCTATCAACAGAATCACTGTGGCATCTACCGGCTCGATCGACCGGGCGAAGATTGGCTGCGAATCGGCCGCAACATGCCCGCCGCGATCGGCGACGTTGGCTTTGGCATCGTGCTCGACCCGCGTAACGTCGACCGCGCGTGGGTATTTCCGATGGATGCAACCGCCACCTGGCCGCGTACCAGTCCCGACGGCAGACCCGCCGTGTACCAGACGCGCGATGGCGGTGCCTCCTGGAAGCGACAGGATCGCGGCTTCCCGCGCGAACACGCGTATTTCACGGTCCTGAGACAGGCGTTTGCGGGCGATGGTCTCGATCCGCAGGGTCTCTACTTTGGAACCACTTCGGGCGAATTATGGATTAGTAACAACGAAGGCGAAGGCTGGATCCAAGCCGCAGCACATCTGCAGCGCGTCCTTTCAGTTGAAGTCGCGGTCCTCGGCTAATGCGCGTGATCATTCCAGGCCAGCTGCGCTCGTACACGCGCGGCGCGGCGGAGGTCGAAATGACCGGTGCCAGCCTGCTCGAGGTTCTCGCCAACCTCGACGCAGCTTTTCCGGGAATCCGCTTTCGGATGATAGATGAGCTGGGTCGTATTCGCCCGCACATTAGAATCTTCGTTGCACGCGAATTGGTTCGAACCATCGACGTCCCGCTGAAGCCGGCCGATGAAGTTCAGATCGTCGGCGCACTGAGCGGAGGGTGAACCGGCTCCGCGCGGTTATCCGGGATGCAGTCGGGACAGCACGCGAAGGGACTACAGCATAGGCACCGCTTCCGCCGACGACCGTGCGCGATCCGATCTGCGGCGCCAGACAAGAGCCTCGGAAAGCGCATTTCGAAGTTGAAATGAGATCGCGACAGGCTGCGCTTTGCCAGGAAACCTGAAGGTAACCATCCCCGGTGCGGGAGCAGGCTGCGAGCACCTACCCGCGAAGTAATTGATGAGACCTGTGCCTCCGCTTTATGTCAGGCCGCACGGCATCGTGTCGGCATGCGCCGAAACATTCCTCGATGTCGACGGAGGTTCGTATGAGCAAGGTTATGGAGGTTGTCGACAGCTACATCGCGGCCTGGAACGAAAGAGACTCAAGCCGCAGGCGAGAACTACTCGCGAAGACCTGGACCGACAACGGCAGCTACATCGATCCGCATCGGGGCGGCACCGGCTACGAGCAGCTCACTGCGATGATCCAGACCGTTCACGACGCGTTTCCCCCGGTGTACCGGTTCCGGCTCGCCAGCCGTGTTGACGAGTATGGTGATCGGGTACGCTTTCAATGGGAGGCGGGCGGGACCAAGGATGCACCGCTGCACTTCGTCGGCACGGACTTCGCGGTTCTGTCGGAGGACGGCCGATTCCAGTCGGTAACCGGTTTCCTCGACGAATCGCCGCAGACCTCTGCGGTTACGGCTGCCAGCTGATCTGAGCCACTAGCCCGACTCGGTCGGACGATTACCTCCGAGGTAATCGTCCCACTGACAGGCGGTCTGCTAGCTTAAGCGGCATGGAAACCCATCAGAACGCATCGGCAATCGAATTGAACGGCGCTGGACCGCTGCTGCGGCGCTGGCGCGAGGCACGTCATCTAAGCCAACTCGAGCTGGCGCTGGAGGCGGAAGTCTCCGCCCGTCACATCAGCTTCCTGGAGACGGGAAGGGCGACACCCAGCCGCGAGATGGTCCTGACGTTGGCCGAAGTGCTGGAGGTTCCTTTGCGCGAACGCAATGTCCTGCTCCAGGCTGCGGGCTATGCGCCGGTCTACCGGGAAACCAACCTGGACGATCCCCGGATGAGCCATATGCGCGCCGCGGTCGAGTTGATTCTCAAGCAGCACGAGCCGCACAGCGCGATCGCGTTCGATCGGCACCAGGACATCATCATGGCCAACGGCACGTTCACCGGTATGCTCAACGCGGTACTGCCCGCCGAACCAATCAAGTTGGAGCCGCTGAAGGTGTCGACGCCGCCCAGGCTGAACCTGCTGCGGCTGATGTTCGATCCGACCAAAATGCGAAAGCTCATCGTGAATTGGGAGCCAATTGCCAAATCGCTGCTCAACGAGGCATTTCGGAGCGCGGCATGGGCGCGCGACGAGCAGATGGAGAGATTGCTCGCGGAGATCTTGTCTTACCCCGGGGTGCCGACGCGCTGGCGCGAGCCCGACTTCGAGGCGCCGCGCGCGCTGATTCTGCCGATTGAAATGGATGTGCGCGGAAAAGTCGCGCGCCTGTTCAGTACCGTTACCACGGTCGGCAGACCGCAGGACGTGACCCTCGAGGAGCTGCACATCGAGGCGTTCTATCCGGCCGATGAAGAGTCAAAGTCACTGTTCTACGCGCGCCAGTAGTGCGGTCACGCCTTCGCTTCTCCAAGCGCGCGATATTCGGCCTCGAGGATGCCCATTACGATGGTGTCGTGATATTTGCGACCGAAGAAGCGCTGCTCGCGCAGAACCCCTTCGCGCTTGAAACCGCACCCTTCGTAGGAAGCGATGGCGCGCGCGTTGAAATCATAAACGTGCAGCCACAGGCGGTGCAGGTTGAGCTTGTCGAAAGCGAGCCTCATCAGCACCAGCATCGCATCGGTGCCGTAACCGCGGCCCCAGTACTGTTTGTCGCCGATCATTATGCCCAGGGCGGATTGCCGGTTTATCCAGTCGATGCCGTGCAGACCCAGGGCGCCGATGAAGCGACGGTCGGCCAGCGTCTCGATCGCAAAAGTCTTCTCGGTCGAGGATTCGGACAGACCGAACTTCTCGATGAATTTGCGCTCGGCGATCGATGAAACCGGATATGAGAGCATCCCGCTGCCCAGAAATTGGGTGACCTCTTCATCGTTAATCACCGTGTCGAGATCGGTCATCTCGTAGCCTCTCAGCCGCACCAGTTTACCGTCCATCGGTCGACTCCTTTTGGCCGCAAAACAAAAAGGGCAGCCCCTTTTTGGAAGCTGCCCTTGGGGGTTTGTCTGATTACTTCGTCAGTTCCCTTTGGGCAGCCCCAGTACCCGCTCGCCGATGATGTTGTGCTGGATTTCGCTCGTGCCGCCCGCGATCGTCAGTGCGCGCGATGCGAGCATGCGATACGACCATATGCCCCGGTCGACTGCGAAGGGCGCTTTGAATTCCAATTGCGCGTAGGGTCCGAGCAGTTCCATCGCGAACTTGTTCATCTTCAGATTGAGCTCACTGGTCCCCAGCTTCAGAACCGAGCCCTCGGGTCCGGGAGGCAGGCCTTTCAGGCGCCGGGTGAGCTGGCGGAAGCCCGTGTACTTGAGTGCCAACGCCTCGCCCGCGAAGCCGGAAATTTTCTGACGCACGCTGGAATCGTCCCAGGCGGTCTTCCCGTTGCTCCGCACCGCGCGAGCCAGGTCCGCCAGTTCGCGGACCTGCCCCAGCAGATCGCGACCACCGCCGATACCGGAGCGTTCGAACATCAAGGTAGTGATAGCGACCTGCCAGCCCTGATTCTTCTCACCGATCAGGTTCTTCTTGGGCACCTTGACGTCCTCGAAGAAGACCTCGTTGAAATTCGCATCGCCGGTAATCTGCACCAGCGGACGAACGGTTACCCCGGGCGAATGCATGTCGACCAGCACGTAGCTGATGCCCTTGTGCTTGGGGGCGCTGGGATCGGTACGGACCAGCAGGATGCACCAGTCCGAGTGATGTGCATCCGAGGTCCAGACTTTCTGACCGTTGACGATAAAGTAGTCGCCTTCCTCGATTGCGCGGGTCTGCAGTGACGCGACATCGGAACCCGAACCGGGCTCGGAATATCCCTGGCACCAGATCTCCTCGCCCGAGAGAATCTTTGGAACGTAGCGTTTCTTCTGCTCCTCGGTGCCCCAGTGAATTATGGTAGGACCAACCAGCATGATGCCGAGGCCATTGACGAGCTGCGGCGTGTTCGCCGCTGCCATCTCCTCGTTGTAGATGAGCTGCTGGGTGAGGGTGGCTCCGCGGCCCCCGTATTCCCTGGGCCAGCTAATGCCGACCCAGCCGCCCGAGTGCATCTTGCGATGCCACTGCAGTCGGCGCTGCCAGTCGTCCTTGCTGCCTTCGTGCATGAAGTCGGTGCGATCGTCATCAGCCGAGCTCTGCTCGGGGCGATTCTTCTGAAGCCAGGCGCGTAATTCCTGGCGGAACGCCTCATCCTCGGCGCTGAACCTGAAATCCATCCACAAGCCTCCAGTAATTAGGAGAACGGCGCGCCGCAATTCCGATGCCGACCGCGACCGAACTCCTATCGATTGCTATATAAGCCGTGCTTCGAAAGTGGCGCAAGGAGCGGTTTATTCGCTGCGTCTGGTGACCAAGCGCGCATCGCGCGGCTGGCCACGCGGCTTTTGTCGTCTGCTTTTGGCGGTTTGCGCCATACGCAGGTATACGCCGGGATCGGCACGTTCCATCTGGCGCTCGGGGAAGCGTGGGGCGGTGAAGCCGTAGCGCTGGTAGAGGCCGTGGGCGTCTTTGGTGCCGAGCAGCCACCGGCGGAGGTGTTGGAGATCGGGATGGTGCATGATCTCCGACATCAGAGCTTTGGAAATGCCGTGTCCGCGCCACGGAGGGAGCACGAAAACGTCTGCAATGTAGGCGAAAGTGGCATAGTCGCTCACGACCCGCGCGAAAGCGATTTGCTGATCGCGACAGTACACGCCGAAGCACAACGAGTTCTGGATTGCGCGTACGACGATGTCGCGCGGAATTCCCTCGGCCCAGTATGACTCGCGCAGAAAGCCATGAATGACCCCCAGGTCGAGCCGGGCCGGGTCGGTGCTGATCAGGTAGTCATCGAGGATTCGTTCCACCGGCCTTGGCATTGGGGTTCCTCCTCGCGTCCGGCAGGATATAGTTCGCGACGTATTCGGGAACCGCGACGCCGCCAATCAGGCGATCGTCGGCGACCGGTGCGCCGGTTGTCATTGTCAGGGGAATGACACCGGCCCAAATCGGCAGTGCGTAGTCCTCTTCGTCGTCACTCGGTCCGCCCGGGCGGATCTTGACCGAGGCCTCGGTGATGGGGAGGCTGAGCACGCTGGTCGCGGCCAGTTCCTTGGGGTAGGGCGGGCGCGCATCTTGCCATCTGCCCGGAAACACATGTTCCACCAGCGCGTGTAGCACCCGCAGCTTCGCGTCCTGGTCGGTCACTTCCTGCGCAACTCCAAGAACTACCGCCGAGCGGTAGTTGATGGAGTGATGGAACGCCGAGCGCGCCAGAATGAGCCCATCGATATGCGTCACGGTGACACACAGCGGAATGCCACCGGCAGCAGTGCGCAGCATCCGGCTGGCGGCCGAGCCGTGGACGTAGAGTCGCTCCCCGATCCGCACGTGCAGAGTGGGAATTACGAACGGCGCCGCGTCATGGACGAAGCCGACATGGCAGAAGAGGGCCTTATCGATGATCTGGTAGACGGTCTCGCGATCATAGGAGCCGCGCTGGGGCAGGCGTTTCAGGCGGGTCCGTTCGGTCGGCTGCAGTGCTTCCATCTTCGGCTCCATTATGTAACAGTACAAACTGATGAACGTATCAACACAATATCAGATTTGGGGAAAATCAGGCAACCAGATCGCCGCCAGCATCGAGGATGCGATCCGCAACGGACGGATCGCCGCGGGCGCCCGGCTGCCCGCGATCCGGTCGCTGGCGGGGCACCTTGCCGTGAGCCCCGCCACCGTGGCGGCCGCATACCAGGCTCTGCGGGTACGCGGATTGTTGCATGGGAGCGGACGGCGCGGGACGGTGGTCAATCGGCGTCCGCCGCTGGTTACTCCGACGATGCCGCGTCTGCCCGCAGGGGTGCGCAACCTGATGGACGGGAATCCCGATCGCAGGTTGCTTCCTTCGCTGAGCGACGCGATTCGACGCGTCGCGTGCCCGGCGCCCCTCTACGGAGGGGCTTCCGATCGGCCCGAGCTGCTCGCGCTGGCGCGCGCGCAGTTTGAGGCCGACCACATCGCGGCCCAGTCAATCGCCGTAGTGGGTGGTGCGATGGACGCCATCGAGCGCGTGCTCCAGGCTCATCTCAGGCCCGGTGATGTGGTTGGGGTGGAAGATCCCTGCTACCGGGGAACCCTCGATTTG
This sequence comes from Thermodesulfobacteriota bacterium, assembly GCA_046728175.1. GTDB lineage: Bacteria > Desulfobacterota > Binatia > Binatales > Binataceae > JAFAHS01. The sequence continues at coordinate 45,374 of JBKPEA010000094.1, read as the reverse complement.
ATCTCCGCGCTGGGGCTGGTCGCGGAACCGGTCGCGATTGATGAAAACGGACCCCGGCCGGAAGCGATGGCGGGCGCGCTCCACGCAGGCATTTCCGCGGTGATCGTTACCCCTCGAGGTCAGAATCCCACCGGGGCAGCGTTGGAGCGCAAACGTGCTTCCGCGCTGTCGGCCATTCTGGCGCGGTATCGCGACATCCTGCTCATCGAGGACGACTTCACGGGACCCATTTCCGGTGTCCCGGCTTATTCCCTGACCGCGGGGCGGAAACGCTGGGCGGTAGCGCGGTCGGTGTCGAAGTTTCTGGGACCTGACTTGCGCCTGGCGTTCATCGCGGGAGATCCCTTGACCGTCGCGCGCGTCCAGGGACGCCAGCATCTTGGTCCGCGCTGGATCAGTCACATTCTGCAGGAGGCGGTGGTTGCGCTGTGGTCGGATGTGAAGATCGCACGCCTGATCAAGCATGCCGCGGACACCTACACGCGTCGGCGCGAGGCTCTTCTTCGGGCGCTGAAGGAGCAGGGGATTGATGCGCGGGGTCGTTCCGGGCTCAACGTCTGGGTGCCGGTCGTGGAGGAGACCAGCGCCGTGCAGTCGCTCCTGAATGACGGATGGGCGGTGCTGGCCGGTGAATCGTTTCGACTGAAGGCGCCTCCCGGCGTACGAGTCATGACCGCGACCCTGGAAGTGGACGAGGCACCGCGGCTTGCCCGTGCCATCGCGGCGGCGGTGTGTCCGCGCTCCGCGTCGCACGTCGTGTGAGTCGGCCTATCCTTTTGGCAAACCCAGCACCCGCTCGCCGATGATGTTGTGCTGGATCTGATTGGTCCCGGCCGCGATAGTGCCCCCCCGCGCTGCCAGCATCTTGAACAGCCAGTTGCCCTTGTCGATCGCGTAGGGCGCGTGATGCTCGATTTGTGAGTAGGCGCCCAGCAGCTCCATGGCAAACATCTGGATGCGCAGGTTCAGTTCGGTACCACAGAGCTTCATGATGGATCCTTCGGGGCCCGGTGGCAGACCCTTCAGCCGGCGCGTGAGCTGGCGGAACCCGGTGTACTTGAGCGCCTGCTGCTCGCAGTAGAACTCCGCGACCCGCTGTCGCACGCCGGCATCGTCCCAGGCCTTGCGCCCGTTGCGTTCAATCTTCTGCGCCAGCTTGACCAGCTCGTGAACCTGTCCGCCGGTGCCGCCACCCGCGCCGTTGCGTTCGAACATCAGGGTGGTGAGCGCGACCTGCCACCCCTGGTTCAGGTTCCCGACGATGTTCTTCTTGGGCACCCGCACGTCTTCGAAGAAGACTTCATTGAATCCGCGCGCGCCGGTCATTTGTACCAGCGGACGAACGGTGATGCCGGGACTTCGCATATCGACCAGCAGATAGCTGATGCCTTTGTGTTTCGGCGCCGCGGGGTCGGTGCGTACCAGCAGAAAGATCCAATCGGAGAACTGCGCGTTGGAAGTCCAGACCTTCTGCCCGTTCACGACGAAGTCATCGCCATCTTCCACCGCCCGGGTTTGCAGTGAGGCAAGGTCCGAGCCGGACCCCGGTTCGGAGTATCCCTGGCACCAGATTTCCTCTCCGGTAAGGACCTTGGGGATGAAACGCTTCTTCTGTTCCTCGGTTCCCCAGTGCATCAGGGTAGGTCCGATCAAGCTCACCCCCGATCCGATAAAGGGCAATGGGGCGCGCACCCGCGCGAGTTCCTGATGGTAGACGATGGTCCGCAGGATGCCGAAACCGCGGCCGCCATATTCCTTGGGCCAATCGACACATGTCCAGCCCCCGGATGCGAGCTTCTTGAACCATTTGACCCGCCGGTTCCACTCGCCCTCGTCTTCCGCGAAGAAGTCCAGGTCATCGTCTTCACGTTCGGGCCGGTTCTTGTCGAGCCACGCGCGGAACTCCGCGCGAAACTTTTCGTCCTCGGGCGTGAAATTGAAGTCCATCGATCGTCCCCGTTGTGTGTGTGCGGCCGCTTTTTCTTAAGCGTACGACCCGTTGTGCGTGAATAAAATTCGCACAGAAAGCGCCCGAAGCGCAAAGACTTACGCTCCCGGCCCACCTCGTTTGACATCATCGTGGCAATCGCGGAAATTCAGGGCATCCTGTCATGCAAATCAGAATCGAACTGCCCGGCGACGTCTTCGATGCGCAGTTTCGGGAAGCGGATTTTCGCGAGCGGGTACGCGAACTGGCCATTCTCGAGCTGGTGCGGGTCAAGCGCCTGCACGAGCACGAAGCGCAGGAGATGTTGGGAGTTACGCGCTGGCAGCTCGTGGAGCGGATGAAAGCTTCCGGAATCGTTCCGACCGAGGAAGCGTTCGACAACCTCCGCGAGGAACTCACCAAGGCTATCGGGACCCGACGCGCCCGCGTCAAGAACGGCGAATCGCGCAAATAGAGCGACCGGCTGGAGGAGCACTACCATGAAGGCCGCGGCTTTCAAGCAACAAAATCAGATGGCGATCATCGAAGTGCCGCAACCGCATCCCGGTCCCGGCGAAGTTGTGCTCAAAGTCCACAACTGCGGAATCTGCGGCTCGGATCTTCATGCCTGCCAATATGGGATGGGTCTGGCACCGGACACCGTTATGGGTCACGAGTTCTGTGGCGAGGTCTTTGAGATCGGTTCGGGCGTGACAGGCTTTCGCGTGGGGGAACGCGTCACGGCGCTGCCGTTCATCTCGTGCGGAGAGTGCGAGCCGTGTCGGCGCGATGAGGGGATGCACTGTGCCGTCACGCGCGGGCTCGGTCTCGGTCAGCTGCCCGGCGCCTATGCTGAATACGTAATGTGCGGCGGGCAAAGCTTGCTCAAGCTGCCGGACAATGTCGATTCTCGGGCTGGCGCGCTGGTCGAGCCGCTTTCGGTGGGGCTTCACGGAGTGAACCGCGCGCAGCTTAGGCCCGGCGAGGGGGTGGTGGTGATGGGTGCGGGCCCGATCGGGCTTTCGACCCTGGTCTGGGCGAAGGCCAGGGGGGCTGCTGCGGTCGTGGTTTCGGAGCTGGCTCCCGGGCGCACGGAACTTGCGGTGAAGCTTGGAGCCAGCGCCGTAGTAAATCCGACCCGGGAAAATCCCGCGGAAAAGATCCGTGCCCTGACCGGACGTGAGCCCGAAGTCGTTTTCGAATGTATTGGTGTGAAATCCACCCTCGATGCGGCGATCAACACGGTTGGGCTGCACGGCCGTGTGGTGGTGCTTGGGGTCTGCATGGAGCCGGATCGGATCCGGCCGTTAACCTGCATCCTCAAGGAGATCGGGATCGAATTTATCGTCGGCTACACGCGCGCCGAGTTCCAGGAAACCGTCGAAGCGCTGACGTCAAGGCGGATCGATCCCCGCCCGATGATCACCGACATCATCAGTGTCGATCGTGTGCCGGAGATGTTTGAGGCGCTAAAGAGCCCCGGGGCACGTGCCAAGGTGATGGTCGAGTTCCCTCACTAGCCGCGCAGACCGGAAGCCTGTGCCACGCGCGCTATTTCGGGCTGACCGAACCCCAGGAAGTGGCTAAGACTTCGCGAGCTTGCGGGCTACCACGCGGCTGAAGGTCAGGAGCCTGCCAGCGTCGGCGAGTACGACCGGCGCGTCGGGGTTGTCCGGCTGGGTGCTTGATTTCCAGATTTCAGCCGCTTCCGGCATTTCTTCTGCGCAAACCACCTCGACCGCGCCGCTTTTCTCCCAGTGCTCCCGCCACCACGCCGGGGAGTGAAAAGAATGCCACTGCTGATTGAAGTAGGAGTCGCGCAGATACTCCGGAATCTCGTCGTTGCGCAACTCACGCTTGAGTCCGGGACACGCGATCGCCAGCTGGCCCGCGGGCTTCAGGAAGGGCACGAGCCTTTCCAGGTATAAATCGTCGGTGCCGAAATAGTGGTACGCATCGACGCTGAGGATGGCGTCGAAGAATTCGTCGGGGTAAGGCAGCGCCCTGGCCTCGGCGTGAATCGGGAAGACCTGCTCCTCGAGACCCGCCTGGCGAATTCGTTTCCAGTTGTCGGTTGCGGCGATCCACAAATCTGTAGCCCACACCTGCACGCCGAATTCCCGGGCCAGAAAAATCGAACCGATCGCCCTGCCGGAGCCGAGATCCATGACGCGCATTCCGGTCCTGAGCTCTGCGCGCGCGCAAAGCGACTCCATGAGCCACAACACATGCGGGCCCATCAGGTTGCCCGGCACCAGTTCCTGGTAGTTGGCGGACAGGGGAAACCGCGCGTTCATCCGAGCCGCAGAAATTCTCGCAAGGCGGCCAACGACTCAGGCTCGGTAAGCGAGGGCGCGTGTCCGACCGCGGGAATCTCGGCGATGGTTACATCGGTGTGGGTCGTGCGCATCTGCCGCGCGGTAAGGGGCGCCAGGATGTCGCTTTGCGCGCCACGCACCACCAGAATCGGACAGCTTATCCGTGCGAACGGGACCCACAGGTCCAGCCGCTGCTGGGCGGCACCGCCCCGCGGTGGGCGACGAATCGATGGATCCATTTTCCAGGTTAGTCCGCCCTGAGGTGCCGGCTTCACCGACCACTTGGACCACTCGCGCAGCGCATCCTCGGGAAGGTCGTTCAGTTGCGGATTGATGCTGCGATAGTAGGCCGCGACTTCGCCAAGGTCCCTGAAGTGGTCCGGCGCCTCGCTCACGTAGGATGAGATTCGCGCGCCTCCCGCGGGATCGATCTCCGGACCGATATCATTCAACACTAGGCGCTCAACGCGTTCGGGCCATCCCCCCGCGAACATCATCGAAATGACTCCACCCATCGAGGTCCCGATGAGTGAGATTCTGTCGATCCCGAGCACTTCCAGAGTAGCGTTCAGATCGCTGGCGTAGTGTTGTTGCAAATACTCGCGGACCGGTCCCCAGGCACTGTCGCCGCGGCCTCGTATGTCTAGCGAGAGCACGTGGTAGCGAGAGGAAAGATGCGGCGCGAGTTCATCGAAGTTGTGCGCGTTCCCGCTGAATCCGTGGATGCAAACCAGCCACGGCAGGTTACCTCCGCCATAGTCGAGGTAGTGAAGCCGAAGGCCGTTTGCTTGAACGAACTTGTCTTGTGCCATCGTCATCCCGGGCCTCGCGACGAGTGTAGGCATAAGCGGGGCGTCGCGCCAATGACGAGCGCAGCTTGATGATGATATAGAAGAGTCGCCCAGGAGGCGTTACATGGCTGCGGAATTCAAAATTGAAGGCGAAGTCGACAAACGTTTTGAGAATGTGCGCAAGGCGTTTGCCGACAATTTCGAAAAGCGGGGCGAGCTCGGCGCCGCGGTTGCGATGGTTATCGACGGAAGGCCGGTCGTGGATTTGTGGGGCGGCCATTTCGACAAGGCAAAGACTCGCCCGTGGAATCGCGACACGCTGGTGAACGTCTACTCCACCACCAAGGGCATGACGGCCACCTGTGCCCATCGATTGATCGATCAGGGCAAGCTCGACCCTGACGAGCCAGTGTCGCGCTACTGGCCGGAGTTTGCGCAAGCCGGAAAAAAAGATCTCCCGGTCCGCTACCTGCTCAGCCATCGTGCGGGCCTGCCTGCCATCCGCAAGGTCCTGGCCGAAGAAGCGTTGTTCGATTGGGACGCCATGGCAGCGGCGCTGGCGGAACAGGAGCCGTGGTGGCAGCCGGGAACGAAACACGGTTATCACGCACTGACTATCGGGTGGCTGGTTGGAGAAGTCATCAGGAGGATAACCGGCAAAGGGTTGGGCAAATACTTCCGCGAGGAAATTGCGGAGCCGCTCAAGCTCGATTGTCATATCGGACTGGATGCGGCACACGACTCGCGAGTCAGTGACCTGCTTCCGTCGCCGCCGCCCGGCCCCGACGAACCAAACCTGTTCGTCGAGGCGATGAAGGAGCCAGAGGGGGCAACCGCCAAGGCGTTTCTGAATCCACCGGTGCTGACCAAGCCAGACTTGGTTAACACCCGTTCGTGGCGTGGAGCCGAACTCGGTGCCGCCAACGCTCACACCACGGCGAGATCGCTGGCCCGCCTGTATGGGTCGCTGGCTCGCGGCGGCGAATTCGACGGCTACCGGATCGTCCGTCCCGAGGCGCTGGAGAGGTTCTATGCCGAGCAATCCTACGGCCCCGATCAGGTGTTAATGCAGATGCCGACGCGCTTCTCGATGGGGTTCATGCTGTCGCAGCCGGGCGCGATGTTCGGTCCCCACCGCAAAGCCTTCGGGCATCCGGGGGCGGGTGGCTCACTGGGCTTTGCCGACCCGCAGGCCAGGGTTGGATTTGGCTACACCATGAACCAGATGGCGAACGGGCTGCTGATCGACGCACGTGCGTCCGCCCTGATCGACGCGTTCTATGCGGCATTAGGGTGAGCGTCCCCACGCGGCTCCAGCGCGAGCCATTGTTTCCCCGCGCGCCCACAGCAGACGCCGGAGTTCATCGCGAGATCCGAAACCGAACCGACCGGCGCCTGACGTTGTGGGCGTTAGTGGGGTTGCCGCCACCGTGTAGAATCTGATCCGGATGAAATTGCGAGGCGCAATCTCCGGCTTTGGTGAAGTTGCGGCGAAATCCCATCTGCCGGGATGGCGCACGCGCGAAAACGTCAACCTCGGGGTGATTCACGATCCGCTCGCGGAACGTCGTCACGAAGCTATTCGATTGATCAAGAATGTTCGCGTCTACGACGACCTTGAGCTGATGCTCGACGGCGAGGCGCCGGATTTTGTGGATATCGCAAGTCCACCAGCGCTCCACGGCGCAGCCGCTCGCGCGGCGCTGAACGCCGGAGCACACGTACTTGTGGAGAAGCCCCTTGGCCTTTCGCTGGCGGAGTTCGATGAGGTTGCGGCTGTGGCGCGCGCCCGGCAGAGAGTCCTGATGTGCGTGCACAACTGGAAGTTTGCGCCCGCGTATTCGCTGGCCCGCGCACTAATCGATGAAGGGCGAATCGGCCCGGTCCGGTCCGTTTCACTTGAGCGCCTGCGTGTCGAACCGGCGGGAAGGGGCGGACCCGGTGCGGTGTGGCGAACGACGAGAGCATCGGGCGGCGGAATTCTTATCGATCATGGATGGCACGTCTTTTACCTGATGCAGTGGCTGATGGGTGGGGAATTGCCGCGTGCGGTTGCGGCGACTCTTTTCACCAATGCTGGGGGGGTCGAGGAAGCCGCCGAGGTCAATGTGACCTTCGGTTCCGGTCAGAGCGCGCATGCCACCCTGTCGTGGCGCGCAGAGCAGCGGCGAACCCACGCGACGATCTTTGGAACGAACGGATCGCTCGAAATTGGCAGTGAACGGCTCCTTCTGACCGAGGGGCAACGACCCTCCCAAGAGGTTTTGGTGCACGACATCTCCGATGACTCGTATCATTCTGCTTGGTTTTCGGGAGTCGCGGCGTTGTTCGAGCGGGCGATTTCGCAAGGCCCCGATTCGACCATTGCGCGGGCCAATCTGGTCGAGGCGCGGACCGCTCTGGCGTTAATTGTCGCGGCGCGGGTCTCCGCGAAAAACCGAGGCTCTCAGACGAATATTGCTGCCTGACCATCGGTCAGGCGTCGCACAGCGTGACGGGGCGCTCAGCGCCTGACCGACCGGACGGGACCATATTGACTTTGCATCGAATGACGTTAAAGTTACGATTGACCGACAGGTTAGCGAGCGCTCTCTACAAAGTAATAGCTATGAGCACCTCCGAAACGAGGCCGGTCGCTGGTGATTCGCGTGGCGCGCAGGATTCGCGGGACGAAATCCTGAAGGCGGCAATGCATCTGTTCGCCAACCGCGGGTTCCACGAGACCTCGATGTCGGAAGTCGCGCGCGAGGCGCACGTCAGCAAAGCCCTGATCTTTTGGCACTTCAAGACCAAGGAAGAGCTGTTTGTTGCGGTGTTGAACCGCCTGCTGGAGCCGTACTTCATCGATTTTGCCGAAGAGGCCGGGGTACTTGATGAGCGCGCTCAAATCAAGAAGCTGGTGGAATTCTACCTGGAATTCGTTCGCGACAATGCCAGCTCGGTCCGGTTCTTCCTGGCCCAGATGCTTCACGACCAGCGCTTCTCGGAGGGGCTTAACGAGCAGGTGCTGAAGATCTATTCCGGCTACCGAGGCATGTTGGTCGAGCTCATCGCTCGGGCGCAGCAGAAGGGGCTCTGTGCCTTGAGGTTTGCGCCGCAAGCTGCCGCGGGGTTCCTGCTCTCGGCTCTCAACGGGATCCTGATTGAACATCTGTTCGTGGCGAACAATCCGCTCGATTCGGAAGAGGCCGTAGCACTGGTTAGTGAGTGGCTGTTCGGCCAGGAAACCCCCTCGGGTGGCGGCAAGGCCGTCGCCTGATTTTTCAGAGTCGTCGCGGGAGAGATTAATGCGGGTACCCCTCAGACAAATGATCGACCTGGGTCGCTACATCGGCCGGAAAAAACGCGCGGGCGAGAAGTACTTTCCGATCGTCCTTATGCTGGAGCCGCTGCATGCCTGCAACCTGGCATGCGTGGGATGCGGGAGAATCGTCGAGTACAAGGACACCATCCGCGACATGATGCCGCTAGAGGAAGCGCTCGAGTCGGCCAACGAGTGCGGCGCACCCATCGTGTCGATCTGTGGCGGCGAACCGCTGATGTACAAGCACATCGCGCCGCTCACCACCCGGCTCATCGATGAGCAGAAGCGTCACGTGATGATCTGCACCAATGCGATCCTGCTGGAGCGCTTCGTCAGGCAGGTTCCGCCGAGTCCCTACCTGAGCTTCAACATCCACGTCGATGGCATGCGCGAAACCAACGACCGCGTGGTCGATCGCCAGGGGCATTTCGACATCGTCGTGAAGATGATCAAGATGCTCAAGAGCAAGGGCTATCGCGTACAGACCAATACCACGGTCTTTCGTGAAACCGGCGCGGAAGAGCTCGAAGACCTGGTCAAGATGCTTCAGGGGCTCGGGGTGGATGGTATGCTCCTGTCTCCCGGTTATCACTACCAGGTGCTGACCAACGACGATCTCTACCTCAAGAAAGAGGAGATGCCCTACAAGTTTGTCCGGGTTCGCAAGCTCGCCGAGGACCATAAGATCGTCAATACGCCGATCTATCTCGACTACCTGGTTGGTGAACGGGAGCTCACGTGCAGTCCATGGACCACCGTCACGCGCAACCCGCGGGGGTGGAAGGGTCCCTGCTACCTGATCACCAACGGCCATTATCAGACCTTTAAACAGATGCACGATGCGACGGACTGGGAGTTCTACCGCAGCAAACAAGACATCCGCTGTCGCGACTGCAAATTGCATTCGGGCTTTGAGGGGACGGTGGCGCTGGAATTCGGAAAGAGTCTCAAGGATTCGTGGCGAATGGTTCGCCACTATATGTCCTGAACAATGCTCATGGTGGGCCGTCGGAAACGGCGGCGTCGCTCTGCTCGCGCGGACCGGGGCTGCGCGAGGGCAGCAGCTTTGTGACCTTTAGGAAAGTGTTTCAACTCGATCACTATTTGAAGGAGCGCGCCGCGCTGGTGGAAGGAGCGCTGGCTCAAGTTATCCCGGAGCCGGCCGGATCCGAAGCCCGCCTGCTTGAGGCGATGCGTTATAGCCTGCTGGGCGGAGGCAAACGGCTGCGGCCGATCCTGGCACTGGCCGCTTGTGAAGCGGTGGGGGGCGCGCCGGAGCGTGCGATTGGTTTCGCTTGCGCGGTCGAGATGATCCACAACTACTCGCTCATCCACGACGACCTGCCCTGCATGGACAATGACGACCTGCGACACGGGCGGGCGACCAATCACCGCCTCTATGGCGAGGCGCTGGCCATCTTGTCGGGCGACGGGCTGCTGACCGACGCGTTCAGGGTGCTGGCGAGTTCGGCCAGCGACGGTGTCCCGTCTGCGATCCTCCTGCGGACGATCGCGGACCTGGCAGCCGAGGCCGGCTCGGGGGGAATGGTGGGCGGACAGGTTATCGACCTGCAAAGCGAAGGGGCGCCGTTGTCGGTGGACGAACTAAAACTGCTGCATGGCAAAAAAACCGGGGCGCTGTTCCTTGCCTCAATCGTCGGCGGCGCACGGATTGGCGGCGGGTCGGAACCACAGCTTGCAAACCTCGACCGATACGCGCGCGCGCTGGGACTCGCGTTCCAGGTCGTGGATGATCTGCTGGATCTTGAGGCGAGCACCGCACAGATGGGCAAACGGACCGGAAAAGACCGGGCCGCCGGCAAGGCGACTTTCCCGGCGCTGCTGGGTCTCGACCAATCGTGGCAATTCGCGCGGCGGCTGGAGCAACAGGCACAGGAAGCTCTCAGCGAATTTGGCGCCAACGCCGACCCGCTCCGCGCGATCGCGACTTTCGTGGTGGAGCGCAAGCAGTGAGCGCCGCCGCAGCATCATTTCATTCTTCCCACCTGCGCCGTGCCGTGCTGGTCGCCCCCCGGCAGCTGGAAATTCGCACCTTCCTTCCACCGCGTCCCGCGCCGGGAGAGATTCTGCTGCAAGTCCGCTGCGCGTTGAGCTGCGGGACCGATCTGAAGGCGTGGCGCCGCGGCCATCCGCTCTGGAAAATGCCGATGCCGCTCGGACACGAATTCGCCGGCGTGGTGGCCGAAGTCGGCGCAGGGGTCAGTGGCTTCGGCCCCGGCGATGAAATAATGGCTACGCCGACCGCGCCCTGCGGAACCTGCTTCTATTGCGGGCGAGGCCAGGAGAATCTGTGCGCCACCGCGATCGACAAGATGGTGTTGGGCGCCTACGGTGACATGCTGATTCTCCCGGCCCATATCGTTTCGAGGAACGTCTTCTGCAAGCCGCACGATTTGCCGTTTGAAGAGGCCGCCCTTTTGGAGCCGCTCTCGTGCGTCGTTCACGCGCAGGCCATGGCGATGCCTGAGCGCCACGAGCGGGTGTTGATACTTGGCGCCGGCCCGTTCGGACTGCTGCACATGATGGCGTTGCGTGCCGCCGGGGTGCGCGAGGTGGCGGTCGCGGGACGCGGCGACGCGCGCCTGAGATGGGCAGCCGAAATGGGTGCCGACCGCGTGATCGACGTGCGCCGTCAGGATGCTGCCGCGGCCGCGGCCCAGCTCAACGGCGGCTTTGGTCCGGACCTGGTAATCGAGTGCACCGGCCAGGTCGATGGCTGGAGCGACGCACTGGCGCGGACTCGGCGCGGCGGCCGCGTGGTGCTTTTCGGGGGATGTCCGCCGGGAACCTCGCTGAACATTGACACGCGGCGCATGCACTATGATGGCCTGACGATGATTGCGCCCTTTCACTATCGGCCCCGCGACGTGGGGCGAAGCTTTGAACTATTGAGCGAGCGCCGGCTCGGAGCCGAACGCCTGATCAATGCGCACCGTAGTCTGAACGATCTCGCCGAAGTTTTTTCGATGATGGACAGCGGCGCGGTCCTCAAGTGCGCGGTAGTCCCTTAGCAACCAATGAGTAAGCGCAGATGAGCCAGCTCGCAGAAGTCGTCTCCGAAACCTTGACCGCGTCAGTCAACTCCCGCCAGGAGGCGCTGGCGAAGCTCGACTACGCGATCGACCGCGCGCAGCGCTCCCTTATCGAAAAGCAGCACGCCGAGGGTTACTGGCACGCCGCGCTGGAAGCAAACGCGGAGATGAACGCCGAATTCATCATCTTCAATCACTTCATGGACGCGGTGGACATTGAGCAGGAAGCGAAGCTCAAGAAGGTTTTGCTCGATCAACAGAACGCCGACGGCAGCTGGAGCCTGTTTCCGGAGGGACCCGGCCATCTTTCGACTTCGATTGAGGTGTACTTCGCCCTGAAGCTCGCCGGCCTGCGCGCGGGCGACGAGCCCATGATTAACGCGCGGCGCTGGATTTTGTCGCAAGGCGGAATCGAGAACTGCGGAACCCTGGCGCGTTTCTACCTAGCGGCGATGGGTCAGGTTCCCTGGGACGCAACCGCGTCCGTGCCGGTCGAAATAGCGCTCTTGCCTAACTGGTTTCCGTTCAACATGTACGAGCTCTCGTCGTGGGCTCGCGGCACGACTTTCGCGCTGATGATTCTGCAGGCGATGCGGCCGGTGGTCAAAGTAAGTCATCAGGACGGAGTCCTCGAGCTGTACATCCAGCCGCCGCATTTCACCAAGTTCAGGCAGCCGCGCCCCAAACGCGCCCTGTCGCTGCGCGCGGTGTTCAACCTGATCGACAAAGTGCTGCGCGTCTACGACCATCACCACCTCCAGGGGTTACGCGCGCGAGCGCTTGCTTACGCGGAAAACTGGATCGTGGAACATCAGGACGCCAACGGCTCGTGGGGTGGGATCCAGCCGTGCTACCTGCTGAGCGCGATGGCCCTTAAGGCGCTCGGCTATCGCATTCATCATCCGGTGCTGAAAAAGGCGATCGACGCCTCCCGGGAGCTGGTCTGGGACCTCGGCGACGCCGTGCTCTACATGCCGTGTGTATCGCCCAACTGGGACACTGCGTTGGCTGCCAAGGCACTAATCGACTCGGGCATCCGCGGAGATCATCCGGCGCTGCGCAGTGCCGCCCGGTGGTTGGTTGAACATCAGATTTTCAGGCACGGCGACTGGTCGATAAAGCGGCCGTCTCTGGATCCGGGCGGATGGGCCTTTCAATTTTATAACGATTGGTATCCGGACGTGGATGATTCGGCCGTCATCCTGATGGTCATTGCAGAAGCCGCGTGCGACGACTCGGCGCGGCGCGAACGCGCAATCAGCTGCGGCGCGACCTGGGTCATGGGGATGCAATCAAAGGACGGGGGGTTCGCCGCTTTCGATGTTGACAACGATTCGCACTGGCTCAACAACCTCCCGCTGGCCGATGTGGAGGCCGTGACCGACCCTTCCTGCGCCGATTTGACCGGCCGTGTGCTCGAGATGATGGCGGCCGTCGGTTACCGGCAGGACCATCCGGTCGCGCGCCGCTCGATCGAGTGGTTGCGCCGCAATCAGCAGGCGGACGGTGCGTGGTGGGGACGGTGGGGTGTGGCTTACGTCTACGGCACCTTCTCCGCGCTGTCGGGTTTGCGCGCCATCGGGTACGACATGAAACAGCCGTGGATCCAACGTGCGGTCGATTGGCTCAGATCCAAGCAGAATCCGGACGGGGGATGGGGCGAAAGCCCGCTTGCCGACCGGGATCCCGCGTGGCGCGGTCGCGGCACCAGCACCGCATCGCAAACGGCATGGGCGATTATCGGTTTACTTGCCGGCGAAGATGAAGTCAGCCAGCCGTTGCTGCGCGGCGTGCAATGGCTGGTCGAGCGTCAGAACCAGGACGGCGGGTGGGATGAAAACGAGTTCACCGGCACCGGTTTCCCCGGACATTTCTATCTGCGCTACTGGCTGTACGCGCACTACTTTCCGTTGATGGCGTTGGGCCGCTTCCGCGCACGGATGAAGGAGACGGTCTTCAAATAAACCGGTCGCCTGGGCGATGAAGACCCTTTCGATACTCGGCTCGACGGGCTCCGTTGGGGTAACCACACTCGAGGTGGTGAGCCGCTTTCCCGATCGCTTTCGGGTCGTTGCCCTGGCCGCGGGTCACAACCTCGACCTGTTGCTTGAGCAGATTGTCCGGTTCGGTCCCGAACTGGTCTCGGTTGCGAGTGTCGACCTGGCGGGCGAACTTCGCGCGCGCCTGGGAACCCGGAAAGTTGAAATCGTTCATGGTCTCGAAGGGGCGTGCGCGGTTGCGACGCATCGCGACGCCGAGCTCGTGATGTCAGCGCTGGTGGGCGCCCTGGGATTGCGCCCGACCCTGGCTGCGATCGAGTCCGGCAAAGATATCGCGTTCGCCAATAAGGAAGTTCTGGTAATCGCGGGAGAACTGGTAACGCGAGCTGTCCGCGAACGCGGGGTGCGCCTGCTGCCGGTCGACAGCGAGCACAATGCCATCTTTCAGTGTCTGGCCGGGCGGGGCCGCGAAGGGCTCAAGCGGATCATCCTTACCGCGTCGGGCGGACCGTTCCGCGACTTGCCCGCCGAGCGGTTCGCGTCGATCACGGTCGAGCAGGCGCTCAACCATCCGACCTGGAGAATGGGCAGCAAGATCACCATCGATTCCGCTACCCTGATGAACAAGGGACTTGAGGTGATCGAAGCGCGCTGGCTGTTCGGGTTGCAGCCGGACGAGATTTCGATCGTGATTCATCCGCAGAGCGTCATCCATTCGATGGTCGAGATGATCGATGGCTCGGTGATTGCAGAAATGGCGATTCCGGATATGGCGATTCCGGTTGCGTACGCGCTCGCATATCCGGACCGGCTGCCGATGCCGCATCTGAAGACGCTTTCGCTAGCCGAATGCGCCCGGCTCACCTTCGAGGAGCCCGATTTCGGCCGCTTCCCCTGTCTGGCCCTCGCGTTCGAGGCGCTCAAGGCGGGCAGCACGATGCCCGCGTGCCTCAATGCCGCCAACGAGGAGCTGGTGGCAGGTTTCCTGAGCGGGCGCGCGCGCTTCGTCGATATTCCCCGGCATCTCGAATCGATAATGACGCTCCATCCAAATTCCCCGGCCCACACGCTGGAAGACCTCCTGGAGACCGATGCGTGGGCGCGGGCCCAGGCCCGCCGCCTGATGGGAGTTCATTCCGAGGCCGCCTGACGCGCACAGGTCGGCTTATTGGATGGGAGCGGGATGGGAGCTTCGGCAGGCACGAAATCAGAACCAGCGGTTGCAGGCGCCGTTTCGGCGACGACCGACTCCGCTTCGCTCGAGGCCGCTTACCGGTTCTGCGCGCGTCTGGCCAGGTCACACTACGAAAATTTCACGGTTGCTTCGTGGCTCATGCCCGCGGCAATGCGCAAGCATATGTATGCGATCTACGCGTACTCGCGGATCGCCGACGACTTTGCCGACGAAGACCACGACCCGCGCAAGCTTGACGAATGGGAGCGCCAACTCAACCTGGCGTATGCGGGCTCGCCCCGCCACCCGGTGTTCGTTGCGCTGGCTGACACGGTTCGTCGCTTCGACATACCGCGCGAGCCGTTTGCCGACCTGCTGGTGGCGTTCCGTTCCGACCTCCATTTCGACGGGTTTGAAGCGATCGACGATTTGCTTGGCTACTCGCGTTACTCGGCGAATCCGGTGGGGCGGTTGGTGCTGTATCTGTTTGGGTATCGCGACCCGGAGCGACAGGGTCTTTCGGATCTGATTTGCAGCGGACTTCAGCTTGCCAACTTCTGGCAGGATGTTGCGATCGATTTGGCAAAGGGCCGAATTTATCTTCCGCGCCGCGACATGGCGCAATTTGGCGTGACTGCGGAAGATCTGGCTGCGGGTGCGGTCGATGGCAAATTCGTCGCGCTGCTCAAGCACGAAGTGGCCGGGGCACGCGCGATGCTGGTCACCGGGGGCCAGCTTTCGCGACTCGTTGATGGGCGGCTGCGACGCGACATCCTGATGTTCGCGGGTGGAGGGCTGGCAATTTTGCGTGCGATCGAGGGCGCCGGGTTCGATGTTTTCCACCGCCGACCCAACCTTTCCAAAAGCGACTATCTGAAACTGGCATGGAACGCGGTGCGGGGCAGACTTGAATCCTGATTCGAACGGCGACCGGCAGGCCCAGGCGGCCGGTTCATTGGAAACAGATTATCGGCGCTGCGGCGACATAACGCGTCAGTCTTCGTCGAATTTTTACTACGCCTTCATGCTGCTGCCCATCGAGCGTCGGCGTTCGCTCTATGCAGTCTACGCATTCTGTCGCTTCGTGGACGACGTTGCAGACGATGAGTCGATTCGCGAGCCGGCGCGCTTGCTTTCCCGGTGGCGCGAGGAACTCGCGCGCGTCTACGGGGAAGGCACACCGACCCGTGCGATCTCCCGGGCACTGGCCGACACGGTCCAGCGATTTTCGGTTCCGCGGCGCTGCTTCGAGGAACTGATCGCGGGCATGGAGATGGATCTCTCGCGCAAGCGCTACGCGACCTTCGACGAGCTGCGCCGCTACTGCTATCGGGCGGCGGCGGTGGTGGGCCTCATCTGCATAGAGATTTTCGGCTACACCAACCCCGACGCGAAGGTGTACGCGGAGAACCTCGGCATCGCCTGCCAGCTCACCAATATTCTGCGCGACGTGAAAGAGGATGCCGCCAAGGGCCGGATTTATCTTCCGCTCGAAGATCTGGCCCGGTTCTCGGTCACCGAGAGGGAGATTCTCGAAGGCGTTTACAGCAATGCGTTTGTTCGCCTGATGGAATTCGAGGCGCACCGCGCGCGGGAATATTACCATCGCGCTCAGCAATCGCTTCCCCCGGAAGACCGCTCGACGCTGCTTACCGCCGAGGCGATGCGCCTGATCTACGGCTCGCTGCTCGATCGAATCGTAAGTTCCAACTACCGGGTTCTCGATCGCAGGCTCAGCCTGTCGGCGACACACAAGCTCTACCTGGTCGGCCGCGCGTGGGCGACCTCCCGTCTTGGCGCGCTGCGCGGGTAAGGTTACTACTACCTGGGTAATGATCGATTCGAAGGATGTCGTCGTAGTCGGCGGCGGGTTCGGCGGCCTGAGCGCCGGGGTCGCGCTGGCCGAGCGTGGGTTCCGGGTCGCGTTGCTGGAACGAAAACCCGAGCTCGGTGGACGCGCCTATTCCTTCGAAGACCCTGATACGGGCGACTTTGTCGACAACGGGCAGCACGTTCTGATGGGCTGCTACGCGGAGACCCTGGATTTTCTGCGCAAGATTGGCTCCGGCGACCATCTGGTCTTCCAGAAGGATCTGGAAATCGAAATGCTCGCCGGCCCCGGCCGTAGCGCAACCCTGCGCACGGCGCGCCTGCCCGGGCCGCTGCATATGAGCGCGGCCCTCATGCGCTATCGTCATCTGAGTCTTAAGGAGCGCTACGCGGCAGCTCGGGCCGGTCTCAAGCTCCTCAAGATGCGTCGTCGCGACCGCGACGCGCTGGACAGGATGACCGTCACCGAGCTGATGAATCAGCTGGGGCAGAGCGAGAATGCGCGACGCGCTTTCTGGTATCCGCTCTCGGTGGCGACCCTCAACGATGAACCCCAATTATCGTCGGCCGGGTTGTTGGCCGAGGTGTTGATGCGGGCGTTCTTCTCGCGGCGCTCGGATTCCGCCTTCGTCTATTCGCGAGTCGGCCTAAGCGAATTGTATTGCCGGGCGGCACGCAGCTTCGTCGAGCGCGCGGGAGGCGTCATTGCCCGACACGCGATCGTGGAAGGGCTCGAGGTTGATGGTGGCGGGGTCGTGGAGCGCATCCGCCTGCGCGACGGCCGCAAGCTGGAAGCGGCGAACTTCATCGTCGCCGCCCAGGCCGAGCACCTGGTCCGGATGCTGCCGGAGAACGTGGTCGCGAATCCGTTTTTCCAGCGAATCAACCAGCTCGCGACCTCGCCGATCATCTGCGTGCACGCGTGGTTCGATCGCGAGGTAACGCGCTCGGCGTTCGTCGGGTTCATCGGCACGACGACCCAGTGGCTGTTCAACAAGCGCCGGATCTTCGAGCGTCACGGGGAACGGCATCCGGGCTATCTGAGCTTCGTCATCAGCGGGGCGCGCCGACTGGTGGATCTGCCGAACGACGACCTGCTCGATCTGGTGTTAAACGACCTGAGCACGATGATTCCGGCAGCCCGCAGCGCCAAGGTCAGCAAGGCGATCGTACTCAAGGAGAAGCAGGCGACTATGGCGCCCACCACCGACTCGCATCGGCTCCGGCCTGGTGTTGCGACCCCACTGAAAAATCTCTTCCTGGCCGGCGACTGGATCCAGACCGGTCTGCCCGCGACCATCGAAAGCGCGGTCATTTCCGGCCGCGCGGCGGCGGCTGCGGTAGCGGCAAGATCGTGAGCGCTGGGGGCCGAGCGGTGCCGCGGCGGGCGCTCGTTACCGGGGGAAACGGGTTTGTCGGGTGCCACGTGGTGCGCGCGCTGCTCACGCGGGGGGACCGGGTCAGAGTGCTGATTCGACCCCGAGCCGATCGTGCGGCGCTTGAGGGCCTCGAGGTGGAACTGGCGATTGGCGATCTTCGAGACCCTGAGGCGGTCGATCGCGCCGTCGCCGGATGCGACCACGTCTATCATGTGGCGGCCGATTATCGCCTGTGGGTTCCCGATCCGGCTGCGATGTATGCGGCCAACGTAGAGGGCACCCACAACGTGATCGAGGCATCACGACGCGCACGGGTCGAACGGATGGTCCACTGCAGCACGGTGGGTGCGCTCGGCATTCCTCCGGGCGGAGCCGGAACGGAAGACACGCCGGTTTCGATCGAAAAGATGGTGGGACCGTACAAGCGGTCAAAATTCATCGCGGAACAGATCGCGCTCGAGGCGGCCCGCGCGGGTGTGCCGGTCATGGTGGTGAATCCGTCGACCCCAGTAGGGCCGCTGGACCTGAAGCCCACGCCAACCGGCCGAATCATCGTCGATTTCCTCAATCGCAGAATGCCGGCCTACGTCGACACCGGCCTCAACTTGGTCGACGTATCCGACGTGGCGCAGGGTCACCTGCTGGCGGCCGAGCGCGGAAGGATCGGCGAGAAATACATCCTCGGCGGCGAGAATCTGACGCTCAGGGAGATGCTTGAGCGGCTCGCGCGCATCTCCGGAATGCCCGCGCCGCAGGTGCGGCTGCCCTACGCGGTCGCCTTTGGCTTCGCGCTGGGCGCAGAAGCGGTCGCGCGGGTGCTGACCCATCGGGCACCGCGCGCGAGTGTCACCGAGGTCAGGATGTCTCGCAAGCACATGTTCTTCGATTCAGCGAAGGCCCGACGCGAACTGGGCTATGCACCGCGGGCGGTGGACGCTGCGCTGGCGGCGGCGGTGGAGTTTTTCCGCAAAACCGGGCGGGCGCGTGCCGCGGCGTAGTCATGAGCTTCGTGCGTCTGCTGCTCTCGACCGTCGCGCTTCGCCCGTACGTATTCGTTTTTCTGGCCAGCTTCCTGTTCATTGCGATTATCAATTTTGGAGTGCGCACCACGCTGCTGTTTACCGCGCTCACCTACGCGGTCTCGTTGACCTGCGAGTGGTCCTCGGTGCACAACGGGTTTCCCTTTGGCCTGTATCACTACATCGCCGCGATCCGCGACCGGGAACTCTGGGTCATCGGCGTCCCGTTCATGGATTCGCTGTCCTTCACCTTTCTGGCCTTTGCCAGCTACACGGTTGCGTTGCTGCTGAGTGCTCCGCTCTACCGGCGCAGATGGGACCTGCGCCTGCTCGACACCTGGAAAATTCGGCGCGCGCCTCGAGTGTGGCTCATGGCGTCGCTGTTCATGGTGATGATCGATATGGTGGTCGATCCGCTAAGCGTGCTCGGCGACCGATGGTTCCTGGGCAAGATCTTCTGGTACGACCCGCCCGGGCCGCATTTCGGGGTGCCAATCAGCAACTACCTCGGATGGTACCTGGTCGCGGCGGTGACGATCGCAATCTTTGTGGTGCTGGATCGGCTGCTGAATTACCACGCGCGGCCATTGGGCGGTCGTCCATCGGTTCCTTCGCGCGCGTTGCTCGGACCTGCGCTCTATCTTGGAATAGCCTGCTTCGGAATCACGATGTTGTTTCGAATCGGGGCCACCGAGATCGGGTGGGCCAGCGTATTCATCTATCTTCCGTTCCTGACTCTGGTGATCCACATCGTGACGCGCAGCGAGTCGTATGGCGGGCAGGAAGCAATCGAAAATCATCTGCGGGATTTTCCTTACGACGACGGAATCATCGGCGCGAAACGAGGGCCGCAACCGTCGCCCATCTCACGGCGCGGGATCGCATAATCGACCCGGAAAATGTCGGCACCGGCCGGGAAGCGTGTGCCACTCCGACAACCGCCCTCCTCGAGGGCTGGGCTGGCGGTCCTGGCCTCGGCTGACGCTGGCCCCGGATCTGAGCTATGTTTCGCGGAGGCGGAGGACGCTCTCATGGAAAAGCCGAGCCTTCAGTTGCTAATCGATCGTGCGGAGATCAGCGACTGCCAATTACGGTATGCAACCGGCCTCGATATGCGCGATTGGAAGTGTTTCCGATCGTGCTTCGCGGATGAAATCGAAGTGGATTTTTCATCCGTCTTCGGCGGCGACGGGCCGCGCAAGGTCACCGCCGACCGGTGGACCGAGGCGGCGCGCCGCACTATCGGCGGCCTTAAGGCCACCCAGCACATGATCACCAATCACGTGATCACCGTCGACGGCGATAAGGCGCTGTGCATTGCCTACGTGCAGGCACACCACTATCTTCCCAACGATCAGGGTGACAACACCCAGACCATGGGTGGCTATTACACGAATCATTTCATCCGCACCGCGCAGGGCTGGAGGATCAAATCGTGCAAACTCACGCTAACCTGGAACAAGGGTAACTGGGGTATCTTTGAGCTCGCGCGCCAGCGCCTGAAAGCGGCCGAAGGCCGGTAGCGGCCGCGCAAGGTCAAGCCGAGGAGGACCGACTATGGCAACCATGGATCTCGAGAAGCGCATCACCATTCTCGAAGACATCGAAGCGATCAAGAAGCTCAAGGCGCGCTATTGCGCCGTATGCGACGACGATCACAACCCGGATGAGATCACCAAGCTGTTCGCGGATGATGGCATCTGGGAAGGCGATGGCATCGGCGCGCATAAGGGCCACGCCGCGATCCGGAAGCTGTTCGAAGGCTTTCGCGATCGCATCAGCTTCTCGCAGCACAATGTGATGAATCCGAGAATCGAGGTCGACGGCGATCGGGCCCGGGGCATCTGGTATTTCCTGGGGCCGTTCACCTTCCGCAAGGGGAATCGCGCGCGGTGGCTCGCGGCCCGCTACGAAGAGGACTATGTCAAGTTGAAGGGTGAATGGAAATTCCAGCACCTGCGGGCGATTGGGCGGATGTCGGCTCCGTACGAGACCGGGTGGGCGAACCAGGAGGCTGGTTGGGCCGGAAAAGAGCCCCGCGCCTGAGGGCTTCCTGAGCCTCGGGCGACAGCCCTGAGCGTATCGGCGAGGTTACCGCGGGTGGCGCTATGCGCCGGGATCAGAGTGCTTAAAAACTCAGATCACGGCCGCGATGACGAACGTCTCAACCACGACCGGCGGCGGCATTAGCGATGGATGCAAACCGACCGAGCCGACGCCGGTGCGGGGCGCAAGAAGAAGCAACGCTAAGTTCGACCCGTTTCCACCGGCAGGATCGCTTCCAATCCGGCGGCCAACGAGCGGGTGGCACGGCTAAGATTGGCCATCATCCGCGGCAGCTTGAGCAGGTCGCCGGGATTGCGAAGCAGGTATGCGGTCGCGGCGAGTACGCTCACCTCGCCGCTGCGGTCGGTGAGGGTCGCACCAACGACTTCCTCGTCGACCTGGTCGATGATTGCGCGCAGGCAAGTGAAGCCAATCCCGTGCGCACTAGCTTGCTCGGCGATCGACGCAGTCTCCATATCCACCGCGATCGCACCGGTCTTCCTGCGGGCCAGTCGCTTTTCCAGGCCGCGGGACAACACCCGCTGCGAGCTGAGGATGCCGCCGGCTGCGAAGGGCAATCCGGCTGCCGTTAGCCTGCGTCCCAATTCGCCCAGGAGTTCCCCGTCGATCGTTATCAGATGCTCAGGTTCGGTCACCGCCTCGCGCTGCACCATCACGCGGTCGGCAAGGACCAGATCGCCGGGAACCAGTCCGTCCGTGAGCGCTCCGGCGACTCCGGTGCCGATCGCGAGCCGGGCGTCCGGATACAATTCGAACGCGCGCAGCGCAGCCCTACGCGCATGTGCCAATCCCATCCCGGTCGCGATTGCAAGAATTTCGGTTTCGCCGCGCGTGGCGCGGAACCCGCGCAGGTCGCGATGCTCGAGGGAGCGGCGATTTTTCAGGTGGCTTTTGAACGGCGCGATTTCGCGCGCGAACGCATAGAAGAGGAGAATCAAGCGGCTTCCTCGGCGTCGCTACTTGAGCCGATCCGGCAATGCTAGCAAAATGCGCGGACGTGCCGACGCGGTCAAGGTCAGCGCGGCGAGCAGTGCCTCCCTCCCCCCAGTGAAAACGCTAATTGTAAACGCCGACGACTTCGGCTTATCGCGCGAGGTGAACGCCGCGGTCATCAAAGCCCATCGCGAGGGTATTCTGACCAGCGCCAGCCTCATGGTCGCGGAGGCCCACCGTGATGAAGCGATTTCTCTGGCGCGCGAACATCCCGAACTCGATGTGGGTCTTCACGCGGTCGTCTGCAGGGGGCGCAGCGTGCTCCCGCCTGCCGAAATCGCGCCTGCGGTCGACGCGCTCGGGAGGTTTCCCGACAACGCCGTGCTGACCGGCCTGCGCTGGTATTTCGACAAGCAGCTGCGCGGCAAACTGGAGGCCGAGCTGCGGGCACAGGTGGAGAAGCATCTCGAGCTCGTCGGGTACCTTAATCACATCGATGGGCATCTGAATTTCCACGTCCATCCGGTCGTGGCGGATATCCTGGTTGAGCTGGCGTCCGAATATAAGGTCTCCTGCCTGCGCGTGCCGCGCGAACGGGTACTGACCACGCTCCGTCTGCGCCGCGACCATGCCGTGCGCAAGGCGGTTGAGGCGGCGATCTTCCGCGCGCTATCCAGCTGGACGCGGCGCCTGATGCGCAAACGGGGGCTTAAATCGACCGATTCGTTGTTCGGGCTCCATCAGAGCGGTCACCTCGACGAGGACTACATCGTCGCGATCATCGATCGCCTCCGCGAAGGCGCCACCGAGCTGTATTTCCATCCCGCGCTGGATATCGGCGACACCCCGCCATCCGCCTCGGCGCAGGTCGAGGTGGAAATTCTGACCAGCCCGCGGGTGCGCGACGCGCTCGTCGCGCGGGGCGTCAGACTCGCAAGTTTCGCGGAGCTCGCGCGCGGTGGCGCGCCCGCTTGACTCAGTGCTCACGGGAGCGCGTGACTAAAGCGGCTCTCCGGAGGGCCTCTCAATGTCGACTATCGTGATCAGACCGGCAACTCGCCGAGACCTCTCGCAAATCACCTCAATCTACAACCACTACGTCCTCAATACGCCCATCACTTTCGACATCGAACCGGTCGGCCCCGAACAGCGCGTGGGATGGTTCAACGAATATACCGAAGGCGCGCGCTATCGACTTTTCGTAAGCGAAGAAGGCGGCCGCATTCTCGGCTACGCCGGCACCGGCAGGTTCCGGCATAAAGCCGCATACGACACGACCGCGGAGGTGACGGTCTACTGCGCGCCGGACGCAACCGGACGTGGCATCGGGCGCATGATGTATCAGCAGCTGTTCGACGCGCTGCGCAACGAGGATCTCAGGCGGCTGGTGGCGGGCATCACGATTCCCAACGAGGCCTCGATTGCGCTCCATCGCCGTTTCGGCTTCACCGAAGTCGGGGTTTTCTCCGACAATGGCCGGAAGTTCGATCGCTACTGGGACGTGCTCTGGATGGAGCGTTCGTTGATCCCTGCGTAAAGGTGGGCTGCATTCGGACCCGCAATCAGCGCAGGCACGAAACGGACCGGAACCGTGAGACCTCATACCTTGGTGGGTCGACGGCTTGATGGTTTAATGCTTTCGACGACCTCTAACTCGCGAAGGGAATAGTCATGCGCGATCAAGAAGGCGCCTCCGAAAGCAATCAAGTTCAAGACTACCGGCTGCCAAAGAATGTAAAGCCCCGCCGTTACGAGATTCGCCTCGAACCGGACCTCAAGGCATTTACCTTCAAGGGTGACGAGAGCATCACGATCGGGGTGCTCGAACCGATCACGGAAATCGTGCTCAACGCACTCGAGCTGGAAATCGACTCGGCGACGGTCGAAGCGGCCGGAAAACGGCTGCGGGCCGCGGTTCGCATGGAGCCCGAGAAGGAACGGGCGCGCCTGGGCCTTGCGGAATCGCTGGCGCCCGGAGAGTACACGCTTAAGATCGCGTTTCGCGGAATCCTCAACGACAAGCTCCACGGGTTTTATCGCAGTCAGTACACCGACGCAGCCGGCAAGACCCACATGGTGGCCACAACCCAATTCGAGTCAACCGACGCGCGGCGCGCATTCCCGTGCTGGGACGAACCGGAGCTCAAAGCGAGTTACAAGATAGTGCTGGCGGTGGACGAGCATCTGGCCGCAATTTCCAATGCGGGCGAGGAGAGCGTCCGCAAGCTCGCCGGGGGCAAGAAGGAGGTCACCTTCAAGGAAACGATGGTGATGTCCACCTATCTGGTGGCGTTCATCGTCGGTGAATTCGAAGCGACCGCACCGGTCGATGCCGGTACGCCGCTGCGAATTGTGCATGTTCCGGGCAAAGCTGGTTTGACCCCGTTCGCCCAGCAGGTCGGCTCATTCTCGCTCAAATTCTTCGCCGACTACTACGGGCTGCGCTATCCGGGCGACAAGCTGGATTTGATCGCGATTCCCGATTTCGCGTCGGGCGCGATGGAGAACCTGGGGGCGATCACTTTTCGCGAGACCGCGCTGCTCGTCGATGAGAAAACCGCATCGCGTGCGGAGCTGGAGCGGGTTGCCGACGTGGTTTCGCACGAAAACGCGCACATGTGGTTCGGCGATTTCGTTACCATGCGCTGGTGGAATGGAATCTGGCTCAACGAAGCGTTCGCTACCTTCATGGAGATGCTGGCGGTGCACCGGTGGAAGCCGGAGTGGAAGCGCTGGGAAAGCTTTTCGGTGTCGCGCGCCGCGGCGATGGCGGTCGATGGGCTGCGCAACACGCGACCTATCGAATTCACAGTGCTCAGTCCCGAAGAATGCCGGGCCATGTTTGACATTCTCACCTACGAGAAGGGTGCGGCGGTGCTGCGAATGCTCGAGCAGTTCCTGAAGCCGGAAGTGTTCCGCGACGGAATCCGCCGGTATCTGAACAAGCATCAATTTGGCAACACCGAGACCGGGGAACTGTGGGATGCGCTCGAAGAGGCCTCGCGCGAGCCGGTTCGCAAGATGATGGATTCGTGGATCTTCCAGCCCGGATTTCCAATCATCGAGGCTGCCCCGACCGCGGACGGTCGGGGACTCAAACTCTCCCAGCGGCGCTTCTTCTACCTTGGCGATAGCTCCGATCAACTGTGGCACGTGCCGCTGATGATCCGCGCACAGACCGACCAGGCACTGGCCACCATCAGACTGCTGCTTACCCAGCGCGAGGCCACGGTCGACCTTCGGGGGAAGGTGGAGTGGGTCCTTTTGAATGAAGGTGGACACGGATTCTACCGGGTCCGCTACGCGCCCGAGTTACTGGCGGGACTCACACGCAACCTGGACAAGCTCGAGGCCATCGAGCGGTTTGGATTGGTCAGCGATGCCTGGGCGGCGACGGTCGCCGGACTGGCCCCGCTTTCGGAATTTCTCGGGATGGTGCGGCTGTTCGTCAACGAAACCGATCTGAATGTATGGCGGGCAATCATTGGCGCCTTCAACTACCTCGACATGATTGCCGCGGACTCAGACCGGCCCGCGCTCGCGGCTGCGCTTCGCGCGACGGTCGGACCCGCCCGCGCGCGTCTCGGCTGGGAGGCGCACGCCGGAGAGAGCGAACTTGACCGGCAGCTGCGCGGTATCCTGCTTGCGGTCGCGGGCACCGTCGGCGACGACCAGGAAGTTCAGCAGCACGCCGCCGAGCTGTACGCGCGGTTCGAGGACGATCCGGCCGCGGCCGACCGCGACATCGCTCCCGCGCTGGTGTCAATCCTCGCCCATGCCGGCGACACGAAACGCTACGAGGAGTTCAAGGGCAGGTTCAGGAACCCCCGCACGCCGCAGGAGGAGCAGCGTTACCTTTATGCGCTGGCCGGCTTCCGCGAACCCGCGCTCCTGCGCGCAACCATGGGGATGACACTGGATGGGCAGGTGCGCACCCAGAACGCGCCGTATGTCTTGCATTCACTGTTGCTGAACACCGCGGCCCGCTACGAGACGTGGGATTTCATCCGCCGGAACTGGGACGAGATGTCGCGTAAGTATCCGGACAATGCTTTGCCGCGGATGTGTGAAGCGGTGGTCGCGCTGCTGGATCGGGAAGACGAGGTCAGAAGCTTCTTTGCGACGCATCGCGTTCGTCTCGGAGCCAAAATCATCGATCAGCACATGGAACGTCTGTCGGTCGCAGTTGCGTTCCGCGGGCGAGAGGGGGCCGGGTTGGAAGCTACGCTGCGGGCACGCTTTGCCTAAACTTGAAGGATAGCTTGAAGTCTGGCGACGTGGCTGGTGCGAGCATCGGGCACCAGGAAGATCGCTCCCCGAGTGCTCGAGCGCGGGGTGTCGCCGCGCCGGAGAGTTGTTAGAAGTAACGCTCGAGGTTATCCCGGCGCCGCCAGCAGGCCTTTTCCAGGCACGTGATTGATCTCGAGACGGATTCCATCCGGATCCTCGAACAGCACGGAATAGTAGCCGGGAGCCCATGGACCTTCTTCCGGCCGATGCACAATCTTTGCGCCGATTGATTGAAGAAACCGATGAGCTTGGTCGATATCGGCACGCTCACGTGCGCGAAAGCACACATGATGAAGTCCTACGCGACGTTGCGCGAATGATTCGCCACGATGGCGGTCGTCAGCTCGTACGATTCCCAGCGCGGTGCGTCCGCCAACGCAATAGAATGTGTCGTTGTTCTTGATCACCGGTTTCATGCCCAGAAACGTCAGCAGCTTTTCGTAGAAGGGCAGGCATGCCTCCAAGTTGCTGACCGTGAGCATTACATGCGCCATCCCGTTGATTTCCATCGTTCCTCCTCAGAGCGCGCGAAGCCACTCGTGATCGGGCGCGGTTCGCATCAGTGCTTGTCGCAGCCATTGGCGCGACTCGGCATCCAGCGCCGGCGCCGCGCTATCAAAATCTGCGCGGTCATGGGCCAGCATGTGCTTCGACTTGAAAAGCAGAACTATCTCAGGCGCGAGATAAGGCAATCCCCCCGGTGGATGAAAACCGATCTGCCGAAGCGGACGCCGAATTGCCAGGTTGCGGCGATATACCCAATCAACATCGTCTGTCTCGCCCAGCATGATCTGGAACCACCATCGATGCTCCGGGTCCGCGGCCGCCGCGTCTGCGCGTGTAAGATACTCGTTAGCGGTGCGATACACGTTGATCTGATGGAGGGGCAATTCCAGCCGCTCTCTAGCCGACCATTCCGCTATCGTGCCACGATTGGTCAGCCCCTCGGGATCAGGAATGACCCTTCGCAACGGGAATTCTGCAAGCGTGGAATGAAGTAGGGATTGATCGCGCCGGAACACCAGGATGTCGACGTCGTGATGCTCCCGTGTAATCCGCCCCAGGAAGCAGTCGATCGCCCATCCGCCGGCTACAAACCACGGCGCCGGCAGGCGGGCCATGGTCCTGCCAACTTCAAGCAACGCTTGAATGTCTGCCATCGCCGGTTTAGTAGCCCGCGTGAGCCATCCGCTTGGGGCTTGGTTGCGCGTGGCCAAGGATCGGATGGGGCGTGTACGGCTTTTCCAGTTCTGACACTTCTTCGGCGCTCAGTTTGATCGAGACTGCTTCGATCGACTCCTTCAGATGCTTTAGCTTGGTTGCACCAATGATCGGTGCGCTCACGCCGGGTGCCTGCAGAATCCAGGCGCACGCAATTTGTGAGGGCGTTACCCCGCGCTGCCGGGCGATTTTCTCGACTGCTCCAAGTACCTCGAAGTCGCTTTCGCGGAAGTACATATCTTTCGCGAATTCATCGGACTTGGCGCGTACGGTTTCGCCGCCCTTGTCGGGGGCGCTTCGATTACCCGCCAGGAAGCCGCGCGCGAGCGGACTCCACGGAATCAGTCCAACCCCCTGGTCGATGCAGAGCGGGTTCATTTCACGCTCTTCTTCTCGATAAACGAGATTGTAGTGATTCTGCATCGAGACAAACCTGTGCCACCCGTGCTCGCTCTGCAAGAACAGCGCTTTGGCAAACTGCCACGCCGCCATCGAACTGGCGCCGAGGTAGCGCACCTTGCCCGCGCGTACCAGGGAATCTAGCGCTTCCAGCGTTTCTTCCAGGGGCACGGTGAAATCGAAGCGATGGATCTGATACAGGTCGATGTAGTCCATCCGCAGGCGCTTCAATGACGCATCGCATGACTGCAGGATAGCTTTGCGCGAGAGGCCGCCGCGATTTTGCCCCGAAGACATCGGGCCGTAGACCTTGGTCGCAACGACGATCTCATCGCGATTCGCCATTTCGTTGAGCCAGCGACCGGTAATTTCTTCGCTCACTCCGACCGAGTAGACATTGGCCGTATCGAAGAAGTTGATTCCTGCTTCCAGCGCTTCGGCGAAGTGCTCGCGCGCCTCCTCCACCGTGAGCACCCAATCGCGCCATTTCTTGTCACCATAGCTCATGCACCCCAGGCAGATGCGTGAGACTGACAGTCCGGTCCGTCCAAGCTTTGCGTGCTGCATGTTTCCTCGTCGCGCGGAGAGATTCCGCGCTTGGTGATGAGTTGCGAAACGAAACGACCTTGGGCTCAAAACTCCGGCGCGGCGTGCGGATTGTCAAGAGTTCAGTACCGGAAAAGCTCGACCCCCTCAGCGAGGCGCAGGCCGGACAATGGCGGGATGGCCTCGGCCCAAGTCGTAGCCCTGACTCTGGATCATGCGAACGCGCACGATCGCAAGAAGCAGTGCGTCGATCAGCGCCACTGCCAATATCAGCGCGAGGATGAGATCTCTCGATTTGTGCAAAGGCCTCGCCACCTGCTGATACGCGATGATCAACACCTACCAAAGACGTCGCAGCGCGTTACGATAGTATTTCAATCCAGCGAGGGGCGGGCTACTATTCCCCACTGGCCGATTGGTCAGGCGCACTTCCACGGAGGAGAACTGATGCGGGTTCTGTTCGTCCATCCCAGTCCCCTGATGTACAGCGAGATTTATCTCCGCCTTGAACCTTTGGGGATGGAGCGGGTCGCGGCCGCGGTCCGGGCGGCGGGACATGACGTTCGGATTTTGGACCTGCAGATTTTTCAGCATCGCGAGCTTTACAAGGAATTTGAAGCTTTCATGCCGCAGGCGGTGGGGTTCTCGCTGAACTATCTCGCCAATGTGCCGGAGGTCATCGATCTGGCCAAGGCCATCAAGCAGCGCGATCGCGATTGTTTTGTGTTTACCGGCGGGCACAGCGGTTCATTTGTTGCGGACGAGATTCTGGAGCACGCCGAAGGGGCGGTGGATTGTGTGCTGCGCGGGGAAGGAGAGAAGAGCGCGCAGATGCTGCTGCAGGCGATCGGCACCGATTCGCTGACCAAGGTACCCGGGATTGTCTCGCTTGAGGGAGCGGGGCCGACGCCCACCATGCTGGAAGATCTCGACCAATATTTCCCCGCGCGCGACCTGGGGCGCCGGCGCAACAAATACTTCATCGGCGTGCTCGATCCCTGCGCATCGATCGAGTTCACGCGCGGATGCCCGTGGGACTGCTCGTTCTGCAGTGCCTGGACGTTCTATGGCCGCAGTTACCGCAAGTCGTCCGCGGAAGCAGCCGCCGAGGACATGGCCTCGATCAAGGAACCTAACGTCTTCATCGTCGATGATGTCGCTTTCATCCATCCCGAGCATGGCTTCGCGATCGGTGCCGAGCTCGAAAAGCGCAAGATCAAAAAGCAGTACTACCTTGAGACCCGCGCCGATGTCCTGATTCGCAATCAGGAAGTGTTCCGCTACTGGCGGCGGCTCGGGCTCGAGTACATGTTCCTGGGGCTGGAAGCAATCGACGAAGAAGGCTTGAAAGCCCATCGCAAACGTTCATCCACGGGCGCGAACATCAAGGCGCTGGAAGTGGCGCGCGATATCGGCCTGACGGTCGCTATCAACCTGATCGCGGATCCCTCGTGGGATGAGCGCCGGTTCGAGATCATCCGCGAATGGGCGATGAGCGTACCAGAGATCGTTCATCTCACGGTGGCGACTCCGTATCCGGGCACCGAACTTTGGTTCACCGAGTCGCGCAAGCTGACCACGCTCGACTATCGCCTGTACGACATCCAGCACGCGGTCCTGCCGACCAAGTTACCGCTCAAGAATTTCTATCAGGAGCTGGTGAAAACCCAGGATGTGTTGAATCGCAAGCACCTGGGATTCACAGCCCTGAAGGAAGTTGCTTCGATAGCTGGAAAGCTGATGCTCAAGGGTCAGACCAACTTCATCAAAATGCTGTGGAAGTTCAACAAGGTTTACAACCCGGAGCGTCAATGCGCGGAGCACTCGCAGCCCGCGAAGTACCAGATGCGCCCCCCGAAGATGCATACGACCGGGCGTCCCGACAACTCACTGCTCTACATCCATCCGCCCAACAAGCCGGTTCGCAGGCCGGACACGGCAGCTTCGCCTGCAGCGGGCAGTTAGAAGAAACTCCCGGTTGGTGCAAGCTTCACGGCTATGAATCGGCCCAATCTGTGAAGGCTGCGCTCTCCGCCCCTTCACTCTCCCCTGAATTGCGGTGCTCGTTTTCCAACAAAGGCCTCGATGCCTTCGCGACCGTCGCGGGTCCGAGCCATCTGGGTGATCCAGTCGGTTTCGAGAGCCATCTGCGTCTCGAGCTTGTTGGCCACGCTGTCGAGCAGCAATCGTTTGACTCCGCCGAACGCGAGCGTCGGACCTGCGGCAAGTTGCTCGGCAAATGCGCGGGCCTGATCCAGCAACTGGCTATCCGGAACAACCCGGGTCACAATTGCGAGGCCGCGTGCCTCCTCCGCACTCAGGACCGGGTTGATGATCGCCAACTCCAGCGCGCGACGAAACCCGACGATTCTCGGCAGGAAGTAGGTCGCGGAACCATCGGGCGTGAGCCCAGCCCGCGAATAGGCCAGGGTGAACTTGGCGCTTTCCGCCGCGAATACGAAATCGCAGGCGCAGGCGAGACTGAATCCCGCGCCCGCGGCGCTTCCATGCACGGCTGCGATGACGGGTGAACTCATGTGCGCGAAGGTCGAGATGGCGCTGTGCAGAAAATGGGTCACTTCGCGCAGGTAGCTGGGCAGCTCCGAAGCCGGCTGCGCGGCGAACGCCTTCAGATCCCCGCCGGCGCAAAACAGTTTGCCGTTGCCGCTCAGAAGTAACGCGCGCACACTCGGATTCTCCTCGCAGCGTCGAATCACGTCGCTGAAATCGCGCGCCAGGTCCAGGTCGATTCCGTTGGCGGCTTGTGGCCGGTTGAATGCGATGTGTCCCACATGGTTGCGAATCTCAAAGACCAGATTTGCGTATTCGGCCATTGCTCGACTCCTCTTTGAAACACTGGGACTAGCGTGAGAGTCCCCGATACCAATCCGCGATCGCGCGGCCGATTTCGTGCGGTGAATCTTCCTGGATGAAATGCACTCCGCTGACCGTCACCTCGCGTTGATTCGGCCATTTGCGGCAGAACTCACGCTGCGCTCCGATCAGGATCGCCCCGGGATTCGCGTTGATGAACAGCTTAGGCACCGGGCTGCACGTGAGCCAATCCGCGTAGCTGTTTACGATTGCGACGACGTCCGCTGGTTCACCGTCGATCGGGATTTCGCGGGGCCATTGCAGCGTCGGCCGGCGGGATTCGCCCGCGTCGCGAAATGGCCGTCGGTAGTTATCCATCTCTTCGGGGGTGAGCTTACGAATCACGCTGCCGGGCAGAATACGTTCGACGAATAGGTTGTTGTGCAAGATCATCTCGTCACCCGCCGGGCTGCGCAGCGCCTTGAAAATGCCGACGGCGCGTTCCGACCACTCCGCCCAGATGAGCGGACGGACGATTGCTTCCATGTACGCAATTCCCTTGATGCGATCGGGATGGCGTCGCGCCCAATCGAAACCCAGGGCCGAGCCCCAGTCATGTACCACCAGAGCAAGCGGTCCGCTCGGAACGATGCGCTCCAGGAACGCATCGAGATGGCGCGAATGGTCCGCGAATCGATAGCTTTGGGTGGCCGACGCACCCGAAGCGCCCATCCCGATCAAATCCGGAGCGATACAGCGAGTCAGGGGCTTTAGGTGGGGAATGACATTGCGCCACAGATAGGACGAGGTTGGATTACCGTGCAGAAACACCATCGCATCGCCTGCGCCGGCGTCCGCATAGGACATCCACGTACCCATCAGTTCGAGCTTACGGCGGGGATGCGGATCGGTGGATGAGACAGTTTCCTCGCTCATGGGGTAAACCTCGGCGTGAGTTGTCAGTCGAGAAATACGACCTCCGGGGGGATCACACAACCCGAGGATTCCGCGTCCCGAGCGGATTTGCGCTGGCCCGAGCGACCGGCGAAAATCCAACCGTCGGAAATAGGAGAGGGAAAACTATGGCCGAGCGCAGACGCAAATTCTGGGGATGGGGCTACGAGGACCAGGGACCCAATCTCGAGCAACAGCGGCACATGGCGGAGCGGATGGGAAAGCGCTTCGCTCTGGGTCCGCTGGAGATTACGCCGCCGCCCAAGGAGAGCGAGCTCAACCTGCGCCCGCCCCGGGTCGTGCCGCCCGACGCGCTCGCATCCATCTGCACGAGCGCTACATATGATCGTGCCCTGCACAGTTATGGCAGCAGCTTCCGCGACGTAGTGCGCGCGTTCCGCAGGTACTTTCCGAATCCCTTCGACGTGGTCGCCTATCCACGCGATGAGGCCCAGCTGATCCAGGTGCTGGAATGGTGTGACGGTGCAAACCTCGCCGCTGCGCCGTTTGGCGGCGGCTCCAGCGTGGTTGGGGGAGTCGAGCCGCCCGCAGGTGATCGCTATCGCGGCGCGGTTTCGATCGATCTCAAGCACCTCGACGGGGTGCTCGAAGTGGATAAGGTTTCGCGTGCGGCCCGTATTCAGGCGGGCGTACTTGGTCCGGCGCTGGACGATCAGCTTCGCCCGCACGGCTACACCATTCGCCATTTTCCGCAGTCGTTTGAATTTTCCTCTCTAGGTGGATGGATCGCGACCCGCTCGGGCGGCCACTTCGCAACTCTGTACACACACATCGATGATTTCGTGGAGTCGGTCCGCGTGGTCACGCCGACCGGGGTGGTTGAATCGCGGCGACTGCCCGGTTCCGGCGCCGGTCCCAGCCCGGACCGGATGTTCATCGGATCGGAAGGAATTCTGGGGGTTATTACTGAAGCTTGGATGCGTCTGCAGAACCGACCTACGTTCCGTGCCGGTGCATCGGTGCCTTTCGATGATTTTCTTGCCGCGGCGGAGGCGGTACGCCAGATCGCGCAGGCCGGGATCTATCCGGCCAATTGCCGACTACTCGATCCGGGCGAGGCATTCAACGCGGGGGCCACGGAGCAGAACGAGGCCGTGCTGGTGTTGGCATTCGAGTCGGCCGACCACCCGCTCGACCCCTGGATCAAGCGGGCGCTGGAATGTTGCGCCGACCACGGTGGGCGCCTTCCTGCCGGCGCGGGTAAGACTCGCAGCGACGAAAACGCCACCCATGAAGGCGCAGCCGGCGCGTGGCGCAACGCATTCTTAAACGCGCCCTATCTCCGTGACACCGTAGTCGCGATGGGGATGGTTAGCGACACGTTTGAAACCGCGATCACCTGGGAGCGGTTTCCGGACTTCCATCGCCAGATGACCCAATGCGCGACCGACGCGGTGAAAGGAGTATGTGGCAAAGGAACCGTGACCTGCCGATTCACTCATGTGTATCCGGATGGTCCCGCCCCCTATTACACGATTTTGGCGCCAGGCCGGCGCGGCTCGGAGATGGAGCAATGGGACGAAATAAAGGCGGCCGTTTCCGAACGGCTTATCCAGCTGGGCGGAACGATTACGCATCATCACGCCGTCGGCCGAGACCATCGACCGTGGTATGACCAGCAGCGTCCCGAAGGGTTCGCCCGCGCGCTCAAGGCGGCAAAGCGAGCATTG
Source organism: Thermodesulfobacteriota bacterium (assembly GCA_046728175.1). Classification (GTDB taxonomy): domain Bacteria; phylum Desulfobacterota; class Binatia; order Binatales; family Binataceae; genus JAFAHS01. Next base: position 11,664 of record JBKPEA010000094.1, on the reverse strand, counting down.
GATCCGCGCGGAATTTTGAATCCGGGCGTGCTGATCGATCCGGATTAGCGCGAATAAACAGTGATGAACGGCGGCCTGCCGGCTCCGCGCCCCGGCGACTTCGGATCGATCAAAAAGGAGGCCGACGCTACTTGAAAGGCCGGCGAGCACCGCGGTGACCGCCGCGACCTTGAAAACGAAAGTGGTTCATTCGTCCAATTTTAATTGCTTGCGCGCGGCTTCGCTCATCATCTGCGGATTCCAGGGTGGGTCCCACACCAGCTCGATGGTGGCGTCTTCGCATCCCGGAATGCCGAGTAGCTTGTCCTGGATGTCCTGCGTGATCATGGCGCCCATCTGGCATCCGGGTGCGGTCAGCGTCATGGTGACGTTGACCACTCCGCCCTGCAGAGCGACGCCGTATACCAGTCCGAGATCAACAATGTTGACCGGAATTTCCGGGTCGAAACACTCGCGCAGAACTTCGTAGACCTCGGCTTCCGTGATGGTGGGTGAATTATCCATCCGCGACCCTCTATTATATAAGACTGAAGATCCGGAAAAAACGCTAGGTTCGGGAGAGCATACGATGCCCGACGTGGAACAGTTTTACGACGAAGCGGTCGATCTCTATGCCGACGAGAAGTACGACGAGGCAATTGCGGCCTACCGCAAGGCGCTCGAGGTCGATCCAAAGTTTACCGATGCGGTGCACGGCATGGCGATGTGTTATCAGGCCAAAGGCGACCTCGACATGGCGATCGAAGTCACCAAGAAACACATCGCACAGGACCCGGAAGACATTCTCGCGTTTACCAATTTGAGCATGTTCTACCAGAAGAAGGGCATGATTCAGGAGGCCGAAACCGCGGGCGCCGAGGCGCGCCGGCTGGATTGGAAACGTCAGTTGCACGAAGCCAAGCCGAAGTCGTGAGGAATCGAATGAAGCTCAAGGAAAAGATCGTGATGATCACGGGCGGTGGCTCGGGGCTGGGTCGCGAGATGGGCCTGACCTTCGCGGGCGAGGGCGCGACCATCGCGGTTAACGATATTCGTCCCGAATCCGCGCACAACGTCGTGTCCGAGATCGAGCGCGCGGGTGGTAAAGCGCGTCCCTTCGTAGCCGATGTCTCGTCGAGCGCCGCGGTAACAAGGATGTTCGCCGATTTCGTCGCTGCATTCGGCACCATCGATGTTCTCATCAACAATGCCGGCATCGGGCGGACGCACGAATCGAACGAGTTTATCGGTCTTCAGGAGCTCGGCGATGAAGACTGGCACAAGATGCTTGCCACGCATCTCGATGCGACCTTCTACTGCACGCGCGAGGCGCTGAAGCTGATGCTTCCGAAAAAGTCGGGACGCATTATCAATCTGGGGTCCATCGCCGGGACCACGGGTCTTGGATATGCGGTCGCGTACTCGGCCGCCAAGGGCGGAATCATTTCGTTCACCAAGGCACTGGCCAAGGAAGTCGTGGGCCAGGGAATACTCGTCAACTGCATCGCTCCCGGATTCATCGAAACGCCGATGACCGCGCCGATTACCGCGGAAATGCGCCGGCAAGTGATCGGCGCAACCCCGATCGGCCGGTTCGGTGAGCCGCGCGATATCGCCCGCGCGGCGTTGTTCTTGGCAACTGACGACTCGAACTTCATGGTCGGCCAGGTGGTTAGCCCCAACGGCGGCTATGTGATCTGAGTTCCTGGTCCGATCGAACTCCATCATGTTGCCACGGGTTGCCGGCGTACTGATGCCGCTGTTCTCGCTGCGTACCCCGGACGACCTGGGACGGGGGGAGATCCTCGATCTCGCGCCGATGGTCGATTTCGCGCGCGAGATGGGTCTTCGTCTCATTCAGCTGCTTCCGCTCGACGAGGGCGCTCCCGAGGAGACCAGTCCGTACAGCGCAATGAGTGTGTTTGCGGTCGACCCCGCGTTGCTCTCGTTGCGCGCTGTGGACGGGATTGTGCGCGGCAGCGTTACTCGCGCACGAAGAAAGCTCGCCAGGGAGCACCCTTCGGGCGGGCGGGTCGCGGTGCGCGCGGCCAAACTGCCGATCTTGGAGCGCGCCTGGCGTAAATCGCGCGAAGTCTTGGGGCACAGCAAAGAGTTCGAGTCATATATCGAGCAACACCGCGAATGGCTCGCTGACTATGCATTGTTTCGGGCGCTCAAGGACCGATTTGAATGGGCGCGATGGGAAGACTGGCCCGCCGAGCTGCGCAACCGGGAGGGGTTCGCGCTCGAGAGCGCGAGACAGGAACTCACTGAACCGATCGCCCGCTATTGCTGGTTCCAGTTCCTTGCGGAACGTCAGTGGTCGGCGATGCGCGCTTACGCCGCTGAACTTCACATGATGATTGGCGGGGACATGGCGTTTTCGCCCGCGCGGGACAGCGCGGAGGTGTGGGCGAACCAGGCGCTGTTCGATCTTGGTCGGACCATTGGCACGCCGCCGGATGCGTTCAACCCGCACGGGCAGCGATGGGGGTTACCGTTGCCGCGCTGGGGGCGGATGCGGGAGGACGGGTTCCGACTGTGGCGCGCGCGGGTGCGTCGGGCAGCCGCGATGTTCGATTTGCTTCGGATAGATCATGTCGTTGGGCTGTACCGCACGTTCTCGTTCGGCGAAGAACCTGACGCGGACGGTAGCTTCGTTCCGGAAGATGAATCGGCACAGCAGGCGCAGGGAGAAGAGATTCTCGGTGCGCTGCAGGATGCGGCCGGCCGATGCGAGCTGGTGGCGGAAGACCTCGGTTCCGTGCCACCACGGGTGCGCGCTTCCCTGTGCCGGCTGGGAATCGCCGGCTACAAAGTTATGCAGTGGGAGCGCGCGGCGTGGGAAACGCCGCAGGAACGCTTTCTCAAGCCGGCCGAGTACCCGGAACTGTCGTTGGCGACTACCGGCACCCACGACACCGAACCGCTCACGACCTGGTGGCTCGCGCAGCCGCAGCAGGAGCGGGTTAAACTTCTCGACGCTCTCGGGCTTTCGGATCGAGTCGATTCGCGACAGCCGCTCGATGATGCGGCGCTCGATGCGATCATCGGTTCGCTGTACGCGTCCCCGGCCCGGCTCGTGGTTCTCCCGATCCAGGACCTGTTTGGCTGGAGCGACCAGATAAACCATCCGGGGCTGGTCAGCGAGGCCAACTGGTCCTATCGCCTGCCGTTTGAACTCGAAGACCGAACGAAGCTTCCGGCAATCAAGTTGCGAATTGAAAAGCTTCGCGCCATGGCGCGGGAATCTGCCCGCGCTTGAGGGTCTGCGCATCGGTTGGCCGGTCCGCGTTGTTAGGACAACGCGGCTTCGACTATAAGAGCGGTGGAGGGTTTCCCGATGGGTCCGCTTAAAGGCATCAAGGTTCTCGATCTCAGCATGGTCGTCGCTGGGCCATTCTGCACGATGATCCTCGGCGACCTGGGCGCCGACATCATAAAGATCGAGCCGCCTGAGGGCGACGTGGTGCGCATCGTTCCGGGTCCGCAACGCAACGGGGTGCCGGTAGGAATCCTCAACTGGAACCGCAGCAAGCGAGGCATGGTGCTCGATCTCAAGCACCCGGGCGCCGCAGAAGTTTTCCTGAGGATGGCGGAGCACGCCGACGTCGTGATCCAGAACGTGCGGCCGGGGGTGGTAGACCGGCTCGGTGTCGGCTACGAGGCAGTGTCGAAACGCAATCCCAAGATAGTGTACTGCTCGATCGCCGGCTACGGTTTCGAAGGCCCGTATCGCGATAAACCCGCCTACGACCCGATTATCCAGGGGGTCGCGGGCGTCATGATCACCCAGAGAACCCAAGGCCGCCCGCGTGCGGTCAAGAACATCATAGCCGACAAGGTGACCGCCATGACGGCTGCGATCGGCATTCTTGCCGCCCTGCAGGAAGCGCGCACGGGCAAGGGGCAGCACATCGAAATCGCGATGATTGACGCGGTCGCATACTACCTGATGGGCGACACCGGCGTGCGTCATACGCTGCTGCCCCATCAACCGGGACTGCCGCCCACGATGGGTTCAGCGGAACCCTTCAAGACGGCCGACGGTTACATGACGATCGCACCGTTGACCGACAAACATTGGAAAGCACTGCTTGAAGCGGTCGGGCATCCCGAGTGGTTCGAGGGAGAGGAACCACGCAACGAACGGGTGCGGAATGCCGCGCGTAAACTAATCGAGTTGTTCCCGAGCCAGCCGTCCGACTACTGGCTGGAGCGAATCGAAAAGGCCGACGTACCGTGCGGGCGGGTAAATGACTTCGACACGATCTGGCAAGATCCTCAGTACCTGGTCAACGAGACCTTTTATGAATATGAACATCCAGTCGCCGGCCGGGTCCGCGCCGTGCGTCCCGGCACCCGGCTTTCGGGAAAGAAGCCTGAGCTTTGGCGTCATGCCCCGGGCCTAGGCGAGCATACCGACGAGATTCTCGCGGATTTCGGATTTGACCGGCAGGAGATAGCCGACCTTCATAGCCGCGCAATCGTCAAATAGCCAGGTTTCGTCCCGCGTGAAACTGCGAGCTGAGGTACCGCGCAACCGGGCGCCACAGGCACCTTCGTGTGCAGGCATTTCGCCTTCCGGAAGGTTCCTGGTTCATCTGGTCTTGGCTGCGATAGGGGCTGTCGCCCTGGCAGCCTGCGCCACCGCTCGCGGGAAAGCTCCTTCGGCACCGCCAGAGAGCGCTCCGCGGGGGCCGATCGGCACGCACTCGCCCTACGCGATCGCCGGCGGAAAGGACGGCGCGGTCTGGTACACCGAGTACCAAGGCGACGGTATCGGGAGGATTCAGTCCAATGGCTCGGTCATGCGGTTCAAGATCGATCCAAGTGGCTTTGCGCAGCGCCTCACCCCTGGCCCCGATGGAGCGATGTGGTTCACCGATACGGTGGGCAACCGTATCGGACGCGTGCAGGGTGACGACAAGGTCGCCTACGTAAAATTGCCGCACGACCGGAGCGGCCCTAACGGCATCACGACCGGGGAAGACGGGAATCTCTGGTTTACCGAGCGGACCGGAAATCGCATCGGCCGCCTGAGCCCATCGGGCACGCTCACTGAATTCAGCCTGCCGAACGGAGGCGGGCCCGCGGAGATCGTGGCGGGGCGCGACGGCTATGTCTGGTTTGCCGAAGATAAGGGCAATCGGCTTGGCAGGATTACCTCGAGCGGCAAGGTCGCCGAATTTGCTATCCAGACCCCACATGCAACGCCCGGCTGCATGACGCTCGGTCCCGACGGCAACATATGGTTTACCGAACTTGCCGCCCAACAGATCGGCAAGATTACTCCGCAGGGTTTCATAACCGAATATCATCTGCCGGAGAAAGGATCGCCGCTCGGAATTGCGACCGGCTCGGACGGTAATCTCTGGATCACGGTGGTCGGTAGCCGCACGATCGTGCGTGTCTCACCCTCCGGAGAATTCACCTCTTTTCACACCGGCCCCGACACGGTTCCGACCTTCATCGCGGCCGGCCCCGATGGAAATCTCTGGTTTACCGAACCCAACGGAAAGATCGCCCGGGTGAATTCCCAAGGGGAGATCGTGGAATTCGTCGTGGCGAACGTACGCAGCCTCTGAGTTCCTGCCCGTGGACGGAATTTTGCGCTATAAGCGCTGGAGACGAGCCGGCGTTTTCTTGACAACCGAGTGCTCGGCTCGCGCGAACCGAAACCATTAACAGTTTGGATTCCATGATCAAGGAGACGCGGACCTATGGGTAAGCTCGATGGCAAGGTTGCGGTAATCACCGGGGGCGGCCGCGGGATCGGCCGCGGAATTGCGAAGACGTTTGCCGCGCAGGGGGCCGCGGTGGTGGTCAATGATCTAGGGGTTACTGTCGCGGGCGCGCGTGAGACCAGCACGCCGGCCGAAGACGTGGTCAAGGAGATCAAAGCTGCCGGCGGCAAGGCGACCGCCAATCACATGGACATTTCCACCGTGGAGGGTGGTGAGGGCCTGATCAATCAGACGGTCCAGGAGTTCGGCAAACTCGACATCCTGGTCAACGTTGCGGGCATTCTGCGCGATCGAATGATCTTCAACATGAGCGAGCAGGAATGGGATGACGTAATCCGAGTCCATCTCAAGGGGCACTACTGCACGATGCGGCCGGCCACGGCGTACATGCGCGAGCATAAGAGCGGGCGCGTCATCAATTTTTCATCGAACTCCGCGCTCGGGAGCCCCGGGCAGCCGAACTATGCCGCGGCCAAGGCCGGCATTCTCGGGTTGACCTACAGTTCGGCCAACGCGCTGCAGAAGTATGGCATCACGGTGAATGCGATCATGCCCGGCGCATCCACCCGCATGACCGATACGATTCCGGCGGGTCGCATGCCGGGTGCGACCGGAATACCACGGAGCCAGACCGTGGAAGGAACTCCACGCGATCCCGTCAACGTCGCGCCAATCTGCGTGTTCCTCGCCAGCGATGAAGCGGCCAACGTTACCGGGCAATGTTTCGGCGCGTCGGGCTACCGGATCATGCGTTATCGACACATCGAGGCCGATCGGATCATCTACAACGACGGTCCGTGGGACATTGATACGTTGTTCGATCGCCTCAAGTCGACGTTGCTGGTGGACTTAAGCCCGCCGCGCATGTAGGGGCGGCGACGGGAGTCGGCGGCAGAAGGCACCGGGCAGCGATTATTCCCGGGCGCTTTTGTTCCTGGACCGGTGCAGCTTCACAACCGGGGCCGAGGAAACTAACCAGGCGGAGGCTGTGCGGAAACCACGATTGGAATGACAGCTTGCGCGCCGAGGACAGGAGGAAGCGGCTCCTGGGCTGGTGGAAGCGGTATTGCGTGGACCGCTCGAGCTGGGCGCCAGTAAATTCTCCTCCAGGAACTTGATTACGCGCGCGGCGTATTCGGCGGGTGCTTGGAAGATCGCGGCACCATGGCCATCTCCCGGCACGATCCAGAGATAGCCGCGATTGCCGGCCGCGGTACTGATAGCTTCTGCATCTGAGGTTGGCACGATCTTGTCGTCCTGATTGTGAATGACCAGAATCCCGGCAGGGCCGAGGTCGCGGGCGGCCTTGGCGGGGTCGACCTTCCAGATCGAGTGACCCAAAAAAAATCCCGCTTCCCACAGCGCGGTCTGTTGCAGTGCCGGATTCAAGCCGGCGATCGAGGGAACGCGCTGGAACATTGCGGCCAAGCTTGCATACGGGCTATCCGCGACGATCGCGGCGAACGATGCGCCCGCGGCCTGCACCAGAATAATCTCGGCCGCCCCTTCAGAAACTCCCAGCGCGCCGATTTTTTTGAAGCCGCGCCGCCGCAGCTCGCTGGCAGCGGAAAGTACTGCTGTACGTTCTTTCCATCCCCAGGTGGTGCCGGTTCGCGGATTGTCGCCGCTGTCGATGGCAAGGATCGGGTAGCCCGCTGCGTGCAGAAATTTCGCGTACGGAATCATCGTGCGGCGCGTGCCTCCGGCCGGCGGGACGAGCAGCATCGCCGCGGGCAGTTTGCCGGGAATCATCCATCCGTCGATGCTGCGGTCTCTGCCGAGGGGGATTTTAACGGGCTCGAAATCTGCTCCGAGGGCTTTTCGAGGATCCGGGGGCAGCGACTCGCTGTCCGCCGGGGCACCAGGGCCATACACGTCGGTCCGTCCATCCTCTAGAAACCCGGGGTACTTCAGTCGATAAGCAACCAGGGTTGCCGCTGCGAGCCAAAGCAGGGCCACCAGGCCGATCATGACGCCGCCAATCAGCGCGAAACGTCTTGAGTGACGCGACGCGCCGGTGCCCGGCGAGGGAGACGAATTCATGCCGCTATGGTTTGTCCGATAGCCTCAGGGCGGGCAAGCGCCTTGAGAGGCAGGCGCTCGGCACCTATGCTGCCTTCGAGGCGCAAATTTCTGAGATGAGCGACTGGGAACCCGAACTTTACAACCGTTTTCGTCAATATCGAGCAGAACCGGTCGATCTGATCCTTGCTCGCCTGCCGATTTCTGGCGACGACCATATTGCTGATCTTGGCTGCGGAACGGGCGACCATACCATCGAACTTGCTCGGCGTGCATCGCGGGGCGAGACCCTCGGGATCGATCGCTCACCGGCAATGATTGACGCTGCACAAAAGGCCAGAGCGGCCCTGGCGCGCGAACTTCGCGATCGGATCGTATTCCGGGTTGGCGATGTCGCCACGCTCGATGGTGAACGCGAGTACGCGATCATCTTCTCGAACGCGGCTCTGCAATGGATCCCAAAGCATCGCGAGGTGCTGGGACGCTGGCTGCGTGCCCTGGTTCCCGGCGGTCGCATGGCCATCCAGATGCCAGCCAACCATCGCGAAACCGCGAAGGCCGCACTGAGCGATCTGGCGCGGGAGGAGCCGTGGCGCGCGCTGCTCTCCGGGATCGACGAATCGTTCCGTGAAGTGCCGCCGCCCGGGAAATACCAGCAAATGCTGGGTGAGATCGGGTTCTCGGAAGTCGATTGCTACTACCACATCTTCCACCATCCAATGCAGAGTCCCGCGGAGGTGGTCGAGTGGTATCGCGCCACCGGGCTGCGACCGTTTATCAACGCGCTTCCCGAGGATCGGCGCACGGCGTTTCTCGATTCCTACCGGCAGCGCCTGGAGCGTGCCTACGGTACCTCGGGAGCGGTTACTTTCGATTTCAAACGCCTGTTCATTTGGGCACGCCGCCCGGCCATATGAAATGACGCTTCGGCGTATATCGCCTGCGCTGATAGTCCATGGAGGGGCGGGTGCGAGAGGACCGGCGGCGGACCGAACGGCGCGCCGCCATACGCTGCTCGCGGCAGTTCGCCGCGGCGCCGACCTGCTCCGTGAAGGGGGGAGTGCCCTCGATGCCGTGCAGGTGACGGTGGTGGAGCTAGAGGACGATCCGCGGTTCAACGCGGGAACCGGTTCGGTTCTTACCAGCGTCGGAACCGTAGAGATGGATGCGTCCGTCATGGTCATGGAACGCAGACCGGGGGATGAGGCCCGGATATCGGCGGGCGCGGTTGCCGCTGTGAGTCGGGTGAAGAATCCGCTGATGCTGGCGCGGGCGGTAATGGAGGAGACACCTCACGTAATGCTCGCCGGCAGCGGCGCGCATCGATTCGCCCGGCGCGCCGGGATTGATTTGTGTCGCGGCGAAGATCTGATTACCGCCCGCGCGCGGGAGCGCTGGAGCGCACGGCAGTTCCAGCTTCGCAACCAGAGCTCGAGCGCAGCCGCGCCAAGCACCGTGGGCGCGGTGGCAATCGACTCAAATGGCAATATCGCTGCGGGGACTTCAACTGGCGGAATTCCCGGCAAAATTCCCGGTCGCGTCGGCGATTCCGCCCTAATTGGCGCAGGAACCTTTGTGTCGGCCCAGGGAGGCGCCTCAGCGACCGGACACGGCGAGGCGATTATCCTGACCGCGCTCTGCCGCGAGGCGGTCGCTGCACTTTCGGGGCAATCTCCATCGTCCGTTGCTCGCCACGCGATCGCAACTCTGCTGGTGCCGGCAGGGGCGGAAGGTGGAATAGTCATCGTCGACCGCAAGGCGCGGATCGGATTTGCGCACAACGCCGCCGCCATGCAGGTCGCGACCTTCGACTCGGCGGAGCTGCGGCACTGTTGGGTTGAGCCGCTGAGGCTGGCAAGAACATCATGAGCCAAGGGGACGGGCCGCAAGTCGCCGTGCGCGGCGTGCCGGCAATCCAGTTGGTCGCCGGTGCCATCTTCGTCTTTGTCGTCCTCGCGCAGGGGGTGAGCGCGCCGTTTCAGAAGGACGTCGAACCGCAGTCCGCCGAATGGATCGTGAGCGTGGTGCGCGACGGAAATTGGTTCAACCCGCGCGACTACTATGGTCTCGTCGATCGCAAACCGCCGCTCTATTACTGGCTCTCCGCGCTGGCGAGCAAAGCTACCGGTGGCAGGGTGGACGAGACCCGCGCACGCATCGTCTCCGTCGTCGCTGCAACGGTCATCGCAGTGGAAGTACTGGCGTGGACGGCATCCGAGATTGGCGTCACTCAGGGATGGCTGGCGTTGTTGTTCATTCTCGGCATCTACGGATTTTGCTCGCGCGCGACCTTGGCCCTGACCGACATGCTGATGGTGGCGCTGCTGATGAGTGCCTGGTTGGTCGCTTACCCGATATTCGAGGGCGGGGCGTCGAGCGCGCGCATTTGCGCAGCCGGAGGACTGCTCGGTCTCGGGGTCGTAACCAAAGGGCCGGTGGTCCTGATTCTCGCGGTATTCGCAGGACTGCTGTATGTCGCGTTCGAGCGTGACCGTACGCGGCCGCTACTGCGCAGCGCGTGGCCCTGGCAGATTGTCGCCATCGCACTGACGATCGGCGCCATTTGGTACGCGCCCTGGCTGGTTATCGGAGGCCGTCCCGAGGTGCGCATTTTTCTACACGAGAACTTCGGGCATTTCGCTCCCGCTAGTCTGGGCGGTACCGGCGAAGCCTCGCGGCCGTTCTGGGACATCGCGGCGCGTCTCATCGGCGGCGCGAACCCACTGATCTTGCTGATGCCCGCAACCCTGGCGGGCTTCGCAACCGGTGAAGTACCGAACCGGCAGCGCAGACCCCTGGTCTTCCAGGCGAGCCTGGTCGCAGCCGTCGTGATTTTCTTCTCGGTCGCGGGTGCGAAACGCGACGACTACATTCTGCCCGCTCTGCCGGGGGTTGCGATTTTGTCCGCAGCCGCGTTCGGCATGAAGGACCTCACCGGCGGCTACCCGGGAGGCGCGAAGATTCGCGACGGGGTAAGCGCGCTCATAGGGTTCGCAGCGCTGCTGGCAGTCGCGCTGGCTCTCGCTACTGCCAGGAGGAATCCGCAGCTAACCCTACAATCGAGCGATGCGGCGCTGATGACGATTCTGGAACGCGGCATCGCGACCCGAAGCCCGCCGTTCATGATCCTTCTGGGCATTTCTGCGGTGGCCGCGGTCGCTGCTTTCGTATTTTTAGTTGGACGCTCGACAGTTCTGGTCGGCGCAATGATCGGCGTGATCAGCTTTGCGGGCGTGCTCCTGATGGACACTTTCGTGCGACCGGAGCTTGCGAGGGTACGCAGTTACAAGAGCTTCGTTGCGCAGATTCGCGGACGGATCGATGGTCATCCGCTATTCGTGGTCCACGATCCCGATTTCGAACTGGCCTTCTACTATGGGGCACCGGTACCGCCCCTGGTATTCGAGAAAGACCTTCCACCCGCTGTAAGCAAGGAACTTGCAGCTCCATCCGGAGGCTATCTGATCGCGCGAGACAGGGACCTGGCCATGCTGCCGGACTCCTATCGAATGCGCATACGACTCGTTGAGAGGTCCAACATTTTAGGCGGGGAGGGTCCTCCGGCGCTTTATGTGATTGAGCCTGCGACGACCGGTTTGAAGCGTGACGGTGGAATCGCTAGATAGGAACCGATGGCCGAGCAAGTTGAAAAAGCAGAGCGCGCCATCAGCGCGCTAATTCGATTTGGCATCTCGGCGATCCTGCCAGTCTGGGCGCTCTTTATGATCGTCCTGGGAGCCGAATATCGCTCGCCGTGGTGGCTGGGAACCGGGCTGGTGGTTGGGGCGATCGGGATACTGTTTCTGGCCGGAAGTCCAATCGCAAACCTGATTTACCTATCCCGCTAACTCCGGCTTACGAATCGAGCGGTCGTGGGTCTCACCGTCCTTGATTGCCAGCCCACAGGGGGCACGAT